>NZ_JBALCZ010000001.1:0-4194 GCF_036917615.1 Nostoc sp.
GAGAGTTGCAGATTATTCTGATTCCCGCCCTTAAAACTATTAGTTTTCTAAACCCCTTACCAGACAAGTATTTCAGCTTTTCTTAGTGCCATTCGCTTATATGCTCAATGATTCACGACTGCCAGTTTTACTGACTCAACAAAAATTAGTTGCCTCTTTACCAGAACATCAAGCACGAGTAGTCTGCTTGGATGCTGATTGGAAAGAAATATCTGTGCTGCCAGAACTTCCTCCCATCAGTAATGTGACATCAGAAAACTTAGCTTATGCGATCTATACCTCTGGTTCTACAGGTAAGCCTAAAGGAGTCTTGATTGAACATCAAGCGATCGCGTCTCATTGTCAAAATATTATCGCCCACTATCAACTTACTCCAAGAGATCGTATCTTACAATTTGCCTCGCTCGGATTTGATGTTTCTTTAGAGCAAATTTTACCAACTCTGTCAGTCGGGGCAAGGCTAGTTCTACTTGAAACAAAATCTTTAACTAGCACAGAGTTTCACAAAAAATTACTTCAATTAGGCTTGACAGTAGTTAACCTACCTCCAGCGTACTTGACGCACTGGCTTCAATTTCTAGAGGAAAATTCTTTCTTCACTTCCCTCAAAGACTTAAGGCTAATTATTTGCGGAGGCGAGGCAATGTCCCCAGAAATCTTAAAGCTGTGGCAAAAGAGTCCTCTGACAACGGTACGTCTCTTAAATGCTTATGGGCCAACAGAAACAACTATAACAACCACGACCTTTGAAGTATCTCCAAGGATTTCTCCGAGTAAAGTTCCGATCGGTCGTCCCTTGAAAAACCGCCAAGTCTATATTCTCAGTTCTCAGCGACAACTTGTTCCAATTGGTGTATCTGGGGAACTTTACATTGGTGGTGCTGGAGTAGCCAGAGGTTATCTCAACCGTCCTCAGCTGAATGCCGAAAAGTTCATTCCTAATCTTTTCAGCAATAAGGCAGGAGAACGACTGTACAAAACCGGGGATAGAGCACGCTACTTACCGGAAGGCAACATCGAGTTTATAGGACGCATCGACAATCAGGTAAAGATTCGCGGCTTCCGCATCGAATTGGGCGAGGTCGAAACAGTGCTGAGTCAACATTCTGCCGTGCAGTCAGCTGTCGTAATCGCTCGGGAAGATTTACCCAACCAGAAGCAATTGGTCGCTTATTTAGTTCGGAATCCTCAATACAATGCTTCGCCAGAGCAGATAGCAGAGTGGCAGATCGAACAAATTTCGCAGATGCAAGTAGTTGCCGACGAGACTTACAGACAGACTAGCGAGCATCAAGACCTGAAGTTTAACATCGTCGGATGGAACAGTAGCTACACAGGCTTGCCTATTGCGGAAGAAGAAATGCGCGAGTGGGTAAACCAGACTGTTGAGCGAATTTTATCATGGCGACCGAGCCGCGTCCTAGAGATCGGTTGTGGCACGGGTCTATTGCTATTCCGAATTGCTCCCCACTGTACCCGATATTGGGGCACAGACTTGTCACAAGAGGTAGTGCATTATTTACAACAGCAGTTGCAGTGGGTGGAGCCGAAATTACCGCAAGTGGAGATCGCTCACAAAACAGCGGACAACTTTGGGGCGATCGCATCCGAAACGTTCGACGCGGTGATTTTGAACTCAGTCTGCCAGTATTTTCCCAGCATTGAATATCTCTTAAACGTTTTCAAAGGCGCTGTGAATACAGTCGCACCTGGAGGCTTTATCTTTGTCGGAGATGTGCGTAGCTTGCCATTATTGGAGGCTTACCACACTTCAATTCAACTGCATCAGGCACCTGATTCGCTCTCGCGATCGCAATTGGCTAAGCGCATCAGACAGCGCATGACCCAAGAGGAAGAACTCGTCATTGACCCCGCCTTTTTTACTGCTTTAAAGCAGCATTTCCCGCAGATCGGCCACGTCCAAATTCAACTTAAGCGTGGCGTTCACCATAACGAGCTAACGCGCTTTCGCTATGATGTAATTCTCCACATCGGCACTCTAGTGAGTCCATCTGAGAACATTACGTGGCTGGATTGGCAGGAGCACGAACTCAAATTGCCAGATGTCCGCCAGTTACTCCAGAGCGAACCCGAAACGCTCGGACTCCATCGCGTTCCCAACGCACGTATTCTGGCAGAAGTCAAGACCATAGAATGGCTCTTCAACTCTGATGAACCCGATACATTAGGCGAGTGGCGATCGCAGAAGTTACCAAAGCTTTTAGGGGCTGGGGTAGATCCTGAAGAGCTATGGGCGATCGGCCACGACTTACCTTACGCGATCGACATCAGTTGGACAGATTCCGGTACAGATGGCTGCTACAACGTGGTATTTCGGCATCGCACCAAGATGGGGGCAGAAGCTTTGGACTCTCGGATTTCTTTGACACTGACGCAGCAGTCCAAGCATTGGAGCGAGTATGGCAATAACCCGCTACAGGGAAAGTTAGCGCGGAATTTAATCCCAGATATCCGCAACTTCCTACAGGAAAAGCTACCCGACTACATGGTGCCCGATCGCTTTGCGATCGTAGAAGCTTTGCCCCTAACTGCTAATGGTAAGGTAGACCGTCGCGCCCTAAGGACACTCGACAGTTGGGATAGGGAACTGGAAGATACCTTTGTCGCACCCAGCACCCCGACCGAAACAATTTTAGTTGCGATCTGGACTGAAGTTTTGGGAGTGCAACAAGTGGGTGTGAACGATAACTTTTTTGAATTGGGGGGACACTCGTTACTGGCAACCCAAATTATCTCTCGCATCCGGTCTGCTTTTTCGATTGAATTGCCTATACGTTCTCTATTTGAAGCACCTACATAGCTTCTTTAGCACAGGTAATAGAGACTGCACAAAAAGAAGGGTTACGAGAGCAATCTGAGCGCAGTACGAAGTTTGATACCCTACCACCTCTTGTACCTGTTGCGCGAGACACACCCATACCGTTGTCTTTTACACAACAGGATATATGGATAGCACACCATTTCTATGCTAACAGTTGCGCCTACAACATCCCTATTACTTTACGTTTCACTGGAGCGCTCTCAAAAGAGGTATTGGAGTTTAGCATCAATGAGATTATCCGTCGCCATGAAATTCTGCGTACTACCTTTACTGTCAAAGAAGGTCAACCCGTGCAGATCGTCGCCCCATGCCTGACCTTACCATTAGAAATAGTAGATTTACAACATCGGTCTCTTGAAGAGCGAGAAGCCTTAGTTCGAGAACTTGCTAACCTTGAAGCTCAACACCATTTCGAGCTAGCTTCTGGCCCCTTGATCAAGACAACGTTGCTACAGTTGGCAACTTCGGAGCATTGGTTGTTAATAACAATGCACCATATCATCACAGATGGTTGGTCAATAGGCATCTTCCTCCATGAATTAGAAACGCTTTATAGCACTTTCTTGAATGGCTTATCCTCACCACTACCTGAAGTGGCAGTTCAATATGCGGACTTTACTCTCTGGCAACGAAAGTGGTTAAACGAAGAAGGACTCCAAAAACAATTTTCTTATTGGCAGAAAAAGTTGGCTGATTTTCCAAAAACACTAGATCTCCTGCTCACTAAAAAATCACAACTTAATACTAACAGCAGGCGTGCGTCTTTCTATTCTATAGTCTTGCCTGAGACTCAAGTTGCAGCAATCGAAGCTCTCAGCCGTTCTCAAGGAGTTACCATTTTCACAATCATCCTTACTGTTTTGAAGATACTCTTGTTTAAATGGAGCGGACAAACCGACATTATAGTGGAGGCAACAACTACCAACCGAAGTACGCCAGAAATCGAACAAATGCTGGGTTGTTTTATTCAAGATGTTTATTTGCGATCCAAAGTTGATGGCTCTCTTACAGGACTTACTCTTTTAGAACAGGTCAAACAAACCGTTAGTGAAGCCATTAATAATCAGGAAATTCCTAGAAAAAAACTTAGTGAAGAAATTCTTGGCAAAGTTGAATATCTAAGCACTATGAACGTTATTATGGCTCCACCAGTACGTCGGCATGGTCAGATTCTAGAGTATGAAAATGTAGAGCTTCTACTTGAAGGCGAACTATGGGATGAGGTTACGCCTCTAGCACTTTATATTCCTTCACCTCATGACTGGAGTTTAGACTAAAAGCGATATGAGAGAACGCAAATCAAAAGGAATTAGAGGTTAAAAATATTATCTTGTCAGCCTTAAAGCATCCTG
>NZ_JBALCZ010000002.1:0-24437 GCF_036917615.1 Nostoc sp.
GAGTTGCAGATTATTCTGATTCCCGCCCTTAAAACTATTAGTTTTCTAAACCCCTTACCAGACAAGTATTTCAGCTTTTCTTAGTGCCATTCGACCTCAGTGCTTTCAATCGCTCTGAACTCACTTTTTCTGGTGTAATTTCAGCCAATACCCTAAACCCAGCTAACATCAGCTTCAATAACAATAAAAATGTTATTACACTGTCCACAACAGGTTTTGAGAATTTTATCTTTGCAGATGGCTCTTTGTGGTACAGCACTTTGGTCTGAAACTAAAATTACAACAATCTCACGAAAAATAATTACAAATTACGAATTAGTATCAACTTCCTCCCACATTCATTGCTGCTAAAAAAGCCTTATGGCTGACATCTCTGTAAACTGTATTCAAAGACTTCATTACCACATCACTCGAAGTTGAATTTACTACATTTTCCTCTTCCTTCGCAAGGGGGATTGCTCCTAATACATCTAAAACCATCTCACTAGTGGACGGCGCAATCACTACTAATGATGACTCTAGTGGCTCATTGTATTGCCAGAAAGAGTCAATTTTTACTGAGTATTTGTTATTAGGAATTAACTGTTGAATATCGGGCGTTTCTGTGGTCTTATGTTGAATCTTGGCACTACCTAATTTACGTAAATCGCTGAGAATTTGCTCTTTGGTGCGTCCGCGCAATTGAAATAGTACAAAGGGGTCTTCACTGAAGCGATCGCCTAACTGATAGTACAGGGCACCAATGTGTTTACAGGGATTTGCTTTATCAGGACAAGAGCATTTACTCTGAACATCAGCAAGGGTAAAAGGAAATATCGAAAGACCATTTGCCGTGAACACTTCTTCTATATTTTGTGGCATTTCTCCTGCTAGTAGCTTGGCAGCAAAAATTGCCCTTTGGGACATGGTTTCAATTACATAACCCCACTGTTCATCGCTAAAAGGTTCAAGGGAAAGAGAAACTTTATAAGGTTCTACTTCACTACCTTGCACTCTAGCTAATACTTTTGCACCTTTAAATTCAATGCTGAGTACATTTCCTTGACGAGCATAATTTCTTGCACGTTCTAAACGCTTTTTAAAGCGATAGGAATCTAGCAAATCTAGCCATTGTTGTGACCACCATTCTCGACTTGCTTGTAATGTGTAATTAGTCATAAGTCAATTCAAAATTATAGAATAGATGCGCGATTTATCGTTTTATGACAGTTACTTACGACTATAGCGCTTATAGTTGGGAGCATATCAGTTTTGTAAATAAGCAAGCAAATATATTTACAGACTGGAAGTCTGGGACAATACAGGGGCGGAAAACCTTAATTACGAATGCAGTTTGTGTTCGGAACTCGTCTTATTTACGAGATGCGCTCGTGTTGAGTATTGATCGCAGTCTTTGGCGGGAAATGCAGTTTTAACTTTATCAACACTTCAGTTTTTCAGCAAAACTTTATTCAGATTAATCACTGCATTGCCCCATTCGTCCTGAGTCTGAACCCACTTTTTGGTATCGTATGTGATCATGCTCCTCAGTTCAAATTAATCACTAAGGTCATACTTTGGAACAAGGTGAACAGGATGATTGAAGTCAATTCGACCGATAATGTCTTAGATGTGGCGATCATTGGAGCCGGACCAGGTGGACTCTGTGCCGCTCATGCTTTAGCACGACTTGGTTTCTCTATCGGGGTTTTTGAGCAAGCCCACCTGTTGCGACCAATTGGTGCTGCCTTGGGGATGGGTGATTCCGGCTATGCTGCCCTAGCGGAGATCGATACTGAACTGGCGCAGCAGGTGCGCCAGTTGGCGGTGAATCCCAAACAGCAGATGTTGATGCGGCCAAATGGCGAGGTTCTTTTTGCTGATGAATCCCCGCTTGCCGGGACAGGCTTCACCTGGCTATGCTGGTATAATTTACAGACCTGTCTTTATAAAGCACTGCCCGCGACGGTATCACTTCATCTCAACCATACCCTTATCGGTTTCACTCGGACTTCAGTCCAAGGACAAGAGCAATTGCGTTTGAAATTCCGTCAAGGGGAAGATGTCTGTGCCCGACTTCTAATTGGTGCTGATGGTTATAACTCTGCGGTGAGAAGTATTACCGTTGCAGATGGTGACCCTCTTTATACAGGAACCATGACCTGGAGGGGGATTGTGAAGCGGAAAAACTTGCCCCCACTTGCCGCTCCCTTCATTGAATCTGCTGGATTTCAACTTGTGGTTGGAGAAAAAAAGAACTTCTGGATAATGGATGCAGGTACGGAATTACTTGCCTGGGGTGGCACAGCCCTACGTTTGAATCACTCGAAAAGTTCATCAGCGCTAGAGACGGTACTCCAAATATTTGAGCAATGGCCCCCTCTGCTTGAAAGTGTGATTAGTGCCACTGAGCGTGCGGCCATTATCGAAACTGGTGTCTTCGACAGGGAACCAGTGCCGCAGTGGGGGGACTTGAGACGTGTAACCCTACTGGGTGATGCGGCTCACCCAATGCGGCCATCGTTGGGATTGGGCACAACTATGGCCATACAGGATGTGGTAACCTTGGCTAAGGTTCTAGTCTGTACTGATCTAGGTGATGGGGAACAACTCGGCCTTGCTCTACGCACTTACGAACAGGAGAGGATTGCCATTTCGGCCCCGTTACAGCGCCTTGCCCGACAGGAGGGTGCTAATTCCCATGCTGAAGATCAGGCAGAGCAGCTCAAAGAAAGATTTTTAGCTGTGCTGGCAGCACGTAGGCAGGCATTCCAGAAACACTAAAGTGGTGAGTGAAAATTGTTGCTACCGGGGTTAAATGAGCAGTGATTCCGAAAGTTATATACAAGGAATTGATGAGCCACTTTCAATACTGTGTAGCTTGCCAGTTTATTGTTAACTGACCATCGGGATTAGTTCAAAAAGGACTAAAGCAGTTACCACGAAATTATTCTGCATCATCGTCAATTACTGCACTGCGATCAAGTAGTAGTAAGTTGCGAAGTTGGTCTGTATCCATTTCAGTTAACCACTCTTCACCTGCACCCACAACTTGTTCAGCCAGTTGTTTTTTACTTTCAATCATGTCATGAATTTTTTCTTCTAAAGTGCCAGTGCAGACAAATTTGTGTACTTGCACATTTCGGGTTTGACCAATCCGAAATACTCTATCTGTGGCTTGATTTTCCACGGCTGGGTTCCACCATCTATCAAAGTGGAATACATGATTTGCTCGTGTTAAATTCAGTCCTACACCACCGGCTTTCAGAGAAAGAATCATAATTGGAGGCCCTTGCGGGTCGTGTTGGAAACGGTCGATCATTTCCTCTCGTTGTTTTTTACTGGTGCTACCATATAAAAAGAATATTTCTCGCCCAAGCTGTTTTTCTAAATAGGGTTTAAGTAATTTACCCCACTCAGCAAATTGTGTAAAGATTAAAGCTTGATCGCCTTCTGCTAAAACTTCTTCTAACATTTCTTCTAGCCGGAGAAGTTTGGCTGAATTATGTTGCTCTAATGTCGCCTGTTTCAAGTATTGGGCTGGGTGATTGCAGATTTGTTTGAGTTTAATCAGTAAAGCCAAAATCATTCCCCGACGTTGCAATCCTTCAGCAGATTCAATCTCTGCTAAAGATTGTTCTACAACTTGTTGATAAAGTGCAGCCTGTTCACCAGTCAGACCACAAAATACGGTCATTTCTTGCTTATCTGGCAAATCTTGAATGATGTCGCGATCGCTTTTCAATCGCCGCAGTATAAATGGTTGAACTAATGAACGTAATTGACTCAAAGAAGCCGTATCACCATACTTTTCAATTGGCATGGCAAACCGCCGCTGGAAAAATTGCCGATTGCCTAAATACCCTGGATTCAGAAAATCTAAAATAGACCAGAGTTCTTGCAGCCTATTTTCTACTGGTGTTCCCGTCAACGCAATCCGAAACGTCGCTTCTAATTGCCGCACTGCTTTTGACTGCTTCGCCTCTGGATTTTTCACATTCTGGGCTTCATCTAAAACAATTATCTGCCAAGAGACACTTTGCAATGACTTAATATCTCGATGAAGAAGTGAATAACTAGTAACGATTAAATCGTGATTTTTCACTGCTTCTAAAAACGCTTTCCCTTTTGGTCGTTTGTCACCGTGATATTGCAAAATTTTCAGGCTGGGGGCAAATTTATTAACCTCCCTTTCCCAGTTGCCTAAAACAGAAGTTGGACAAACTAATAGAGTTGGATTTTCTAGTGCATCTTGTTCCTTCAAGTGCAGGAGAAAGGCAATAAATTGGATAGTGTTATGGCAAATAATATTGTTAGCAACAAAATTATGATGTTTGCTAACTTCAAAATCGTAAACCCACCCTTCGTACTCGACATCCTCAATAGCCTCAATCCGGCAATAAAAGACCTGTTGATCAAGAAGACATTGCAAAGACTGTCTCGTTAAGCTCAACTGTTGTACATCTAGGTTGCCATAGGCTGACATTTGAGTTGTCCACTTGGAAGGTTTTAGTAGCTGATACTGCTCTTGGGCTTGTCCACTAATCATGCGGTTCATCCCAGCTATTACTCGCTGTAAACTATCTTTAGAAAATTGCTGTGAACCATTAATGTAAACAGTGTTGTACATCCCAAAATGCCGCAACGGTAGTTCCGTTGCTCTGACTGTTTGGGCAACAATATCAGAAGCAGGAATTCCTTCAATATTTGGATTGCTGACCAGTTGACAAATCTGTTCTAATTTGCACTGTTTCTGTGAGTTATTAAAACCAATTTCTTGCAGAAATCTGCGGGCAGAATTTCCTCCAATCACACCGATATAGTCGGTGCGTAAAGTCCGAGTTCCATTATTAGCACACTTCTGTCTAGGCGATATTCGTAACAAAATGCCGAAGCGCCGCAACAGTGCAGAAAGTTGCTGAATTAGTAAAGCTGAAGCTGTAGCAATCTCAATACTTCCCATACTCAAAACAACAGCAGATTCAGCATCAAAATAGTTTTGTAAAAATATCCGCACACTATTCAAGTCTGCCTGCATGATGAAAGGCGGAATAGATTTTTCTGCCGACAGTTTTCCCCAAACATAACCTTTAGCTTCTAAGAATTGCCGATAGGCTTGGCTGTTAACTTGAAGATCAGAAACTCTGTTAGGGAAGGTAGAGATATTAGGGCTGTTAATTTTGAGGTTATAGCGCTCTTTAATGCGTTGGCAAGTCTGGAGTAGATCCTCTAGTACTCTGGTGTCTTTTTGGGATATTGTGACTCTTCCGACATCGGGTAGTTCATGTTCTTCGGCAATCTGCCAAGCAAGAAACTTAACCAAGTCAGGGTCTTGCGGTTGTCCATTCCAGAGCGTTTTACCTGGTATACAAACGTAATCACCCACCTGTAAGTTATTTGTCCAACCTTTACTTGTCAGCAGCTTGTGACGACGGGTAATGGTGATACTGCTACCGTCTTCTAGCGTGACTTTTCGTAATTTCTCGCGGACTTGCTGTCGATACAACCGTCTAACATTAGCTTGGACAATTTTGCCAGTTTTTTCATCTATGGAATTAACTAGCAATTGCTCTGTGGGGTTAGCCCAAAATCCTTCGCCGTCAAACTCTGTTTCTCCAGCGTGAGTTGTCCACATTGTCTCAGCTGTGCGTAACAGTCCATTTACATTTATTAGTGTATTATTAGCTACGCATTTACCTAATCCCATATCGTCGGCGAGACACGCGCCTAAGCCCCAACGTTCTAAGAATGACAGCCAAGCAGCGCCTCGTTCTTGATAAGGTCGCAACTGTCCCTGAAAGCCTGTTGGTGTAGGCAAAGGTGCGATCGCCTGGTTATTTGTTAGCGCCCCAATCAACTCTTGCAATGCCCCAGACGCCTCAAAGCTGACCACTGGTAATTTTTCAATTACCTGGCTATCCCCTGTACTGAAACGCAAGGCATCTTCCAAGGAAAGCGCCATTTTGTCTTTGCGAGTGGTAAAAAAAGTTTGGGCTGTTTTAATGTCTTGCGATCGCAATTCCACCCACTCGCCGTTAATTTCCACTAGCGGACTATTTAAAGCCACTAGTTTATCAAACTCAGCTTTGGAAATAGTTTGTCCACCAATTGCCAATTGCCATTGGAAATTTAGTAGACTTTGCAACCCTAAACGTCCCTGTTTTGTCTTTGGGGTTTCGGCAGTAATTTTCAAACCCAAACGGTTCGCCCATCCTTCACGGTTCGCCAAACTGGGAGGCAAAATTACTCCCAAACCACTGTCTTCCAACCTCCAAGCGACAACCTTGATAAACTCGTATGCTTGGATGGGGTTGAGACGAGAAGATTGGGGATATTCGGTTTCTAAACTTGGTGCGTAGGCGCTTTGCGCCTTGTCGCTAGACATCGCTGGATATAATCGCGAAGCTACCCCTAAACCTCGCAAAAATGTTTCTTGTGGTTGCTCAATTGTGCGATTTTTATAAACCAATTGTTCAACTGGATTGTTCCAAATAGTTGCCGCATCTACTAAAAACTCAGGGTCGTCAGCCGCTTGGAGGAAATACGCCAATGTCCAATCTGTTTGGCCAGACTCCGGAGAACGCAGTTGAAAACAGGTACGAAATAGAGTTTTAAGGGTTAATTGGTATTGTAGCGGCATAGTCCAAGCCTTCAGTGCCGCTTCCAGTCGTTCCAGTTCAATTGCATCTGCATTGACTGTACCAGATGCATTAGTTAAGGCTTGCAACCACTGTCGCACCCCAGATGGTAAAGATGCGTAGGTGCTGCCCGTCGTAGACATCGCTTTGGCTTCCATTGGAGGTTGGGAACCCACCATCCCTCGCACTTGGGCATCTATCGTACTGTTAAGAAATCCCAACAACAATTCTTGAGGTTCGGTTGGAAAGTTTACATAGAGTCGGGATTGGGAAAACTCCTCCCCAGTCACGCCAGTTTGCTCAACGGAGGACACCTCCGGACGCGACTGGCTCCCTAGTCCCTCTTGATAGGTGCGACAAACCAACGGCATCTTCGCAGAAAATTTTTCTAGGCGGGTTCCATCTACAGCACTGTCTAGAAGTACTTGCCACCTAGCGGTAAATGCACTATCTGATTGCCGCCCAATTGTTGGTAAAAACTTACACCGCGAGATTAAATCTAAACTCCAGCGGGCAACCTGCGACCAAAAGCGTAAATCTCCTCCCAAAAATGCATCTTCCCCGTTAGCAGCATTTAGGGGAACAGCAGTGAGAAATTTTACTGCCTCGGTAGGGTTAAGACAAAAACCCTCAACTAGCCACGGTTGCAAATATTGCGGGGAGTCTGTATCCAGCCCCAAGCTGGCAGAATGCACAGGGAAAATCGCTGCTGTTCCTTCCCCACTGTCTTCTGGGATGAAAGTTGGCAGGGCAATTATTTGCGAATGCGTTGGCAAACTTATCTCAGTAGCACTTGCGGCTTTGCGCGTTCGCCCAGTAGTAGCGATAGCAACTTGGGGTTGCTGGATGAAGTTGCTAATTGCCAGTGGCTGCGAATCGCCAAAGGTGACGCTTTGCGATCGCAACCACTCGCTCAACTCAACTGATGTCATTGCCAATGGATGTAGTGGTATATCTCCAGATCCACTAGGCTCGAAATTTATTCGTGGCGATCGCCAAGTTTCTCCCCAAATAAATAAGCAACCATTTTGATCTTCTAGTAACCAATTTCCGTGTAAAATCGCCATTTGCTAACTACTCAGATTTTCGCGAAATTCCAGAATTAAAATTGCCAATATTCTACTTTTTCGATTTTTCCAGAATATTTCTCCGGCAAATGTTGCATATAATAAATATTTCAGCAATCAATCCGCATAAACATTATTAATTAATGGATTTTCCCCTTGTTCAAGTTTTAAAAAGCGGGATAATAGTTGAACTAGATTATATGCATCCTCAAGAACAGGAGGTTGTAAGAGCATTACTCAATGTTGTAATTGTTGAAGGTACAACTTATCCCCAAAAGCAACCTCTATCTCAGGCAGAATTTTCGGCTTACTGGTTGAGTAAGGATGCCTTTGTTGTCATGACAGCTATTCAGGATGCTACACACAAGCCAAAAGAAATAATCGGGGCGTTTTATTTAAAGCCAAACTTTCCCGGTCGGTGTTGCCATATTTGCAACGCTGGTTTTATTGTACAACCTGGATTACGCGGTCAGGGGATCGGGCGGTTCATGGGAGAGGCTATGCTCTTGATAGCAGCAAACCTGGGCTACGAAGCAGTAATGTTCAATTTGGTCTTTGAAACTAATATACCTTCAATTACACTTTGGCAGTCGTTAGGATTTGAGATTATTGGGCGCATTCCGCGTGCAGCAAAGGTAGGAGATGAACAGGTGGTAGAAGCCCTGATCATGTATCGCGCTTTGGTTTGAACGACTTCTCTATCTTTGTATGTACTAGAAGTCAGTCACAGGGCATAAATGTTAGGATTGCCACAGAAAGAGAATAGCGAAAGAGAAGGAAAAAAAACTGAATGGCAGAAGTTGATAAGTCAATATCCTTCGATGGAAGGGATATTCGACTGAAAGTAGGCCTACTAGCTCCCCAGGCTGGTGGGTCGGTTTTGATAGAATCAGGGGACACATCCGTTTTAGTGACGGCTACGCGATCGCAAGCCAGAGAAGGCATTGATTTTCTTCCCCTCACAGTAGATTATGAAGAAAGGCTATATGCCGCTGGTAGGATTCCCGGAGGGATCATGCGCCGAGAGGGTCGCCCACCAGAAAAAACAATTCTCACCAGCCGTCTTATAGACCGTCCGATGCGTCCCCTGTTCCCCTCATGGCTACGGGATGACCTGCAAATTATTGCCTTAACGCTGTCGATGGACGAGTTAGTGCCACCTGATGTGCTAGCAGTTACAGGTGCTTCGATCGCTACTCTGATTGCCCAGATTCCTTTTAATGGGCCAATGGCAGCAGTGCGGGTTGGTTTAGTGGGAGATGATTTCATTATTAACCCCACCTATGCAGAAATTGAAGCTGGAGACTTGGATCTGGTGGTAGCAGGTTCACCGCATGGCGTGATCATGGTGGAGGCGGGAGCCAATCAGTTGCCAGAGCGAGATATTATCGAGGCAATTGACTTTGGTTATGAAGCAGTGCGGGACTTAATCAAAGCGCAGCAAGATTTAGTAGCAGAACTAGGTCTGGTAATAGTGCAAGAAGCACCACCAAAAGTAGACCAAACGCTAGAAAATTATATCCGCGATCGCGCTAGCAGCCAGATTAAGAAAATCCTGTCTCAATTTAATTTCACCAAACCCGAACGCGATGCCGCTTTAGATGTCGTCAAGGATGAAATTGCTACGACGATTACCGAACTCCCACAAGAAGACCCAATTCGAGTTGCCGCAACTGCAAATAGTAAGGCACTTGGTAACACTTTTAAAGATATTACCAAATACTTCATGCGGCGGCAAATCGTTGAAGACAACGTTCGTGTTGATGGTCGCAAACTCGATCAAGTCCGTCCTGTTTCTTGTTTAGTTGGTGTCTTACCGAAGCGAGTCCACGGTAGCGGTTTATTTAACCGGGAATTAACTCAGGTATTATCCACTTGTACTCTGGGTACACCGGGGGATGCCCAAAACCTCAACGATGACATGCAGCTAGATCAACACAAGCGTTATCTGCATCATTACAACTTCCCGCCGTTCTCAGTCGGGGAAACCAAGCCAATGCGGGCCCCAGGAAGGCGCGAAATTGGTCACGGTGCATTGGCAGAGCGATCGCTCCTACCTGTGCTACCGTCAAAAGAAGAATTTCCCTACGTGATTCGCATCGTATCGGAAGTACTTTCCTCTAACGGTTCCACCTCAATGGGTTCAGTGTGCGGTTCCACCCTCGCCCTCATGGATGCTGGTGTGCCAATTCTCAAACCCGTCAGTGGCGCAGCAATGGGTCTGATTAAGGATGGGGACGAAGTGCGAGTCCTGACCGACATTCAGGGCATTGAAGACTTTTTGGGCGACATGGACTTCAAAGTTGCTGGGACGGATGTCGGGATTACTGCCTTGCAAATGGATATGAAAATCTCTGGTCTGTCGTTGGACGTTATTTCCCAAGCCGTCCACCAAGCCAAAGCAGCCCGGTTGCACATTCTGGAGAAAATGCTCGCCTGCATTGACACCCCGCGGACTGAAACCTCACCCTATGCCCCACGTCTGTTAACAATCAAGATTGATTCAGACATGATTGGTCTGGTCATCGGACCTGGTGGCAAGACTATTAAGGGTATTACAGAGGAGACTGGTGCGAAAATTGACATCGAAGATGATGGTACGGTGACAATTTCCGCTGTGGATGAGAACAAGGCCAAGAGAGCCAAAAACATCATCCAAGGCATGACCCGCAAGCTGCACGAAGGGGATGTCTACGCAGGACGCATCACTCGAATTATACCGATAGGTGCATTTGTGGAATTTCTGCCTGGAAAAGAAGGGATGATCCACATCTCACAACTAGCTGACTACCGCGTTGGCAAAGTTGAGGATGAAGTAGCGGTAGGCGATGAAGTGATTATCAAAGTGCGGGAAATTGATAACAAAGGTCGGATTAATCTCACCCGCTTGGGTATCCACCCAGATCAAGCAGCAGCAGCACGAGAAGCGGCGGCGGTGAATCGGTAACTCGATTTGGGATTTTAGATAAGATAAAATCTAAAATCCGCGATGCCTACTGTGAAGGCATCGCTGTTTGCTTCTCTAATTAATTGCCAAATTGCTCTAGATAAATTTACCCTGCTCACAATTGTTAATTTATTAAATACTTGACAGTTAGAAGGTAGTATACATAACTTTATTTTCAGTGTGTTGAAGTTCATCCACGCATCTCGCTCGAACCTTGAAAACCGCATAACTTCGTTAACATGCGTCGATGCCTTGTGTAGGAAGGCTTTCAGGCTACAAAATCGAGGAATTCTTTTTGATTTTTTGTCCTCATCAAGAGGTGTGTCGCTTAGGGGGTCTATAACCCCCTCTTAGTAAGGCTTCCAGAAGTGAACTCTTTCCATAACCACTTCCCCTAACGGTGATGGAAACCCAATGTCGTCTTTCCAGCCGAACCCATTGAGGGGGTAACCAGCTTTCCATAACCACTTCCTCTAACGGGGATATCATCTGAAACTCAGTGAAGACAACTAATTCAACGCTAATTCATTATTGATATTATTCTGGCAACCCGTAGTTTAAGTATTTAAAAATACATTATTTGTCTATTTACAAATTGAGCAAATTGCGTGATCGTGGCGACACACAAAAAATGTGATCAAAAACACTTTTTCTTGTAATCAGTCATAATTTATGTAATTTGTGCAATTAATCTCCTGTCAAAAATATCATGGCTTTAGTTTCAACGATAAATAAACTGACATCAACTCAAGTCCCCACACTTAATGATTGCAGTTCGCAAAGTCTGCTCAACTACTTTAAAAATTCTTGGGAACTTGAAGAAACACTCATGAAAAGTTTGGTCAGGGAAGAAACTTTTTATCTTAACCCTGATCCTTTAAGAAACCGTCTAATTTTTTATCTTGGCCACTCAGCCGTTTTTTTCATCAACAAGTTAATTGGCGTTGGTTTAATCAAAGCTAGAATTAATTCCCAATACGAAACCCTATTTGAAATCGGAGTTAATCCAGAAACACCAATAGAACTCGACGCAGCGATGCAAGGGGTTAGCTGGCCTGATGTAGAAAAAGTTTGGCAATATCGGGACAAGGCACGAGAGGCGATCGCCAAGGTGATTCAAAATACTTGCCTGGATCTGCCGATTCATCAACAGCATCCCTTCTGGGCTTTGCTGATGGGAATAGAACATAGTCGCATTCACTTTGAAACCTCTTCGATGCTGGTGCGTCAATTGCCTATTGAGCGCCTAAAACGTCCCCAAGGCTGGAATTATGCACCTAGCAAGGGGAACATTCCCAAGAATGAAATGCGCTCAATTCCCGGTGGTGTGCTGAAACTAGGAAAATCCAAGGACGATTTTACATTCGGTTGGGATAGCGAATATGGCGATCGCACTGTAGAAGTGAAACCGTTTTTAGCTAGTCAATATCTAATCACTAATGGAGAATATCTGAAATTTGTTCAAGCTGGTGGTTACAACAATCCAGACTACTGGAATGCTGAATCTTGGGATTGGAAGCAACTCTACAACGTCCAACATCCTAAATTCTGGATACCCTTCCAGGATGGCTACCGCTATCGAGCCACATTCGACGAAATAGACTTACCCCTAGACTGGCCTGTGGAAGTCAATTACTACGAAGCGATCGCATTTTGTCGCTCTCAAGGCTCAGAAATCCGCTTGATGACTGAAGCCGAATGGAATCAAGCCTTACTTACCTCTGAGGATAACCACTTATCAACTAACTCTAATCTCAACTTACAATTCATTTCCCCCAGCCCAGTGGGAATGTTCAAACCAGCTAATAGTTCTTGTGGACTTTACGATCTCAGAGGAAATGTCTGGGAATGGCTAGGGGACACTTTCAACGCTCTACCAGGATTTGAACCTCATCCGCTTTACGAAGATCAAGCAGCACCCTTTTTTGATGGTAAACATCAGATGATGCTCGGCGGTTCTTGGGCTACTAATGGTTCAATGGCATTACCAACCTATCGTAATTGGTTTCGTCCCTACTTTTCTCAACACGCTGGTTTTAGAATTGCTCAAGATTTGAAAGCTGTGTCATGAAATGAATGAACTGAATACATTGAATATTGAATATAGCGAGCGCAAAATAAACTCAAGACATTTAAAAGCAGATTACTGAGAATGAAACATGAAATTATGTTCATTATTTCCTGAATAACCTAAGTTGCTAGTTACTCACCTCAGAGCTTTGCGCTGGGGTATCGTGCATAGTTACTCAGATAATAAAATCCCCTCCTGCGAGAAAAAAGAGGGGAAGATGCTAAACAAAATAATTTCGGTCTATGCTATCATCGACGACCTGTTCAAAGCTATTGGACATAATGAAGACAGTCGTCGAGAGATCAGCAATGCAGAAATTATTACAGCGGCCCATTGGTTATGTTGCTATTAACAGCTTATTTGCTTTTTTATTTGATAAAAACAGTCTTTAGATATAAAATTAATTCCTCCTATGAGTAGGTGCAAAAATATACTAACCTAAATCGCTAGGAACTCACTCCAGAGGCATTGGTGAGAGATTAAGATAATCTTACTTTTGTCAAGTAGAAATTATGCTGAAATTTTGAAAAAAGTATAAGTATTAAGTTAACTATTGTACTGAAGTTATGGGTCAATAATGAATGATGTGTATCAAGATGACGCCATCGCCTGCTCAAAAATTGTGTTTGGGACTCCGATTTCAGCAATATTTTACGCCTTATCTACGGTATCTAGCGGCTCCCTTGAGTACAAAAGTCTTATATGACGTTGGTGGCACTGGTATGCCACGAACGAAATTTCCCTCAACGGCCTGAGTAGCTAAAACGGCTATGGCTTGGACAGCACGTTCATCCGTAGTGAGAACTATGCTGATATCTGGTAAGAATAAGCTCAGTCTGACTATATTTCCGAGAATGAAATTAAAGTTTGGTGGTTTGCTAATAATTACTGTAAGTAGTGTATCATATATTTCATCAGTGGTTGATGTCTGAATTTGATCACCACTGAAATGAGAGGAAATTTTTTCAGTTTTGTAATCAAGCTGTGGAACTCCATTAAGAACTGAATACTTAATCTCAATACCTTCACCCTTAAGTTCAAACTCATTTGCTTTTTGCACAACAATTGCTTTTGCTGGCTTTGTGGATTTGGGAATCAAAAAAGATAACAGTGATGTGGTGGTTAAGCCAGTCACAAAGGTGAGAGCAGTCTTGAAAATTTGACGACGGGACGAATTGGGGGATATATCTTTAAGGTTGGGGTTCATAATTGCGAAATGCCAAAAAGTAAAATTATGATCTTTTCAATTCTCTCAAAAAACTATCCGATTCTAGTGACAAACTGATGATTTCTGGGTTACGAGAATAAGCATTTCTTGTTTAAACCTAAGTTCGACGTCAGAAAATGTCCCAAAACATTAGACATAAAGCTTTCGGGTAAAAAACTCATTCGGGCTTTGTTATCAACAAGTCTTCCATAATCAGAATAGACACTCTGTTCTCAATAGACATTTGGGAAAATTAATTATGCGTTCACCCAAACCCTTGTAGAGACGCGAAATTTCGCGTCTCTACATTCTTTTCTGGAGATGTCTAATCAATAGGTTTAATTCTCAATATTTTTTGCACAAAAACGCCCATAACAATTAGTTTGAAAGCTGCTCATACAAGCTTTTTAAGCTAATTTCTTATATCGAACTCAGGTTGTTAAAGGCTATTGGGCATAATCAACACAGTCGTCGAGAGATGAGCGATGCAGAAAATATTACAACAGTATTTTGCCTCAATGCAATATTCCTATAGTATTTATAGTAGTGCCGATATTCAGCATAATTTAATTTCTGGAGTACTGGAACAGGTTAATCCAATTAAAAACCATAAAATCTCGATTTTCGATGACTTTATTAACTTTCCCTTTCTCCAGTTATATTTTCCCAAAAACTCAGGAATAACAGTCCCAGAAACTCCAGTTTCTATCTTTGAATCATTATGCTTTTTTCAACCAGCTAAACATAGCGCGTAAATCTTTGCCAACTTCCTCAATTTTGTGTTCAGCTTCTTTGCGACGCAAGGCGGTAAATCCTGGTTTACCAGCTTGGTTTTCCAGAACAAATTCCCGTGCAAATTGCCCAGATTGAATTTCGCTGAGAATCTTCTGCATTTCAACTTTGGTTTGTTCGGTGACAATCCGCGGGCCACGGGTATAATCGCCATATTCAGCTGTGTTAGAAATGCTGTCACGCATTTTGGCTAAACCACCTTCCACAACCAAGTCAACAATCAGCTTGACTTCATGCAGACATTCAAAATAAGCCAATTCTGGCTGATAACCAGCTTCTACCAAAGTTTCAAATCCGGCTTTGATTAAAGCACTCAAACCACCGCACAATACTGCTTGTTCGCCAAATAAATCAGTTTCGGTTTCTTCGCGGAAAGTAGTTTCGAGAACACCAGCGCGGCTACCACCGATACCTTTAGCGTATGCCATAGCGCGATCGCGTCCCTGACCACTAGCATCTTGATAAACTGCAAATAGCGCTGGTACACCTTCACCCTGTTCATAAGTCCGCCGTACTATATGCCCCGGCCCTTTGGGTGCTATCATCACCACATCTACGTTAGCCGGTGGTACAATTTGCCCAAAGTGAATATTGAAACCGTGGGCAAAAGCTAACACATTCCCTTCTTCTAAATTGGGTTCAATCTCGTTTTTGTAAATCGTTTTTTGAACTTCATCAGGTAACAAAATCATGATGAAGTCAGCAGCATTGGCAGCATCTGCAACATTCTTCACAGTTAGCCCAGCTGCTTCAGCTTTTTCTACTGACTTACTACCCGGATATAATCCCACAATCACATTCAAACCACTATCTTTTAAATTGAGAGCGTGGGCATGACCTTGGGAACCATAGCCGATAATGGCAATAGTTTTTCCAGCCAAAAGGTCTAAATTGGCATCTTCGTCATAGTACATCCGGGCCATAGAAGCATCTCCTGTGAGCAAGCATCGTCATTAATTAACAGGCTTTTGATTGTACCTCAAATTGAGTAACCACAGATGAACTATAAGCCATTAACAATTTGTAATTCGTAATACTCGTCTCCGGCGAGAAGCAAGCTACGTAATTCGTAATTACGTTACGGATGGGGATTTACTTTACCAAACTCAGCACGGGCTAAACCATAGCTATCCGCTAACAGCACCATTCATCTCTGTTACATAAATCGCAACAATACAAGCTTTCAGTTTTACTTCAGTAATACTGGGGTTAACTTCATCCATCTGGGGGTAGATTATGTACGCTTCGGCTAAATTACCGCGCACATCTGTTTTATTTGTGAGTGTGTTATTAGGAGGGGTGATTTTCACCAGTTGTGCCTCTTCCCATCAATCAGCAAATCAGGCTTTACATCCAATTGCAGCCGATGGCGCAGCAAATCAAGCGACTGCACCTGCTAATGAAAGCAGTATTTCCCAAAAGGCGGAAGCTGCACCAATAGCCCGTTCTCGTCCCCAACTAATCAAAAAGGCAGCAATCTCTTTGACTGTCAACTCTGTAGATCAGACTATTGATGCCGTTTCGCAAATTATCAATAAACAGCAAGGGGATTTGATCGGGTTGAAACAACAACAACCCAAAAACGACAACCCGCGTTACACAGCAACAATACAATTGCGGATACCAGAGAATCTGCTGGAATCTACCTTAGAACAACTAGCTAAATTGGGCACTGTCGATAGTCGCAATATCACTGCGGAAGATGTGGGCGATCGCCTGGTGGATTTCCAAGCTAGATTAACTAATTTGCAGAAAACTGAAGCCAATTTGCAAAAAATTATGGATCGGGCGGGTTCTGTTAGAGATGTGCTTAGTGTTGCCCAAGAACTGAGTAATGTCCGACAAACAATAGAACAAATTGATGCCCAACTCAAAAGCCTCCAAAATCAAGTTGCTTATTCCACGATTACGCTGAACCTAGAAGCAGCAGTTTCTAGCACCAGTCCACAACCTGCCTTTGGTTTGCAAGTTCAGGAAACTTGGAACAACTCCACCCATTCTTTGAGTGCGTTTTCCGTTGGCTTACTCAAGCTGGGTATTTGGTTAATTGTTTATAGTCCCTATTTGTTAATTTTTGCTGCTCTTGTCTATGGCTTTACCCGTTGGCGGCGAACTCATTCACCACGTTTGACACAAACACCACAATCAACTAGTTCTGAGTAAGCTTGCATAAATCCTACATATACCTTTGATAAATTTACACAAATAAAGAGCGATTCAAATATTCCCAACTCTTATTGTTTGAGCCTCCATCTTGAAAATTTCTGTTTATCCTGTAGTTTTGATGACTTTAATCCTTGTTCAAATGTAAAAAGCAATACAAAACATATGATGACAATTTTGATACAAATTTGTTAAGAATAGTTACAGCACTCGTAACGCAGGGACATATTTTTTATGGTAAACTCACTTGACAATAATCCACCTCATCAAGTAGTCATTGTTGGCGGTGGCTTTGGTGGACTTTATGCGGCAAAAACACTCGCCAAGGCGGCAGTAAACGTTACTTTGATTGATAAACGTAACTTTCATCTATTTCAACCCCTCCTATACCAAGTCGCCACAGGTGCGCTATCTCCTGCGGATATTTCTTCGCCGTTGCGTTCTGTACTCAGTAAGAGCAAGAATACGAAAGTACTGCTGGGAGAGGTGAATAATATTGATCCAGAAGCACAAAAAGTGATTGTGGGCGACGAAGCAATACCTTACGATACGTTAATTGTCGCTACAGGTGCGAAGCATTCCTACTTTGGCAAAGACAACTGGGAAGAATTCGCCCCAGGCTTGAAAACAGTAGAAGATGCCATAGAAATGCGTAGCCGGATTTTTACGGCGTTTGAAGCCGCAGAAAAAGAAACTGATCCAGTAAAACGCCTTGCCTGGTTAACCTTTGTAATTGTTGGTGGTGGTCCTACTGGTGTAGAATTAGCTGGCGCGATCGCAGAATTAGCAAATCAAACTCTCACAGAAGATTTCCGCAGCATCGACACATCGGAAGCCAAGATTTTGCTATTAGAAGGTTTGGATCGGATTCTGCCACCCTTTGCACCAGAGTTATCACAAGAAGCAGAAGCATCCCTGACGCGGTTGGGGGTGATTGTTCAGACAAAAACACTGGTAACGAATATTGAAAATGATATTGTTACCCTCAAACAAGGTGATGAAGTTAAAGAGATTGCCTCAAAAACGGTATTATGGGCAGCAGGTGTGAAAGCTTCAGCAATGGGAAAAGTGCTAGCAGAATGCACAGGTGTCCAGTGCGATCGCGTTGGACGCGTTATTGTCGAACCTGACTTGAGTATTAAGGGATATTCCAATATTTTTGTAATTGGCGACTTAGCAAATTTTCCCCATCAAAATGGGAAACCGCTACCTGGTGTTGCACCTGTAGCGAAGCAACAAGGAGAATATGTAGCAGAACTACTCCAAAAGCGGCTTACAGGTAACAGTTTGTCACCCTTTGCTTATGTTGATCGGGGTAGTTTAGCGATGATTGGGCACAATTCTGCTGTGGTAGATTTTGGCTTTATCAAGCTGAAAGGTTTCTTTGCATGGCTCTTTTGGCTATTGATTCACATCTACTTCTTAATTGAATTTAACAATAAATTAGTAGTAATGATTCAATGGGCATGGAACTATTTCACCCGTAATCGCGGAGCAAGATTAATTACAGGTCAAGAATCACTCACGCAGTTCGGAATTGATAATAGCAACAGTTATTACACATCAGAAAATAATAAACAGCCGATAAATATTTGATGATTGGGCATTGGTTATCCCCCTTGTCCCCCTTGTCGCTCCACTCCCACTATTCTCAACTCCCCACTACTCCCCGCCCTTATAAATTAGCAGTAAGCTGTTTGAGGGCGTTTTTCATAATTTACATATGGCAACTATTAACGACAACTACCTGAAACTGAAAGCGGGTTATCTGTTTCCAGAAATTGCTCGGCGGGTGAATGCCTTTGCTGAAGCGAATCCTGATGCTAAGGTCATCCGGCTGGGCATTGGTGATGTTACCGAACCTCTGCCAGAAGCTTGCCGCACAGCTATGATTAAAGCTGTGGAAGAAATGGGCGATCGCAATACCTTCAAAGGCTATGGCCCAGAGCAAGGCTACGCCTGGTTACGGGAGAAAATCGCTACTCAAGATTTCCAAGCGCAGGGAGCGGCGATCGATGCCTCAGAAATCTTTATCTCTGATGGTTCCAAATGCGACACAGGCAATATTCTGGAAATCTTTGGACATGACAACATAATTGCCGTTACTGATCCAGTTTATCCCGTGTATGTAGACACTAACGTTATGGTGGGAAATACGGGGGATGCCAACGATAAAGGTGAGTTTGAGGGTTTAGTCTATCTGCCGATTACTGCTGAAAACAACTTCACCGCCGAAATCCCCTCAAAGAAAGTCGATTTAATTTATCTCTGCTTTCCCAATAACCCCACTGGCGCAACTGCTACTAAAGAATATCTCAAGGCATGGGTAGACTATGCTAAAGCTAATAACTCGATTATTTTCTTTGATGCAGCCTACGAAGCTTATATTACCGATCCATCACTTCCCCACTCAATTTATGAAATTGAAGGTGCAAGAGAAGTTGCGATCGAATTTCGGTCTTTCTCCAAGAACGCAGGCTTTACAGGAACCCGTTGCGCGTTAACCGTCGTACCGAAGACACTCACAGCAAAAGCCGCCGATGGTTCCGATGTAGAACTGTGGAAACTGTGGAATCGTCGCCAGTCTACCAAATTCAACGGCGTTTCTTACATCGTCCAACGGGGAGCGGAAGCGGTTTACTCTGAAGAAGGACAGGCACAAATCAAGGGATTGGTTAGTTTTTATCTAGAAAACGCCAAAATTATCCGCGAAAAACTCACAGCTGCTGGATTATCAGTTTATGGTGGCGTGAATGCACCTTATGTCTGGGTGAAAACGCCTAATGGTTTATCCAGTTGGGAATTCTTTGATAAGCTGCTGCAAACTGTCAATGTTGTCGGAACACCCGGTTCTGGCTTTGGTGCTGCGGGTGAAGGTTACTTCCGCATTTCAGCGTTTAACAGTCGGGAGAACGTCGAAGAGGCGATGAAGCGGATTACCGAGAAGTTTAAAGTGTAAAGCGATCGCTTTTTGCCGCTTTTGTTAAACTCAATCTATTAATCTAAAGGTTACGGTGGGCTGTATTCTCCACCGCAACCTGATAGATAATTATTGAAACTCAGATTACTTATATTCTGGTTATGACTGCTGCCATCCCCGTTTTCAAACCTGTTAGCCAGATGCAGTTAGCACCTGGTAGCACGGTGACTATTCCAGATGTTAGCTGGGAAGAATTTGAATCTATTTTACAAGAATTGGGAGAAAAAAGAACTACACGAATTGCCTATAGCCAGGGTACTTTAGAAATTATGGCTCCTTTACCAGAACATGAAATTCCCAAAGATTTAATTTCTGATATTGTCAAAATATTGCTGAAGGCTAAAGATATCAGATACCAACCTTTTGGTTCCACCACCTTTAAACGGCAAGGTGTAGCAGGAGTTGAACCTGATGCTTGCTTTTATATTCATAATTATCAACGAATGATTGGTCATCGCCGCTTGCAACCTGATGATCCGCCGCCAGATTTAGCAATTGAGACTGATGTCACATCAAAAACTACTCTCGATGCTTATGAAGCTATTAGAGTCCCAGAATTATGGGTTTACGATAGCGGGAGTCTCTCCATTTATTTGCTGAGAGATGGGAAATACATAAAATCTAATACCAGTCCTAATTTTGAGGATATAGCTATTACTCAGATTATCCCTGCTGCTGTGGAACGTAGTTGGCAAGTAGGAAGTTTTCAAGCTTTGGAAGAATTGGAAGCGATGATTTAGTAAATAATAAAGTAAGCCACTGGATGATGTAAAAAATAATTATAGCAGTTTCCGATCTGGTGAGGTACGTTTTCAAAGCTACTAACCTTGTTAAACAAGATTTGGGTGTACCTCAGTTGCTTAGGAAACGCTATAATGTAATCTCAAAGATAAGCATTATCGAATAAACTTGTTTAGCTCATCAACTAAAAAATGTACTGTTGTTGAAAGATTATCATTTACTGGATTAGAAGGGTTATATTGCTTGAGAAGACTTTTAGCGTGTTTGATGGCAGTAAATTGCCGATTTTCTATTTCCTCATAGATTGTTGCACTATTTTTTTTATATTTGTGTCCAAGTAATTTATCGTTCTCTAACTTATCGATGTAATCTTTGCGAGAAAGTCCAGTATTTAAAAATTCAAAATGCAATACATACCATAATTCAAAAGCTTCATTAGAATAAGCAACTTTAAATCCTTCTCTTTCAGCGTTTGCAATAGCGTTGTTAAAATCTTGCTTAGGCCAATCATCCCTATCAAATACACACCAAACTTGATCGTAATCTTCTTGAGCCTTTAATTTTTTCGCTTCTTGTACTAGTTTACTTGGATTGTATCCAAATCCTCTAACATCAATTTTCTTGACAGTCGTGGGAACGCGAAAGCTCTTGAAGTAATTTGGCTCGGTTTTTTCACCTTCACAAATAATTAAAAATATTTGCCTAAGTTCTCTTGTTTCAACTTTTCTATCAGCATAACCACGGTTTCTAGGCATCAGGCTCACCAAGAATTTGACTTAAGTCACCAATAAATGGAATAGCACCGTATCTGCCCTTGATATAATCACTTTTAAAAAAAGCATCATTTGGTATTTTATATTCAACTAATGAATATAAATCTGTAGCACCATATTTGTTTTTCTCAGTAAACCAAATCTGATCTTTGCGAAAGAGTTTGTTACTAAGCAAATTAGTATCATGAGTCATAAATATTAGTTGTGCATTATTAAAGTTTGTCTTTTTAGAGTTAAATAATTCAACAATTGCTTTGCCAACTAGTGGGTAAAGTCTCGCATCAAATTTATCAAATATCAAAAGTCTGCCATATTTAAGAGTATCTACTAAAAGTCCAGCAATAGAAATTATTTTTTTAGTTCCTTCTGATTCTTGATTATCTAAATCAAAAAATTTAATAGAAATATTACCTTTATTATCAAATTTTTCATGCCCAGTCTTAATCGAAGCTCCCTTGATTCTGATTTCTTCAATACCTAAATCTAGTTTTTTAATTAACTGAATAATTTCTGATTTATTATCATTATTTTCTGCTAAAGAGTTTAGTGTATAACTCAAATGATCTTGATCGTCTAAACCTGAAACTATATTCACTTGTTTTGTGAGCCAATCTAGTATTCTCTCAGCTATTTTAACGTTGAATTGAGCAGCTACTGATAGAACAAGTGCATTGCTCCTAGTTTTTGGGTAAATATCCTCACCTTTAAATATTTTAGATAGATATTTTATCTTACGTGAATTTCTGTCAGAAAGTCGCTCAAAAAGACGAATTTGGTTTGTCTTAGAAACGTAAAATAGCCACTCAAAAATAACCTTTTGTTGATTAGCTTGAAACCCATATCTATACTTTGTAGCATCTAAGAGAAAAACAATTTCAAAAAAAGATGGTTGTGCTTCAGTTTATGTACTTAGCTCAAACTGCTCAACTCCTATTTTTTCTGTACTTTGAGTCTCTTTAGAGGAATTGATCATAAACCACTTCATAAAGCTCAAAGCTTTCGCAAGATTACTTTTATTACTGGCATTAGCACCATAAATCGCAGCACTTTTGAGTAATTTGAGGTCATCATCTACTGCAAAAACATTGTTATCATCAAGTTTCTTTTCTTTGGCAACAATATTGGCAGCCACCATACTAAAGGTGACTTTATCCTTAAAGGATCAGTAATTACCAATACTAAACTCTATGAGCATAGTAAATTTTTATCCAAAACACCATATTTGTGACTATTTTACAAATATATAAGTTAAGCATAGCGGTTATCGTGCATACATGAGTACTCTGACTATGCGATGCCTACGCCGTTAAACTACGCACTTTGCCAACGATCCATTAATTGTATCAATAAATTATTCCTGAGAATTACTTCTGTCTTCTTCGCCATCATCAGATAAATCAAATTTTGGCTCAACTTTTGGTTGCCCATAAATACCCAAAGTCAGTCCTTCTTCAAAATATACAGCAGAGTATTTATTCAACCCAATACGCTGTGAAGTATAAATTCCAGAATGACCCGAAAATAGGTAGCTTACTACACAGCCAATCGCAATAAACACTCCCGATTCGAGACCAAATAATTCAATTCCCATTAGAGTCGATGCTAAAGGTGTGTTTGCCGCACCTGCAAACACACCCACAAATCCCATCCCTGCTAACAGTGGTGCAGGTAATGCTAAAAGCAACGACAAAGCATTACCTAAAGTTGCACCAATAAAAAACAAAGGTGTCACTTCTCCTCCCTTAAAACCTGCTCCTAAAGTTAGAGCAGTCAGACCAAATTTTGCTGCAAAATCCCAAGGAGGTAGCTGAGTGGAGAAAGAATCAACGATAGTAGGAATACCAAGTCCAATATACTTAGTTGTACCACTTAACCCAACAATTGCTGCTATTATCGCACCGCCTATTAAAGGACGCATTGGAGGATAAGATATCTTTGCTTTAAAGAAATGACCAACTTGGTGAGTTACTTGAGCAAAAAATCTTGCTACAATTCCAAAGATTGCACCTGCGATAATGGCAGAAATCAGCCCCCAAATTGTCAGCGTCGGTATAGAGGGAGCGTGTCGGTATGCGGTATGATGCAAACCCAATAATAAGGTTACTTGATTCCCAACGATCGCAGCAATTAAAGAAGGGAAAAGAGCGTCGTAATTAATTTTACCAATCGCTAAAACTTCTAGACCAAATACGGTTCCAGCTAAGGGAGTACCAAAAACTGAAGCAAATCCCCCACTTATACCTGCCGTTAATAAAATTCGCCGATTGGCTCCTTGAAAATGTAATATTTTAGTTAACTGATCTGCTAAAGAAGCACCCATTTGCAATGCTGTACCTTCACGACCGGCTGAACCACCAAATAAATGAGTAAGGTCTGTTCCTAATAAAACAAGAGGAGCCATACGGAAGGGAATAACATTTTTTGGATTATGGATTTCTTCAAGTAAAACGTTATTTCCGGCTTCTACAGTCTGGCCGAATTGATGATAAATCCAACCACTCAAGAAGCCTCCAAGGGGCAGCAAAGCGATAATCCAGCGATGCGATTCTCGCCAATCAGTTGCCCATTCCAATGATGCCAAAAGAGCCGCAGAAGCTGTTCCAGCAAGAATGCCAACCACAAAGGAAATGGGCAACCACTTGATCAGGTGGGGTAACGCAATAAACGGTTCAAACTGACGAAAGTGTTTCATACCATGACTCCTTGAGGTGCGATTTGTAGACTTAGACTTTCTACAGGGGAGTCAGGTAATGCATTTAGCCAAGCCCTACCCTCCCGCAGTAAGTCAGGAAAGTAGGAGCCATCAGCCTTCCAGTTATTAATTTAACCTGTACTGGAAAGGCGGTTTTGGCGAGCTCCATCGCCATAAACACTATTTAATTAATTCAACAATACCATTTTTGCTTTTGTATGTTTTAGGCTTTAATCCTCCAAAAATGCAACAGAAGACCGACTTGACAGTGGAATGAATCACCTGATTATATTTAAAGTACAATCCTCATACTCAAATCCAGCCACTTCGACTGAGTAATCGGCGCACTGGTAGAAATATAGTCAACACCCGTCTGTGCAACAGTGC
>NZ_JBALCZ010000003.1:0-10367 GCF_036917615.1 Nostoc sp.
TGACAGTAATCTGCTGTCGGGCTGGATTAGCTATTTACGGACTGGTTACCGTGATTTACTAATCAACGAATCGCACGTATTGTCCAAACTGAATCTGGGTTAAGCCGAGAATGAATTTGAGATAACATCAAAGGTGGTATGAACTCTGTTGAGAGCATCAACTTTCGGCGAATTTTTGTGCGATCCGAAACATTAACGGCAACTTGAGAACTTAAATTACTCTAAAAATCGATTCAGGTAGGAATAAAGTAATGGCAAATATCATTGGAACTCAAGGTAACGATACCCTAGTGGGCACTGATAGCACAGATACAATTAATGGTAAAGCCGGGAACGATACCATTACAACTAGTTATGGCAATGACACCCTGACTGGTGGCGGCGGCAACGATATCTTTGTTTACAACTCCGGCGACGGCACTGTTACTATTACTGATTTCGGTGGCGTAGGTAAGGCTATAAACCCAACAGCAGCAGTTATTGCCGAAGTCGATACCATCAAATTTAATGCCAATAACAATGCCGCCTCTAATTTTACTGCCCGAGGTCTGGTGCTGACTCCAAGCTCAAAAAAACAATTTGAATCGTGCTAGCTGATTTTCAATGGTTCCTGTGAGAATTTTATTCAGTTCTGTGGTGTCTTGGAATTGCAAAATTTGCTGTGTGGGTAAGTCGAAGGGAAATTGCCCTTCAAAGTCTGGGCGTTGCATTTGCGCTAATAGAATCTGTTCAGACCGCTTACTTTGAATAGCATAGCCAATCTCAATACAGACATTCGGGCTGGGAATTAGTTGAGGGGTTTCTTTACCATCAATACTAGCAATAGGCGTGGTATCAGCTATAAATAACAAACTCTTACGGATTTTTCGCATGATGGTGCGGTTAATTCGTACAGTAGCATCACTAGGACGAGAGGATTCTACTAATGTTAGAGGAAAGCGCGATCGCAAGTTTAAACTGTCCAAACTTTTTTGCAGTTCTTCTCTTAGAACATTCGTCGCTGCGGCATACTCAGTTTGATAGGATAAAAAAATCGTTGGTTCTAACTGAGCCAACACCGCCTGCTTGGTGAAATAAATTTCATGACTAATTAAGTCAATGTTAGCTACGCAATAGCCACCACTACCTTCAATATAAAATTCAATATTTTCCCCTTCCAGATAGCGCCCAAACCAAGTTGATTTGTTAACTTCGTCACTTTCTTCCAAAAAGTCTGCTCGCAATGCTGATTTCAGCAGGCTTTTTTTGCTTAAGCGAATATCTGGCGGACGTTTTTCTAGTTCTGGAATCGGCTCGTAATCCTGTAGATACCACGCTCTGAGCGCAATAATTGACATAAGGCGCTATTTCAACTCTTTCTCGCTATTCAACTTCGTATAATCTTACACCCACAGGAGTCCCTATTTCAGACTTATCTTTAAACACAACAACACCCAATCCTCTACTCGCTGAACTATCTCCTCTCCTTGTTTATCCTAGCCAGGGATGTACTAACTTTCATCGCTTCTGTAAACAACTAATGAAAATCAGTTACAGCGCCCCCTAATCTTCCATATTTGAGGAAATAGCAGTTTTCGCGTTGGGTGTTGCTGTGTTTTGACGAGACAGATGTAAGTTAAACAGCGTCTTTTACCTCTTACTACATTCCTAATGCAGCTGTTATATCTGCCAGGGAAGCATATTTAGTGGCTTCAACTATTAGATTATCATTTGAGGATGGGAGGGATTTTTTTTGCAACGAAACTTTACTTGTGAAGTATTTTTAATTCAAGTCAATATACTGCACGCCCTGGATAGCTTCTAAATCTTTTCTTTAGTCTGTTGCTAAAAATTTTATCATCAACCTTTTGGATGAATTGAGTAATTGCTGATTCAATTTTTAAGTTTTTAAACTAACATTTTGTAATCTTCTGAAAATCAGGTAAAAAATCGATTTGCCTGGTATTGGTGTCAAGTTCAGCCACAACCCTTTTAAAATCTTGCTCGCAGTGGTTGGTTTGGGCATTGGTCATTTGTTATTCTTCCCTGCCCCCCTACTCCTTTAGCTTTGGTTAACTATTTTGCTTGGCTGGAAGCTTGATAGGAATCTCAATCCAGAATTCTGTACCTTTGCCAGGTTCTGAAATGCATTCCATTATTCCACCATGTTTTTCGACAATAATCTGATAGCTGATTGCTAGTCCCAGTCCTGTACCCTTGCCCACAGGTTTGGTAGTGTAAAACGGGTCAAAAATTCGCTTTTTCACCTCTTCAGTCATTCCAGGCCCATTGTCACCAATACGAATCAATAGACGAGAGCTGTCTGCTGAGATTTTAGTAGAAATGTGGATAGTGGGCATTGAGCATTGGGGAGCCAGTGCCTTGCCCAGAGTTGTTGGAGCGGAGGTTTCCGACGCTGGCGGACTCGTTGGCGCAGTCTCTTCTCTACCTTGGGCTGCGCTATCGGCTCCAAACTTCGGGAGGTTCCCAGAGTTGAAGCAACTAGCGTCATTGGGGAGCCAGTGCGTTGCGGAGGTTCCCTCCGTTAAAGCAACTGGCGTCATTGGGCATGGGTTATTCTCCTTGTCCCTCTTGTCCCCCTTGTCCCTAGTCTCCAGTTCCCAGCTCCCAGTCCCCATTTCCAGGGCATCTATGGCATTGCTGAGAATATTCATGAATACCTGATTCATTTGACCGGCATAGCATTCCACCTGTGGTATATTGCCATAGTCTTTGATTACCTCAATGCCTGGAAATTCAGCATTTGCTTTCAGCCGATGTTGCAAAATTAATAAGGTGTTCTCAATGCCTTCATGCAGGTCAACGCGCTTGTTTTCAGCCTCATCCAAGCGAGAAAAATTGCGTAACGACAGCACTATTGAGCGGATGCGCTCGGTTCCTACTTGCATTGAGGTCATGATTTTTGGGAGGTCTTCTACCAAAAATTCAAAATCGATCGCTTTGATCGCGGCGTGAATTTCACTATGGGGATGGGGATAGTATAGCTGGTAGAGACGTAAAATTTCTAGCAGTTGTTCGGTATAGTCACTGGCGTGGCACAGGTTACCGTAGATAAAACTAACCGGGTTGTTGATTTCGTGGGCAACACCCGCCACCAACTGTCCTAAGCCGGACATTTTTTCGGTCTGAATCAATTTTGTCTGTGTTTCTTGAAGTTCATGTAGGGTATGCTTTAACTGTGCAGCTTGATTTCTGGCTTCAGTTTCGGCATTACAGGTTTGTTCGTACAGTTGTGCTTGTTGAATGGCGATCGCCGCCTGATCTCCTAACTGTTGCAATAAATCAATTTCTGCATCCTGCCAATCTTTAGGAGCTTTGCACTCATGGGCAATTAGTAAGCCCCATAGTTCCATACCTATATTAATTGGAACTATTAAGTTTGCTTGCACTTGCAGACTCTGCAAAAACTCGCGATGACAATCACTTAAAGAAGCCGTTGAAACGTTTTCAATTGCCCTTATTCTGCCCTGACAGTATAGACGAGTATACTCATCAGGAAAGCATTCCGGTGGTGCATTCACTCCCAAAACTGACTGCCAATTGCCATTAATTTCTTCCACAATCACTGATTTATTCTTCAGTTGGAAAATCACCACTCGGTCTGAATTTAGCAGGGGACGGACTTCCCGAACGATAGTTTGCAGGGTTGTCTGCAAGTCCAATGTGCGGCGAATATGCTCTGTGACTTGCTTGAGTAGTTTGGTAAGCAGTAATGATTTTTGGAGTTCAGCAGTTTGCTCTTGCACCCGCAGTTCTAGGTTGGCATTGAGGGATTGTACCTGTTTGTACATATGCTGCTGCTGAATTGCCATTGAGAAATGCTCGTATAAGGCTTGCGCCAATAAGATTTCTTCCGGTTTCCACTCAGCTGCTTGCCCCTTTTTTTGCTCTCGCCAAGCCTCAAAGGAAAGCTGGGGTAACAGTTGTCGCCGATTTTGATCACATCGTCCCGCCCACAAAATTTCCGTTTCAAATTCAGAGCGAAAAATGCTTAATACACCAAGAAATTTTTCGCGGTAATGTAGGGGAATCACCATGAGTCCACGAATTTGAGTAGAACGGAACGCTAAAGCCAAAACTCGCAAACGTGGTTCTTTGTAGAGGTCAACCGTTGCCCAAATATTACCTTGTTTACACTCAGCCATCCACTTTTGCCAGATGGGATGCTGTTCGATAATACTGTTATCTAACTCGTAAGGCAGTGTCGGTTGGTGGCCCCAGGTGTATAGTTCCCGACTCTGTTCAATGTAAAGCCTGCCACCTACTCCACCGAAGGCAGTAATAACTTCTTCTAGCGCTCCTTGCAATTGGATTGTCGGCAGTTTATGCAATAGTGTAGTAACTCGGTTAATAGTAGCTTCTCGCTCTTGCTTGGCGCGGGCTGCGGTGAGTAGATTACTTTGAGCGATCGCACTCCCTACCTGGTCAACAACTTGCTGCAATACTTTCAATTCCCGCTTCAAAATCTTTCGCGGTTCACTGTGGTGACATACCAACAATCCCCACAATTTCGGCTTTGCCGATTGTTCTTGTGGGTCGGAATCTAAAATTGGCACTATCAACGAAGACTGCACACCCATTGCGTTTAGGTATAGAAGATGGCACGGGTCTACCTGCCGATAGTAGATATTAGTTTGTAGGCGTTTGCCAGTTTCTTTTGACTGTAGAGGCGATAGCCCGATCTTCTGGTTTACCACATCCACAATCGAACGTTGCTGCGTTAACAGAAACATCTCCCTAGCTTCCTGTGGAATATCATCAGCTGGGAAGCGTTGCCCCAATAAGGATGGCAGACGTTGCTCATAGATAGATTCAGCAATGACTTCACCACTATCATCAGCATCAAAGCGATATATTTTTACCCGATCTACACCCAAAAATAAACGCACTTGGCTAACGGTAGTCGTTAATATCTCTTGGAGGTCGAGCGATCGCCTGATATGTTTTATCATCCGGTGCAGTAAACTTCCTTGGTCTAAGCTTGGCTGCAACTCGTTTAGTTTTTCGGTAAATGTCATTGTCTATATACACTCTGACTGAAGTATAATTTTTTTTATAATTGTCCCTGATGAGAATTTTCAACTTCCAATGCCTTGATTTTCATCCCATTTCACAAAATTCTTACTACAAATGCGTTGCTAGGGGCGTACATTTGTTGCAAATATTTTTGGAAATGGGATTAAAGGATATTTAATAAGTATCAGATATTTTGCTTGATTCCTCTAGCTTTATAAAGTTTATTTAGGAGAATCTCGAACCGTTTGACATATCACAAAATACTTTCCAAACATCCTCTCAAGTCTAAAGTTGAGAAAATCCTAATCAGAGACACTCATTAATTTTATATTCTCAATCATCAAACTATTTCAGTAATCTCACCTAAATTAATGCCTTGATAATTGCTTGGAAAGAAAAATATTTTTTGCCATTTTTGCCCATTAATTCAATTAATTAAGATTTTTTCAAATAAATAACTAAATTATTGGCAATTTATTCCCAGATTTTTAGCTGGGGAATTTTACTATTCTCCGTATAATTGCTGATTTTATGTTTAATGTAAGTAGGATGAGCAAATTATTCGTAAATTACTGTTAAAGATAGTAAATTACGGATTTCTTCACGTACACTCATGAGAGTTTTACCGAGATGATTTTGACCTGCTTTATTAGCACCACAGCCCCAAAAAGAATCGGTTGGGGAGTTTTCAACCAAAATCTCATCGCCTGTCCTCAGGAGAACTTCTCTAATATCAGTATGAGTGAGAAACTTTTTGAGTACAGCTTCTCGCATAATTTGAGTTTTGACCAAATCCCAGTCTCGACGGAATTGGCGAGTGCTACATCTTCCCAAAGCGGCAGCTTCTTCTGGGGTGGCGGCGGCATGGATGAGGGGTATAATTACCGCATCTGTGCTGCCGACAAACTTTTGCGCTTGATAATAATGCTCAACTGTTGGCCAGTAAGTACCCTGGATGTGGATTTCGTGAAGAGAAAAGTTAGAAAAACAGCCATAAGGCTGCCAAACCTTATAAAAGTAAATGGTCATTTGAAAATTGCTCTTTTATATATCAACTTTAGGGTAGCTGAAAGTTTTAGATTTCAAAACCATTCATTTGTATGAAGGGTTAATAACAGACCTGATATTCAATCACGGGTTTACTATTGACACCCAGGAATGACTCAAAGGGGTAAATTTTGGTCAACAGACGAATCGATTGCACTCCCAACCCAAAACCGAACTTATCAAACAGATTTTATCTCGGTTTATATCACTAAGGATTCTTTCCAACGACTTATAAAAATTCTCAAATTTCTACCGAGCGATCGCTCAATTCTGTAACTTCATTGGTAAGGTGAGGGTGAATGCTGTTTGACCAAAAGATGTCTGATCAAGGGTGAGGTCGCCATGATGTGCCCTGGCAATTTCACGGGCTAGGCTGAGTCCCAGTCCGATTCCTTCTATCTTGCGGGTTCGCGCCGGATCACCGCGATAGAAGCGGTCAAAAATGCGTTCAAGATCGCTCAGTGGAATATCTTTGGATGCATTGGCAATGGTGACGTGGAGAGTTGTTGGAGTTTGATGAGTGCGAATCTGTATCCAGCCGTTGGGGAGATTGTATTTGATGGCATTACTAAACAGGTTTTGCAAAACTTGAATCAGAAGATCGCGATCGCCCAGTAAGCGCAGCCCATCAGTGAAGTCAGTTTGCACACTCAAGTGGGGAGCTAGCATTTCCACATCTTCTAGCATCTCCATGAGCAACTCAGACATATCCACCTCAACCAGGTACAAGCTCATTTTTCCGGCATCTGCCAGAGATAGCAGCAAGAGTTTCCGCATAATTCCACTCAGGCGGCGCACCTCATCCAATAGGTTGCTTAAGCGCTGTTGCACTTCACTTCCAGGATCAACCTGTTGCAATGTTCGTTCCAGTTCGCCTTGCAAAATAGTCAGTGGGGTTTTCAGTTCATGAGCGGCATCACCACTAAAGCGGGAAGCTTGGGTAAAACTGCGTTCCAAGCGTTCCAGCATTTGGTTAAATACTTGAATCAGCAGGGCAAATTCAACATCAGTTGTCCCAATCGGAATCCGCTGATCTAACCCTTTGACAGTCACCTGTTGAATGACGCCCGTTAATTCCCGGATGGGACGCAAAGCACCACCAGAAACCAACCATGCCCCGACTGCAACCAGCAGGAGCGCTCCTGGAATTGAAACCAGGAAGATATTGCGAATGGTAGCCATCTCTTGATTGACGACTTGTAGGCTAACGGCAATGGCAACCCGAACATTGGGAAAGTTAGCTGCCCCAATCCGCCAAGCTGTTATTGGCGTCTGCTCAGTGACAAATTGAGGTGGGCGGGGACGAAGAAAGGGTGGCGGCTCGAAGGATGGATTTGTATTGGAGGGTAAAGGTGGTGGTTGTCTGTTGGGGGGCGGTGGCAGAGGTGTCAACTGGAGACGGTTAAGCAGCAGACGATTCACCTCAAGGTCGGCAGGTAGGGAGTTGGATTGATAAAGTATGTTGCCGTTTGTATCAAGCACCAGTATGGCAATGGGGGTTTTTGTATTGGTTCCGAAGGCATAGGATAATGAGTCTTCGTAAAACTGCCATCGTGAGGGTCGGCTTCCTTTGCTCAGAACTTCTCTTCTCAGAGACGCTGTGGGAACGGGAGGTTCCCCCGGTGGAGGCAAGTTCGGAGTTGCCCGCATCAATTGATTTAATAGTTCTGCATCAAAGCGGTTAATCTTAGCATTGTAAATTTGAAACCAGGAAACTGCGCCAAATCCGACTAATGTGCTTCCAGCTAGAGCCGCAGACAATAGGGCAATCCGGAGTCGAAACGAAGGGAGTTTCATCAGCAAGGGTCTGGCTTGCGAAATCGGTATCCAACCCCTCGAATGCTTTCAATCCAGACTGCTTGATCAATGGGGTCAATCTTTTTCCGAATTCGCTGGATACAAACATCCACGACGTTGGTGTTGGGGTTAAAGTCATAGCCCCAAACGTGTTCCAGAATTTGGGTACGGGTGAAGACTCGTCCGGGAGAGCGCATGAGATACTCCAGAAGATTAAACTCGCGGCTGGTGAGTTCTATCGCCTGGTGATTGCAAGTGACTTCCCTAGTGATGCGATCGAGTTTGAGGGGCCCAACGCAAAGCAGATTTTGGCGCTCGCTCACACTCCGGCGCACAACGGCATGAATTCGAGCCGCTAACTCTTCCACAAAAAACGGTTTAGCGATATAGTCATCGGCTCCCAAATTTAGTCCTTCCAAGCGATCGTCTAGTTCATTCCGAGCCGTCAACAAAATCACCGGAGCATTCCGACCTTGCCGTCGCAAGAGTTTCAGAATCGATAGTCCATCCTTTCCCGGCACCATAATGTCGAGTACAATCACATCATATTCGTTGTCTAATGCCCGCAGATATCCTTGATCACCGTTGTCGCAGTAGTCTACAACAAATCCCTGCTCCTTGAGTCCAGCCCGGACAAAGTTAGCAATTTTCGCTTCATCTTCGACAAACAGAATGTTCACAAGCATTTATTACTTCACATATTGTTCCATTTTAAATTCATTATTTTTTTGTTTAAATTACAAAACTGTAATTTAAAAAATAAACAAGCTGTAATTTTGAGGTGGCTCAATTAGAAATATCAACACCTTACCTTTTGAAGATTGATTTTTATGAATATTCGTCGAGTGTTAACCGTAGCAGCGATTCCTTTTGTGATTGGTACATTTGGATTCATTGCGCCCAATCAGGCAAATGCTGCTAATCCATCTCATCGGAACGCACAGATTTCACAACAGCCCCAAAGACCGCAGAATGAATCGCAAAGACCTGATGACAAACCACAGGTCAAGCATCGGCGACCACGCCCACAGCAGAAAAAACGTCCTCCCCAACCTCAGAATCAGGGCGCAGGTCAAAATCGGATCGGACACAATAACCGTTAATTGAAGCGCCCTTGGATTTCGCCTCGCCAAATAGACATCTGGTGAAAATTAATTATGCGTTCACTCAAACCCTTGTAGAGACGCGAAATTTCCCGTCTCTACATTCTTTTCTGGAGATGTCTAATTACTGCGATCGCAATTAATTAAAAAGCAGGGTGGACTGTGATCATGAACAACAAAAATCGCCAATTAGGTCTGATTTTTAGTCGAAGAGATGTACTTGCTCTATTTAGGGCAGCCGGAACGGCAATACTTGTGGTTGGATGCATACCAAGAAAGTCTAGTTCTACCCAGGCAAAGTCGAGTGTAGCCGTCCCCAGATCATCTGCGGCCAATTCTGCGACCTTACCTGCCTGTGTCCTTAGTCCAGAACAGACCGAAGGCCCTTATTTTGTGGATGAGAAGCTCAACCGCTCCGATATCCGTTCCGATCCGGTGGATGGTTCGGTGAAAGACGGTGTGCCACTTTATCTGACACTGCAAGTTTCTCAAATTGGCAGTACTGGCTGTACACCACTTGCAGGTGCGATCGTAGATGTTTGGCACTGTGACGCACTGGGTGTCTATTCGGATGTGACAGACCAAAGTTTTAGTACCGTCGGCCAAAAGTTCTTGCGCGGCTATCAAGTAAGCAATGCGAATGGAACTGTCCAGTTCACAACCATTTACCCTGGTTGGTATCAAGGCAGAACCGTCCATATCCACTTTAAGGTTCGCACGGATGGGACATCAGGGCAGCCTTATGAGTTTACGTCGCAGCTATATTTTGATGACTCGATCACTGATCAGGTACATACGCAGACACTCTATGCCAGCAAGGGACAGCGCACGCAGAAGAATGCTGATGACGGAATTTTTCAAGGTGATGGCGATCAAATGCTGCTCAAGCTCACCAAGAATGGACAAGGTTACGCAGCAACTTTTGATATCGGGCTGAGGATTACGTGATTTTAGTAGAAGACTTAGGGCTTAAATGACAAAAATTACACAACTGTAATTCAGAAGCAGGGCGAAGTGTAATTTTGGGTTAGTTGAATCAGAAATGTAAACAATCTATCTTTTGGATGTTGATAATGAATATTCGTCGATTACTAGTCGTGACAGCAATTCCTGTTTTGCTAGGCACATTTGGTTTTATTTCACTCAACCAAGCAAATGCCGCTAATCAATTCCATCAAATTGCACAGGCGCAACTACCGCCCAACCAACCACCGGAAGGACAGCCGCGTCCGCCTCGACCTGATTTTAAGGCGGCGGCGGCAAAGTTAGGAGTTACAGAAGCACAGTTAAAGGCTGCCTTAGGAGTCCGTGCCAATCCTCCAAATCCAGGCGATCGCAATCAGCGTCCACCTCGACCTGATTTTAAGGCGGCGGCGGCAAAGTTAGGAGTTACAGAAGCACAGT
>NZ_JBALCZ010000004.1:0-73106 GCF_036917615.1 Nostoc sp.
TGACAGTAATCTGCTGTCGGGCTGGATTAGCTATTTACGGACTGGTTACCGTGATTTACTAATCAACGAATCGCACGTATTGTCCAAACTGAATCCTAGCTGCTCCTTTAGGATTCATTGGATTATAAGTGTAGTACTTCCCTGGTTCTGTAGTAGCTTCCCAGTGATCTACGATTTTGGGAACACCATTTACTACTTCAATGACAATCCGCCGATCATTAAATTGATTGGGTGTATCACTATTTAAACTCCAGTTTCCATTTATACCCTCTACATAAACAATGTTGTATTCTTTTAGATTGGTGAATACCTGATAATCTTTAGATAGCAAGTATTTCACAATCCTGCTGGCAATGTCATTACCAAGTTTTAAGGGGGGTTTAGGAAGATCATCTGGTTTGGTTTCAATTAGTTTCTTGGCTGTGACTGCTCCTAAAAAGTCACTTTCTCCAGTCTTTGCTAATTCTTGAAATTTTTTGAGAGATATCACAGAAACCGGCCCAAATTTCCCATCGGCTGGAGGTTCTAGCAAATCTAAGCCGATTAACAGTATCTGAATCTGACGAGCCAAGTCTGCATCTTGTGCGATCGCCTCGAATCCCCATTTCTCATCTTTTCCCAAGAAATCTTGTAGTTTCATTATGCACCTGCTTTCATTTTCTCGGTTCTAAGTATAAACATCATTTTGAGTATTGATATTGTTTAAAACAATACTCTCACTATTGTCAAAATTTTTACTATTATATAATTTAGCACTTAAAAACTAATTCAGTATTTATACGTAGCTAGCCTTGACTTCACAAAAAGACATAAATCAGCTTCAGACTAGTTTTTGAAGCATAAAATCTCAAAAATTTTTGTGTTAAAACATTAATTATTTGTGTAAATAATTTACAAATGCTAGATAAATAAAGTTGTTTTGCCATAACTAGAAAATCAAAATTATTCTTGGGTATTCAATAAAAATGGCAAATACAATACTACTTAGTCTGCAAGAACTAAAACCAGAATATCAAAGGCTTTGGGATAGCTGCGAAATTAGGCCAGATAAACTCAGCACTACTCAAAATATAGTTGCAAAAATCAATGCAAATCGGCGTCATTACGAAGCATTACAGCAAAAAATTAATGTGCCTTGGCACTTTGTTGCAGTCATCCATAATATGGAATCTTCGCTGAACTTTGCCACGCATCTGCACAACGGCGACTCGCTAAAAAAACGCACTGTCAACGAACCATCTGGCAGACCACTAGCCGACCCGATCAAGAGCTGGCAGGAGGGATACACTTGGGAAGAAAGCGCAATTGATGCTTTGACAATGAAAGAATTCAACCGAGTCAAAGATTGGAGTTTGCCAGCACAGCTTTGGCAGCTAGAGAGATACAACGGTATTGGTTATAGAAAATACCATCCAGAAGTTCTCACACCTTACTTGTGGTCAGCGACTAACCACTACAACAAAGGCAAATATGTAGTCGATGGGAAATGGGATGCTAATGCAGTTTCTGACCAAATTGGCATAGTAGCTTTGTTAAAAGTTTTAATAAAGGAAGCAAATCTGAACATTCAACACTTCTGGTGGCGATCAAGTGACGGGGACGCAAAGACGCAAAGAGTGGGGGACGCGGAAAGTGGAGAAGATGCGATGACGCGCTAAGGTAAATTGTCCCCGTGTCCTCGCGTCTTTGTTAACCTCAACCCATCAATTTCAAGTTGACAGACTATTACTTGATTTGCGGATAAACATCTTGTCCATCCCAACAGACTAAGGTAGGTGTAGCAATGGCTTTAGTTTGGTAAGCGTTTTTGACACCAACCCAGTTACTAGCGATAGGCATTCGCCAACCAGTTCCAAAGGCGCGATCGGTGATTTTTAAACCGGGGGGTGCTTGTCGCCGTTTAAATTCAGCCCGCGCCACCATTTGGATTACTCGGTTTACAATCACCGGATCGTGACCGGCTACAACAATTTGCGCTGCTGATTGGTGATTATGAATCAGGCGTTGCAAAATATCGTCCAAAATTTCGTAAGGCGGTAGAGAGTCTTGATCAACTTGACCTGGTTTGAGTTCGGCGCTGGGTGCTTTAGTCAAGACATTTTGCGGGATGATTTCGCGTAGGCGTAGCCCGTCGTAGACATCGCGATTTAACCATTGGCAAAGTGAATATACACGGGTTTTAGGAACATCTGCAATTACTGCTAACCCGCCATTCATATCGCCGTAGAGAGTACAGTAACCGACTGCCATTTCTGACTTGTTACCGGTAGATAGGAGAAGATAGCCAAATTTGTTAGCGATCGCCATTAATAAATTACCCCGAATTCGGGATTGTATATTCTCCTCAGCCAGTCCAAACTCGGTATCTGCAAACAAATCACCTAAAGTTTGATCAAAGCCTTGCATTAACTCCCCAATTGGCAAAAGGTTAGTCTTAATCCCCAAATTTTCGGCTAATGCCACAGCATCACTGATGGAATGCTCAGAACTATAAGGGGAAGGCATGAGAACACCGAGAACATTTTCTTTACCAAGTGCAGCAGTGGCGATCGCAGCTACTATTGCAGAATCAATCCCGCCGCTTAAACCCAACACTACTTTAGAAAAGCGACACTTGCGGGCATAATCTCGGACTCCCAAAACCAAAGCTTGCCAAATTTCTTCATCTTCCGATTCATATGCAGGTGCTACAGAACCCAACTGCAAATCCCGTTGCGCCTCATCAAATTCGACTACTACTAAATCGGTGTCAAAACCACGGGCACGACAGATAATTTTACCTTGACGATTCAAGGCAAAACTACGCCCATCAAAAATTAGGTCATCATTTCCCCCAACTTGATTAGCATAAATAATTGGTTGTTGAAAACGTACTGCACTATGCCTGAGAATGGTTTCACGAAACTGCTGCTTGCTGACACTGTAGGGGGAAGCAGACAAATTTACAATCAAATCTACACCCAGAATTGCCAAGTCAGCAATCGGATTCACTGCATAACTACGTTTGCCCCAAAATTCCTCATCGTTCCATAAATCTTCGCAAATAGTTACGCCAATATGAATATTATCAAGAGTGAAATAATTAGCTTGTAATCCTGGTTCAAAATAGCGACGTTCGTCAAATACATCGTAAGTAGGCAAAAGTCGCTTGTGAAAAACTTGTTTTACCTTACCATTCTCTAACAAAGCCATACTGTTAAATAAAGTTTTACCGCCAGTAATAGACGCTTTCAGGTTCTGTTCAACAGTTCCTACCAATACAGCTAAATTTGGTGGTAAATCCTGGGCCAAGTTTTGCAAAGTGATGCCCATCGCTTCCACAAAACTAGGATTTAGTAATAAATCCCTTGGTGGATAGCCACACAAAGAAAGTTCTGGTGTCAACAACAAACGCACACCGCTAGATGCAGCGCGTTGTGCCGCCTCCAGGATTTTTTGGGCATTCAAAAGCAAATCACCAATTGTCGGATTAATTTGAGCGATCGCAATCTTCATTGTATTAGTCATTAGTCATTGGTCATTGGTCATTGATCAAGAGTCAAAATAAGTTACTCAGGATTTTCGACTCTGCAAAGTGATTAGCTAAATAAACACTAAAGGTTTATCTTTTAAGGGAGCAAAAGCTTCAGCGTCAAACTTATACAAACTAGCCGGACGACCAGCACCCCGTGATACCTTAATTCCGGTATCGCATAAAAAACCTAACTTGAGTAGACGCGCCCGAAAATTAGAATAATCGGAAAAGTTGTCACCTAAAACTGTGGCGTATAACTGATATAAATCATTCAAGGTGAACATTTCTGGCAAGACTTCAAAAGCCACCGGGCTATACTCTAATTTATTTCGCAATCGCCTGTGCCCATAGGTCAGAATTTCATTATGGTCAAAAGCTAATTGCGGCACTTGTTTTATCGGATACCAAGCTATGCCAGTCATGCGATCGGCAATTAATTCGGCTTCCTCAAATCGCACTAGGGCAAAGTAACTAACTGATAGATAACGCACACCATAACTATCGGTTGCTTCGCGTGGGTCGCGATTCGGCCCTCCAAATGTATAAAGTTGTTCTAAGTAGAGATTGTTGACCTTAATTTTCTCTGCCATAATGCGATAGGCGGCATCTTCTAAAGACTCTCCTCGACGCACCAAAGTACCGGGAAGACTCCAATGATTTAGAAATGGTTCTTGCTGTCGCATTACTAGAAGAACTAACAGCCGATTTTGTACAGTATCTACAGAAAAAATTACATTATCAACACCAACCTTGAAATCGGCCAAAGGTTGTTGGTTTAGCGGAGTTGGTATCTTTTTTTGGGAACGTCCTGGCATTTGTACAAATGCTCTCGATTAATATAGGCAACTACAGGGGCTGTGAGGGCTTGGGGATTTCCATGTTCGCGGTACGCTGTTGAGGAAACATCTAGACCGGTCAGACTTGCGATCGCAATCTTCCCTCCCAGCTTTTGGACTACCTCTGAACTAGACTCATCTATTCCATATCCCGGTCGCGGCACGATCAGTAGTTGCACTTCCTGTAACAAATCTTCAACGCGATACCAACGTGGTAGCTGACTGAGTAAATCTGAACCAATGATCAACGTCAATTCAGCCTCTTCACCCCAAGTAAGTTTCGCTTTTTCTACTGTTTCCAGTGTTCTGAAGCTACTCAATTCTTGTTCCAAAGCAATATTATGCCGTGGCGCGTTTATATCCGCAATCAACAGTTGCAGCATTGCCGCCCGATGCTCTAAGGGTGTTTGATGGGACTTAAATGGATTATCCGCTGCCCAAACCGCTACCCAATCATAACGCTCAGATAACCAACTCAGAATTTCTTCATGTCCAGCAGTTGGTGGATCGGCACTAGTACCAAACAAAGCAATTCTCATCATCTTACTTTGCGTCCTTCTCTACGTTCGCGCAGCGTGTCGCAGACAGACGCTGCGCGTAGCTTGCTTCTCCGTAGGAGTATGCGTCCTTTGCGGTAGCCTGCGGCAAGCCGCTGGTGCGTCTACGTTTCTTAGTTTCTTCAGTCAACACCCGTAACCCCTCAGAAATTTCCACCTCCACCGCCACAGGATGATCCAAACGCCGTGTCTGTTCTGGCAAACTAGCAACTGAGGCGGCGGTACGCTGACGAATTGTTGCCAAAGACTCTAGTGGTTGCACCCGTTCACCCTCCTGTACTACCAACTGCAACAAAGGTTCTTCTTCCACAGAACTTTCACCTAAGAGTCCCAGCCTGTCTGCTTTTACCTTACCTCCCGTAAAGGAGCGAAAAATCTGCTTGCGCCCTGGATAAGTAACCTTACCACTCGACTGCTTCATCACTGGGATACCATCAATGTCTACAAGTTTATAAACTCCATTTACAGGCGAACCTGTAACTAGTCGCGTTCCCAGTCCGTAACCATCAATTTGGGCCCCAGCAGTTTTTAACCTGGCAATTTCCCACTCGTCCAAATCGCCACTGGCAAAAATTGGCACACCGGGAAGGAGCGATCGCACCTGTTTTGACAAGATAACTAAATCTCCTGAGTCCAATCTCACTCCTGTTAATTGCATTTCCCCGGAATTTACTTTTTCGGCCAAGCGCTGGGCAGCAGCAACTGTATCGTAAGTATCAATCAACAATGGCGCACCCGGAAAATATCGATGAAATGCACTAAAAGCTTGTTCTTCAGTGCCTTCTATTGCTGACAACGCCATCACTAAGGCGTGTGCCATCGTACCACTTGGCTTTTGTCCTAGTTGTAGCGCTGCTAACACATTGGAAGTGGAATCTAACCCACCTGCCAACGCCGCCCGCGCCGCCCACAAAGAAGCCTGGGGACTAAATGCTCGTCTTGTACCAAATTCTAAAAGTGTTGCTGACTCCCCCGCTACATCCCGCAACCGTGCTGCTTTTGTGGCAATCAAAGTCTGGTAATTAATCGTATTCAGCAGGTAAGTTTCCACTAGTTGCGCTTGCCAAAGGGGTGCTTCCACCCGCAACAGTGGCTGATTGGCAAAGACGGCTGTCCCTTCCGGCACTGCCCAAACATCACCCGTAAACTTTCCCTCAGCTAAAAGTGACCAAAAGCGATCGCCTGCTTGAGCAAAAATTTCCGTTGCCTGTAATGCCGCAATTTGCGAAGGACTAAAGCGGATTTTGGCCAAATATTCCAATGCTTGCGTTAGCCCCATTGCAATTAAATAACCAAAACCCTCTGGCAATCGCCTGACAGACAATTCAAAGCTTGCCCGTCGTTGTTCTATTCCTTCGCCTGTGTAACAAACTGCCATCGTCAACTGGTAAAGGTCGGTCAGTAAGCTGTAGTCATCCCCAGAGAGGTTTAGTTCCTGGTTCTGCTGGCTTTGCTGTTTATGTACATAGTCCAAATCTGGCAAAGTTGTCATGCAAGACCTTCCTTACAAGAATGCTTCTTTTACTTATAGTAATATTTACCATAAATAATGTCAACTCCCGGCAAGTATATTTTAGATATTGCCGTATAACAGTAGATTCCGAGGCAAATTAATACTAACTTCATAAAATAATTAATATTTTTTAATAGTAATAATAGTAATAATGTTAATCGGACAAGGCGGCTAATGAAAAGAAATAATATCCTGTAAGGCAAGTTTGTTTACGAGCCTCTTTCCCAGACTGGGGTTGAAAAAATAGCTAAGTTACAATTAGAATTAATGAGAAAAGTTTGGCTTTTTGACAAGCTAAAGTATTGCGAAGTTATCTGAATAAACATTGCATATAATCTCAATATATTGAGAATATGAGCCACCGAAGAATATCAACATTAAAGTAATAGGTATCACTTATATAGCGACTCGAAAATAAGGAGTCAAATATCATGGCTATTTCCAACATCATTGCGAACATAACCAAGTATATTTCTGAAGCTGCAATGCGGATTTTTGGGACTAATGATGACGCTTATCCTGCTACAGGCGTACAACCTTTTACAGGTGAACCTTACGATAAGCGTAAAGATGATAATAATTAGGTGCTGAATATAAAAATCTCTGCTGATAGTAGCGGGCAAGGTGCCCGCACTACTTATTTATCGGTGTTTTATATCTCTGAAAAGATAAAAATTAAGATGCTGACCTTCAATCTTTTTCAAAGCCGCATAAACAAGGTTTTTAATATTTTCTATTCATGGTAAAAAAAAGCGTTATATAGCAATCCTATTTGATTTGTGAAAATCGCAAGACTCCGATCCCCGACTTATTAGAAAAGTCGGGGATCTCCTTTTTCACTAATAATTTAGGATTGCTATAACTTATGCCAAAAATATAAATTTAGGACTTACGCATTGATAGGAAAAACTAAATGTGTGTATGGATTTCAAGCATTAAACCCTGATTTTTTGACACTTTTTAGGCGATTGCTATTTATTAAAGAATGATTAATAGAAGCCTGAAACGACGTATTTTAGTTGATGCACAAGATAATAAATTTGTACAGGGCGTGAGTCATAAAATTTTACGAGTTTTACTAACTTGACTTATCAGCGACAAAAGATTAATATAAGCTCGTTATGAACTTCAGAGGAAGTTTTGAAAGTTTAATTTATTACTCGCGAGGGCAACTTTTAGTCGCGGCTGGACAGACAAAACCTGTCTTTGCAGATTAACAAACTCTTGATTTTGCATTAGTCCACCTCTGTGGACTTGTGTTGTGTAGTAGCGAATTATATTTGCCCAATACCCCAATACTTTTAAAACATCCTCTGATAATATTTACTTGTTTTTTATCGGGATTTTAATCTGAAAAAGTAAAGGTTTTAGCAACTCTCTCAGACTAATTTAGTAGTTTGGCAGAATGCATTTTTTATTTTTCAGACATCCTTTCATCTGGCTTGATTTGGGTAATTAAGACTACTTGCGTCTACGATTACACGTTTGTTTTGTCTATTCGAGACATTTAATCACATAGCAAAGGACTGAAAATTTATGAATGGGAAACTTTTCAAGTATTTGGGTTTACCTTGTGCTTTAATTATGCTGGGTAATACATCAGCTTTGGCTGACGATGTAACTGGTACAATTGTAGATTATCATATAAATTCAGGTAATCTAAATTCAGGTAATCCGATCGAACAAAGGGGTGTATGTCTTCAAATGAACCCTACATCACCAACTGTTAATGGTTGGGTATGTTTGTGGAAGGATAATGCTTCGTACAAAGAAATTACTGATTTACTTCTTGAGGCTTATTCGTCAAGAAAAACCTGTAGTATCACTTATTCGTACTCAAAACCGTCGATAACTTCTCTGGCAGTTATTGATTATGTACACTGCTACAATTAAGCGTTTCCACAGTTGAAACCAAATACAGGCTTTGAGTATTTCAACGGCGGACTAACATCTGTCAAGATAAAATTGATGGCGTGAATAGTTACTTAACGCCATCAATTTTATCTCAAACCTAACCCCCAACCCCTTCCCTTGTAGGGAAGGGGAGCGAAAATCAAAGCCTATGACGCCACTTGCTTCATTTTTGTCAACATATATTAGTGGACTGGCTCTCTAGGAATTATTCATTAGCAGAACGTTCAAACACTACTGAAAGATTATTTGCTGGCATTTGGTAAGTCTGTTTCAAGGTAAGATTTTGGGTGCTAGCTACTGCTACAACATCATCCAAGTTACGTACACCCCACTGTGGGTTTTGGGCGCGTAAAGATTTGTCAAAAGCTGCATTACTCGCTGCTGTATGTTCTCCACCTTGTTTAAAAGGCCCATATAAATAGAGGATACCTCCTGCTGGTAAGATCCGACCTGCCCCTGCCATTAGTCCTAGACAGGCTGACCACGATGAAATGTGAATCATATTGATGTTGACAATAGCAACAATTGGCTCCCTATTAAGCCAATCAAATGCAGGATTCTCGACTGCCCAAACTGGTTCTCTGACATCAAGCTCAAGCGGTGGATAAAGATTATAACAGCCAAAGTGTTCAGCCCATGCAGTAATGCTGGCTCGTAACTGGGGATTTGCATCTGTTGGCAGCCACGAACGAGGACTGAGCTTGGGGGCAAAAAATACTGCATGTTCGCCAGTACCACTTGCTATTTCCAATATCGTGCCACTCTCTGGCAACACTTGTAAAAGTACTTCTATAATTGGTTTGCTATTGCGCTGAGTTGCTGGTGCGTATTGTCGTGCGTCTTGTGGTGTCATCCGTATCGTTATATTATAAAATCTGACCGCATCTTATTTCATTTCACTGAATGACTGATCGCCCAGCCGTAAAAACTTGTTGTGCTGTTAGTTGCAAGTTGGGAAAGATTGAGGAAATAAGTTGATCGTTGTTTTGAAACAACTGTTTTTGATACTCATCCTCTATTAGAGTACAAATTGTTATCGTTGGCTGTTTAGGTTTGCCAATATATTCTCTGCCACCAATGCCCAGATAGTCAACAATCCAATATTCATGAACTCCCAACAAGGCGTAATCTTCAGCTTTGCGGGCGTAATCGTTTTGCCAGTTTGTGCTGACAACTTCAGCAATCAGTTTGATTGAGTTTCCTGATGTAATTACAGGTTCTTGCTGCCACAATGGTTCATTAATCAATTGAGTTTGGTCTAACACAATCACATCGGGACGAAAAGCTGTTTCTGTTCCTAATAGTTTGATTAGACAGCGATGGGGGATAAAGTAGCTCAGTTCCTGACGGTCAATTTCTACATTCAGTTTTCGTCCAATCAACGCAGATACTTGCTCGTGTGGCCCGGTTGGTTCCATCTCAATTAATTCACCATCAATTAATTCATAGCGATCACACTCACCGTAATGGCTAATAAATTCATCAACGGTTAGAACTTTTGGGGCTGATTGAACCATTGTGATTATTCCTGATGATTTGGTACAAGCCAGCTATGAAGTAATGCTTTCATTGTCGGATGCGTTATTTAAGATGAAGGCGTGATGAAAAAACTCACGCCTTTTTATTTAAACTTTTTTCCCCCAGCCTGCTAAAAGTTCCAGAATAACTCCATTTGTCCAGCCGAAGCCAACTTCGTTAGAACTATATCCAAAGCAGATTTCGTCGGAAACGTTAGCAGAACAGCGTTCAACATCGTATTTCTCGACTAGGGTGTTGTAACGCCCAAATTCCTTAATGACCATAGCCAGGAACTTGTTGGCAATGCGATCGCCTTCTGTATGATACCCATAGCGGTGAAGTCCCTGAACGGCAATTAATGTCAGTGGTGCCCAACCGAAGGGTGCATCCCACTGGTTTCCGGTGACATGAGTACTAGTAAGAATTCCTCCTGGGGCTTCAAACAAAGAGAGATTTTCCACAACACGTTTAGCTTGGGTTGGAGAAGCAATTCCCAGCCACAGGGGATAGAAGGTGGTAGCAAATTCGTAGCGGCGGCGTTTTCCACTCTGGAAGTGATAATCCAGATAAAGTCCCTGTTCTTCATCCCAGAGAAACTGATCGATGCGATCGCGGCGGATATCTGCGCGATTGCTCCATTTTTGTTCCAATTGTTCGTTCCCCAGAATATGCTTAATTTGCGCCATGTCTCGTTCAACCTGATACAGCAAACTGTTGAGGCACACAGGAGCGTAGTGGAGGATATCAGCACTGAAAGGGCCAAATCGGTTGGTGATATCAAAACCAGACTCGCGCATGGTGCGATCGCCTTTGTAAAATAGGTTGGTCAGTTCGTCAGTTTCCTGGTTGTAATAAAGACTAACGTCATAATCCTCAACTTCAAAAGTTTTATAGTACTCCTTGACGCGATCGTAGTGGCTTTTTCCTTGCTCATCCCGCTCGGAGAACAAAACTTCTGGCGCGGGGCCTTCCCCAAGAGCATAAAATCTAGATAAGCCTGTTGCGGAATTTAGGTGAGGCGGTACTACCCAGTAATAGTAAAATTGCTCTAGCAGCGGTACAATTGACTTTAACCACTCTTCATCCTGGGTGTGCTGGAATAATGCCAAAACCATCATGCTGAGAACAGGAGGCTGCGATCGCGACAGCATGTAAGTCCGGTTGGAATTGAGGATGATCCCGTAATTCTGCACCTGGTACAGCAGTTGGTCTACTTGGCTTTGCGCTAGCTCCAATTCTCCATCGTGCAAAAGTCCCAGTAATATAAAGTAGCTGTCCCAGCCATACATTTCATTAAAGCGACCACCTGGTACCACATAAGGCCCTGGTAGGTATAGTAACCCATGCTCTTTAATCGCCTCGACTTCAGGTGGCAAAGTGCGAATTTCCAGCTGTTGCATATCCTTGGGAGATAGCGATCGCTCCAACACACTCTGAATATTGGGACAATCTTCTAAAGGTGAAATGTAGACAATCCAAGGAGCGTGTGTATTGTGGTCTAGCTTGGTATCCTTTGCAGATTGCAATAAATGTTCGTGAGATCGCGTTAAGGTTTTCCAGGTTTTTTTGATATGCGATCGCACAGCATCAATCTGCGCCGTGGTAAGTGATGGTGGAGTATCGGTGTAAGCTGGAGTGGTCATAATTCATCTCAAAATTCAAAATGGGGGCTGGGGAATAGAGACTAAGGACTACGAATAGGGAGTAGCGCTGTCAAAGTGAGTCTGGCTAAGACTGCAACTTCTATTTCATTACTAGCTTAGAACTCGGAACTTCGAGATCAGTACTTGGAACTTCCAGAATTCTAAAAGAACAAGTGAAGATTTGAGTTGAACAAATATGAAATTCAACGAAGAGGCAGGGAGCAGGGAGAAATGACTCCATCCAAGATCTGACAAGCGTTGCGGAACATGGGTTTTAATCCCCCACAACAACCAAGCGTGGCTCTTGTTCAGGTAGGGTCGAATCCCCATCTGAATTATCCCCCCTGCTCCCTTGCTTCTTATTTCAATCTACATGTCACCTTGACACGGCTAAACCAGGGAGCAAGGGAGCAAGGCAGAAGAGTTTTCTCCTCTGCCCTCTACACTTTTCCCCTCTGCCTCTTTTGCCCAATACCCCTTAATCACTGACTAACAGCGCAACTGGAAAATGGGCGAGGGCTGCTGCGATCGATAATGTTTCTTGAGCCTGTAAGGATTGCTGAGTCAGGACGTTTTTCCCAGAGAAGGAAGTTCCATCGGGTAATTGCAGGTGCGTATCTTGCCATACCGACTCGCCTAAGGGATTATCTCCAGGCTGGATGAGGCTAGTTAAAAAGCGAGGCGCGATTGCGATCGCTGTTTGATTCCCCTCCCGCCGCGCAAAGGCGATAATGTGATTGGCGTAGGTTCCCTGAACTTCTAACGGTAAATAATCGCCGTCCTGGAATAATGAGACATAGTTTGTTCTGGCTTGGAGTAATTGAGCCGTTAAAAACAGTTTGATTCTGCCGTCTGTTTTTTGGCTTAGTAACTCCTGAATTAGTCCGAGAATATCTGTTTTTACCTGTTCGCGGATGGCGCTTAAGTAAGTACGTCGCTGTTCAAAATCCACGGGACGGCGATTGTCTGGATCGACTAGGCTTAGTTCCCAAAGTTCTGTTCCCTGGTAAAAGTCGGGTACACCTGGCACAGTAATTTTCAGTAGAGTTTGGGAAAGGGAATTGAAAATACCATAGTCTGCAATCCGCTGTTGAAAGGGACGAAAGGCTTCTAGAAATTCCCTGGAGATGGAAGAGTCGAGTACCTTGTCAATAAAGGAGGTACAAGCTTCTTCATACTCGCTATCAGGTCGTAACCAAGCTGTATGGACTTTCGCTTCTCTAATTGCCTTTATTATATAGTCTTTCACCCGTTCTACGAAGGATGCATGTTCATGTTCCTCAAAGGGAAACGCTCCCACCAGGGTTTGATAGATAAAATACTCATCGTTGCGATCAGGCATAGCTAACTCGTGGCGATTGCTACGATGTCCTTGATTCATCGCGCTCCAGGTATTTACCTGCTGCTCCCACTGATCGGGGATTTCTGAGAGGACATTCAACCTGGCCCGCACATCTTCGCCGCGTTTGGTGTCGTGGGTGGCTGTGGTGTTCATGGTGTGCGGCCAGGTTGCTTGGTGTTGTTGATTAAAGGCATGAAATTTGGTTACTGGAATCCCAAAATGACCAGGATTACCTCCTACTTCATTCAGCGACAGCAACCGATTGTAAACATATAATGTGGTGTCTTCTACGCCTTTCGCCATTAGCGGGCCGCTGTATTGCTGCATTCGCAAGACAAAATATATCCACTGTTCGCGTTCTGTTTGAGTCAGAGAATTATCAAACTCTAGCAGCATTAACTTTTCAATAAAGGTCAATTCATGATGCAACAGGGGCGTTTCTTTTTTGGCTTGGCGAATTACTTCTTGAATAGTAGCGCGATCGCTATCTCCAATTCCATCGGGTGTAATATAGGTGCGGTAAATCGGGAACAGTGTCAAAACTTCAGCGATCGCTCTTTTTAATCCATTCAGTGTGAAATCATTGCCATAACGATATTTGCTAGAAATATTTTTTAATAAAACAGCCAGATTGTCAATATCACCTGCTAAATTCTTTTCCAGTATCAGGTGCTTTTTATCCTTCACCACCGATGCATAATCTACTCTTGAGCCGATAAAGTTCTGGTATATTTTATCGAACTGCGATTTATTTTCCGTTTGACAAAATACACCATTTACATAGTTCAAAAAGTCATATCCAGATGTACCTTCAATTCCCCAATTTTCTGGCAAATCTTCCGTGAGTTCTAAAATCTTCTCGACCGTGATGTAAACATCACCCGTCTTTTCGCGTAGCCTTTCTAGATATTGGATTGGGTTATAAAGTCCATCAATATGATCAATGCGTAAACCTGTAAATATCCCTTCTTCAACCAGCTTTTGAATTAGGCTGTGGGTATTATTAAAAACTCGCAGTTCTTCGACTTTAACGGAAATCAGTTCATTGACAGTAAAGAAACGGCGGTAGTTCATTTCTTCCGCCCCAACCTTCCAGAAGGCGAGACGGTAAAATTGGTCATTCAGTAAATCATCTAGCAGGTTAAAGCTTTCTGAATTGCCTGGTTCTCCGTTGAAAGTTTGGATATTTTCGTCGATGAACTCGCGGATAGCATCGTTTGTGGTGTAGAGTTCCCAAACCAATCCTTTAATAAATGCGATTTGGTCTTGTCGCTGTTTTCCCGCAACCTCTGAGGGGACATTTTTGAGAATGTAGAGAATACCCAATAGCTTAATAAAATCGGGGTGATTGCGTCCCAGTGTGCGCGTGAGTTTACCCAGATTCTGAGTGATAACTTTTGTGTAAGAATCTAACCGCAACGGCAGTTTCAAGCTGTAATAGTTTACACTTAAACCGTTTTGTTCATATTGTAGTTGAATATCTCCATTTTCCAAGGATACACCGTAGAAGTCTCCCAATAGCGGCGCTAGGATTCCCTCTTGGCGATCGCCAAAGGGAGCATTCCAAGAAAGGTCGAAGTAGTCGGTATAGCTGGAATCTGGGCCGTGTTCCAAGATATCCATCAAGTAAGGGTTTTCGCTGGTATAGGCCATGTGGTTTGGCACAATATCTTGTAACCAGCCCATACCAAGGGATTGGACTTCGCCAACTAATGTATCAAAGGACTCATTAGTTCCTAGTTCTGGATTAAGTTGATTGGCATCTACTATATCGTAGCCGTGCGTACTCCCAGATCGTGCCTTGAAAATGGGGGAGGCATATAAATCGGAAATACCTAAATCTGCCAAATAAGCTGCGATCGCTTTAGCGTTGTCAAAGCCAAACTCAGGTGTAAACTGAATTCGATAAGTTGCGGTGGGAATTCGCATAAGTTTGTTGTTTCTAATGGGAGGTGGGGCGATACAGTTCGGTTAACATGTTTGTCTCTCGAAGATCCCCCCAACCCCCCTTAAAAAGGGGGGCTTTTTTTTTCTGATCTTTACCCCCTTTTTAAGGGGGTCGCCGCAGGCGGGGGGATCTGATCTGAAACCTATTGAGAGCTGGGGGAGTTTGAGCCTTTTAGCTCGAATGTTGAGCCTTTTAGCTCGAACGTTGAGCCTTTTAGCTTGAACGTTGAGCCTTTTAGCTCGAACGTTGAGCCTTTTAGCTTGAACGTTGAGCCTTTTAGCTTGAACGTTGAGCCTTTTAGCTTGAACGTTGAGCCTTTTAGCTTGAACGTTGAGCCTTTTAGCTCGAACGTTGAGCCTTTTAGCTTGAACGTTGAGCCTTTTAGCTCGAACGTTGAGCCTTTTAGCTCGAAACTTGAGGTTATGAGGCTGAAACTTTAAGTTCTAACTCTCCCCCTCATTCCCTTTCATACAGGACTATACTAGTAGCTTTTATTCTCACTTCTTGTCCCACAGACAGATGTTCAGCGGCTTCAGAACCAGTCCCAGACCATGAGGTATCTGCTGAGTCTAATAGCTTATGAGCATTTTGCTCAAATGGCAGAGCCACTGTCACTGCCGACGAATTGAAATTCATCACAAATATTAGTTCAGTTGATTCGCACCAACGACGCACGATGACCAACTCCTTCTCTTTATTGCTAGTCGCTTGGATGAAATTGCGGTCTTGATTCAAAAGGGCTGGATGCGTCTTGCGTAAATTAATTAAGTGGCGATACCAATTCCACAGAACTTTGTGCTTACCTTCATTGCGTAATTGCCAATTGAGTTTAGACTTTAGGAAAGTTTCTGCCGATTCCGGATCTGGGGGATCATCTGCGTAGTGAAATGCTTCAAATTCTTGTTTACGTCCAGCTCGAACTAATTGAATTAAATCAGGATCGGAGTGACTGACAAAGTAAATGAAGGGTGCTGTTTCTCCGTATTCCTCTCCCATGAACAACAGGGGTAAGTTGGGCGACAGCAGCACAGCGCCGGCGGCTAACTTTAATCCTTCAAAAGAGATCCGCTGGGTAAGGCGTTCTCCTTTCATTTGATTGCCGATTTGATCGTGATTCTGAATGCAGACAGAAAATTGTGATAAAGGGCGATCGCGGCAAGATACGCCATGAAATCGCTTACGGTGTGGTGCGTATTTCCAATCGTAGATAAAAGTATCTTCATAAGCTTTCGCCAACTGAGCAGTTTGCCCAAAATCTTGATAATATCCTTGGCGATCGCCTGTTAAAAGTGCGTGTAATGCATGGTGGAAATCATCACTCCACTGAGCATCAAGTCCATATCCACCTAATTCCACCGGACGAATTATTTGCGGATTATTCATATCACTTTCGGCAATTAAATGGCGTTTCCATTTTTGCCCTTGTTGTGAAAAATGATGAACAGCTTCTGCCAGTTCCCATAAAAAGTGCTTGGCTCCCAAGTCATAAATTGCTTGAGTGGCATCCAGCCGCAATGCATCAATGTGAAACTCACCCAACCAGTAAAGCGCATTTTGAATAAAATAGTTTCGCACACCCTGACTATGGGCATCGTCAAAATTCAGCGCATCGCCCCACGGCGTTTTATAGGTTTTAGTAAAGTAGGGCGCGAACTGCGCCATATAATTACCTTCTGGGCCAAAGTGGTTATACACCACATCCAGCACTACGGCGATATCGTGTTGGTGGCAAGCATTTACCAGTTGCTTAAGTTCAGCTGGGCTACCGTAGGAATTTTGGACAGTAAAAGGGTAAACGCCATCATAGCCCCAGTTGCGATATGTCAAAGAAGCTTCAACATGGGTGTCTCCCGGAAACTGGGAGATGGGCATGATTTCAATGGCGTTAATTCCCAATTCCCTCAGTTCCGGTAAGCGGGGAATAATGGCGGTGAAATTTCCTTCAGGCGTGAATGTGCCAACGTGGAGTTCATAAAAAATCAGCGACTCCACAGGAACGCCAGTCCATCCTTCATCAGTCCACTCAAAGTGTTGATCAACAATTTGAGACGGCCCATGTACCCCTTCAGGTTGATACTGCGACGCCGGATCAGCAAAGGTATCTTGGCCATTCAAGACATACTGATAAAGCGTGCCTGGATACACATCGTTGACTTTTATCTGCCAGTATCCCTCAGACTGAGGCTTGAGCGGAATTAACTGCTGTTCTGGCGTCATAATTTTTACAGTGACGCTATCTAGTAGCGGAGACCAAACTGTAAACTCACACTCTCCGTTACCCAAGTAGTTAGCACCAATCTTCACGCAGTATCCTCCCATCAGTTCAGTTTGTTGTGCCGAATTGTGGCGCGATGGCGTATCGCAAATGTCATTGATTGCACAATGTTTACAAACACGCCAGATAGCATAATGGTTGGTCTACCAGACTTTTTGCTAGCACCTGGAGGCGGATTTTTTACCAAAACAAATTCAGTCTAATGACAAATTTAGTTAGAACACCCTCGTTAAGAGCCTCCGACTGGGAATGTCCTCTGTGAGGCTCTGCCTTCCAAATTCGCGGCAGCAGCCCAATAGTATTTCCCGCCTCTAGCTGGAAACGAGGTTTTAAAGGGGTTTTGGCTTAAGTTGATTGACACTAATGACTAGAAAGAAAAAGGTACAAGCCCACTTCGGCTAGCGAGCGTGCATCGCCTAAATTTATTTATGGAAAATAAAAAAATGTATTTCGAGACACGTAGTACAAGAAATACTACTTCAGTTGACTCAGAGCAACTAAATAAATAATGATGTTGTTGGCGAATTAACAGGGGGTATTACCAGTCTGGTGATTATCTGTCACTGAGGTTACACTTTCTGACATTGGCGATCATAATAACCCAAGTTGCGGGTTATGCGACAGAGGAGTGCGAAGCATCCACAGAATCATGCGATCGCATGAAAAATGTTTCGGTTACATGCTTAGGTAACTGAAACATCTAGTCTGATTACAAGTGTTAAAATGATCATAGTAGTGCGATTGCTGCACCAAAGGCGATCGCTATCTTGATTTTTGGCAATCAGCTTGGGACCTATTTGCCATAATCACCGCGACTATTAGTCAAAAATAGAAATTACTCTAATACTTGTGACTCTGAACATCGGCTTTGTCGGTTTTGCGATTGTAAAGAGCTTTGGGAAGTACCTCTAACTTGATAAATACACTTGAGGCAAAATCTCGTTCAGAGTCTGCTAGTATTTCAAGGGCTTTTTCGGATATATCCCCCGCACCACGCGCTGCTGTAACTAGTACTCCAGCATCAATAAAAGTTATCTTCATTCACCTATATCTTGTAACCCACCTCGCCGACTAACTATCGCACTCGTCTGGTGGTACTGCTAGGTATGGGTGGTATGGGCAAAACCGCACTTTCGGTGAAACTGGCAGAATAGTTACAGGGAGAATTTGAGTATGTCATTTGGCGATCGCTGCGGCACGCACCTTTTTTCCATGACAAGCTGACGGACTGCATCAAAATTCTTTGTGATCAACTTATCACATTGCCTGCTGACCCTCACGAGCAAATCACCTGTTTAATTGAGTCCCTTCGGAAATCTCGCTGCTTGCTGATTCTAGATAATTTTGACCAGAAGGCGAGACGCAAGCCCCTGGCTTTAGACATGGGGATAAGTCGGGGGCGGCTTCAGCCGCATTGAAAAGGTATACCACTTGTCTTAATCTTTAAAATAGTTATATAGCTCAATAATGAGTCAAAAATACAAGTCAAACAGCAATATTACCTATTCCTGTAAATACCATGTTGTCTGGTGTCCTAAGTACCGAAGGAAAGTTTTAATTCAGGGTGTAGACGTTCGTCTCAAAGCTATTTTGCAGGAAGTAGCTACCGAGTTTAAAAGTGAAATTATTGAGATGGAGATAATGCCCGACCATGTTCATATCTTGGTAGAGGTAGATCCTCAATTTGGGATTGCAAAACTAATTCGATAAAGGACAACGCCAAAACATTAACTTAGGGAGTAAAACAAATCAAAAGTTTGTGCAAATTCCGACGGCACGACTTAAGGATAGGATTGCCGGATTGTGTCAATACTATGGGATTCAATTCGTAGAGACTGAAGAATCATACACCTCTAAATCATCTTTTCTTGATAACGATCTGCTACCTACTGTCGGCGCAAAACCCGAAGGGTGGCAACCATCAGGGAAACGGATTAATCGTGGGTTGTACCGGACAGCATTTGGACATAAAATCAACGCAGATTGCAACGGTAGTGCCAATATTATTAAGAAAGTAGCGGTAAAGTTGGGACTAGCTCTCGACGGAATCAGTAGGGTGTCTTTGTCCGCGCCATTGAAAGTTCGTTTATGGACTCTTCAAGAATCCCCGTCCCTTGAGGGCTGGGGAGTGTCAAACGCTGTTGCAACATGGTAGGCAAACAGGCTGTTATCAGGAGGGCTATGAATCCTACGGTGAACTTTTGTGGCGATTAGGAGAAACTGGGCATCAAAGCTGTGTTCTGCTCACCAGTCGGGAAAAACCTGCCCAAGGGTGATCAGCACTGGATAAAAGCGATCGCCTTTAGCCCAGAGGGACAAAGATTAGTCAGTCCCAGTTTTGATCAAACTGTGAAACTGTGGGATGTACATACTGGAGTGTGGGTATGTTTCAGGTTAAAGCTTGACCGAGGCAGAGATGTCAACTTTAAAAGCTTTGGGGGCGGTAGAGGTGAATTCAGGTTGTTCAATGACTGTCAACTTTCGCTAAATTGGAAAAAGGTAAACTTAAGGAAATTTTAAATGTCAGCACAATTGTTACTGGTGGATGATGAACCAGGCATACGGGAAGCCGTGAAAGACTATTTGCAAGAGAGCGGTTTCAGCGTTCAAGTCGCCAGTAACGCCCTTGAAGGTTGGGAATGGATGCAGCTAAATACGCCTGATTTAGTGATTTCCGATGTCATGATGCCTCAGGTGGATGGCTATCAGTTCCTTAAGCAACTACGGGAAGACCCCCGCTTCCAAGCGGTCCCAGTAGTATTTTTAACTGCTAAAGGTATGACAGGCGATCGCATCCAAGGCTATCATGCTGGTGTTGATGCCTATCTACCCAAACCCTTCGATCCAGACGAGTTAGTGGCTATAGTCGAAAATTTGCTAGCCCGTCGCGCCGCTAAGGCCGCAAGTACGGGAGATGAGGTTGAAACCCCTGATATTGCTGAACTAGCCAATCAAATTGCCCAAATTAAGGCATTGTTAACTCAAAGAAATGCCATTTCCCAATCGCCAGCCCCTTTCAAAATTGATTTGACTCCCAGAGAACAAAGTGTTTTAAACTTGGTCGCTGAAGGGTTGATGAACAAAGAAATCGCCCGACGCTTGGAAACCAGCGTCCGCAATGTAGAAAAGTATGTCAGCCGTTTGTTTAGTAAAACTGGCACCAATAGCCGTACAGAGTTAGTTCGTTTTGCTCTAGAACACGGTCTTGCTAAATAGGAATGGGCATTGGGGAAGCAGTGCGGTCTTCTGCCTTGGCGCTAGCCTCTCCCTTTGGGAGAAGGGGAGACGCCCGCCGTAAAATGCCCGTAGGGCTGTAGGGCGATAGCGGAGCGTTAGCGAGTCCGCGTTCGCGCAGCGTCTCGTAGAGAGCGTCTGGGGTTTCCCCAAGTGGAGCAACTGCCGTCATTGGGCCTTGGGCACTTGTACTGAGCGTAGTCGTAAAGCCTGCGGCATAGCTACGCTTAGGGCGCAGCCTCTCGTAGAGAAGTATTGGGCATTGGTTATTCTCCATCTCTCCCTGCTCCCCCGCTCCCCCTGCTCCTGGGTAATTGGTAATAGGTAACTGGCTGCTAAACCATGACCTATTACCAGTAATAGATAAAACATAAGTATTTCAGCAAATCAGGCACTTAGCTAAAGCAAAAAGCTAAAAGAAAGGTTATTTATTTTTACTTTGGTCTTTTAGGTTTTCATTTGATTTGCACCTGTTGTCCAATTCCCCATCTGTAAAGACACAGGGTTTTGTTATTCCTGCAATGTTCTGATAAAAACTCGGTAAAATGCACCCGGCTGAATTTGCTCTCAGATTCTACCAGTACCCTTTGCTACAAAGTTTTTAATAGCGGAAACTATTCCTGGGACTTTGTGCTGCTAAATAAGACTTTCACAAAGTAGAAATCACAATATTTTATGAATTCTACTTGCTGCTTAGTTTTTATTGCAACGGGGGTATGGGATCAACATTTGATTTGATGCCCAATTCACGTTTTGCCACTATTCAAATTACACCTTTAAGTTTGTGGATTTTCAGCAGCATTACGCAAGCGCATTAGCTGGCGTCGCATTTGAGGTGAGGCTTTGAACTCGGACACTTCCTGGGCTTTGACGGACGCTTGCAGCGTCTCTAGAAAGTCGTCAGAACCCTCGGTCAAGGCATCAAGTAGCACCTGTAAGAGCTGCTCGCGATCGCCCAATAGACTCTTTTCCTCAATCAACCGGAATTTGAGATGTATTTCGCACTCATAAACACCTACTTCGAGATTATTTATCTGGCGTGGTAATGCTTTGGAGTTCATAGCTATTGAGATTCCTTTACTTGGTGGTCATGAGGGTAAGGAGGTAGAAGTCCAGCAAAATTCTTTATATCTTTTTTGAATCCAAAGTGCTTGACTTGAGAATTTTTCTTCATCAATCACCTTTGTATTCCATTTCACTCTCCTGTGCTTTATTTTAAAGCTAGATTTTCACTGTCTAGATTTTGATGTGACTGTGCCAGATATAGCTTATGGTAAGCCATAACTATTATTCAGTTTTTAAGATTCTACACAATAAAGTTTCTGTAAGAAGTTGTTCGACCTTTTTAAAGCTTTTTACATCAACTTTATGTTAACGGCAATTACAGTTTCACTTGTTACTTTGATTTTAGTGTTTATACGTAAGTAAAACCCCGTAATTTTTTTGAGTTTATTAAAGCCAGAGGTCGATGTAGCGCTATTCCGTAAAATTACTAGATGTACGTTTTTTTCAGCAGCAAATTCAGAATAAATTTCTGAGTATAGTTATTAAGGAAAAAACTTTTGTTCTCCATAAAAAAATGTACACAGATCAAATTATTCCTGCCGAGTGCCTTACCCTACCGTCTTTTGGGCTTGATTGAGTACAAAAATCTTAGCAGTAGGTAAAAGAAACACACCGCTTAGACTTATTTATATGCCCCAAATAAAAACACTCTACCCAGTAATTTTTACAGAAAAATAATTTAACTACTGTCAGTACTAGCAACTAGATCCGTCTTCAACTCCTAACAGAAGTAGTAAGTTAATCAGTCCTACTGATATTTTTACTTATGCCGATTCAATATACCCTTTTGAAACTGCGTTCAAAGCTTGTAAATTGAGAGCATTCAAGCTCAGATATAACGTTTACAATAATTTCAGTGTAATCCACCCAAATCTTACACCCTTTTATGGATAACCCGATGCTGCTCAAGTCCACAACCCGGCATGTCCGCATTTTTGCAGGCGAAATTGACCGGGATGGCGACCTGGTTCCCAGTGAACAGGTCTTAACGTTAGATGTTGACCCAGACAACGAATTTAACTGGAATGAAGATGCGCTGCAAAAGGTTTACCGAAAATTTGATGAACTAGTAGAAGCATCTAGTGGCGCAGACCTTACAGACTATAACTTACGTCGTGTTGGGTCAGACTTAGAGCATTATCTGCGATCGCTCCTGCAACTGGGCGAAATCAGCTACAATCTCTCTGCCCGTGTTACCAATTACAGTATGGGAGTCCCCCAAGTTGCAATTGACGACAAATCAATAAGCTAAAGAGTTGATAGCGGGCTGGCTGAACCCTTCTGTGTCAACTTACAGCTATTTTCATTAGTACCGAATACCTCGTTCCCAGCCTCTGGCTGGGAATGCCCTATGAGAATATTGATTGATTTTTATTTTCAACAGTTAGATGCAACCCTGATAGACTAATTATTTTTATTTAGCAAGAAAAAATTTTAATTTACGAGAGTTATTAATCTCAAAGTCTCAAGCCTAGTAGTCAACAAAACCAATAATTCTCAGTCGAGTTAGAAAAATATATTTACTTCGTTAATTTAGGTTTAGTCCTCTAATGATTGGCTTAACCAACCACTAATATTGTTTCAAAGCCTGCTGCTGACAGGTGCGGTTGTTCTTTTGATTAGCACTCCTGCTACATCTAAGGAAGTACCAAAGGATGGAATAGGTGAATCTTTTACCCAGGCGGTAGGGAAATCTAGATTAGATCAGAAGGTTGCAGTTAAAGATAAAGAATTTGCGATGCCTGCTTTAGGCATTGTATCGAGCGGAAAGTGCCGCGAGATACGTTAAATCAAAGCTCGGAGTAAGCGGCTCTAGCCCTTGAGAACCTTATATAGAGCGATAAATCGCTCACTACGAACAGAAGTTTTATCTGACATTTAATTACATCTACCTAATTACCTGTGGCTAAAGGTGGCTCTGACGACAAACAGAACCATTATGCACTTACACAAAGCGTGTCACAAGCAGGTACATTCCAAATCCCAGTATAACTGCCTTGAAGCAAGGTTTAAGCCGTGTGATTGGAAACTAATCATGCACGGTTCTTAGGGGAGAGGCGAGGGGCGATCCTCAAACCTTACCCGCTCTGATCTTAATTCTTAATTAAAGTTAATTGTTGCTATCCTACTTATAAACTAAATAAATACCAACATTATCTGCTTGTTGATGATCGGGTAATTAAACAAAAGCAAATAGCGCAGTTATGCTTGGGTTATGCTTTGGTAACAGGGTTGGAGTTAGTTGCTTTGGCGATGGAGAGTCACAGGACAATAGAAGCTATGATGAGGCTGTAGGGTTGACTTAGGAGCGTATTCTTTGGATAAGTAAGTATTAGCACCTGCTGATATCCGCCAGCTAAAATCATCATCTAAAGTCTGGATATGTCAAGTTTAAGAAAGATGAGCGGTCTAGATTGTCCCTACTAATGCTATTAAAGAAATTGCCAATCGCTGATCGGTGCGAAAACTATGGAAAATGACGCGGCAACGCTCTACTGTCCAAATGAAAATTGTCAGGCTGCCAACCCCCTGACCCACAAGTTTTGCCAGCGATGTTCCACGCCCCTACCCAAAAATTACCTCTGGGCTGTGGTAGATGGCCCGAGTGTGGGTAGCCCTGGACAAATATTAGCCGATCGCTATTTAGTCCTTGATAAATTTGTTCTTTTAGATACGAAGCCTGGTTTATTAGCGCTAACGCCTGAGTTAGATAATTTCCAGCCTCTAAAAGCTTACCTGAGACTCATTCCCTACCGCTTACATGTACCGCAGGTATATGGAGTGCTTTTTCTAGCTGAGGGTTCCTCCCATCGAGAAATATTACTCTTAGAAAAACCGCCACTATTAGTAGATGACACAATCCAACAAGTGCATTTGGGCAGCGAGTTAACCACCGCTTGGCGTGATGCAACATCGATGCGCCAACTCAATTGGTTATGGCAAATAGCTCATCTGTGGCAACCTCTTGTCAGTGAAGGTGTCGCCTCAAGCTTGCTTGACTCCTATGTATTACGGATAGAAGGATCATTAGTACGTTTGTTGGACTTGCGTTTCGACGCCGCAACATCACCAGAATTGCCCCAATTAGGTAAATTTTGGCAGCAGTTGGTCAATGATGCCAAACCAGCTATAGCTAAATTTGTTGAGCAAGTTAGCCTTTCCTTAATTCAGGGAGAGATTAATTCAACCGATCAATTAATTGGAGTTTTAGATGGGGGACTGGCACAATTAGGGCGATCGCAAACACCCACGATCAAAATTATCACCAAAACCGACACTGGGCCAAGTCGCCAACGTAACGAAGATGCCTGTAGCCCTCCCAGTGGAACTCTGGTGAGCAAACCACCCCAGCCAACAGCCTTAGCAATTGTCTGTGATGGCATCGGTGGACACGAGGGCGGTAATGTCGCCTCAAATTTAGCCATTGAAACGATCCAGCAGCAGGTACAGCAACTAACAAAAGTTCCCTACGACCACATAGACCCCTCACTGCTGCTGAATGACCTAGAAAAGGCAGTGGCAATTGCCAATGACAAAATTAGTCAGCGCAATGACGGTGAAAATCGCCAAGGGCGTCAACGCATGGGCACGACTTTAGTAATGGCATTGTCTGTTGCACACGAAATGTACATTACCCACGTTGGCGATAGTCGTGCTTACTGGATTACACGCCACGGCTGTTATCAAGTTACCCTCGACGATGATGTCGCCTCCCGCGAGGTGCGGCTAGGCTATGCCATTTACCGCGAGGCTGTACAACAGAGTGCTGCTGGCTCTCTGGTCCAAGCTTTGGGCATGGGGCCCAGCACTTTATTGCATCCCACATCGGGACGGTTTATGCTCGATGAAGATGCTGTTTTTCTGCTCACATCCGATGGTTTGAGTGATTTTGATCGGGTGGAGGAGCACTGGGAAACAGAAATCTTGCCGATTCTAGTTGGAGAAGCAAATATAGCAAATGTTGCGGATAGATTAGTCGAAATCGCTAATGCTAAGAACGGACACGATAATGTCACCGTTGCTTTAGTCCACTATCAAGTCCAATACTGGGAACCAGAGATCACGATCAAAGCCGTCATTTCAAACAGTTATTCAGCAAAAACTGTTGACTTCGCGTCTAGAGCAGCAGATGCGACACTTTTAGGTAGCCCAAACCACAAAACTCAGGTCATTACCGACAAAGAGCCGGTCAAAACTCCCAGTTTACCGTTACAGTGGATAGTTCCGTTAATATTTGTGGTAGCAGCAGGTTCTTTGGGATTGTTCGTGAAGCAACTGCGATCGCAATCATGGCCATTTCCAATTTTTTCTAATCCGACACCAACTCCAAACCCTACCATCCAAGCGACACCCACACCACGATCGCTTGCTAACCTTTCTCCTGGTTGGGTAATAAAAACCAACAATGAAATCTCCTTGGGAAACAACCAATCGCTTCCCCGTGGGACTTATTTAGAAGTTATTGAGAAAAGATCAAATCCCAAACCTGCTTCTGGTGATTTTTCGGTGTATATGCGAGTCTGTGCCAATAAAAGCACACAAATTCCAGCTAATACTAATAACCCAGCAGTAACTTCCTCAGTTTTACCAAATTCAAAACCTTTGCCAGCAACAGAGAAACCAGTATTGCTGGACTTGTCCCAACTGAACCGTTTTGGCGTATATGTTTTACAATCAGACGCACCCAATCCATGTAGAACTGTCAGGCAACCGCCAGTTATTCAACCACCTGGCACTAGTCCAACTTAGTCAAATACTCGATAAACTTGTAAAAACCTGGAATAATAACAGGTAACAACCAGAGTAAAAAATTTACAAGGTCAAAAAGTAGAAAATTTTCACCTTGAAGAATTGTTATTTGAAATTATTTGTTTTAGCTTTTAATTTAATGAATCCATGCCATCCCTGAATTTGGCGATCGCCCGTCTGTTAAACACTGGCACTGACAACTTCGCCATTTGGGTGGTCAAGGCTCCCTATCCCAGTGGCTATGTTTTACGTGACTGTGTGTGCCCTGTTGAACTCACCCAAGTCTGGCAAGAATGGCAGCAGATGTTTGCTGGTCATAGTCACCTAGATATTTCTTCAAACTCAACATCTCAAAAGGCCAACCCATTCCCCCTAGATTGGATTTCACCCCCTTCAGGTCAAACCACTGGCCCTCACAGCAGTCGTCTGATGCAATACTTGGGAATGAATTTATGGCGCTGGGTATTTGACGGACAAATTCTCGGTAGTTTAGAACGCAGTCGCGGTATTGCTATGGGTGAGCATACACGTTTGCGCTTTCGACTGGAAATTCGCGACCCAGATCTGATCGCTCTCCCTTGGGAAATTATGCAGCGTGAGCCTGGTCAATCGGCTATGTCTCTCTCCCCAGATTTGCTATTTAGTCGCACCAGCAGTGAAGTTGATGCCTTACCGTATTTGCGAACTGACCAGGCTTTAAGTATCCTGCTGGTTTTAGGTCATGATGAAAAGCTGCAACTAGAACAAGAAGCTGCTATCTTACAGCAAACTCTTGCTGATACGCCTGTAGGTGGTAATTCCCAAAGATATGCACCTTGTATAGTAAATCAACTCCTACAACCAACTCCACAGGAGTTAATTGATGAATTAGAAACCAAAGCATACAATGTTTTCTTTTACGCTGGACATGGTTTGCCAGACCCAGACGGAGGTTTACTGTTTTTGCGACCAGACATGCCCCTGAATGGAATAGAATTGGCGCAAGTATTGACCCGTACAGGTGTGAAACTAGCGGTTTTCAACGCCTGTTGGGGCGCACAACCAGCTGCGATCAATCATCAAGCTATACCTACCAGTAGTTTAGCAGAAGTACTGATTCGTAATGGTGTGCCTGCGGTTTTGGGGATGCGCGATGAAATCGCTGACCACGAAAGCCACAGTTTTATTCAAGCCTTTACCGAAGCTTTGCGATTGCACAAGCCAATTGATGAAGCCGTAGCCCAGGCTAGGCAAGAGTTGTTAACAGTGTATAAATTTAATCAACCTGCTTGGACTTTGCCTGTTCTCTACCTGCATCCAGATTTTGATGGCGAACTTATTAAGAACCTGGATGAAGGGATTACAGAACTACCAGACACAGCTATTCCTGATGTCGGTTCCTCACTTCCGACTGCTTCTTTGCGATCGCTCACCCCAAAAGGTAAAACCTGGTTGTTGCGTTATGGAGTCGTCACTCGCATCGGCCGCACGACGAGGGACAATGATATTGTTATCCCTGAACCATCTGTATCCAAACGCCACGCCGAAATCTTCTGCCGCAATACTCTTACTGATGCTACACTGGTGCGAACTTATTACTTGCAAGATTTTTCCACCTACGGGACAACCTGGTTTTTAGGCCCTAATGGCTGGCAACAAATCCTCCGAGAGGAAGTCCCTTTGAAATCGGGAATGCAGTTAAAGTTTGGAAGTGCTAAAGGTGAAACCTGGGAGTTTATTATTGAAGGCTCTTAGCAGAGCTATTGCAGAAATGGATTTGAGTCTTTAGTATCAGTCTTTAAAATCTGTTTTTACTAGATAAAAAATCAACGATTTTTGCGGAAATCTCTTCTGAGGAATTGTAGCTGTCAATACCACCAAAGAATCATGAGGCAATAAAAAATGGCTGACAAAATTAACGGCTCAGACACTTTCTCCTCTTTGCCATCTCAAGTAGAGTTAGAGTTTTTAGAAGCGTTACTGCAACCAGACGATGCTACCTATCCCTGGAATCCAGCTGATGATCAATCAGAAGCTTATTTTCAGGAACTAGAGCAACAGTTCGGAATGCAAGATTTGCTCGAAGAAGAACTGACGACGCGATCGCAAGATTTTTACAGTCATTTAGACACACTCTGGTCTAATATCTCCCTTGGGTCAAACTATAATCTCAATCCCCAAGAGGCAGTAGTGCTTAATCTTCAAGAAACATTACGTACTACTTTTTTTGCCTATGTCCCCCAAGTGTTGCTCAACGCCATCGCCACCAAAGCTGCTGAGATATTTGCTTCTCACCAATTAATGGGTGAGCAACTGGTTGAGTGCGTTCAGACAGTACTACCAACTTGGGGAACAGACGATCTTTTAGTTTTGGCTCGCCCTTTTGCTTACGCCATGCGAAGTAGCGAATCACAAAACACGGCATCTGCGCTCAGTAATCTTAACAATAGCGAATGGACAGCTTTATCAGAAGTAGACAAAGCAAAGGTTACTTTAGCGATCGCTTCCTATGCTTTCAATCAACTCAAAAACTCTCAGTCTGAACCATAACTTGAGTCTACTATCTCTCTTTTTTATAGAAATTTGCGGGGCAGGGTAGGCAGATTTATCTGCTGATAACGTTTGTGCTGCGATTTTAAGCATTTACTAATTCTCAGTCTTTTAGTAAAATGTGCCTAAAGTAACAATACGATAAGCTAATTCTCAGATGAGGCCATCTATCCCAAGATATAAATATTCAAAAGTTAAGAGTCAAAAGTTCTTTTATCTCTTCTTTCCCTACTTCCCTATTGCTACTGAAGTTTAGATGCCTGCGGCAAGCCGCAAAGGTCTATGGCGGTACTTCTTCTCTACCAGACGCTACGCGTAGCAAGCTTTAAGAGAAAGGGTACAAAGAACCCGCAGGGTAGCGGCCGCGATCACTGCTCTCTACTCCCCCTGCCGCATCTCTTATTTTGGGCCAAGAAATCGGGTAGCAAAATTTTGCGATCGCGTCGGTGACAGTGCCCGTGCCTTGAGAATTGCCGCCATCAAAAAGGCGTAAGATAACACCCCAACAACGACCAACAGTAAGGCATTGATTGATCCTGTAGCATTCCACAAAGCATGGAGCGCAGCGGCACTAAGATAACCAATAGAGAGAATTTGCCAACTTCTACGGGGTTTGAGAACAGCCAACCCGATGAAATAACCCAGGTAGCCACTATAAGCCATGTGTCCGGCTACAGAGCCTAAAATTCGCGGAATTAGCAGTTGTAAACCCGCCAGTTGACCAGCAGCACCTGTACCCACCTGTTGCGTGACATTTTGAGTAATATCTGGCACATATTGTCCGAGAGTTTCCAAGAGAGTGAAGCCCACAGCAGAAGCTGTTCCCAGGAGAATACCATCTAGAGGTTCCCAGACCCCGATACGTTCCCGCCAAGGTGAAGACAATATTCTACCGATGGCAAAGGCCCCTAGTACAGGCAATGCCTTGAGTAATTCCTCCATCAAGCCAGCGCCAAAAAACATCCGCACCAGCAACTCTGTGAAGGTGATCGATTCTTGGGATGAGGGCAAGTTTCCAGGTAGAATGCCGCGAAACACGAAGATAAATAAATTCAACAGCGGACTGAGCAAAATCAGCATCGTGCCCAATGTTGCAGCCATTAGCACCCACCAAGGCTTCTGTTTACCGCAAAGTTGGTAAACGAAATAGTAGGCAGCGAAGGCGATGTAAGTTGCGACGATAACTTGATTAGCTCGGGGCTGACCGACTGTAGCAAACATTAACACAACAAAGATTACAGTCAGTATTCCCGGTACGAGGTAAGCTTTACGAGTTAAATCTTTACCAGTGGAAATAATCGGAAAAAGCTGGGTGAAGCTAACAGAATCTGGTTGCTTTAATTGCGTGTGGTTGTGGTAGTTTGTCGCCGAAGGTAATGGTGTAACTTGGTTAACTGTCGTGGCCGGGGTGAGTGAGGTCAACTCGTACTCAAAAACGTATTGTGGGCCATCAGCACCTAGAGAAATGCGATCGCCTGGGTGCAATTCCTGACATTCATACAAGCGTTGTCCATTCAAATAAGTGCCATTAGCACTATTCAAATCACAAAGCACCCAGCTGAATTTGCTATCTGGAGATAGAGAAAGGGGACGAACCACCGCATGACGACGAGATACCATTCGGTAGCTCATGGCATCCAAGACAACTTGGCAGCTGGGGTCGCGTCCAATTACCATCTCTTTACTGGGGGGCAGCGAGTAGCGAGATTCTGCTCCAAAAGCTGCCCCATTACCAGACACTAGCCGCAGAAATGCATTATGTCTTGCGTTTTTGCCTGTCATCGATAAGAAGTGCGTTTCTAAACTAATTCTTCACATAATTTGGCAGCAGGACTAACCTTAGCCACATTAACAGCAGCATTGCTAAATCCACTATAGCTTCACTTCCTGCTAAGAAATTTAAAATTTCAGATGCAAAACTTCAAATGGTTTCACCTAATGTAAATAAGTATTCTATGTGCGGAGAGTTTGTCCTGAACCTGGCTTGTTAGGCGGATAAATCAGATTGTATCGGTGGTGTACTTTTGACATCCTAGCTGCAAATTAAACCCACGACAATTTATCAAAAAATAGTAGTTTTTATTGCATATAGTTTCATCAAAAAACTATATGATTTTCAGTTGTCTGTTGTCTGTTGTTTTTGCCACTGATAATTGACTAAGCTCCTTCGGGGCAGGGAGTAGGGAGTAGTGAAAGAAACTGCCCCGAAGATTGAACCAAAAGATTTTCCGTATCTTGCCTCAAACAACTGTAGCCAGTTCTGGGTGTTCAATCTTAGTTCCAAGTACTGTGAGGAACTCTGCCAGCCAACGGGGGTGAGCAGGCCAAGCTGGTGCTGTCACCAAGTTACCATCAACTATTGCCTGATTAACAGGGATATCGACATAAATCCCTCCAGCACTCTTGACATCTGGGCTACAAGCAGGGTAACCAGTACATTTTTTGCCTTGAAGTACATCAGCCGCTGCCAACAACTGCAAGCCGTGGCAGATGGCAGCAATAGGTTTATTCGTTTGGGCAAAGTGACGGGTGATTTCTAGCACCTGCTGATTCAGACGGATATATTCTGGTGCTCGTCCTCCGGGAATGACTAAAGCATCATAGATCGCGGCTTCTACTTCTGCAAACGTAGCATTTAAAGTGAAATTGTGACCGGGTTTTTCGCTGTAAGTCTGGTCTCCTTCAAAGTCGTGAACTGCTGTGCGCACCTTGTCGCCAGCTTTTTTGTCGGGGCAAACTGCATGGACAGTGTGTCCCACCATTTGCAACGCCTGGAAAGGAACCATTACTTCATAGTCTTCTACATAGTCCCCAATAAGCATCAAAAGTTTTTTTGCAGCCATATTTTTGTTACCCTCACCTATTAGTCAATAGTTAATAGTTGTTTATAAAGTAAATATTAATTTAGAGTCAGCTACGTTAGGCGTTAGCCTATGTACGAATTACTGATACATTACAGCACTAACTATGCCGTAATGTATCATTTAAGGGCGGCAAGTTAACAAAGTGTAATCCATCTTACAGATTTGTTGTGTTAATGACTATTGACTAATTAAAGCAGATGAAATTCTGCCATTGCTCTGGGAAAGTTTTTATTTTCATGTCCTGAGCGGCTGAGTTTAATCAAGGCAAAACGCTGTAAGGGCGTTAAAGCTGCCCAATGTTGCTGTTTCAAGGTTACACCTATTTCTTGAGCTTTTTCCTGGATGCTAGCTGGTACAGTGGCAGAGTCTAGCCATGCAGGATGAGGCTCGATGGGTAATTTTGTAGCTGCTAGACCCGTGCGTTGTACAATTAATTGCTGGATATGCTTGTGGTAAAACTGAATTTCCGTTTCTGTAGTGCAAGGTAATTCGACTAAAGCTTGACGCTCTGCTGTAGTCATTTGATTCCAATCAGACAATTTTAGCTTGATGCCACAGGTATCTAATTTGCAACGCACCTGCATGGGGATGCAACGCAGAGAATCAACAAAGTCGGCTTCAAATTGAAAGAAATCTCTCATAATAAAGTATTAAAAATTAGTTCATTATACTGTTACCTTCTGCCTTCTGCCTGGTTGGCGATCATAATTGAAACACTGACTCCTGCTTCCTTCAATTAACTTGCACTTTTGTTATTACTGAGACGAATTATCAAATAACTAATTGATAAGGCAAGAATAGCAATTCCCAAACCAATTATATCAATCCCTCCAACTTTTTCTAAATCAAGAATAATAATTTTTCTCGCAACAGCAATTAAAGAAGTAACAATGACTAATTCAACTTGAAAAACGTGCCTTCGTAAATATGCTGTAATATTTTCTAAAATTTCTAAAGCGATTAAAATATTCAAAAATAGCCCAAAAATTTTATACAACGTTGTGTAAAATTTTGCATAAGGCGCTGTAAATAACTCTTTAAAAATAAATACTCCTAAATCCGCGATCGCTACCAAAATTACGATCACCATAAAAATAGATAGAACTTTAGAAACTATCACTTCTATGTTTTCAATGATGTGCATGAAGTTTTCATCTGTAGTAGCCCCTAAAATTTTTTTCAGTAGCTTTTTCATCTGCTATACCCAATTTTTTAATAAAATAAAATCCCATAGATAAATCTAGAGGATTAAAAATAATTCGTAATTTGTAATTAATTTTTCAACTCTTTGATCCTAGCAAAAACCTTGCTGACGCTCTAGCTTTATGGACTGAAACCGCCAGAATTTATTAAAAAAAGATGTTTGACAATGTCTTACAAGTTTCTATGCTTTTTATTCTTTATCCATAGCTAAAACTAACTCTAGTAAAACCTCTTGTTGCTATAATTTTGCCTCTTTAGATATAGTAATTGGTAACAGTCAAAACTAGAGAGTTATAAAAAATGATAATAACTATTAACTATTGATTATTGACAAAATTACCTATTGCTGGTTATAAATTACCACTTTCGAGCTACACTTTGCAGCTTACGATTGTGAAGACTGGAGTTGATAATCTTTGATGGGAACTTCCACCGAAATTGGTATCAACTGCACAGCACAAGCTTTTAATTCTGGTTGCAGCGAATCGGGGCAAGATTCTGGATGAGTCAGGGCATTAGCTTCGGCATTATCTGCCCACAGCGAACCCCAATGCATGGGGACAAAAACTGTACCAGGTGCGATCGCTTTTGTCACCTTTGCCGGAAACTTAGCTTTACCACGACGTGATCGCACTTCTACACATATATTATCTACAATGCCTAACCGAGCAGCATCACGGGGATGAATTTCAATAAACGGTTCGGGATGCATTTTACAAATTTTTTCAATTCGGCCGGTGCGTGTCTGCGTATGCCAGTGTCCGTAAAGGCGTCCATTAGTTAGCACAAAAGGATAATCTGGGTCTGGTGGTTCTGCTAATCCCTTTGAGTAATATGCCCCAAATCGAGCGCGTCCATCAGGGGTGTGGAAGCGGAGATTGGTGTAGAGGCGTTTGGAGGGAGTAGGGAGTAGGGAGTGGGGAGTAGGGGATTCACCACTCCCTACTACCCATTCCCCACTCCCCATTTCTGGGTGAGGCCATTGAGTCGGGCCTTCTGCTTGTAATTGCTCATGACTGATACCCGTCATATCGCAGGGGCGAGTTTTAGTTAGTTTGACAAACTCAGCATAAACTTCAGCAGAGTTAGCAAAAGCAAATTCTCTTTCAAAACCTAATCTACGTCCAACTTCGGCAAAAATTTCCCAATCTGGTTTAGCTTCTGCTGGCGGTTGGCGGAATGCTTGACACAGAGTTACGACTCGTTCGGAGTTTGTCATCACACCAGTTTTTTCACCCCACTGGGCTGCTGGTAGCAAAACGTGAGCGTAAGTAGAGGTTTCTGTAGGATAATAAGCGTCTTGGTAAATAGTAAAAGGCGATCGCAACAATGCCTTCTTAGTTCGCTCCAAATCTGGCATACTCACAGCTGGATTGGTAGCTGCAATCCACAGTAACTCTACAGCGCCATTTTCTAACTCAGTAATCATGTCCCAAGCAGTCAAACCGGGATTGGGCGAAATCTGTCCTGGCTTGAGTCCCCAAAACTCCTCAACTTCTGTGCGGTGCTGAGGATTTATTACCGCCCGATAACCCGGTAATAAATTCGCCAAGCCTCCGGCTTCCCGTCCTCCCATTGCGTTTGGCTGACCAGTGAGGGAAAAAGGGCCTGCGCCAGGTTTGCCAATCTGTCCAGTCATCAGGTGCAGGTTAATGATAGTTCTGACCTTAGCCGTCCCTTCTGAGGATTGATTCACACCCATTGACCACAAAGACAGTACTCGCTGTGATTCACCCCAGTAGCGAGCTGCTGTTTCTAAATCTTCAATGCTGATTCCACATTGACGAGCGACTATTTCTGGGGGATAGTGGCGAATCACTTCAGCATATGCAGGAAAGTTACTGGTGCAGTCGTCCATGAACATGGTATCAATGTAGTTCCAGCGCATCAACAAGTGGGCGATGCCGTTTAACAAGTCGATATCTGTACCGGGACGAATCGCTAAATGCAAATCAGCGGCTTCTGCGGTTGGTGTGCGACGGGGATCAATCACAATCATTTTGACTTTGCGATTCTTTTTGTGATATTTCTCCAGTCGGTTAAAAACGATGGGGTGACATTCAGCTGTATTAGTGCCAATTAAAAACGCACAGTCAGTTAACTCCAAGTCTTCGTAACAGCAGGGCGGCCCATCTGAGCCAAAGCTTTGAATGTAGCCAGCTACAGCACTAGACATACATAAACGAGAGTTGGCATCAAAATTATTGCTACCCAAACACCCTTTCATGAGTTTCTGGGCTGTGTAGTAGTCTTCGGTTTGAAACTGACCGGAACCATACATACATATAGCTTCTGGCCCTTGAGTGAATAGCACGGTTTGAATGCGCTGCGTGATTATATTAAAAGCTTCATCCCAACTAACCCGGCGGAACTCTTGCTCTAAAGAGTCTCGCACCATTGGGTAATGTAATCTATTTTTATCTAAAGATTCCGCGATTGTCGCACCTTTGACGCAAACCATACCCTGACTGGATGGATGGGCTTTATCGCCCCGGACTCGCCAAATTAGATTTCCTTGGCTATCTCGATTAGTTGCTTTGCCATGTTGTGCTGGGGGTGAAACTTCTAAACCACAACCAACACCACAGTAAGGACAAAGGGTTTTGGTAAATTCACTCATGGCAGTTGTACCATTTTGTTATTTTGATTATGCAATCTCAGATGTAGCGATAGTTTGAGGAATTTGTGTGTTGCACGCCAATTCTGGATAAAGATATCAATGCGCTTGGGTTAAAGATATATAAGTTAGGTTTCGCTTTTCTTATCCCAAAATTAAACGATAATTATTGAGTTTCTTGCTCAACTCAACTTACTATTGCGTAGGGTGGGTCAGTTTTTACAGGTCGAGACATTGGCATTGCAGGTTTGGCATTAACAATGCAGGTTCATACATTGGCATTGCAGGTTTGGCATTAACAATGTAGGTTTATACATTGGCATTGCAGGTTTGGCATTAACAATGTAGGTTCATACATTGGCATTGCAGGTCTGGCATTAACACTGTAGGCAAGCGGTGAAAGGAGACTTTGATGTAAGTCAAAGACGGGGTGGGATTCTTATTTTTGATTTATACAAGAAGTCTATTCTTCCGCGAAAAAGGTAGGATTTTCAGTTGCGGTTTCTGGTAATTCACCTTCATAAGCAACGGCAAAGGAACTTTTTGGTTCTTTGAGCAAGAAGGCACACATGAAAGCGCAGACTAAAGCAGCTAAACCCATTGTGTTAAATAGTGTAGATGCGTCGGTTAAGCTAAAAATTGTCAGGTAAACCACGCCGCCAAAATTACCGTAAGCTCCCACATTACCGGCAATTTGTCCCGTGGCTTCTTTCTTGATTAGGGGTACGATGCTGTAGGTTGCACCGCAGCCAGCTTGGGCAAAGTAGGCGGCAAACATTGTAACTGCGATCGCTAGCGGAATCGGCCAGTTACTATTAATAAAATGTGCCATCAAATAGCTAACACCAATACCAGCACTGATAATTGTCATTGTCCACTTACGTGAGCCAAATTTATCAGAAATTAAGCCCCCACTGGGACGAGAAATCAAATTTAAGAAAGGATAGGTAGCAGCAATCATCCCAGCTATAACATGCTCTAAACCAAAGGTTTTCTCAAAAAAGGCTGGGAGCATAGAAACAACTGCTAGTTCGCTGCCAAAGCTAGTCATGTAAGTGAATTCGAGTAAAGCTACTTGACCAAATTGATAACGTTCAGATGGAGCGTAGGTTTTTTTGCCAATTAAAAGTTCTCGGTTTACCTGCCAAGCTTTGTAACTTTGGTAAGCAAATAATCCTGCTAATAGCAACCAAGTAAGATACATTTGGTTCAGAGTCAGGAAGTGAATGTTCTTTTGTTCCAAACGCCAAGCTAATAAACCTAGAGCGAAAATCAAACCAAAATTTGAGACAATCATCGCCCAGAAGCTTTTAATATTGGTCACTTCTAGAGAACCATTTTTCTGAGGTTTCTTGTAGACTTTTCCTACGGGTGTATCTTGGACAGTGTTGTAATAAATTACGCCGTAGATGGCTGCAATAATCCCTGTAAGTGCGATCGCTAACCGCCAGTTAGAAGCACCACCAGCCAAAAAGCTAGTAGAAATTGCAATCATTGGCAAGGCAAACTCCGCGCCAAAAGCCCCAAAGTTACCCCAACCGCCATAAATGCCTTGGGCAATTCCCATCTCCTTCGGTTGGAACCACTCCGCCACCATGCGGATACCGACAACAAACCCAGATCCGACAATTCCCATCAGCAAACGACTGATGACTAATTGATTGAAATCTTGCGCTAGCGCCGTCGCTAAACAAGGAACAGCCGCAAACATCAGCAGGATTGAATAGGTGATTCTGGGGCCAAAACGATCCAGAAGCATCCCAATAATTACTCGTGCGGGGATTGTGAGGGCGAGGTTACAGATGCCCAAAGTTTTGATTTGTTCTGGTGCTAAATGTAGCTCTTTGCCAATAGTTGTAGCAAAGGGAGCAAAATTAAACCAACAGACAAAAGTGAGAAAGAAAGCAAACCAAGTCTGATGTAAGATGCGGTAGCGATCGCTGAATGAAAATAAGTTTTTAAGCATTCTAATCTTTCTAATTGAATAAAATACGGAGAAGAAGTAGGGAAAGATGAGCCTTTGAACTCGGAGGTTGAGCCTTTTAGCTCGGAAGTTGAGCCTTTTATCTCGGAGGTTGAGCCTTTTAGCTCGGAAGTTGAGCCTTTTAGCTCGAAGGTTGAGCCTTTTAGCTCGGAAGTTGAGCCTTTTATCTCGAAGATTGAGCCTTTTAGCTCGGAAGTTGAGCCTTTGACCAATGCCTAATACTCCCGATAAGCACTAGCAGTTATTAACTACTAAGACTTCTCACCTGGGTTTGGCCCCAAAGTTGTTGATTAGTAAATCTTGCAATACTGGCTGCAAGTCTTCGCAAGGTATGCTTTTGATGACGCAAGTTCCCAAATGGGCATCTTTGCCAACTTTGCCGCCCATATATATGTCAACGGCTTCCAAAGTTTTGCCATTTTTGCGAGTCTTAGTTCCCATCAAACCGATGTCTGCAACTTGGGGCTGTCCACAGGAGTTAGGGCAACCTGTCCAGTGAATTCGCACTGGTTTGGTGAAGGTTAAGTCTTCTTCTAAGGCTTTAATCATTGCCAGGGCGCGGTTTTTGGTTTCGATGAGAGCAAAGTTGCAAAATTGTGCGCCTGTACAAGATACTAGCGATCGCGTCAACAAACCTGGCTCAATGGAAAACCTTTCTAGCAAAGGCTCTGTTAAAAATGATTCTAAGCGCGATTCAGCAATATTGGGGATAACGATGTTTTGTTCAACTGTGAAGCGGATTTCACCACTGCCGTAAACTTCTGCTAGACGGGCGATTTCAAACATATCTTCAGCATACAGTCGCCCGACAGGAATGTGCAAGCCTACGTAATTTAATCCCGGTTCTTTTTGTTTGTATACACCAATGTGGTCGCGTTTTTCCCAGTCGATTTCGTCTTTTGCAGCTGCGGGTAATAATGATTTACCCAAACGGTTTTCGACTTCTGCTCGAAACTTTTCTAAACCCCATTGATCAATTAGCCACATCAAGCGCGATTTTTGCCGATTAGCACGCGGCCCGTGGTCACGAAAGACTTCCAAAACCGCTCTACATACCGCTACCACATTTTCTGGAGCTACCCAAGCATTCAGAGGAATTGCCGCTTCACAACGTTTAGCTGAGAAAAAACCACCCACAAGGATATTGAAGCCAAATATTGGTGATTGGGAAAATTCTTGGCCTATCCCCTGTCCCCTGTCCCCTGTCCTCTCCTTAAATGCTGGAACAAAAGCTAAATCGTTGATTTCAGCGTGAACTGAATTGTCTCTTCCACCTGCGATCGCAATGTTAAACTTCCGTGGTAGGTTGCTAAACTCTGGGTTCCCTTCTCCTTTGTTGGTGAGCATATCTTGAATTTGCTGTATCAACTCTCGTGTGTCGTACAACTCATCTGCATCCAATCCCGCCACGGGATCACCTGTAATATTGCGGACGTTATCCATTCCTGACTGAACGCTAGTTAAACCAACTGTGTCAAATCTATTAAAGATATCTGGTAAATCTTCAATTCTGATCCCCCGTAATTGAATATTCTGTCTGGTAGTAATATCAGCGTTGCCATCATCTCCGTAACGCTGCACCACTTGGGCTAAAACACGCATCTGACCGCTGGTAAGAATACCGTTAGGCATCCGCAACCGCATCATAAATTTGCCTGGGGTGACTGGGCGAAAAAACACACCCACCCATTTGAGTCGATGATCGCGATCTGTTTCGTTCATTGCTTCCCAGCCGAGGGCAGCAAATTTCTCTATCTCACTCTTGATGGCGAGTCCATCTTTTTCTGCTTTGAATTTCTCGAACTTATTGAGGCTGGTAGTAGTTGCTGTGTCTGTCATCAGGCTAATGGTTGCAAGTTACTAAATATGGTGAGAATTTGTAGGGGTAATTGCCCAACATCAATCAACCCGGAGTTACATCAGGTGTTGTATCTACGAGGGTTAGGTAATAAAAACTTAATATTTGCTTACGGCTGATTATTTTTACTTAAGAGCATTCCAAAGCGAAACTCCAAATCTGTGATTACTTAAGGAAAACTTGTCGTTATTTACATATTGGGGATTTGTCAAGCAGGTTTAGATACTGTTTATGTAACAATTTCGATACTCATAAGTTAAAGGGAGATTTATGTTAAAATCGTATAAATTGTTACTATTTATTAGTAAAATTGATGAATATGGATGAAAACTATGCATTTTTTGCATCAAAGTCATCAATAAGCCAGGGTAAATAAGAGAATCAATGGGACATCCCTTGCACTTCAAAGAAAGCCAAGCAAGTATGGATGCCACCAATATCTCCGGCAAGAATCATCGGTCAATCTGGGAGCCACTGCCGACCATCGCGCACCAACAAATCATTTGCTGCCACTGGTCCCCATGAGCCTGCTGTGTAGTTGGGAAAGTTTTCAGGTGAAGTGCTTGCCCAAGCCTCCAGAATGGGGCTGACGACGCTCCAGCCCAGTTCTACGTTGTCTGAGCGCTGAAACAAAGTCGCATCACCGATCATGCAATCGTACAGCAAGGTTTCATAGCCGGTACTCGGGATCGTGCCAAAGTAGTCAGTGTAGCAAAACTCCATTTCCACCGCATCCATTTTCATGGCGGGACCTGGCACCTTTGCACCAAATTGGAGGTGAATTCCTTCCTCTGGTTGAATACGGATGGTTAAGAAATTGGGCGTGAGGCGCTCAATCGACGTTTGGCGAAACAATAGTGAGGGTACTTGCTTAAACTGAATTACAATTTCAGTCACGCGTTGAGCCAGACGCTTGCCGGTTCGGAGATAAAACGGCACCCCTGCCCAGCGCCAGTTGTCGATGTTCAGCTTTAAGGCAGCATAAGTTTCAGTGGTAGAGTCTGAGGCAACTCGTGGCTCTGAGCGATAAGCAGGCACTTGAGTATCTTTCACCATTCCCGCACTATACTGTCCCCTGACGGTATGAGTTTGCACAGTTTCAGCAGTCAGCGGAATGATGGACTTCAATAGTTTTGACTTTTCATCACGCACCTCATCGGCTGAAAACGAGATCGGCGGTTCCATCGCCGTCATTGCCAGCAGTTGAAAAAGATGGTTTTGCACCATGTCCCGTAATGCGCCTGTGCCTTCATAGAAGTTGCCTCTGCCTTCGACTCCAACCGTTTCGGCTACGGTAATCTGTACGTGATCAATATGTTCACGATTCCAAATCGGTTCAAACAAGCCATTACCAAACCGAAACACCAGAATATTTTGTACAGTCTCTTTGCCCAGATAGTGATCAATGCGGTATATCTGTTTTTCTTCAAGGACAGCACCAATGGATTTGTTCAGGGCACGAGCCGAGTCCAAGTCATGCCCAAATGGTTTTTCGATGATGACTCGCCGCCATTGATTGTTGTCTTCGCGCACCAATCCTGCCGCGCCCAGCTGCGTAATGATGTCGCAAAAGAAGTTAGAGGCAGTTGCCAGATAGAACAAATAGTTTCCCTGAGTGCCACAGTCTTGATCAACTTGAGTCAGTAAGTCTTGCAACTGATGGTAAGTGTCAGCTTCTTGAAACTCACCAGCAAGATAGTAGAGTCGCTGCTCAAGCGGTTGCCAAAGCTGATCGTCTACGGGAACCGTTGCGAACTCATGAATGTCTTGGGCGAGTTTGCTGCGAAAATCATCCTGGCTCATTGGACTGTGTGCGACTCCAACGATCGCAAATTCCGGCGGCAGCAAATTGCTTTGTTTGAGGTTATAGAGGGCGGGAAGCAGCAGACGCTTGGTTAAATCTCCCGCTGCTCCAAAGATAACGATCACGCAGGGTTCTGCCGGATGGATTGAGGCTTTAACAGGAACCTGGGGCGTGGTGGCAGCCGTCATGATAAAATCTCCGCATGTTCTTCAAGATGTCCACCAAACTATAGCGCATTGCAGACAGCAGTTTATCTGCAAACTCACCTTCACCTGTGGAGCTTAATTGTTAGTAGAGTGCAGCAGTAATCGTCCATCGGTCTTCACCAGAATCAAACACTTGATGTACAAGTTTTAGGTAATAGTGGCGAATGGTGAATTAGGTTTAGTCCTGTATGAATTCATCCGCGGATCAGTCTCTACAAACAAGCATCTCCATTCACTCTAGACAAAAGTGTATTTAGTTGTAATCCGAAAATTCCCCGATGTAAAATCAGGGGATTTTTCGCATCTTAAGAGTGACCGACAAAATCACTAGTATGGATGCTCTTACTTTATCCTTAATTTTTTATGCTTTCTTGCCTTGCTTTGTAATTGCTGGGGTTGGGCTAGCTAGTTATTTTTTAATGCGGATATTACCGGAAGATATGAAAGATTTTCTCAATCTGGATTTGACAAATCTTTCCAAGAAGAAGCGCAAAAAGTAGACATAATCTCTATTTCGTCACACCTGACCTACTCACCACGGTCTCGCGGTTCCATCTGGTAAACTTCGTAATTGTGTTGAAATTCCTCTAATTCCCTTACCCTGCTTTCCAATTGCTCTATCTTCAGCAGCAATCCATCTTGAGCAAAAGAGATAGGCTCAAGGCTATTAAGTACGTTCCCATTCAATACAGACATCTTCTGTTGGAGAATTTTAACAACTTTACCAGTTTTTGGTGTCGCCAGAATAAGGAAAATGGTAGAGTTAAGAGCGATCGCTATACTAAAACTTAGATATTATTTCAGCAGCTATGAAACGTCGTGATTTTATTAATTGGGTAGGTTTGGGTTGGATAGCGAGTTCTCTACCTGTAGCGATCGCAGCCTGTTCTTCCCAGACGGCTACACCAGCATCCGGGGATTGGCAAACAGTGGGCACTTCCGCAGAATTAGATAAAACAGGTCAATTGCTGGCGAAAAATTCACCCGTCGGGCCTGTGTTGGTAATCGGTACATCTAAAGGCGAAATCACTGCTGTTGACCCTACTTGTACTCACGCAGGTTGCACCGTAGGATGGCAAGCTAAAGCGAAAAAATTCGCCTGTCCTTGTCATGGTTCAGAATTTGGGGTTGATGGTAAAGTGCAAAAAGGCCCAGCGACAAACCCCCTGAAAACTTATGCCGCCAAGATTCAGGGTAATTCAGTTGTAGTCAAACCAACCTAGTGGAGGCAGGAGGCAAAAGATTGATAATTAAAGCAGGGTATTGTGAGTAACATCAACCAGCTTTTGGTGCAAGCCCAGGCAGCATATGATGCAGCTAATTGGTCATCGTTAATTCAATATTTGCAACAATTAATTTTAGGGATAGACTCTGAACATCCAGAAATAGTTAAAAATCGAGAATATCTGCTGAGATTAGCACTTTCAATCTTAGAAATAGGGGATTTTCAACAACGCTGGGAAATGACCAAGGTGTTGACTCACTTGGGAAATATTGCCATCCCACCACTGATTGACATATTAGAAGATGAAGAGGCAGAGTCAGAATTGCGCTGGTATGCAGCACGGACTTTGGGCGAATTCCAGCACCCAAAAGCGATCGCGTCAATGGTTGAATTGTTGAAAACTGATGAGGATGAAGAACTCAAAGCGATCGCAGCTACAGCACTGGGGCAAATGGGTACTGTTGCGATCGCTGCCCTCTGTGAACTTCTATTAGATGAAGATACACGGCTTTTGGCCGTGCGATCGCTTTTTTGTATTCGGCAACCAGAAACCATTACACCGCTATTGAGTGTAGTAAAAGATCCACAACCAGCAATCCGCGCCGCCGCAATTGAAGCCCTCAGCAGTTTTCATGACGAACGTGTACCGCCAGTATTGTTAAACGCTTTGGATGATGTAGCTGCCACAGTCAGGCGTGCAGCAGTGCTTGGTTTAGGTTTTCGCCCCGATTTACACCAAGCATTAGATTTAGTAACCAGACTGCAACCCAAGCTTTACGACTTTAACCTTGAGGTTTGTTATGCAGCCGCAGTTTCCCTTTCTCGGATGGGTTGTGATGACGCTGCCAAATACTTATTTGATTTGGTGATTTCACCTTATACACCGATAATGCTGCAATTAGAAACCATTCGCGCTTTAAGTTGGGTGGGGACGCCATCCAGTTTGGAACATTTACAAACAGCATTTAACCAAATCACATCCGAGACACTTTGGCAAGAAATTGTCACAGTTTTGGGACGAGTCCAAAAACCGCAGTTAAATACACCAGCAGCAGAAATTTTACTGCAAATACTGCGATCGCAACATCCAGCCACAGAGATTGCCAGCATCAAAAGTGCGATTGCTTTCTCTTTAGGACAGTTAGGCGAAATGCAAGCAATTGAACCATTGATTTCGCTGCTAGCCGATTCTAATGCATCGGTGAGACTACATGCGATCGCTGCACTGAAAAATCTGGATGGGTCAGCCGCACATCAAAAATTGCAGCAGTTAGCAAATAACACCACAGTTACACCAGATTTGCAACAAGGAATAGCGATCGCTTTGGCTGAGTGGTAAATTTTTTCAAAGAGTATGCGCTACCTGTGTGCGTTCAGTATTAAGTAACTAAATAGTTCTTTATGATCCACTTATTTTAGTCTTTTGACAGCGATAAGATTAAGCTGGCATCAAAAAAGTTATTCGGTCAACTTGGGCGACATTTACATCTATAGTTTCTGCCTCGGAAAATAACAATACTCGTTTTACGTTACCGGATAGTACCACGTTAACGGCTGGTCAAAATTATAATTGGGCTGTACAAGCTGTTAGCAGCACAGGGCAATCTGAACTTGATTTTGGTAATTTTATGGCTCAGATGATAAATTTTTTGATGATAATGGTAATCCTTTAATGGTTGGTCAAGATCCAAATAATGATTGGGACATAAATTTTTCCCTTCTTGCCACTCAAAAAGAGTATGGATTATTTAATGTAGACCAGATCGAAAGTCTAACTGGATATGATTTCTTTTCTAATATTCCGACAGAAATTCAGGAAAAAATAGAAGGGCGAACTGTTGAGGGAATCAAAGCAATGCTCAAATCTATTGAGCCTCCTACTTTACTTGCTGATGGATTTCCACTGTCCGAAGTAGGGTCCTCGTTCAACAGTACCATCGAACATAATAGTTTTATAAATAAAATTCATACCACGACAGATCAAGTCGTGGAGGGCTGGAGTCGCTCCTCGGAAATCAGCCTCAATCAAAATGGCATATTCAAAAGGAGTAAGTTTAGCTCGACAAAAGATAGCATGACTAGCGTTCATATGATTCAAGTCGGTTCCCCTCAAGTCGGCTTCAGTCAAATTGCACCAACTCAAGTTAGCGGAAAACAAATTAGCATCCCTTACGATGGCACGATCCAACCAAGCCCTTTCCAAGTAAGCACCAAACAAATCGGCTCCACACAGATCGGCTCCACACAGATCGGCTTGTCTCAAATAGGCTCCACGCAAGTTGATATCTCTCAAAATAGCCCCTTCGAGGTCAATCGAACTATCGAGAGGAACACCCTCGGATTGAATCAACTCAATTCCAGCGAAGTTACGTTCCCCATCAGCATACCGCTCCAACAATTCTTCAGCAGTAATTTCCCAGACCATTATTTACCTTTCGCATTAATTAACATATATAGAACCCATTTGGTATCTTGTAGACTGTTCAAATAACAGTATTCTTATGTGCTTATGTATTCAAGCAGTTTAACGGATGAAGAATGGTCAATTATTGAACCATTATTACCCAAGTGGTTCGTGTAGACGAACGAACAGGGAATGTGTTCTTCTTGGCAGGCGAGGAGAATATTATTGAGATATATCCCAATGGCAGATGGAGGTACGTGCAATGAGCAAACCTAACTTTCAAGCAATGAGTCAGAAAGATTTGCAAGCCTACATTTTAGCGTATCGGGATGATCAAGAAGCATTTTATGCCTATGTTGATAAGCTACACGCAGAAGCTAACTGGGTTGAAATGGCGCCGTTACAGTCTCCTGATGACTTGGAAAATTATCCTGAATTTATTGAACGGGTTCGCAACGGTTCAAAGCCATATTCGTAATTAGTAAATGCAAATATGACGCGTAGATGTAGCCCGCACTTCTCTACGAGACGCTGCGCGAACGGCTGCGCTCAGTGACCGCCGTAGGCATCGCAGCCCTATCCGCAAGTTGCACAAAAACTTGTGTTGCTCAAACCTCATAATCCGGCGCATAATGTGATGAATTAAAAATCTTATCTAAAAATTTATATATTTCAGCAGAAAATAGTCAATTCTTTTTTGGCGATATTTTCCGAAAAAATCCATGCAAAGCGGGTAATTGACGATAAAGGTGGTAAAACCTGATTTACACAAATGTAAATCTCAGGAAAAGACCTGTAACAAACCCTACCAAACTTTGGTTAAAAATCCGTTAACTTAATGAAACCGATAAATGTAATTCAGGCTACATAAAAATGCGCCTAGAGCAGTTGCAAGCCTTTCTAGCGATCGCCCAAACCGGCAGCTTTCAACAAGCAGCGCGAACATGTGGTGTAACCCAATCGACGATTAGTCGCCAAATCCAGGCATTGGAAGCAGATTTGGGTGTAGAACTGTTTCACAGAACAAGTCATGGAAAATTGACACTCGGAGGTGAATGTTTACTACCCCGTGTCCGCAAAATTTGCCAAGAATGGCTGACAGCTACAGAAGAATTAGCTGATTTAATCGCCGGAAAGCAGCCAGAACTTTGCATTGCCGCGATTCACTCCCTGTGCGGATCTTATCTGCCACCAGTCTTGCAAAAATTTTGTCATGATTATCCAGATGTGCAATTGCGGGTAACTTCATTGGGAAGCGATCGCGCCCTCAAAGTCCTCAAAGATGGATTGGTGGATTTAGCAATTGTGATGAATAATCGCTTTTTAACCACTGGTAGAGAAATGGTGGTAGAAGTACTTTATGATGAACCTATAGAAGTTCTAACCGCAGCCAATCATCCACTAACCCAATATGAATGCGTCCCTTGGTCGCAGCTAATTCGTTATCCTCAAGTGGTTTTTAAAGATGGTTATGGGATGCAGCGCTTAATACAAGATAGATTTGAGCGAATGGAAGCTACACTCCAGGCGGCTTTAGAGGTAAATACCCTAGATGCCTTCCGGGGAGTTGTGCGCCAAGGAGAACTGATAGCTTTGCTACCTCAATCAGCATTAGTGGAAGCACGTCAAGACCCTACTCTGGCGATTCGTTCTTTAGCCAGCAATAGTACTAGTGGTTTAGCAGATGGTTCCAGTTTGACTCGGCGGGTAGTAATGGTCACAACTCAAGACCGACTCCAAATTCCCCCGATCAAGCACTTTTGGCAACTCGTGCGCGAAAATATCCCACTGCAAATTGACCAACAGCGATCGGCTTGTTAAGTCAGTGAACCAAAAAGTTTTTAAGAGAAGAGCGATCGCTATAAAGCGGACAGGTACGCCATCGCTGCTAGTGGTCTGTTTCTTTGAGAGAGTTATTCATTGCCTAAATTGGCTCATTTTAGGCAATGCCCAATTGCTTTGTAACGGAACAAAAGGGTTGTGGCTTATTCAGAAAGTACTGCCTAAGTTTTCTTTTTGACAAAGTTTCTTAAGTGCGTAACTTTCTGGATGAATGGTAATAAAACCCTGACTACGACTGTGAAACCCACACAGAAACTGAACCAGCACTGCATCCAAAATCAGCCCAGCCCTCATCATTCGTTGTGACGGGTTCGCTGATATGTTCAGTGATATCAATGTAAGTGCTGTTGGGTTGCCCAACTTCCATCCACTTAGTCCCCTCTCCCCCATTACTCAAAACAACCGCCATACCGCCAGGATGCTCTTCATCTCCTAAGCGTGTCCAGCCGATTGTATTAGGGTGGTCGAAGTAATCGTATTGGTCGCCATACGCATAGGTTTGACGAGCGTGTAAAAATTTATCAATTATCCATTGATGACTATCGAGCCAAATCTCATACTCATTCCCATCTGGGGCTTTATCCTTGTAATTAGCACCATAGTAATCTGCGTAGAAGATACAGGGATAACCCTCACTTCGCAGTAGGATCAATGCATAAGCCAACGGTTTAAACCAGCTTTCTACTACAGACTCCAACGACTGCAAGGGTTGAGAATCATGATTCTCTACTAAAGTAACGGCTAAAGTAGGTTGTTGTTGCACCAAGGTGTTATCAAATATCTGCCGCATGTCGTAGTCACTGCCTTGTGTGCTGGCAGCGCTAAAGTTATAGTGCAATGGCGCATCAAACAACATCACATTACCCTCGGTAATGTTAAGGAAATGGTGGAGCGCTTCAACTTCATAAGACCAATATTCACCAACGGCAAACAGATCGCGACCTGCCTTTTGGCGACAGTGAATCAGCCATTCTGGGAAAAAGCCAGCTCTAACGTGTTTAACGGCATCAAAACGAAAACCATCTATATTAGTGGTTTCTACAAACCATTCACCCCAGCGATTCAACTCCTCGCGCACTTCTGGACTCTCCATATCCAGATCGCATCCCATGAGATAGTCGAAAGCGCCTTTTTCTAAGTCAACGTTGTCGTCAAAGTGTTTATCTTTGAACAGATAAACTGCATTCTCACCTTGGTTGTAAACGTTGTAATCAACTGCGTCGAAATGCCACCAGTGCCATTCCATATCGGAGTATTTGCCTTGGCGACCTGGGAAGGTAAAGTGAGTCCACACTTTAATCTTTTGCATCTCACCGATCGCCTGGTTGCGATCGTCTGGACTATAGGGCGTTGCTTCCACCTCTTCTTCTACGTCTGCACCTAATTTGTGGTTGAGGACAACATCAGCATACACTCGAATACCAGCATCTTTTGCAGCCTTGACAGCAGAGATATACTCGTCTTTTGTACCGTACTTTGTCCGAACCGAGCCTTTCTGGTCAAACTCGCCTAAATCATACATATCGTAGACCCCGTAGCCGACATCAGAGCTACCCCCTATTCCTTTGTAAGCTGGGGGTAGCCAAACAGATGTAACACCTGCATCAGCTAACTCTTTGACTTTCTCTTTAAACTCATTCCAAAGATTGCCATCTGGAGGGATATACCAATGGAAGTACTGCATCATTACACCATTCAGTTGAGCCATCTGTATCCCTCTACTCAAATATTACGATAAATTGTTATTGCTGACACAAAAATTATACTTTAAGTTTTGTTTGATGTTTCTAAATAGAAAAAAAATCTCCTAAAAAACTGCATCAACTCATCTTGTTTTCTTCTGTGGATGACAGTTCTTTAGCTAGGTTTTTCTGGAGTGCTTCCAATACTGCGATCGGGTCAGCAGCTTCCCGCATCAATTCAGCTTCCGAATCATGCCGATTTATCACATCAGGTAAATCGTTACGGAGTTCTTCTAATAGAGCAATAATCTTGGCTATTTTTTGCTCGGAGAGCAGGTTAAGCTGTAGCATCAATTGCGCCCGCTGTTCGGCAAAGTTTTCTTGGCGAGTTTGTCGCACCAGCACTCCGGTTGAAATCACCAATGCAGCTGCGTCTAAGCCTTGACCTGACCAGCTAAACGAGGGCAGGTCGAATGGCAAAAAGGGATCAAGAAAACTGCCAAAAATCCACATAGCCAGTATGAGTAGTAAACTATACATAAATGTCGATCGCCCAAAGAATGTAGCGATCGCTTCTAGTATCCGCTGGTGGGTGGGAATATCTCGAACTTCCTGAGTATGAAGTAAACTAATCGCTTCAATATTTTTTGCGATCGCGTCTGGTAATGGAGCCGTGATCACTTGATTTCGAGAAGCTTTCTCTTTGAGTTCGTTAGCAGCTGTGAAGTATTTGTTGGCTGTGTCGTTTGTTTTTCGCGTCATGCAGCAACTACTGAATCTAAATGTTACTTGTTTATTGCTTGTCTTGTGATGGTGTCGGCAAATGGATCTCAAAAGGCTGAAAACCTGATTACACCATGATTAAATTTAGTGTATCATATGCTACGCACTACTTTGTTAATTTCATTTTTTGAAACCTTTCAGAGCAGTATAACAAGTAATTATACAGTAAGTAGTAGATAGCACTTTCTACTACGTAAGCTTGATTAGTGTAAGTTAGCAAGAACCGCAGGTATCGCTCTTTGGGAAAAACTTTTTGGTTTACTTTAAGTCTCATTAGTTATTAGTCATTGGTCATTAGTTATTTTCAGAAAGGACAAAGGACAAATGAGCAATGTATTTAGGGAATTCCTGCAAAAAGTAGGCAGCGGTAACCACACAGCGGAGAATTTAACTCGCGCCCAAGCAGCCACCGCTACTAAAATGATGTTGCTGGGTGAAGCTACACCAGCCCAAATTGGAGCGTTTTTGATTGCTCATCGGATCAAGCGTCCCACAGGTGAAGAGTTGGCGGGAATGTTGGATGCCTATGAGGAACTGGGGCCAAAACTGCAACCAATCGTCTCTGGGCGACCAGCGATCGCTTTTGGTATACCTTATGATGGCAGAACACGCACAGCACCAATTAGTCCGGTAACAGCTTTACTACTCGCCGCAGTTGGACAACCAGTGGTAATGCACGGTGGCGATCGCCTACCAACTAAGTACGGTTTACCCTTAATAGATATTTGGCAGGGTTTAGGAATCGATTGGACTACCCTACCACTAGCAAAAACCCAGCAAGTGTTTGAGCAAACGGGAATCGGCTTTATTTATCAACCTCAGCATTTTCCCTTAACTAAAAGTATTTGGGAGTACCGCGACCAACTCGGCAAACGTCCGCCCTTGGCGACAATGGAGCTAATTTGGTGTCCTTATGCTGGGGATGCTCACGTAATTGCTGGGTTTGTTCATCCCCCGACAGAAGGGATGTTTCAGATAGCTCTGGAACTGCGGGGAGTAACAAAATTTACATTAGTGAAAGGATTGGAAGGTAGTTGCGACTTACCGCGCGATCGGACTGCGATCATCAGCTTATCTTCATCCGTAGCATCCCAAGAGGTAGAACGATTGCACCTCGTACCGCGTGATTACGGCTTTACTACCAAGAACGTACCCCTTGGAACTACTGAAGAACTGGTGGCGGATATTCAGGAGGTTTTAGCAGGTAAACCAGGCGAACTAATGCAAACAGCCTTGTGGAATGGTGGATTTTACCTATGGCGGAGTGGTATTTGTCCAGATATGTCAAAAGGTTTAGCCAAGGCAGAAGAATTATTAACCAATGGTGTGGTAGCAGCTAAACTCCAAGAACTTAGCCAGGTAGTAAATTCACTGACACCAGCAGTATTTCAACCAGTGTAAACAGTTCAGTTAGAAACATCGATTTCATCATTTCAGGGTGTCAACATAATTCGTAATTAATTACGAATTACGTTAGTGTAGCGGTAGCGAGTCCGCGTCCCTTGCGCGTCTTTTAGAGAGCGTCATTAGTAATTATTTACTCAGCGACTCCTCCAAAAGAGATTTTTGTTGCAACCAATCCTGACCCACTTGGATACTGATATCCGAGCCAATGTTGCCAGTACTTTCCACACGCACTTCGCCAAATCCCAAAGTGTTGCGAATTGATTCGGCAGTGTCACCATCTCCTTTTTGGGCGACAATGTGAGTTACATCTAAAGGTTCACCCCATGCCTTAGCCACATAGATATTGCGATATCCAGATTTTTCCAAGGCTCTAATTAATGGTCGGAGGTTAGAGCGATCGCCTCCTGTACTATCTTGAATTGCTACACGCAAAGAGCGTGGGTCAGTCGCAGTCGCCTGCTGTTCCTGCTCTGATTCCAAACCAAAGTGTTGAGCCATCAGTTTAGCAATACCATCTTTGTTGGGTAACCAGTAGCTAGCATCAAACTCGCCTTTCTCGCTAAAGCGACCTGGCAGCATTAACATTTGCATATTGGAGCGATTTGTCCGCACCCCAAAACCCATTAGCGCCACTAACTCCTCAACCGTCAAGTTGGTATCGATGTGGTCTTTCACTACATCAAGAACTTTAGGTAATTGAGCAACAGTAGCTGGGTTGAGTGTTTGATCCATCAAAGCACGGATGACCATTTGCTGCCGCTGAATCCGACCAATATCACCGAGTTCGTCATGGCGAAAACGCAGCAATTCCAGTGCCTTATCGCCGTTGAGATGCTGCTTACCCGCCTTCAAATTGATGTACAAATGCTGGGAATCATCCTGGTACTTCATATCTTTGGGGACGTAGACTGTTACGCCCCCCAAAGCATCGATCAGCTTGGCAACTCCCAAAACGTTAATTCGGACATAGCGATCAATTCCCGCCCCCCCTAAGAGATTACTGACGGTTCTGGCAGTCAAAGCTGGCCCACCGTCAACATTGGCAGCATTAATTTTTTTCACCCCATACCCCTCTATTTCTGTGCGGGTATCTCTGGGAATGGAGAGCATAATTATTTTTTTCGTCTCTGGATCAAATTTGAGCAAGAGCATCACATCGGAAAGACCATCAAAGGAGTTTACCTGAGGCTGGTATCTGAGGTTTTTGGTTTCTGGGGGAGGGTTTTGGATATCCGGGGGAAGTACGCTCATTCCCATAACCAAAATATTCACGGGGCGAGTTAATTCTGAAAATCGCAGCCCACCTCCAGAAATGCGATCGCCATCAAACACCGCCTCATCCTTTGGACTTAGCTGGGCTTGTTGCAAAGGCGTACTGGTCAAAGACACCGCCAAAAGCGCCCCTGCTGTTGCTGACACCATCGCAATCCCACTCATACCTACCCAAAACCACAGCCAACGTCCGGATTTCGAGTTCTGGGAAATTTTCTTACTGGACTTTGAGGCTTTTCCCGACTGGTTTTCTTCCGCCGAACTTCTTTGAATGGTCACAGACTTCCTCACACTTACTCACTAATCAAATTCGGTAAATTTGCAGACTAAAAACATGCAGACAAATCAACCCATAATAGCTAACTCTTAATTATTAGTGCTATCTTTTTTAATGTAGTGTCAACCACAACACTTATAGCAGCATTTATCCTTCTTTTGGGCCAATCTAGAGATGTTTTTCTGAAGTATGGCAATAATAAACTGGATTTGACTAGATATATGGATAAATCAACCATAATTTTTTAGGAAATAAGTAAAAATACTGGTAAAATCTCACCCTAAAAAATTAAGATAAATACTTGCCAAGCACTCGTTCTGCTAAAGTACTAAATCCTGGTAAACGCCCAGATTTGCCCTGCATCAGACGCAAAATCAACCAGACACTTACTAAAAAGTAGCCCGATGTGAGAAAGCTATTGAGGATAAATAGACGTAGCGTCAAAAAATCTGAAGTTGCTGCACCGGTAGCCAATAATAAATATCCTAACAGCCAAGTAAGTGCCAAAGTAATAGATAGACGACTAATAGCAAGTTGTTCCCGACTACCCTGGCCCCGATAGAGAGTCCACAAGGAGGGAAAAAAGCCGATAATCGGAATCAAATATAAAAGCAACTGTGTTTTGGGGATTAGGGATTGGGGATTGGGCAGAAAAGGCAGAGAGGCTCTTTGCTGGGTGCAAGGGGGAGAATTAAAAATTACTTCTTTGCCCTCTGCTCCCTGCTCCCTGCTCCCTGCTCCACTACTTCCCCACTCCCTAGTCTCTTTCGGTTCAAAGTTTTCCATTGGGCTTAGTCTAACTCCTAAACTAGAGGGATGAATGAGACTCATATAGTTAGAGATAATAAGCTGTAAAGAAAGATTTCATTTAGTTCTATCCCGCAATCAGCTCAAAATGCAGACACGCAAGCTACTCGACTGGTGGCAAAAATTCACACCAATAGCGCGAATCGGGGCGATCGCGTTATTCCTGCCGCTGCTAGTTCTCAATGGTTGGGCACTTTCGGTATTCTTTAATTATTTCCATTCTCTCATAGTCATTTTAGTTGCAGCCTCAGTGCTAGCATTTCTGCTCAACTACCCCGTGAGCTGGATGGAGCATCATGGTGCGAGGCGAGAGCAAGTCGCTATCCTAGTATTTCTCTTAGCTTTATCAATTTTATTGGCGTTGGGTGTTACACTTATTCCCCTGGCCCTTACCCAAGCCCAACAACTGGTGGCTCGTTTGCCAGAGTTGATCGACTCTGGACGCTCTCAGTTAATGATATTAAACGAAAAAGCTGAGACTTTTGGCTTACCGATTAACCTTGATGCTCTGGTTGTGCAAATCAACGATCGCGTCAAGGGACAATTACAAGCGATCGCTGGACAAGTTCTAAATCTGGCGGTAGTTACAGTCACTAGTCTGCTAGATATTCTCTTGACGATGGTTTTGACTTTCTATCTTTTACAGCATGGGGGTGAACTCTGGCAAAGTTTAGTGGAATGGCTACCTAATAAATTTCGCGATCCTTTCTCCAAAACAGTCCGCCTCAGCTTCCAAAATTTCTTCATCACCCAGCTAATTTTATCTACTTGCATGGCATCAGCCCTCATTCCTACCTTTTTGTGGCTGAAAGTGCCATTTGGGCTGCTGTTTGGCCTAACTATTGGCCTGATGGCTCTCGTCCCCTTTGGCGGTTCTGTAGGCATCGCCCTGACTACACTATTGGTAGCGTTGCAAGATTTCTCAATGGGTGTGAGAGTCTTGATAGCAGCAGTGATTGTACAACAAATTCTTGAAAACTTAATTGCCCCCCGAATTTTAGGTAGCTTTACGGGTTTAAATCCAGTTTGGATTTTAATTTCAGTCTTAACAGGGGCAAGAATTGGCGGACTGTTGGGTGTAATTGTGGCAGTACCCACAGCTGTTGTAATTAAGACCGCCTTAAGTGCCTTGCGTCCTGGTAGCCAGACAAACGACAGCGCCACTGGGGAGATAACTGCACCCGTTGCAGCAAACGAGTCCCCGAAAGCTGACGCGAAAAACACTCTGAGTATTTCGGAAGCGACATTACCCTAGAATTAAATTCAAAATTCAAAATTCAAAATGAAAGAATTTTGAATTTTTTACTGTGGGTCAATGATCGAACCCATAAACAAAACCCTTCCCGTCTGATTATCCCTAATCGCACAGAAGAAGGGACGGTCAACAATCATTCGGAATGGTTCTGGTTCCAGTCTCACAGCTGTTGCTCTTATACCCACTGAAGTAACCGCAGCCGCTTCCGTGCCTTCTTCGTTCACTTCCACAAAAGTTTTATGCTTAACTTCGCTAATAGCAAAATTTTTACCCATGCCGGAAAAATTGGCTTTGTCGCTGAAAGCCTCTTCCATGCCTAAAGTTTTTAAGGCATCATTGAGTGTAACGTCGTAATCTGTTTTGAAGCGGGGTAAACGAATAAACCCTTTTTGTTGGCTGAACTGAGTCATCCATTTTTCCCAGTTCTCAACATTCAAGTTTTGATAGAAGGCTTTGAGGTTAGAGTTCTGTTTCGGCAAGAAAATATAAAAGCTGAATTTACCATCTTTGCCATAAGGTAAACTAACTGCCTGAAATTGTTTGCTTTCATAGTATCTATAGTCACCATCCTGTGACATCATCGGATGTTGTTTTTGTTTGCCAGGTGTGCTGTAAAAAGGGTATTGAGCAGTTTGATTTTTATCAAATTCTTTGCTCCATTTTCCTTTAAAATATATGGCATTTATCAGAAACAACACCTGATCTGGTTCAATGTTTCCAATTATCTGATCGATTTTGCCATTAGTATTCTCTTTTACCCAGTTATTGATAATACTAGGTGCTGCGGGATCTTGAAAATTTAAATTGCTGACCTTAGCTTGATAGAAATCCTGCGTTCTTTGGAGGAAGTCTGGCCGAAAGCTAACATTTTTATTTGCCCAAAGTGAGTTAGCAATCTTCAGTTGTACATTGGGATCTGAATTTTCTAAAAGCTGCTTTAATGCCGCCTTGTAAGAAGAGTTGATTTCTTGCAGATTTATCCCTTGTAATTCCAGGGTTTTGGCGATCGCTAGTTGAGTCGTGCCGCTCGCGCCATTGTAGGTCATAGCTAGAGCGATCGCGACACTCGAAGGTGAGATAAAAACATTCTTCTTACCATTATCACTTTTCAGAACTTCTGAAAATAGTTTGAAGCCAAACTTATTGGTAGACTCAAGGATTTTTGTATCAGTCTTGAGTGTTTTTTTTTGCGATGGAGTTTCTGGCTGAGGTAAACTAGATTGGGCAAGGGCACTTTTATTACTATCGACTTGAGAATACCCTAATACACTAAATAGAACAACACTTGCAGCTGCCAGAGCATAACGTCTGCCTAGACTCACACCATAACGTCTTTGCATGAAATTTTCTCTCATACTACTATATTTCTGCGTGTTCATTATATCACCTCACTTGCCAAAGATTCCCGATCTGTGCTAAAGGTTGACGCAGATACTGTGTCAATGATTAACTATTGCATTTGCTCCAATAGAAAAAGGGGACTGTTACAGAAACTGTAACAGCAAGTTAGTAGCTTAGAGGAATAAAACACAACTTGTGATTGCTAATTCCTAATTCAGGCGGCTATACAGGAGTTATGAAAATTTTGCTTTTTAGGAATTTTCCTATTTATGTATAAACGTATTGTAAGCTACGTAATCACAAAATAACTACTTCTGTTGGGTTTTTATAGATAAAATAACCTTTCTCAGTTGTACGAAATACAGAACTTTCGTAGGAATGCACAGCTGTGCGCCCCTACAGGGGACTGTGCTTAAAATAGATGATATAAACGCTGTAAGTTCACACAGATGACAGTTGTGCGCCCCTATTTCAATTCATAGGTACACTCCACCAAGCTAAACTATAGGGTTGACTCACTTGATTGAGCTTTTGACGAAACTGGACGCGGATTTTGTAATTGCGAGTAGCAGCAACCGGGCAGAAAATATGTTCTACACTATCGATTTGACTAATTGAGGAGCAAACAGCACCAGCATCTGAATTTTGAGCATCAGCTTTTACTAAGTAGAGGTCGAGATTATTCAAACCGCGATCGCGAAAATTTTCGCCCACGTCATATTGCTGGTTTTTATTTTTATCGTTGAGTTCTACCAATCGATCCCAACTTAGGGTAACAGCAACAAAACTCCCCTGCTTTAACGGTTTTGCTAATATATAGTCAACAGATGTTCCAACATTGACTGTGCGATAATCCCAACCAATAGCCGGCACCGCGGCTGATGGCTGCCATTGACCAGCACTAAATTGCTGATAAGCGCGAAATGCGTTCAAATGACCCGCTCCCATTTGGGCATCCAAGGGAATCTTTGGATCTTTATAAGCATCTGAATCTAGCCAGTTTTGATTTTGTTTATCAATTAGCGTCCGGCTCATTCCCAACCGTAAGCCATCACCGCTATCTTGGATTTTGTCTGCTGAATTCAGCAATACAGCTTTCATCACTTGATGATGCCGAGAATCGATGCTCCAGTGGGGTTGTTTTGCCCGGAGCTGTCGGTCAGCAAATTCCTGCAACAGAGCAACAGTAGCCGCAACTTGAGGTGCTGCAAAACTTGTCCCTGTAACCTTATTCAATTTGCCATCTGGATTGAGCAAAGCAATATTATTCCCAGGAGCAACTAAACTGATAGCGCGACGCCCACCAAGATCAAATTCCCTTCCAACTAGCTTTCCACTCACTCCTTGGTTAGCACCCGCGAGATTAGCCACGTCTACTTTGTTAAAAACTCCCCCTCTGCGGGATGAAAAAGCCACGTTCACTCCGTTAAAATTATCTGTAGGAATGGGAATACCCCCCTTACCCTGGTTGCCAGCGATCGCATACAAAACATCATGAACGCGACTAGACCAGTCAACACATAAAGTTAGTAAAGCATTACCGTCTAAAGTAGCCTCTGGTCTAGGATCGCGGCTCAGAGGTTCACCAAAGCTAAAATTAATGGCACGGACATCGCCACTATTTTGTAGCGCTATGTGCTGGGCCGATAAGCACTCTTCTGGCTGACCCATGTTTTTAGTAGAACCCACCGCAGATGAATACAGTCGTGCTCCCGGAGCAACTCCCGGTAAAGCTTTGTTTTGACTCACCATCACACCAGCGACATTGTAGGCGTGGGAATCAACACCGCTATTTGATTTAGCTGGGCCATCGCGTAAGAATACTGCCGCTAAAGATATGGCGCGATTTTTAGACACCGCCTTATCCCACCCAAACATTCCCGGTCGGCCAATTTCCACTTGACCAATAGCAATCTTACGACCGATTAAATTATAAGGAAATTGGTGTAGCTTCAGAGCATCAATGCCATTAGTTCCGAAAGCAGATTCTAAAGCTGAAGCAATTACCGGCGCACTCAGACAAGAAGCACTTAATCCCCAAATTATCCAGGTTAGTTTTTTAGTCATTTGTCATTAGTCATTGGTCATTAGTCATTGGTCATTAGTTAGGAGTTAGGAGTTATTATTCTCCTGATCTCCCTCATCTCCCCATCTCCCAAAAAAGCCGGGATCAAAGTTATGAGTCTTGCTCAATGTTTTGTTACAATGCGTACAGACGAGGACGCTTAAAACCCACTAGCCATGACCCAAAACCGATCTCAAAAGCCCATTGTAATTGCTCCATCTATCCTATCAGCCGATTTTAGTCGTCTGGGTGACGAAATTCGTGCCATAGACGAGGCTGGAGCAGATTGGATTCATGTTGATGTAATGGACGGTCGTTTTGTACCCAATATTACGATAGGTCCTCTGATTGTGGAGGCGATTCGTCCGATTACGACCAAGCCACTAGATGTCCACTTGATGATTGTGGAGCCAGAAAAGTATGTAGAGGGATTTGCTAAGGCGGGTGCCGATCATATCACCGTACACTGCGAGCATAATGCTTCCCCACACCTGCACCGCACCTTGGGGCAAATTAAAGAACTTGGTAAGAAAGCTGGAGTTGTACTTAATCCTGGTAGCCCTCTAGAGCTAATTGAATACGTTCTAGATTTGTGCGATTTAGTACTGATTATGAGCGTCAACCCTGGTTTTGGTGGTCAAAGCTTTATCCCTGGTGTATTACCCAAAATCCGCAAGCTGCGTCAAATGTGTGATGAACGCGATCTTGACCCTTGGATTGAAGTGGATGGAGGACTGAAGGCAAATAATACCTGGCAAGTTTTGGAAGCGGGAGCCAATGCAGTTGTCGCAGGTTCAGCTGTATTTAACGCTAAGGATTATGCTGAGGCTATTACAGCAATTCGCAATAGCAAGCGTCCTACCCCAGAATTAGCCAAGGTTTAATTCATTTTTAGATTAACTGTATTCCAGAAAAAATCAGGTGGGCAAATTGCCCACCTGATTTTTATTTACACATAAAAAAACTGGAAGTTATTTAAGTTTTGAACTTCCAGTAGTTGCTATATAAATTGAAACTTTAGAAAGCAGAGATAATCCCGGTTGGGAGGACTGGGATTATCAATAGTCGAAAGAGAAGCGTATGAACTACTAGTTCTAACAGCCACAACAACGATTTCACCGTAACTTTTCTATTTCTGTTCCTGGTATTGATGTTAAGCGTTTGCTTTATTAACTAAAGCAACACCAACCACAGTCTAGAAAGTTTTATAAGCATTACTCGTACCGTCTGCAGTCGGTGAAAGCTGTGAAAGTTTGGATTGGGAGAAGCTACCGCTCCAAATTCTCTTTGCTCAGACTTTCTCAGAAATTGAACCACCAGTAGCAACGGTTGGGTCATCGGTCTTGGTGTAGGAGTTATTTACTTCATGAAATGCTGACTATTTTTGTAATCAGTTTGATTGATTTCATAGTTAGAACTGAACATTGATTTTATTTTTTAAAATTAACTTACTTGCCAATCACCTCTATTTTGGTTGAAGTTGTAGTTTTTATTAGTTTACCAATATCATTAGTGTATATTTGCCATTTTGGCAGATTTTTGAAAAAAATATCAAATTTATCACTGCTATAGAAAACTTGCCATGCATTTTAGCATAGCAGGTTTTCAGACACTCAATCAACTCTAGGGCAGAATTTATTGATTCCAAATAGTTTTTAATTGAATCCACAACGTTTCAAGGAAATATCTTGAGTCCTGTCTGGTTTTAATTGCGATTTACTTGATTGATGCTCGTTGATTTGCTGTGGCATTCTTTCATCTAAGCTACTACCACGAATTTCTGTTTTTTGCTTTCCAACTACCTCAAGATAAGCTCGGTCTTTGATTTTGCTTAAGCAGCTTGATGATCCATTGCTATCAGATATTGAATCATTAGCATGTTTCAGCATTTTTATATTTTCACTTTGCTGTTGATTTGGCCTATTGGCTTTAGAGTTTTCTTTTAGCAATCGATTGTAGGTGCGATATGGAATGTAATGGAGAGGATTATAGCCAGCAAATCGCAGCATTAAAACACATGCCCACGAATATTTTCCAGCAAGAATTGCTTCAACTACTTTGTCAAATTGTTGAGCCTTCACTGTCTTATCTAAGTTACTACTAATGCCAGCAATGTCTTGATTCATCATAGTTTTTGGTTATCTGGGATGAAGTAAACTAGTTCAGTTTCTACGATTGTTGGTGTTTGAATTGAGATTTACAAACTGCACTAGCTTTTTTGCAGCTGTTTTATCGCTGATCGGAAAATATGATCAATGGGAGTTAAAAGTAAAAATTTACCTTTTGTCTTGTATATGACTGGTAGGACAAAAGTCTCGCGTGGCTTTTGGTAGATACAATTTTGTCCTCTTAAACTTTTGAACTCCTAATTCAATAAGTTTTATCTGTTCAAGTGCTTGTATTTCTTACTACTGTTGAATTAAGCATTTTCCGGGAATTTTGCATATTGTTTTCAGCTAGTAAAGAAAATTTATTTATCTTTGAGCGTTAGCAAGGCTATTCGTATTTATACTATTTTTTGTCGCTAATGTCATCCACTAAGTTAGCAGATTAATAAGCTAAATCTACTGAATATATTTCTATACGTACTTGCCTATTGTGCAACTTTTGATTTTGTCCCCTTTTACTAATTTATGAGGGGTCTTACCCCTCACACAATATCAATTTAAAGCCTTTATTATTGTCGAGTCACTAAAAAATATTACCATGAACGATGAGGTAAAACAACTTATAAAAATAGGAATGTAGAGAGACTTTAAAAACTTGAGCAGTCATAGATATTGAAAATACTTTTTAAATATCTTCAATTAGATAATGTTATCTATTAGTCTTGAATGTCCTGATATATAAAGACTACAGCTTTAGTTTATCTAAATAAAATCGCTGAAAAATGCTGATGAATATTTCATAAGCATTAGCCAAGAATTAACAGATAGCCTAGTGTTAAAAAAGAATTAGTGCTTAGTCGTAAGATATATAGTTTTAATTATCATCAACTTAGTTAAGCAAAACACCCGTAACGTGATGCTTTCAACGAAAAAGATGTAGCAGGCTAAACCTGTACAATTTTAGAAAATTCCCTAATAGAGAGAAAGCTAATTAGCAGAGAATGTTGCTAAGTTTATTTAGCAACAATTTGGATATGTATTAATATCTAACAGATTTATACAGGTGAGATTACAGATGCAGTTGCAGTTGGGCTAAGTGGTAATAAAAACCGCCAATTGCTATGAGTTATTGATCAATGCCTTACTCAACGAGGATACCTCGGTCTAGAACAAGCATATAGTCGCATGATGAAGGTGGTACAAGCTTAATTAATCGGGGTTAAATTCTGTTGAAATTGGCGTTCCGACTGGATATCTAGCGCACTAGTTGCTTCATCCAAAATCAGAATTGCTGGGTTCTTAATCAGTGCTTGATCGCTGGCAATTTTTTGTCGTTGCCCACCAGAAACCATTGCACTGCGTTCTCCCACGAGGGTGTTATACCCCAAAGGCGGTTCTTGATATCCTGTGCCTGGGCTAGTGCAGGCAGATGCGATCGCCCTTGGCGTTGGCGGAGCCATCGCTTGTTCTAAAGTAAATTCCGAGCGACATCTGCCCACACATCACCAATAATTTTCCAGATTAGGTATACGCTGTAACAATTGTCTGAGGTTAGAAATGTTAATTTGAGCTAGAAAAGACGCACTTGCTGCGATCGCCCGATATGCTAAAGGTTGTTTGCAAAATAAATGGTATACCCTAAAAGTTTGCTTAACTGACAGCAACTGAGTTGAAACTTCTCGTCTAATAGTTGCGTTAAACGCAAGTAGTCGCACTCGACCCTGGCAAACTAAGTACACAAGATTGTTATTATCTTCAGTTTCCCCATCTATACCATAGATAGTTACCTCGCCGCCTAGTTGAAACTCACGGAGAACCCAGACTTGGCTAAATTCAGATTCTAGATTTGTATCCCCTGCAACTATCCTCAAATTTTTAAGGATAGCCACTTTTGGAGTAGGAGACTGCTGGTTACTTGTATATTTTACATCTCCCTGAACTCTTAATGACGAAAAGGAGTTCATGGTTTCATTTCGGTTTTTTGGGAAATATTAGCAAGATTTCTGGCTAAAGCTAGTAATATTTGCATTTTCTCAAAGAGTAGTCTTGAATTCTCAATCCTTCAACTCTTACCATTACTGGAATTTTCCTTCGTTTCCGGAAACACTTGTAAAATAAAATCACAAATCTAGACTCTGCTTTTTTAGATGAAGACGGGCTAAATTACGTGGAAGACCGTTCGTAGGGGTACACATCGAATAAGGTTCGGATAAGATCCCCCCGCCTGTGGCGACCCTGTTAAAAAGGGAGTAATTAGAAGAAAAAGCCCGCCAATTTATCGGGGGGTTGGGGGGATCTTCGAGGAATAAACACGTTAACTGAACCGTATTGGGTAGACATCTGTCATTGGTGTCAACTTAACGTCAAAGCCTGTCTAGATAAGTCCTTCAAAGATTGCCTCCAAAAGAAGTCTCCGACTCTTAATGCCTAATAGACATCTCCAGAAAAGAATGTAGAGACGCGAAATTTCGCGTCTCTACAAGGGTTTGAGTGAACTTGCGGCACCGCAATGAGGTACATTTCCAGCCAGAGGCTGGAAACGAGATTTTAAAGGAGTTTTAGCTGAAGTTGACACCCATGACATCTGTGCTACTCTACGTGTGTTGCATCAAAACGAGAACCGCTTTGATAGCTAATCAATTAATAACTAAGTAAATTCCCCAAATTGCCATTGCCCGTAAGTAAGTGCTAGCACGGAAAGTACCAGCTGCGGTGATAGCTTCAGGCGTGCGAAATTGCAGACCATTGTCATAAATTTGTTGTACCACAGCTTGCGTCAACCTAAACGCTTCATCCTTCATTTCCATCTGCACGAGAAAAGCCGCCAGCCCAAAGTTTATCCCTGTCCAGACTTCCAGGGGATGAGTAGCTTTGGGATTTTCTGGTGAACCGTCAGGACGAACACCATTAGCAGCACCAAACTCACCATTGCAGAATTTCAAAAAGCAAGCATCATAAACAGTTTTCAGGGCAGAAAGGGCGCGATCGCTCGGTACAATATCAGGTAAGTCCAGCAGACGGGCGTAGAATTGTCCGCACAATTGATCTGCCATTACCACATCGGAACCACTTTCACTATCGAGTCGATAATATTGCCCATTCCAAAGTTTTTCTTGGTAAATAGGAAGAGATTGGTGTAACCAAGTTTCATAAGTGGATTTTTGCGCTGCCAACTCTGCTGTGTTACCTGTCTGGTAAGTTAATAAAATATCGCTGATAGCGATCGCAGCCTCCAGCGCCGCTAACCACAACCCACCACAATAGGCGCTGACACCCTGCAACCGCCAATCATCAAAGGTTTGGTCAGGCGCACCAGAATTTTCGGGAATCCCATCGCCATCAAGGTCAAAAGTTTTCAAGTAATCGAGGGTTTGAACGATCGCATTCCAACAATCTGCCAAGAATTCCACATCGTCAGCACCCGTGAGCAGAAAATCACGGTATACTTGCAAGACAAAATCACTACTTAAATCTTTCCATAAATTGCAGTCTTGATAGCTGGTGTAATTGGTTTTCTCCCAGACATGTTCATTCGGTGCGCCTAAATCGTGGGGTGTTGCACCTACGACTTTGCGAACTGCAATCGGGCTTTCTGCCTTAATTGTCATGTAATAGCCAATTATTCGGGGAGTATCATCACCTTTAGGAATAGCCCGTGCAAATGCCCGCATTACCGACTTTTCCAGTTCTGGAAACAACATCAGCAGCCCAAAAGAGCCATACAACCGCACATCTAAACTTTCATACCAACGGTAATCTAAGCACTCTAGCACCGCAAACTGACCGATGGGGTCAAGTTCTGACGCTGCACTCCAGAGAGTACCGCCGCTAGTGAGGTCGTAAAGCTCATTAAATAGAGCCATCTTAAACCAGTCGCGTAAATCTTCCCGGTCGAGAATGGGTTTTTGCCAACTTTGAATTTGCGATCGCCAGGTTTGATATTCTTGTAGCGCAGTAGATGCGATCGCCCAAGCGTTGTTACCACTTTTACCCCAAAAGTCTGTATATCTACGGTAATAGTTAACTCCAGCAGCAAATTCTGTGATCGGCAAATCCCAAGCAAGCACAAAGGGGATTTCGAGAGTTTCCCCTGGTTGGAGAGTGAAACGGAGTGCGATGCCTGCGGCCGGCGTAGCCATCGCAGCCCCTAATTGTGTATTTTCTGTTGCTGTCGTATCTAGATAATTAGGCAAAGAACCATCTTTAGCAAAGCTTTGCCACACCTCCTCACCCGTTCCTTCAGGATTCCACCGGCTGTGGTGAAATACTTCCACCTGGGGATGCTTCAGGGTCGCAATACACCAGGTTCCATCGCCTTCTTGTAAAGCATCACTACCAACCCGACCGAAAAGACAGCCAAACTGTTGTGTATTTTCAACTATCTGGTTATAGTTCCCTTGACTTTCACCCCAGCGCGGTTGGTATTCGTAAACCGGACTACCATCATCGCGGACTCGCACTTGGGGAGATTTGAGGGCATTAGTAAACCAGCCCACCATATTTTGCCAACTGAGCATAATGCTGAGAGTAATCGGTGCATCTGTGGGGTTGTGGGCATTCCAGAGGAATATCGCCACAGGGTAGCTAGTTTCTTGGTAATTGCCTGCCCAGATTGGTGAAAACTGCTCACAAGTCAACTGGGCTTGAAATACATTTTCATACACAAACCAGCTACGCGGGTATAGCGCCTGATAATTGCCCGTCCTCTCAGTGCCCGTAAGTGTCGGATACCACTGCCAAGCCTTGAGAGTGCTGTCATCGGGCGCTTGCGTAGATAAAGCGTAGGCTTGGGAAGATGTGCTATTGGATTCAAACACACTGAATTGACAGGCGGGAACGTTTTTAAAGGTATGCTCACCGCCGTCGATGTGCCACAGGTTAAAATCTCCCCGTGAAGAACGACCGATGCAACCTGCACCAAAGCCGCCTAAAGGCATACCATGCCAAGGGCCATCATCGGTATTACTTGTATAGCGGACGGTATAAGGTTTGTCCCAGCCTAAACCGATGGGACGGCTCCAAGTGCAAGAGGGAATTTCTAGGGAAAGTTGATTTGTCATCGCCTAATGTTACAGCGTGCAGTTACGTCAATGAAGACTAGCGCGATGTGCGATTTTTCTCAAGTTGTTTGTAGTACACATTGTCTCAGGGGCACAACATTATTCACCTGTGCCAACTGAATAGAGCTACTTTTGGACTAAATTTTCCATAACAGCGTGATTTTCGTGACGACAGCTTGTTCATTTAGAGTGACGGTACTTGAACTGGTAAAACTGGCGATCGCTTATTTTCGGTGTCTAATGTTTCAAGCTGCAACTATTGCGGGAATATCTTGGTTGCGCTTCGGATTTACTAGTACTCTCTCTAGTTTTCGACGTGGTATCGCTGATTTTCATCCCGGACAACAACGAGCAAATACCCTTTTTTTCTCCAAGCTAATCATTGAAATTTGAGAGCAAAAAATTCCTTCAAGACAGGGCAAAACCAACCCCAGACTCCTCAAAAAACTTCGCTGAAAGTTTCCGTCTAGAAAACCAATCTACAGAAGAATGGGAACTAAATTTCAACCGCTTTCCTACACCCCGGAAGGAAGGTTTCAGTTTTCTGCCCCATCTTGCCAGAAATTGCTGCCACCCGCTATTTCCAAATATTCAGCATTTAATCAAATCTTTATCTACTCTTTATCTACTCTTTATTTATATTTACTCGGAAGATTCTCCAGCATTTCTCTCACTAATATTTTTCTTTATCTAAAGATAAATGTCTGTTTATAAATGGTTTAGATTATCATTTATGAGTCTTAAATAACAGATGCTTATTATTATCATCATCAAGATTTTACAGTTTGTCACTACAATCGGGTAATTTATTGGGATAATTGAAAAGATAATAATTTTACTTTCTGGCATTTGGCAATTATGAACCCTAACCTAAAAGATATATCTTCAAATCCGCCGCGTCGTCAAATTCTCAAAACTGCTCTCACCTTTGTGGCTGGCTTAACCACGACATCACTGGTATCTTTTTTGATTCCCAAATCCACAAAGCCAGCACAAGCAATTGTTGTGCAACGACCAAATGAGTTTGAACTTAAGGGCGAAGGTATTGACATCAAGTATGCAATTCTCAATGGAGTTGCACAGCTTGATTACAGAACTCAAAATATTTCCCTTCATTTCAGTGGTAATCAAATTCAGACATTAGATACTGATATCGGTACACTACTCACGGTAATTATTAGCAAACCACCAAACCCTAACTTTGGAGGAAATATAGTCAGACTGACCTTACTCATACCAATTATCAACTTAGTTATTGGTAACCGAGAAGCTCCTGTCCAAACCGAAGCCATTTTAACTACTGGAAAAACATCAGGAACTATCCGTACTCCCATGTTTGGACAATTACAGTCATATCAGACTCTTGTACTTAAGGGAACCGCTAGATACCTCTAGATACGGCAATTCAAGAGATATCGCTCCTTAAGAAAAAGTGTTGTTCCTCTTAATAGCAGCCGACTCAATCATCAGTATGTTCAACTTAGTTACAGTCAGCCGTCTCTCTAACAATTGACGAATCCCATAGTGGCTCTGTCCCACGACTGATTCGAGACACCCAATCTTTCAGATTTGGGTGTTGGCTCTAATATCTATATTTCACTTCGCTACACGGCAAGGGTGCAGGGGGAAAAGCTCTTTTATCAATACAGTGGAGAGCGATCGCCAGGGGCACGCTATTCGCTCTTGCTGTTTTGGTGTGGGTTATGAATATCTCCAAGATATTACAGCGCTTTTCAAATAATTGAACTACACCACTCCCTACTCCCCGTCTCAGTTGTGGTCTAAATACCTGAAAAATGCTGTAAAACCAATCCAAATCATTTCTTGGTAATCAACCCCCTAGATTGCTCCACCAGGCGAATGAATTCACCCCGATAGCCCTCCTGGTCTTCCCCCTTCCCTTGAGTTGCCAATTTCATCACCAAATCATAGTTAGCATTCCCCTTATACTCAGAGTCACGTAGCACCATCCCAAAGGTAGCCACCGCCGCAGCAAATCTCAGGTTTGTGGAGGGTATCTGGTCGGCTCTCAAATCATCATCTTGGATGGTTTGGGTAATTAGTTGACTAGTGCTGTCCTGGGGCAATTTATAGCGTAGTTTCACCTGCATCAACTCATTACCAGCAGCATCCGGGGCAGTTTCACCAGAACGCTGATAGCGCAAGGGGTCTATCTCCGGCAGTTTCACATCACTCTTCGTACCAGTGGGAATTATTTCATAAAGTGCTGTGACAGAATGACCAGATCCAATATCCCCTGCATCTTTCTTATCATCATTGAAATCCTGGTTTTGCAGCAGGCGGTTTTCGTAGCCAATCAAGCGATATGCTTGAACTTTCGCCGGATTAAATTCCACCTGAATTTTCACATCTTTGGCAATGGTAAACAGAGTTCCCCTCAGATCATTAACTAAAACCTTTTTGGCTTCCAATAGGGTATCGATGTAAGCGTAGTTACCGTTACCCTTATCAGCCAGTTGCTCCATTTTTCCGTCCTTATAATTGCCGGTGCCAAATCCCAACACCGTCAGGAAAATTCCCTGGTCTCGCTTCTGTTCAATTAATCGCGTCAGGTCGGCATCACTGGAAACCCCAACGTTAAAATCTCCATCGGTAGCTAAAATTACTCTGTTATTACCAGACTTGAGGAAGCTTTGTTTGGCTATCTTGTAAGCTAGTTCAATGCCCTGACCGCCAGCAGTGGAGCCTCCAGCCTCCAAGCGGTCAATTGCCGCCAGAATTTTTGATTTCTGACTACCAGGAGTAGCAGGTAACACCAATCCAGCATTCCCAGCATAGACTACCAAACTTACCCGGTCTTCAGGACGTAGTTTATTTACCAGCAATTTCAGGGACTGTTGCACCAAGGGTAATTTGTTGGGGTCATCCATAGAACCGGAGACATCAATCAGAAATACTAGGTTGCTGGGTGGTAAGGTTTCACTCTCTAGGCGTTTACCTTGCAAACCCACCTCTACCAGCTTGTGTTCAGGATTCCAGGGAGCAGCAGCAACTTCAGTGGTGACAGAAAAAGGGCGTTCGCCTTTTGGTTGGGGATAATTGTAAGTAAAATAGTTGATCAGTTCCTCAATTCGCACTGCATCCTTGGGTGGTAATTCCCCTTGAGTAATAAATCGTCGCACGTTGCTGTAGGATGCTGTATCTACATCAATGGAAAAGGTGGAAAGGGGGTCATTACTGACGCGATGAAAGGGATTATCCTCAATCCGGTCGTAATTTTCTGTATTGAATCTGCTACCTGTTTGCGGCTCAGGGGCAACCCTTCCAATACTGCTACCAGCTTGGAGTTCAGGAATATTCGCACGGTTAGCACCTTGAGGAAGGACAGATGAGTCAGACGGAATGCTAACGGGTGGGGCCGTGGGTAAGGGTTGAGTCTTTCGGGTAGACTCAGCTTGAGTACGTTCTCTGGTAGTCTGAGTAGGAGTCATGGGACTACGAGCTTCCAATTCATCTCTCGGATTTCTTAGGGTTGCTAACTCCGGTGCAAATTCAGACTGCAAGCGTTGCAGAGTTTTCATATCCGCTGGGGTAACTATCTTGGGGTCAGTCGCTATTAGCTCATTGCTCCGATTTAGACAGGCATTCAAGACTGCGGCAAACTCAGTCCGGGTTACAGGAAGTGTGCCAAAGTTTTGGACGGGGACGACACAACTATACTGTTGTACCAATGCCTGGAGTGCTTGGTAGTCATGGTGATTGGGTAGAATCGAGGTTGTTGGGGTAGAACTGGGAGCAGTCTGATTGGCTGGAACCGCAACCATAACAGACTGACGAAAAATCGCAATTCCTACTGACGGTATTAATAACAACAGTGTTACAATACTGACTCGCTGCCACATTTTTAACTGAATCGGGTAAGACATGCTTAAATCCTGAGACTAAATTTGTTCTGTTATATCTGAAGTTTCTACTTACCTAGAATAGTCTTGAGCAGCCTGGGATTTCATAGCCGTTGCAGTTTTGGTAACTGTAACTTATACAACACTAATCATTGCCGTCTAGTATCAGGGTATATAACAGTGTTTATTAGTATCGTTTGAATAATCTGGGTCAAGCAATTACTCAGTCGCTCAACTCCAAAGCATTGAATCAGAATATATTCGCTTCAGGCGATCGCACAATTTACTGGTATGAAGTGGGACAATTAGACATCTTTGCAAAAGAATGTAGAGACGTGAAATATTGCGTCTCTACAAGGGTTTCGGTGAACGCATAATTGCGTAGCCCGCCGTAAGCATTGCTGCTATCGTAGCTTGGGTTTGGTTAGCTTGAAGTACAATTAAATCTAAATTTAAAAAAGAATCACAGCAGTATGGTAACTCTGGAACAAGCACTCGATACAATCAGCCAACTCCCGCCAGAACAGCAAGAAATGCTCATAGAAATTATCAAGAATCGCCTGATCGAAACTCGTCGCCAAGAAATTGCACAGGATGCGAAACTTGCGATCGCTGCTTTTCATCAAGGTCAACTGTCCCATCAGTCTGTTGCAGAAGTGATTACAGAATTACGAACAATACTGTCAGAAAGTGAATGAGACAATTAGTTATAACCCCGAAATTCAAGCGATCGTTCCGTAAGTTAGTTCTCCCTAATCCTCAGCTACAAGAAAGAATTGAAGACACCTTAGAACAGATGCAAGAGGATATTTTTCTACCCCGACTTACTACACACTCTCTTGAAGGTGAATTATCGGGATTAAGCGCCTGTTCCTGTGGTTACGACTGCCGAATTGTGTTTTCACTCGAAACCGATCGTCAAACCGAGGAAGAAGTTATCATTTTGCTTGATATTGATATCCATCATGAACTCTACTGAGCTCAATCCTGCGTTGACGTAGCTTAACGCAGGCATCACGTTCTGAATCTTCTTTGGTGACTAATGGTGCGATCGCCAAGAATAAGACAATGTTAATGGTGGTAATACCAAATCTATGTGAGCCTGCATAGAATAATTCTTTTGTCAGGCACGAAATTTCAAGTGTTTTATTCTGTGCATCTTCATAGAGAACTGGTATAAGTGAAAGGCAATAGTCTGACGACAAGCCTAAAGTTTCGCAGCCTCCGACTTTGTACTGTGCGTCTACGCTTACCCTTTGAACTCGAAACTTCATGCTTAGAACTGCAACATCTAAGATTCAAGGGTCAATTATTGTGAGTGAAGGACGATACCGAATAGCCCATCAAAGACATCGCTTCCATAATTCCTAGCAGAGTTGAACGTATAAAGCTTATCCCTGCTAAAGCAAAACCTCAAGTGCTGGAATTTTGCTTCTTCTCAGGAAACTTACACTTCACCTCGATTTCAAAATTACTCTCTGCCGAACCTTCAGTCACGAAGGGTATACCAGTTTTTCCGCCTATCTTCAAGCCAAACTTCAGAGTAATCTCTTCAACTTCAGCTACATCTAAATTTTTAAAAGCGCCAATAGCATATTTAGTATAAGCTCGAATTTGATGGTGAACTTCCTCAATCTTGACAGATGCCTCTTCCCGCCAGCCGTAGGATTCTTTATTTTCATCAACCTCCGGTGTGACTACTTTTGGAACATTTGGCGTTTCCTTCGACTCGAACAGAATTGTATAGATTTCCCCGTCTTCTTCAAAGACTAAACGTTCTATGTTCGACATCAAGCCCTCAGATTTTAGGTGTATTTAAGTTATCTTATTCTGTAACAGACAACTTAAATATGTATAAATGGCTCGTTACGCGCTTGTAGTTGGCATTACAGATTATACGAAGGGACTTCCCAACCTCACAAAACCAGCTACGGATGCAGAAGCAGTCGCGCAGGTACTAAAAGCGCATGGTGATTTTGAGTATATCACTGTTCTCAAAGGGCAAGTTAGTACAACTAAGTTGGCTGAAGATTTAAAAACACTTTTCCAACAACAAGCAGTTAAAAACGAAGCCCTAATTTACTTTACAGGGCATGGCATCACCGTATCTGACAGCTTAGGAATACAACAAGCATATCTAGCGACTTCTGACTTGACAATTGTCACTCAAGGCAAGGAAATTATTCAACAAACAGGCGGGATTAGTCTTCTGAGTCTGAACAATTTAATTAGAGATTCCGACCTGAGTAGTTTAGTAGTGCTGTTAGATTGCTGTCATAGCGGTGAATTTTTAGAACGCAATCTCATCGAAAAAACTCTTACTGCCTTTAGTTCACAGCGCGATTACTACTTTATCGCTGCTTGCAGACGTTTTCAAGAAGCATACGCCATAAAAAGCGCACAACACAGTATTTTTACAACAGCTTTGCTGACTGGGTTGTCACCAGAGAACACTAATGATCATGGAAAAGTCACAGGCGATCGCCTCTTCGATATACTTGCCACAGAACTTAAAAGTAGTGGTCAAGAACCAATCCGCATGGGTTGGGGGCGTTCCATTACTCTAATTACCTACAAGAATCAAAGACAAGTTCAAACGTTTGAAGTCAAAGATGAATGTCCTTACCAAGGTTTAAAAGCCTTTGAAGCGGAACAAAAACAGTTTTTCTTTGGGCGCAAGCAGGTTGTGAGGAAGATTCTGGGGAAACTGGCACAAAATCCCTTTGTTCCGATTATTGGCGCTTCCGGGAGTGGTAAATCTTCTGTAGTTCAGGCGGGTTTGATTCCAGAATTATTAAATAATCGGGATTGGCAAGTTATAGAACCAATCAAACCGGGATTTGAACCTTTAGAAGAATTAAAAACAGCTTTTAAACAATGTTTTAAACAGGCTAATAAACAGAAGCAGTTTCAGACATTGAGTAATAATTACCCAAATAATTTACCTGAAATTATCGAAAATCTCCCAGGCGCAGAGAAATTATTGCTCGTGGTGGATCAGTTTGAGGAAGTATTTACTGGCGGTGCTAGTCAGCAAGAAAAGCAGAGATTTATTGACTTACTGACTCAGGTAGTAGAGATTACCGATTCGCGGTTAGCAGTTGTGATTACCATGCGAGCGGATTTTCTCGAACCCTGTTTGCAATATCCCTCCCTGACTCAGTTAATTCAAACCCAGGCAGTTTATATGCCACCTTTAACCGGAGTTGATTTAAAGGACACGATCGCCGAACCAGCCAAACTTCAAGGTCATAGTGTTGAAGAAGGGCTAATACTGAAGATTTTAGAAGATGTGAAACAAGAACCAGGGTTTTTGCCTCTGTTGGAGTTTGCTTTAACCAAACTCTGGGAGAAACGTGATCGCAATCAACATCAACTCACTCTAGAAGAATATGAAAAGTTGGGAGGATTAACTGGGGCGTTGAATCTCCATGCAGAAAAAGTTTATCTTTACGGAGATTTTGAGGAGGAATTGCCAACCCAAAAACGCACTCAGCAGGAGAAAGAATGGATTGGACGAATTTTTCTGCGCTTAGTGCGAACGGGAGAGGGGGAAAAAGACACCCGACAGCGCCAACCAAAAGCCACACTATTAAATATTGCAGGTGATGACGCCAATCAGCAGCAAGAACTTAGTGAGTTAATAGATGGGGAAGCGGGATTAGTTAAGGGACGCTTGTTGGTTACAGGGAAAGATGAACAAGGACAAGCCTGGATTGATTTAGCCCATGAAGCTTTAATTGAAGGTTGGCAGCAGTTTGCTTGGTGGCGACAACAAGATCGAGATTTGCGGCGGTTGAGCGATCGCTTAGAAGATGCGCGGCGGGAATGGGTGAACAAAAGGCAGGATGACAAATATTTAATGCAAGGGGGATTGCTGGCGGAAGTGAGGGATAGCTGGCAACAATTGCAGCCCCATTTACAATCACCCCAAGAAGATGAGGATTTTTACCAGCGCAGCGATGCCCATGAAAAAGACCGCATTGCCGAACTGGAAACGGCACTCACTGAATCACGATTGCGAGAGAAAGCCGCTAGGGTAGAGAATTTATTGACAGTCCAACCCCTAGAAAGTCTAGTTTTGGCAATTCAAGCTATGGGTGAAAATCTGGAGAAACTACCCCAGCAGATTCTCGCACCAGTTCAGAACAGTTTGAATCAAGTGACGAATAAAGCAAGAGTCTCCATTCCCTTCCGTGGTCATGAAGGTTATGTCTTTTCTGTCGCCATCAGCGCCGATGGGCAGACTATTGTCAGTGGCGGTGAAGACGGCACTGTGCGGTTGTGGAACCTGCAAGGTCAGACCTTAGCTGAACCTTTACGTGGTCATGAACGTTATGTCTTTTCTGTCGCCATCAGCGCCGATGGGCAGACGATTGTCAGTGGCGGTACTGACGGCACGGTGCGGTTGTGGAACCTGCAAGGTCAGACCTTAGCTGAACCTTTGCGTGGTCATGAACGTTATGTCTTTTCTGTCGCCATCAGCGCCGATGGGCAGACGATTGTCAGTGGCGGTACTGACGGCACGGTGCGGTTGTGGAA
>NZ_JBALCZ010000005.1:0-5998 GCF_036917615.1 Nostoc sp.
AAGCTAAGAACATCGGGAGCCGTGTACACGGAAACGGGTACGCACGGATCTAACTGAGAGGTGCGGGGAATAATATCCCCCATCGACTCAACCATCTTCAGCAACGGATAAACCGCGCAAGTCAGTGGGCGCGAGTTGACTCAGGCGTACATCCACAAAATCGATATCATACTCTTGAGCTATCTGTCCGACGATGCTTGATTTGCCAATGCCAGGAGGCCCCCAAATCATCGTACTAATTTGCAAGTTTTTACGGATAAGGTTGTCTAAATATGCTTTTAGATCAGAAGGTGTCATGGATTTTCGATTTTCGATAAACGCCCAGAAGATACAACCGAAATACCCAAATTGCTTGTACTAATTATGTACAATGCATAATTACTATATTAGTTATGCAAAAGAAATAAAGTGTAATCTTTATTTGAGAGCAAGCGGATTTATCAGTGAGGTCTTAACTACGAATTACTGTCTTCTCTGCGAGACACTCCGCTGCGTTTGCAAAGCGTAGCCCATTAACAAATTACCTCAGCAAACAAGATGACCGAAGCAACAGCAACTCGTCCCAACGTCTACATCCAGGAAACTGGGCCAACGATTCATTACCTGGTGGCAATGTCCCAACCAGAAACCCATCTGTTTGAGGTAACTTTACGCCTTGTCGATTACCCCTCGCCAATTCTCGATTTAAAATTGCCGGTGTGGACACCCGGCTCCTACTTAGTCCGGGAATACGCCAAAAATTTACAGGATTTTGGGGCTTTTGCAGAGGATAAGCCTTTACCTTGGCGGAAAATCAGTAAAAATCACTGGCAGGTAAACAAAACGGGTGTTTCCGAATTAACTGTACGTTACCGCATTTTTGCGAATGAGCTATCGGTACGGACAAATCACTTGGATGCCACCCACGGTTATTTCAATGGAGCGGCACTATTTTTTAGAATACTGGACTGGGATAAGCAACCCATTCGCGTCACCATCGTACCACCACGTCGGGAATGGCAGGTAACTACTGCTTTACCACCTGTTGGTGAGGAAAAAAATACTTTCTTGGCTGGCGATTTTGATACTTTGGTGGATACTCCCTTTGAGATTGGTAGCCACCAATTGTATAAATTTGAGGTGTTAGGAAAACCCCATGAACTGGCAATCTGGGGACAGGGAAATGTTGAAGCCCAGCAGATGATTGCTGATATCCAAAAAATTGTCCAGGTAGAAGCGCAGATGTTCGGCGGTTTGCCTTATGAACGATACGTATTTCTGCTACATTTATTTAGCCAAGCTTTTGGCGGTTTGGAGCATAAAAATTCTTGCTCCTTAATTTACCACCGTTTTGGGTTTCGCGCTCAGGAAAAGTATGATCGCTTTATCCAATTGGTAGCACACGAGTTCTTTCACTTATGGAATGTCAAGCGAATTCGCCCAAAAGCATTAGAGGTTTTTGATTACGACCAAGAAAACTACACACCATCATTGTGGTTTTGTGAGGGGACTACTAGTTACTACGACTTGTTAATTCCTTTGCGGGCAGGAATTTTTGATGTTAAGTCGTATTTGAATAACTTGGGTAAGGAAATTACTAGATATGAAACGACACCGGGGCGCAAGGTACAACCTGTTTCCGAGTCAAGTTTTGATGCCTGGATAAAACTCTATCGTCCAGATGCCAATAGCGGTAATTCCCAAATTTCCTATTATTTAAAGGGAGAAATGGTATCGTTGTTGCTGGATTTACTGATTCGCTCTACTCACCACAATCAGCGCTCCCTCGATGACGTAATCCTGAAAATGTGGCAGCAATTTGGACAAGCTGAGATTGGCTATACTCCAGATCAGTTGCAGGAAGTTATAGAATCTGTTGCCGGAATCGATTTGACTGATTTCTTTAAACGCTACATTGATGGCACTGACGATTTGCCCTTGAATCAGTACTTAGAACCCTTTGGCTTGCAGTTGGTAGCTGATCAGCAAGAAGAACCTTACCTGGGTGTGAGAATAAATACAGAGAATGGGCGGGAGCTGATTAAGTTTGTGGAAACTGGTTCACCTGCACAAACAGGGGGAATTGATGCAGGTGATGAGTTACTAGCAATTGATGGGATTAAGGTAATGGGGAATGGCTTAAGCGATCGCCTGAGAGATTACCAACCAAACGATAAAATTGAAGTCACAGTTTTTCACCAAGACGAACTACGTACTTATTCCATTTTTCTCACCTCACCACGTCCCACTCGATATCAAGTAAAACCTGTTGATCATCCTGACTCTATACAGCAGCAAAACTTTGCTGGATGGCTTGGAGTAGCGATCGCAACTGTTGGATAAAGGCATTGGCATTGGGCAAACAGGGCATGGGTCATGGGGCACTTGTACTGAGCGGCGTCGTAAAGCCTGCGGCATAGCTACGCTTAGGGCGCAGCCTTTCGTAGAGAAGTATTGGGCATTGGGTATTAGTTATTTCCCCCCTGCTCCCTGCTCCCTGCTCCCTGCTCCCACTGTCCCCAGTCCTAAGGCGTTCTCACTGCCCCAGAGTAAATCAAACCCCGTTGCAGATCCAGCGTTATAATCGCTCCATCCCGAATCACCTGCGCTGCTTGCTTCACGCCGACAATCACTGGCACACCGAGACGCAAGCCAATGACTGCTGCGTGACTTGTGAGACTTTCATCTTCGGTAATAATCCCGGCAGCTTTCCGAATTGCCTCGACAAAATCGGCGCTAGTGCGGGGTGCAACCAATATGTCTCCGGGATTAAAGTTACTAACATCCATGCCAGTATTAGCCACCCGGGCGCGACCACTCACTGAACCTTGACCCAGTCCAATTCCGTGACCTAGTATTGCCGTCACCACCTCTACCTTAATCAAATCTGTAGAGCCGGAAATTCCCTGGAGTGTGCCAGCGCTCATCACTACTAAATCTCCCTCAGACAGTAACTTAAGTTCTTGAGCCACGTTGATCGCAGCTTGAAATGTCTGACCAGTGGAAGGTAATCCTAGCACCAACAGCGGTTTTACTCCCCACACCATTTGTAGCTGCCGTGCCACATTCACATGGGGTGTCACTGCCAAAATCGGTGTCTGGGGGCGGAACTTAGAGACATTGCGAGCTGTTGCCCCGGTTTGCGTTAGAGTCATGATGGCCGCTGCGCCTAGTTGTTCGGCAATTTGACCTACAGCTTGACTAATCGCATTGGGAATGGAGCGTCTGGCATCTCTCAAAGAACGTGAGTTTAAGTGTTGGGCTTCTTCCTGCTCCATACGTTCGGCAATTCGCGCCATCGTCGCCACTGCTTCTACAGGGAAGCTACCCACGGCGGTTTCATTGGAGAGCATCACCGCGTCCGTGCCGTCTAAAATCGCATTTGCCACATCCGAAACTTCAGCGCGAGTGGGACGAGGATTGCTCACCATGCTGTCTAACATCTGAGTAGCGGTGATGATCGGAATCCCCAAGCGATTTGCTGTGGCAATTAGCCGCTTTTGGAGTACCGGAACATCTTCTGCTGGCAATTCCACCCCTAAGTCGCCTCTGGCTACCATCACGCCATCACACAAAGCCAGAATCGCCTCCATTTGTTCGATGGCTTCGTGCTTTTCAATTTTGGCAACCACTGGCACTTGCTTGCCTGTACTAGAAATTAATTCTTTAATTTCGATCATGTCCTGCGGATTGCGGACAAAAGAAAGTGCCACCCAATCTACACCCTGATCTAGACCAAACATCAGATCCTCTCGGTCTTTGTCGGTCATTGCCTTAATTGACAGGTAAACGCCGGGAAAGTTTACACCTTTATTGTTAGAAAGTTTACCCGGCACGGTGATCCGACAATGCAAATCACCTTTGTCCCGGTTAATCTCCTCTACGAGCATTTCTACTCGTCCATCATCAAGGAGAATTTTTGCGCCAACCGGGACTTCTTCGGCTAAATAATCGTAGGTGACACAGCTAATTTCCTGAGTACCTACAACCGGACGATTTGTCAAGGTGAAGCGATCGCCTTTTGCCAAAACTATAGACCCATTATCAAACTTCCCCAAGCGAATTTTTGGGCCCTGCAAGTCTTGGAGAATAGCCACTGGCTGATTTAGTTCAAAGGCGGTTTGCCGAATTAAGCGAATACTACGCTGATGGTCGGCATGAGTTCCGTGGGAGAAGTTTAGCCGCAGCGTTGTGGCTCCCGCTTCAATAATCGCCTTGAGCATTTCAGGACTGCTAGTGGCAGGGCCAATAGTAGCGACAATTTTTGTCCGACGCAGAGAATCTCTTAATTGCATAGGGGCTGAAGTTAGGGAGCTATCTGGGAAGTCATAGTACCTTAAGTGGCATCTCCTTTTCAGTCACTGCTATATCAATAGATATAAGCAGTTAGAGAGTGTTTATGGGAGAGTGAGAACTGTGGGATAGACTAGATATAGTACATCAATCTTGTATCCATCCTCCCTAAGAAGGAGTTTATCCCATCAACTTCTTGCCAATTGTCATACCCCACTTATCAGTAAAGACTAGTCTTCGTCTGGAATCATAGCGTTATTCATCTGCTGATATGCAAAGCTGTAGATAAATCTTGCTATACAAAAATTTGCAAAACTTTATTATTACCTAATATTTATCGTATATTCGTAATGTTTGATAAACAAGGAGTCACTGTTACAGATGATCACATCGGAGGCACAAAAGCCACTGACAATCCCACCCAAGGAATTTTTAGCGCCTCCTGGTGATTTCAATCCCACGCTACTGCTATTTTTCGTAGCTGTGGCAATGCTGGTGTTATCTAACTTCGGTTACTGGCTTTGGGAATGGCCGCACTGGCTGTGCTTTAGCATTAACACTATTGCCTTGCATTGTGCTGGGACGGTAATTCACGACGCCTGTCACCAATCTGCCCATCGCAACCGGATGATTAATGGGATGTTAGGGCATGGCAGTGCGTTGATGCTAGCTTTTGCTTTTCCAGTATTTACGCGGGTGCATTTACAGCACCATGCCCATGTTAATCATCCCGAAAACGACCCAGATCATTATGTTTCTACTGGTGGACCGCTGTGGCTAATTGCAGTGCGGTTTTTGTACCACGAGGTGTTTTTCTTTCAACGGCGACTATGGCGTAAATATGAGCTATTAGAATGGTTCATCAGCCGTTTGATTGTCGGTGTAATTGTTTATATCTCAGTGCAATACAACTTTTTGGGTTACATTCTTAATTTTTGGTTTATACCGGCTTTTGTGGTGGGGATAGCACTGGGATTATTTTTTGACTATTTGCCCCATCGTCCTTTTGCGGAGCGCGATCGCTGGAAAAATGCTCGTGTTTATCCTAACCCAATTCTGAATATCCTGATTATGGGACAGAATTACCACTTAATTCATCATCTGTGGCCTTCTATTCCTTGGTATAATTATCAGCCCAGCTATTATCTGATGAGGCCTCTGTTAGATGAAAAAGGCTGTTATCAAACTTCAGGATTGTTGCAGAAAAAAGACTTTTTTGAGTTTGTTTACGACATTTTTTTAGGAATTCGGTTTCATCATCACAAAGAATAGAGTTGTTGCATAAAGCGATGCCTAGGTTGGGCTGCGCCAACGCGTCAAAAATCTCTGATTTCAACAACCACACCCAGAGCGATCGTTGCTAGGACACTGCGAACACTGGGTATTAATGGAACCAAATCAGCCAAGCGATTACTAGACGCTATCACAACAACGATCGCAACTCCAGGCTGTTGCAAGTTTTGCTGATATCGTAAGTTTTGGTCTGTTGTCAGGAGAATCGTGAAATTCTCCAGTGCCATTAGTTGCAACAGTTCGCCATTCTTTTTGCCTGATCATCCCATCTGCACAACTACTGTGCGTACCTCATAATCAGTGAGTTCACGTTTTAAGGGTCGCGGAACACACTCATCACTGGAGTTTAGACTAAGCCATGCAAAAAGACCCAGCAGGGCTGAGTGAATCAGAGACTTAGCAAAAGTATGAACAATCTTTGATATTAAACAGC
>NZ_JBALCZ010000006.1:0-14122 GCF_036917615.1 Nostoc sp.
TGGGCATTGGGCATTGGGCATTGGGCATTGGGCATTGGGCATTGGGCATTGGGCATTGGGCATTGGGCATTGGGCATTGGGCATTGGGCATTGGGTATTGTTCCCCTGCTCCCCCATCTCCCTCACTCTCCATCTACAATCATTCTTATGAATCTGCCTTCATTTCTTTGGTTGTGGAAAATAGCCGCCTGGTCGATGGGGTTGTCCCTGCTGGCATATCTGATGTTAGCAGTCACCGGCGTTTGGATGTTTCAGGCGAGAACGTCGCAGCAATTCCCTTTTATTACCCCATTTCTGGGCGGAAATAGGGAGGTGCGATCGCTGCACTATACAATGGGCATCAGCATGGTAAGTTTAGTGCTACTACTGCTGGCGATCGGCATTGTTGGCACTTTCGGTCACTTTGGTTCCTTGGGTCACTCATCACATTTAGTTGCTGGATTGATAGTGGTAGCATTAGTTTTACTGTCTGCTTTCAGTGCCACGCAAATTAGTGCCAGACGACCTTGGGCTAGACCTTTACACATCGGCGTAAATATTATTCTGTTTGGAGGATTTGCCTGGGTATCCCTTACTGGTTGGATTGTAGTGCAAAAGTATTTACCTTAAAAAATAATTTGCAATTTCAAAGTGGCATAGCTTATGTGTGACAGGCGAGGTAGGACATAGACCTACCCTACAATGGAGAAAAGCATTGTAATTGAGCCGTGACAGCAAACTCAGCCAATATCTCAGCTTCTGTTTTTCGTCTGTCTCCTTTGATTCGGATAACACTGCTGAGTCTATACATAGCACTCACAGTCCCATTACCCTTCTTATCGCAGGTAACAGCTGCACCCGTACCCCCAGGATTATTGTGGATAGGAATTAGCATCGGCTTAGTTGCCTTGTATGCTGTATTGACTGAACAAGTAATGGTAGATGACCAGGGAATTCAGGTTACTTACCCCGCCTGGGTGCCTGGCTTTTTTCGTAAAGGCTGGTTTTTACCTTGGTCAGAGGTCAAAGAGTTAAAACCCCGCACCACTGGTCAAGGAGGGCTGGTTTATTATTTCCTCAGCCAGGATGGGAAAGCTTATTTATTACCGATGCGTGTAGCCGGATTTGCCCGTTTCGTGCAAGTTGTGCAAGCAAAGACAGGCATTGATACTACAGATGTTCGCCCTTTAGCACAACCGTGGATGTATCTGATTTTACTGGGATTCACGCTACTGTTAGTGTTGGTCGATGGCTGGGCGATCGCCACAGCTTTAACTACTGGACAATTAACTTAGAACTGGGCATAGGGCATGGGGCATTGATTCTTTTTCCCCAGTCCCCATTGCCCCTTATCCCCAGAGAGCGCCCCGAGTTCCCCAGTCCCCACTCCCCATTCCCAAATTGAACTTGGATAATGTCACAGCAAAAGCCACACTAAGGTTAGAGCAAGTTAATCTGTTTACAAGCCTGAAAACCCAACTTCCAGGCAATCAGCAAGGATACCCCATATTGCAAGATATTTCCTTGGAGGTATTCCACGACGAACGCATTGCAATTGTAGGCCCAGTTGGTGCTGGTAAAACTTCATTATTACGCCTCCTCAACCGCCTAATTGAACCCACTAGTGGCAAAATCTATCTAGAAAATCAAGAGTATCGCCAAATTCCTGTTATCAAGTTACGCCAGATGCTTGTACTTGTATTGCAAGAATCCAAGCTGTTGGGGATGACAGTTCAACAAGCTTTGGCTTATCCTTTAGTTTTGCGTGGTTTGCCCAAACAGATAATTCAGCAACGAGTTAGTCACTGGACAGAACAACTGCACATTCCCAATGAATGGTTAGGGCGAACAGAGGTGCAACTTTCTGCTGGACAACGACAACTAGTAGCGATCGCTCGTGCCTTAGTCATCCAGCCTAAAATATTATTATTAGACGAGCCAACCTCTGCCCTAGATACTGGTACAGCTTCTCATCTAATGCAAGTCTTAACCCAGTTGAGTCAAACTCATCAAACCACGATTCTGATGGTAAATCACCAACTGGAACTAGCCCAGATGTTTTGTACTCGGTTATTACACCTGCAACAAGGTCATTTATTCGCAAATCAAAGAGTCTCTGAGATAAACTGGGTTGAATTACGAGAAAGCTTGATTAAAGCAGAAGCTCAAGACGATTTTGAATTTTAAATTTTGGATGAGTCAGGAGACAGGAATCACGAGTCGTTTTCTTACTCCCCCTCACCCCATGCCCAATGCTCAATGCCCAATGCCCCATTCACACTTGACTACTACTAAGTGTTGAACGTTGATTACTAAATCTCTCTCTAGCTAACTTTGTTGTTTGTGACTGTGAAATATTGGTATTCAAAATTTCCATGTTAAAACGGTATCCTACATTGCGGATAGTTTGAATCAAGTTGGGTTGCCGGGGATCAAGTTCAACCTTTTTCCGCAGCGACAAAACGTGAGTATCAATGGTACGAGGGTTATCGATAGCGTCAGGCCAAGCACGACGCAACAATTCCGACCTACTCAGAGGCACTCCCCCAGCTTGTGCCAAGACGTACAGCAAACTGAATTCTTGGGGCGTTAAGTCGATGAACTCTCCTTGGAAGCGAACACGGCGCTGAACTAAATCGATTTGCAAAGTGCCATAATCCAAATAAGCTGGTGCAGTAGGTGTGCGCTTCCGGCGAATCAGTGCCTCTACCCGTGCCAAAAACTCTTGCATCCCAAAAGGTTTGCTCAGATAATCATCTGCACCCGCCTTTAAACCTGCGACGATATCACCTTCACTATTACGGACAGATAGCATTAAGATTAGAGGCTGCTGCTGACGATGCAACCAACGACAAAACTCAATGCCATCACCATCAGGCAGGTCTGCATCCAAGACGACCAGTGTTGGTTGATGGCTTAAAAATACTTCCCTTGCTTGATAAATGCTGGCAGCTTGATGTACACGGTATTCCAGTTGTTGCAAATGCCAACCCAGCAACGACCTCAGATGGGGATTCCCCTCAATGATTTCTATACAAACCGAACCCACAGTGGCAAGACCCCTTAGCGTCGATGACTTTCAAAGTAACAAGCCCATCTCTAAGCTTTTGTAGCCTTTGTTACTTCAATTGCGATTAGCTTTACATTTCCTCATAAAAAGAGTGCAATATCTTTAATTTGTGCCTTGCCGGAAGGCAATTAGAAATATTATTAAATTTTTATTAAATTTCTCGAAAGTGTTGTTAGACTTATCAAAAGTTCTTTTAACTTAACATTCTGCTTTGAGATGGGTGTAATCTGGCAAATATCTATAACCCAACTAGCTAACCGTTACTACAACAGCTTTTCAACCTGATGATGAAAGGAGATTTTTTTCGCAAAAATTAGTGCCCATATCCATGAACATAACACCAATACAATTGGGCTATTGAGTGTGAAAATTATAAAAATAACTTAGCAGATAACTAGAATCGATGTTTTCTGGAATAGGATTAAAGTAGCTTGTAGCTGCTATGAGGGTAATGCCCAAAGTAGATGTGTCTACTTTGAGTTGATGCCAAAGTGAAATTACACTTCACATTTGTGCGTGAATCATTTACAATTCTCATTCCAAAGAGATTAATACAGCAGTTATGCTCCAAGACACACAAACCATCCGCTATTACCAAAGACTCACCGACGCCTTCGTCGAGTTATGGAATCGCGGTTATCGCACGGATGATATGCGGATGTATTTGGATGGATATCTAGCCGCACTGCGACATGGCAACATCATTGAACCTTTTCTGATTCATCGCTTAGAAGAGGAAGCCAGCCGCTACTTGTACGATGGATCAAATTTTGCAGTGCCGCAACCACAACCACAACACGATTACTACTAAGTACCATTTACCTAGCCATTAATAGTAACCGTTAATTACCGCAGATAATTGTAGCATATTATCTGTATTCGTCAATGGGTTGCCGTGGTGTGACATTTTGGAGATATTGTATTGAGAAAACGCATCCCCTCAGCCCTATATTGGTCTTGCCAATTCGACTGAGGGGATTTTTAACTTTTGACTTTTGACTTTTAACTTTTTACTTCCCCGTTCGCGTAGCGTCTCCAAGAGTTGGGGCTGACTAGCCCTGAAATCAATTCCAAGACAGGTCAAGTATTTTTGTCAAAAACCTATTAAAAAACCCTTGAAAGGGGAAAGAAATAGTATCTCCCTTTTCAAGGACATTAAAAACGGCACATTGCCTTGATTGCGAAGCGCAAATTCAGCAGCATACCCTCTGGTTTGCGTAAAGAGACATTACGAGGCTAGTGCTACTTCTACCTTTTCCTGCAATTCACCTTTTTGATACAGTTCAATCAAGATGTCAGAACCGCCGAGGAATTCACCATTGATATACACTTGGGGAATTGTCGGCCAGTTAGAGTATTCTTTAATTCCTTGACGGATTTCAGAGTCTGATAGAACATCAACTGTCTCGAAAGGAACTCCCAAGGTATTGAGAATCTGCACAACGTTGTTGGAGAAACCACATTGGGGCATTAACTTGTTTCCCTTCATGAAAACTAAAATCTTGTTCTGTTGTAGCAAGTTATCAATTTTCTCTTTGAGTTCTGGCGTCATGGTATTTGTGTTTCCTATGTTGCATTCAATGATTACGAGTCAGAAGTTAAAAATTCATAACTCCTAACTCCTAATTCCTAACTCTATGTTTACGAAGCTGGTATTGCTTGCCAAGTTTCGGGAGTATATGTTTTTACTGCCAAGGCATGAATCGCTTCAGTTGACATAGCTTGCCCCAAAGCACCATAAACTAACTGGTGCTGCTGCACTAGTCCCTTACCTGCAAAATGCGATGAAACTACTGTTACCTGATAGTGGTCACCGCCACCAGTCAAGTCTTGCACCTGAACCTGGGCGTCTGGCAGTTCCGCCTTGATCATTGCCTCAACCTGCTGCGGACTAATCATCGCTGTTCCTGAAAAAACTTACTTTTCTATTATTAACAGATATAGAGCAAATACCTGTGCCAACTTCAGGTTTTGGCAAGGCTAGCGATAAATGCGTCTCTGAGGTAGATTTTTGAGAACGCTGGGTTCAAAGTTACGGCAGATAATCCTATCCTAGCACTGGGGCGTTCCAAGGTGCTGCTCAGGGAGAGAAGGATGTGAAAGATCGGGGAGATGAAAAAAACAGGCAAGGTCAATTTAATTTATTTTTTTTTGGATGAGGAAGATGAACCACCACCTTCTCTGGGATAGGGAGAATCTACAAAACCCAATTCAAACAGCTGTTTATAGGCTTTCTTGCCTAAATCCCGCGTCGGGTTTTGACTTTTAATTATTTGAATCAACAACGGTACAGCTAATTCTGGCTGATTTTGTGCCCGATGTACCAATGCTAGCTGAAAGGTCGCTTCATCTCGTTTTTGGGCTGTTACTAGAGCTTTTTGACGCTGAGAATCAGAAACTCTGTTGTCAATTCCCGAAAAGCTAGAATTTAACTCTTGATAAAAATTAGATAGCTGATTATAAACCTGACGTGCTTCTTGAAGTTTCTTAGCAGCTAAGGGGTAGTTTTGAGCAGAAACGGCTTGGTCTGCCTCTTTTACGAGGCGATCGCCTCCTTCAATGCTCAAAAGGCTGTTATTTTGGGTTATGGGGCGAAGGTTATTGGGATCGTTGGGGTCAATCGGTTGTGGTTGGCTGGTAGTGCCTGGTAACTGTGGTACCTGAGCATTCACAGGTGATAGCAGGTTGAGGACTGCTATGACTGATAAAACAGTACGGTGCATCAAGGTAACAGCGGCAGCAGTGTTCATGGGATCAATTAGTGCGACAACTAGATAAAAAAGTTATGGAAACTTCGGGTATCTTAACTCTGTTTTGGTCTTGGACAAAGCAAAGCTACATCCTAAGTATCTCTGATTTAGGACTGAAAATCGGTTTAATAGAGTTCCCAGTACCCCTGTATAGGAACTAACTTAAATAGTCATGATCAGCAATACCTACAGTGGACTGGGTTAACACCTTAATTACTCTGATTTTGTCAATCATCGGTTTACTAGCAAGTAGCTTGGGAGTAGTTTGCCAAGGCGGTGGCGAAGAGTTGATTTGAGAAAAGGATTTAGACTGCTTCACCATCTGTCTGGCTACCGACTTTCCTGCCCAATAATTATCTCAGGTTAACTAAGAGATTTGGCAGGAGAATCTTCCCAAAGCACTGTTTGAACTATTTGCGTATGCGTAGCCCGCCGTAGGCATCGCACCAAACCAATTAAAAATGGCGATGTCCCCAGCCCGCGCTTCCCAAAATTTTGTTTTTAGCAGTCATGTTTACGGAGAATCCAAAGACTTTCATTTAACTGTGTGACCAAATAGTAAAAATATTTATCATCAACCAATTCAGTATGCAGACAATTATGAGCTATTCGCTCAAAAAATGCCAATTTGGCTGAATATCCTATCAATATAGGGTAATCTATATATATATACATCCTCAAAGGTTGCAAAATATCACTAATTTTTTGTGATTTATTCAGGATGGATATAGCAGTTAGCAATTAGTGTCAAACCTTGAAAACGTGCAGTTTCTTAATCATGCACGGTTAATGGTTAATGGTTAATGGTTAAGAGCCGATCTTAGGACTTTTGACTTTAACAAGATTAAGAATTAGTAATTTCTGCAAATGCATGATTAGTAATTTTTGTTTCTTGATGGATTAATTGTTGCAGTGCCTTTGCTAAATCAGTTGTGATGCTTTTGGCATCTTGTTTTATACAGCCGTTCATGTAATCCGCTACTCTGATTGGGGTACAGATGTGAATATTCACATCTGTACCCCAATTTGGATAAGGTTGGCTGTAATTAATGCCTATGGGTATGATTTTCACTCCCAGCCCGGAATAACTAGATTCAGCACTCAAAGCAAGACGAGCAATTCCCGGCTTCAACTGGTGAATTTGGCCATCACGAAAAATGTTACCTTCTGGAAAAATCACCAGGGTTTTTTTCTGCTGAAGTAGCTCAACTCCATGTCGCAGCGTGCTGATTGACGGATGCTTAGAATTTACAGGAAACCCCCCCAAACGTCGGACAAACCAGCCTTGCAAACCTTGGCATTCGTCAATAGTTACCATAAACCGCAAGTCTTGTTCTCTCAGACAATCAGCGGTAGCGTAGGGTACGAGCAATGCATCCCAACGCGCCCGATGGGTAGGCGCGAGGATCACAGGCCCAGTTGTGGGGATATTTTTTTGTCCGGTTATGCTAATTTGCCCAAAGAATAATGGTAATAGGCAGTGACGCCCTAATAAATATGCCAGAGGACTTAACCAAGGAGAAACCCTTGAGGTAGTACGAGCTACCTGAGGATTTGCTGCTGTGTGCTGGCAGGTATCGGATGAAGAGGAAAATTCCATCATGACGAATGCAGCTGATTGACGGGTAAAATTTAACGAAAAGCCTGATTAGTTACACCGTAGATTCTCTTGCGTGAGTTGTGTCGTACTAGATGGACAGTTTTACCTCTGTCCGTTAGTTTCCCCTACGCCGCTTAGTAGCAAACCAAGCTTGTAACTGTTGACGACAAGCTGACTCTAGAATGCCTCCGATTACCTGGAGACGGTGATTAGAAGCAGCGCTATCGGGTATGTTAATAACTGTACGAATTGCGCCAGTTTTTGTATCGTCTACTCCATATACAAGTAATCCTAGACGCGCTTGTACAATAGCACCTGCACACATCGGGCAAGGCTCGAGAGTTACGTAGAGAGTGCATTCATTAAGATGCCAATTTTGTAAAGTTGTTGCAGCTATCTTAAGAGCGAGAATTTCCGCATGAGCGGTAGGATCTTTGTCGCGCTCTTTTCTGTTTTCTCCTTGTGCCAGTAATTTACCAGTTGAATCAATGATAACAGCACCTACCGGGACTTCACCTGCATCACCGGCAGCTTTTGCTAATTCTAGGGCACAACTCATCCATTGTTTATGTATAAGATATTCCGTGTATTTAGATAGCATATTCTGATCAATATAAAATAAAGATTTTAAAATTCAACAAATTTTGTAAGGTGGGCCGCTCGTCCGCCTTTGGACGGGCGAGACGCCTATCCTACAAGAAAAAAAAGTATATAGCCCGTACACTAGTACCGCAAGGCGGAAGTCACTCATTCAAAAGTATTATGGAATGGGCTTTTTAAGGATTTTAAATGGTTGCTCGTCTTGCAAAGTTCTGATCGGCGGGAACCGCCGCTCAGACTTTGCGCTATTTACGCCGTGGCGTACTAGTACTTTGTCAAGCTAGTGCAAAAGGGTTTGTAGTAAGGACTTTAGTCCCTAGAAAATAAGGACTTTAGTCCTTACTACGAACTTGTTTACCCCATCAATTTAAACTTGACAGACTACTACTACAGCACTGCGTAAATCCAGCTACTATCTCAATTAACCAGACAACAAGAGGCTTGAGCAACTCGTTAAAGCTAGGCAAACTGACGCCACAGTGTACTAGAAGTCTGCGGCTAAATAATTCAAAATCCAAAATTGCCCAACATAGCATCACCAACCCAACCGTTAGGGGCTAATCCTATTGCTAAATAGCGGCTTGGGCTAAAAGAGGATCGAGTTGACTTTGTGTGTCTAGTTGATAGATGTCATCGCAGCCGCCAATGTGCTGCTTATTGATAAAAATTTGTGGTACACTACGGCGTCCGTTAGCGCGTTCTGCCATTTTAGCTCTGGCTGCTTCGTCGCCGTCGATTTTATATTCAGTAAAATTTACACCTTTCCACCACAACAGCATTTTGGCACGAATGCAGTAAGGACAAGTTTGCCATGTGTAAAGTTCGACGTTGGCTTTGACTCGCTCTGGATGGCGATTTAAGAGGGGATTAAGAAAGTCCAGCATATTTTCTTAAGCAAGGTTTTAACTATGTCTCTAGCCTAGATCATTGCTGGCATCGGCTACCGCATTGGGGCTGGAACCCACTTTTGAAAACTCTCTAAATGGTTCCAGTAAGACAAATATCCAGTCAATGCCCAAATTAGAGCGGCTACTATTAGCACTGCTACGCCAATTAACCGCCAGGTTCGGTTGGTTTTCCAATAGAGAGTTGGCGCTGCAAAAATACCACCTAATCCAGTTAAAATAAAGCCGATTCCCGATAAAAGCGGTTGCTTGGTCAAATTCAAGTTGAGGATGCGGATACCCACTACGATCGCAACTAAACCCGCAAAAAAGCCGTAAATTGCTATTGTCAATAAATCCCAACCTTGAGCAAGTGCAATTGCCGCCGCAACAAATAAGATTCCAAATAAGACACTTGTTTCACCGTAGGCAATGTTATAGCTACCAGTAATTGGCCAGGTGAAGCTCATGTGTAAACCAGTTGTTAGTGCGATCGCACCTGTAATTCCAAACCCTGGAATCCACTGTCTTTGATTAGAACTATCTATACCACGACACACAAAGTCAGCCAGTAGAAATAACCCAGCCACCATATTGATTAACATGAGTGTGATGTAGTCGATAAACACGATTAACCTCTTGATGTTTTTCTGAGTTGATATAAACTACCTCAAGTTACATTGTGACATTTCTAAAATATTTAAAACCACAGATAAATACAGATTAACACCGAAATAAAGCGTAGCAAAACTTAACTATTTACCACTGGTATCTACCCCTTGGTAGACTGTAGCCGACGTTCCACTTCATAGTTAATGAAAGCCATAGTAAGTCCATACTTTGACGTTCCTGGTCCAGCAAAATTCCTCTGGAGAGGTCACTTTATTGAACACCCTGATGTTGCACAAAGAGGTAATCAGATTCGTTTGGGGCTGGAGAAGGCGGAATGTGAGATAGTGTTTGGCTCGCAGCCAGAACTTCACGAATCAATGCTGCGTGAATCAATCCTAGCGGTACAAGACCTCGCGTATGTTAACTATCTTGAGAGTGCTTGGAAACACTGGTCAAGAATGCAGAATGCCAGTACCGAGATTTTTCCAAACATTTCCCCAAACCGCCATATGGCTCAGTTCAATGAAAGTCCTGTCGCTCTGGCAGGATGGTACATTGCTGACGGCGCAGCACCAATCGGAGAATACACATGGCGAAACGCTTTAGGAAGTGTAGCTGCGGTTATTGAAGCAACGTCTGATATCAAAGCAGGAGAGTTGGCTGTCTATGCCTTGTGTAGACCCAGTGGGCATCATGCTTGCCGGGATATGGCAATGGGTATGTGCTTTTTGAATAATGCCGCGATCGCTACCCAAGAGCTTCGCACAAAGTTTTCCCGAATCGCAATTCTTGACATTGACATGCATCACGGTAATGGTACGCAGGAGATTTTTTATCAGCGTGGTGATGTTTTAACAATTTCGATTCACGGCAATCCCACTAACTTTTATCCTTTTTATACAGGTTTTGAAAACGAACGTGGCAGCGGCGATGGAGAAGAATGTAACTTGAACATTCCCCTACCTGCTGGAACCAATGAGGCTTCTTATCTACAAGCCTTGGAGAGAGCCGCAGCTGTGGTGTCGTCATTCCAGGTAGAAGCCTTGGTCGTAGCAACTGGCTTTGATACCTTTAAATCAGATCCACTGGGTTGCTTTGCTCTCGAATCCACCTCTTACTATGAAATAGGAAGAAAGATTAAATTACTCGGTCTGCCGACTCTTTTTGTACAAGAGGGTGGATACTTCGTTGAAGCCCTAAGTGAAAACGTTCGACAATTAGTCACAGGTTTTAAAAGTGTTTAAAATTACGATTTTCGTAAATAAACATACTTATTTCAATCAAATATCTAAAGTTCAATTGTGGCAAATATTTTAGGTATTTATCCTCATAAGCGTGAGGCTCAAACAATACTGACATTTCTGGAAATTATTGATATTATTCTCAATAAGCGGGAAGTTGACACATCGTTAACATTTGTAATCGGAATTTGGTAACCGCCCTTTGGTAGACTTAAAGACTGAAATAGCCAGATAAAACGACGTAAATTCAAGCAGCTGAGAGGGTAGACTCTGTGGAAAATACACTTGGGTTAGAGATTATTGAAGTAGTAGAGCAAGCTGCGATCGCTTCCTCGAAGTGGATGGGCAAAGGCGAAAAAAACATTGCTGACCAGGTAGCAGTGGAAGCCATGCGGGAGCGGATGAATAAAATCTATATGCGGGGTCGCATTGTGATTGGGGAAGGCGAACGCGACGACGCGCCTATGCTATACATCGGGGAAGAAGTTGGTATCTGTACCCAACCAAATGCTGAAGCTCTCTGTAACCCTGATGAATTAATCGAAATTGACATCGCCGTTGATCCTTGTGAAGGTACGAACTTGGTAGCATATGGACAACCTGGTTCGATGGCTGTCTTGGCAATTTCTGAAAAGGGTGGATTATTTGCTGCTCCTGACTTTTACATGAAAAAGTTAGCAGCACCTCCCGCAGCTAAGGGCAAGGTAGACATCAACAAGTCAGCCACGGAAAACCTGAAGATTCTCTCTGAGGTTTTAGACCGGGGTATTGATGAACTTGTAGTAGTAGTCATGAAGCGCGAACGCCATAACGATTTAATTAAAGAAATCCGTGAGGCTGGAGCGAGAGTCGCCCTAATTTCAGATGGTGATGTAGGTGCAGCCATATCCTGTGGTTTTGCTGGAACTAATATCCACGCGCTAATGGGTATCGGTGCGGCTCCTGAAGGTGTAATCTCCGCAGCAGCAATGCGTGCTTTGGGTGGACACTTCCAAGGTCAATTGATCTACGATCCAGCAGTAGTGAAAACAGGTCTGATTGGAGAAAGCAGAGAAGCTAACCTTGATCGTTTAAAATCTATGAATATCAATGACGCCGATAAGGTCTATGATGCTCATGAATTAGCATCTGGTAAAACTGTTCTGTTCGCTGCTAGCGGCATTACCAGTGGTAATCTCATGGAAGGTGTGCGTTTCTTCAAGGGCGGGGCAAGAACTCAAAGCTTGGTAATTTCCAACCAGTCGAAAACTGCTCGATTTGTTGATACAATTCACATGTTTGGTGAACCCAAGACTCTCCAACTGAACTAAATTTTTAGGGAATGGGGAATGGTAAAAGTAGGGGCAAAGCATTTGGAAAGAAATCTTTCTATAAAACGGAAAAATAGTCACCAAAATGCTTCACCCTTACAGTAGTTAGTAGTTAGTAGTTAGTGATTATTTGTTGTTTGTTGCTGGGAAAAACTACCAACCAATAAACAAAATTTCCCCATTCCCGATTCTCACTCAATACCCGATTCCCAACTACCAACTAGTAACTACGATTTAGCAAATGAATATAGCAGTGGTGGGGTTAAGCCATAAAACAGCCCCAGTAGAAGTCCGGGAAAAACTGAGTATTCCAGAACCACAAATTGAAAGTGCGATCGCTCATCTAACCAGCTATCCTCATATTGAAGAAGTTGCAATTCTTAGCACTTGTAACCGTCTGGAAATCTACATTGTTACCAGTGAAATAGATCAAGGTATCCGAGAAGTAATTCAGTTTCTTGCGGAACACAGCAAATTGCCCGTGCTCTCTCTGCGACAACACTTATTTATGCTGCTACATGATGATGCAGTGATGCATGTCATGCGGGTAGCAGGTGGTTTAGATAGTCTCGTACTCGGAGAAGGTCAAATTCTGGCTCAGGTGAAGACTACTCACAAACTGGGGCAGCAATATAACGGTATAAAAACCATTTTGAATCGATTATTTAAACAAGCGTTGACAGCTGGCAAGCGGGTTCGCACTGAAACTAGTATTGGTACTGGCGCTGTCTCTATCAGTTCGGCAGCTGTAGAGTTAGCGCAGATAAAAGTGGCAAATTTAGCTGCTTGCCGAGTCGTAATTTTGGGTGCTGGTAAAATGTCGCGGTTGCTGGTGCAACACCTAGTTTCTAAAGGTGCTGTGCAAATTAGTATTGTAAATCGCTCTCGCGAACGTGCCCAAGAATTAGCGAAGCAGTTCCCTCAACAACTTATTCAAATTCATCCGCTATCAGACATGATGTCAGTAATTGCCGATAGTGATTTAGTGTTTACAAGTACTTCGGCAGTAGAGCCGATACTTGACCGTGCCAAATTGGAAATGGTTTTAGAAGTTCAGCGCTCTCTGATGTTATTTGATATTTCTGTACCGCGTAATGTTCATGTAGATGTGAATGAACTGGCAAATGTGCAGGCGTTTAATGTGGATGATTTGAAAGCAGTAGTAGCGCAAAACTACGAAAGCCGTCGAAAGATTGCACAGGAAGCAGAAAGACTCTTAGAAGAAGAAGTAGAAGCTTTTGATGTTTGGTGGCGCTCCCTTGAAACTGTTACCACTATCAGCTGTCTGCGAAATAAAGTCGAAACCATCCGCGAACAAGAACTAGAAAAAGCTTTATCGAGATTGGGTTCGGAATTTGCTGAAAAACACCAAGAGGTGATTGAAGCTTTAACACGAGGAATTGTTAATAAAATTTTACATGACCCGATGGTGCAGTTGCGATCGCAGCAAGATGTCGAAGCTAGACGGCATTGTATGCAAACTCTGCAAATGCTGTTCAACCTGGATGCAGGGGAGCAGTTTAGTTAAACTTAACAATCAAGATCCCCTACTTCTGGTGAGAAGTAGGGGATCTGAGCTTTTCAATTAGATATATGTCTAATTAGGAGTTAGTTATGCAACCAGAGCAATTTAACATCTTACTGCGCTTTTTCAAGGCATTAGCGGATGATAGCCGATTGAAGATTGTAGGTATTTTGGCGAACCAAGAGTGCAGCGTCGAAGAATTGGCGGTGCTACTGCAACTCAAGGAACCGACGGTATCCCATCATTTAGCGAAACTTAAGGAGCTAAATTTGGTGACGATGCGCCCTGATGGTAATAGCCGTCTATATCAATTGGATAGCGAAGCTTTGCAAAGCATTAGTAAGGAAATTTTCACACCTGAGAAAATAGCATCTTTGATTGAGGATGTGGATACTGAAGCTTGGAGTGCGATTCGTTGCTTAGTGAATCTCGGTATCCAGTCCGCACATAACTAAGCCAGCCCGACAGCAGATTACTGTTACTAAAGGCTGAACTCTCGGTCAGATGCAAGTGCAAGCCTTGCCATTCAGACTCAGAATTGACTCCTTATC
>NZ_JBALCZ010000007.1:0-21736 GCF_036917615.1 Nostoc sp.
CGAGAGTTCAGCCTTTAGTGACAGTAATCTGCTGTCGGGCTGGATTAGCTATTTACGGACTGGTTACCGTGATTTACTAATCAACGAATCGCACGCATTGTCCTAAAGCAGATTTAATACTCTCATTTTTAGCTTCCACAATAGTTACGACAGGGCTGGTAATATCATATTGTTCTGGTGAACAACGTACCAATGCTGCAAATTTCGGATTTTCAAGTTGGTGATTGGCGAAATTCTGATATTACTTCGATCAAACCAACGATATTGCGGTTGAACTCAGGTAAATCTTCCGCAGGTATCCAATATTCCTGATGTATGGAACCGCCTACAGTTTTTACGGAGTAGCGATTTAAAAACTCTGCACGCACCTGAAAACGTGTAATATAGCCAACGTATCCTGTATCAGTACTTGCTGCATTCCAGTTACGGGCAATTTGTGCGGCGTATTCTTCGTTAAGTACTGGGTAGAAAATAGGCTGTTCAGGTAGTCGAGGAGGAAATTCGCGATCGCCACTTTCCTTAATCAAAGCCAGTTCTTTTGGCCCAGTAGGACGGAAGAGTGTGATTGTTTCTCTATCACTCTTGGGCAAAGGTTCTCGTGCTTGCAGCCATGCCGTAGGAATACCTTCCACACCTGTAGATATCGCCACAATACCACCTGTGATCGCACAAGTAGTATCTCTATCTCCCAAGCCACTTACAGTTAACCACAGTGCTTCTTCGTAGTTATCAAGGTGCTGGGCAGCACACCATAGTGCAAAGGGGACTGTATCTTGTGCTGAGATATGAATGCCATTTCCCAGCATAGTAGCTGCTGATTGTACTGGTGTTCTCTCCGACAATTCATAAGCACGGCGGATTTTTGAACTTACCTCACTTTCTGGAACATAAGGTAAGACAAGGTTAAGAAACTCTTTTCTACTGGGTGTAGAACCTTGTAATCTCGCTGCCCAAGCAGCAGCAACTGCTACGGCAATTGCACCAGCGCTCGCTTCGGGATGGGTGTGAGTTACCTCGGCACTAGAACGAGCTTGACTGACAACCAAATCCAGATCATCAGCGAAGAACGCCCCTATGGGTGCAACCCGCATTGCCGCTCCATTTCCATAGGAACCCTGTCCGCCAAACAGACTACTCGCCACCTTCTGCCAGGGTTCGCCATCCCGTATCCGCGTTAGCAGCCCGTGCATTGCTGCACCATAACCCCGTTAGCTGTCGTATTGTTTCGCAAAGCTTTCTGCCAAACTGTCTTGGTTAATTTCCCCATATTCTTGAAGAATTGTCACAATCGAAAGCGCCATTTGGGTGTCGTCGGTATAGTACCAAGGTGATGCTGGGATGGCACGGGCGACTATCAAACTTTCTGCCACATCTGGATGGAGAAAAAATCGCTCTCCAAAAGCATCACTCACTGAGAGACCTTCAAGGGAGTGTTGAGCGCAAAGGAGGCGAGTATCTTTTGTTGTTGGCATAATTCACCCCTGGGCTAAAAACTATGTAGTGTAATTGTATTACAAAATCTACATAAAATAATAGGGATAGTGTTAACTATCCCCATTGAAATTGAGCAATAGCTCAAGATTTTCCTTAAAAGCTTACAGTTGGGGTACGTACTGTTGCTTTTCAGGGACTTCAGCGTACTCAGCCACAATCTGGCGGAATTCTTCGCCGTCAATGGTTTCTTTTTCGATGAGCAGATCGACTAAGCGATCGGTGACAGTGCGATGGTCACGGATAATCTTCTTCGAGTTTTCGTAGCATTCTTCCACGATCGCTCGCACTTGTCCATCAATGCGGGAAGCGATGGATTCGGAATACTCAGATCGAGTTGTCCAGTCACGACCCAAAAATACTTCTCCCTGTTGGCTTTCCAACGACAGTGGCCCTAAGTCGGACATCCCGAACCGAGTCACCATTTGCCGTGCCATTCCTGATAACTGCTGCAAGTCACCACCAGCGCCAGTTGTGACTTCAGCAGGGCCAAAAATCACCTCTTCGGCGGCGCGACCACCCAAAGCACCAGTAATTCTAGCTTTCAACTGAGAACGAGAAATTAACCCCTGTTCTTCGTCGGGAGTAAACCAAGTTAAACCCTGTGCTTGTCCCCGTGGAATCAGGGTGACTTTCTGCACTGGGTCATGGTCTTTTAACAAAGTCCCAACCAAAGCGTGTCCAATTTCGTGGTATGCAATTAAGCGCTTGCTCTTGCTATCCACCAAAGGAGTACCTTCCATCCCCGCAACTACCCGATCCACCGCATCATCAACTTCGCGGAGGGTGATCGCTTCTTTGCGTCTTCTAGCGGTGAGAATTGCCGCTTCGTTGAGTAAGTTGGCTAAATCAGCACCAGTGAATCCAGGAGTGCGGCGAGCGATCGCATCCAAAGATACGCTAGTGTCTAGTTTCTTGTTGCGTGCATGGACTTGCAAGATTTCCAAACGCCCTTTAATATCGGGTGCATCGACTGTTACTTGTCGGTCAAAGCGACCGGGACGCAACAAGGCTGAGTCTAGTACGTCGGGACGGTTGGTGGCAGCAATAATAATAATGCCTGTATTACCTTCAAACCCATCCATTTCGGTGAGCAATTGGTTGAGGGTTTGCTCTCTCTCGTCGTTACCGCCACCGATACCAGCACCCCGTTGGCGTCCAACAGCATCTATTTCATCAATGAAGATGATACAAGGGGCATTATCTTTGGCTTTCTTGAACAAATCGCGGACGCGGGATGCACCCACACCAACGAACATTTCCACGAATTCCGAACCAGAAATACTGAAGAAAGGTACGCCTGCTTCGCCAGCGATCGCTTTTGCTAGTAAAGTTTTACCAGTTCCAGGAGGCCCAACTAATAGCACTCCCTTGGGAATCCGTGCGCCTACAGCGGTAAATCTTTCTGGCTGTTTGAGGAAGGTGACGACTTCTTGCAGTTCTTCCTTAGCTTCTTCGATCCCGGCTACGTCGTCAAATTTGACCCCGGTTTTCGCCTCCATTTGGAAACGCGCTTTGGATTTGCCGAAGTTCATCGCTTGACCTGGCCCACCGGGGAGGTTGCTAGAACGCCGGAACAAAAAGAACAGCCCAGTAATCAATAAAACTGGAAACACGAGATTGCCCAACAATCCCCAAATTGCGCCATCATTCCGCATGGGGTGAGCATCAAAACTAATATCTTTTTCTTTGAGCTTGCTAATTAACTCAGGAGCGTTAACAGGTAAATCCACCCGCCACCTTTGGACGCGATTTTCGATGTCTGGATCGCGGGCTTCTATAATTGCTGTCCTACCGCCTTCGTACAGATCCACACTGGTGACGCGATCGCCATCCAAGTATTCTAGAAAGCGACCATAGGTCATGCGGGTATTGGCTGCATTCTTACTCATGTCGGCAGGAGCGCCTGCAAAGGCCCCTTGCCAGAAGAAAAAGCCAATTACCAAAGCCGGCAATGTCCAGAGTACTAGGACTTTCCAAGAGAATTTCATCATAATTTGCCTCTAGATGCCTATACAACTCATCAGCTTTAGCAACCGAATGTTTATCACTCTGTCACTTTAAGCTGTTAAACGGATGTTTATAAATCCATTTTGTTTAATTTGATCTCCTACATGCACTGCCATAAAGCGATTAGGGCATTATGGCGATGCCAACAAGAATCTTAATCAAAGTTAACTTAATTTTAATACAATATCGCACGAGAAAAGGGAGCGCAAAGAAGGGAAAGACGCCAAGAAATTTTCTCTCGTCTTTGTGTCTCTTCAATCAAACCCCTTATTTACTTAACTTCTCTGTAATTTGTAGAGTGTAAGGGAGATACTTGCCATTTTCGTAGGAACCAACCCAAATTTGGTAAGTTCCAGCCAGCCATTCACCAATCATGCCGGCATTTTTGCCATCAAAATCGTCATTGCACCAAGTACCACCGGGTCCCTTGATAATCATGGTGGTGTCTTCAGGACTTTGCACTTCCAGCTTCAAGTAGTCAAATTTACTTGTTAGCGCTAATGTGTGGTCTGGTGTTTCATCAACAAATCCAGTACAAGGACCAGTGGCTGTTTCGCTCCTGGCGGCTACTTGACTCCCAGATATTGAACCACCACTCATCCCGCGAACTGTCAGGGGGTCTGGCGAAAACTGGGGGCCAATGGTGACATCTCCAAATATCGTTGGCGCTTCCTGAGAATCAGTCACAGTATTAACTGTCGATGTGATGAAGAGCGTAACTATCATGAACGATAATCTCATCCCTCTATTGAGCGCTTTAGTCGGCATTGTAATTACGTTCGCTTCTAAGTGTTTTTGAAGACATGAATTTTACACACCAAGTTCCCAACGTGAGGAGAATTGACTACCTATTTTAGATTTTAAATTCGGGATAATTCATTAGTAATTAAGTAGGTGGGTTTTCCTCCACCCACCTACTTAGTTAATGATTTCTTGTTCCTATAGTTGCTCTACCTTATGGATAGGGGCGCACGTTTGTGCGCCCCTAAAATCTAAAATATTTCTAAAATCTGGAAGTAATCGCTAATTAGCTTCTGTGATTGCCCGACTCAAACGCGACTTATCTAAACCAATCTGATTTAGTAGTAACCAAGATTGGATCAGATCGGGGCCATGAACATCTCCAGTTAAGGCTGCTCGGAGCGATCGCATTACCAAGCCTTTTTTGACTTTTTGCTCTTTCACCACTTGTTTAATAATGTCCTGGGCGGCGGCTTCCGATAGTTGCGGCTGATTTTCTAAAGCTGTGACAATCGCCTCAAGCACAGCAGTAGAACCTTCTTGCTTCAGTTGTGTACTGCCTTCTTCGCTAAATTCAACTGTGTCGCTAAAAAACAGTCGGCTTTGAGCTACTGCATCTACTAAACGAGTCAAGCTTTGGCTAATTAAAGTTACTAGTTGCTCTAACCAGGGGCGTTCTCTTCCACCATCAAATTTATACCCAGCTGCTTCCCAATAGGGTATGAGTAAATTTGTGAGTTTATCTACTGGCGTATTGTGGATATACTGACTGTTCAACCAATCCAGCTTTGCCCAGTCAAACTTTGCACCTGCTTTATTTACACGCTCAAAGCCAAACTCCTTGGCTGCTGTTTCTAAAGTAAATATTTCTTGAGTTGAATCTGGTGGCGACCAACCCAGCAATGTCATGTAATTCACCAAGCCTTCAGCAGTAAAGCCCATTTTGTGAAATTCAGAAATGGAAGTGACGCCATCTCGCTTAGAAAGCTTGCGCCCTTCCATGTTCAAAATCAGCGGCGTGTGGGCAAACTCTGGAATTTTTGCACCCATTGCTTCATACAGCAGAATTTGCTTGGCAGTATTAGCGATGTGGTCTTCTCCCCGGATAACATGGGTGATTTGCATCTCGATGTCATCCACTACAACTACAAAGTTGTATAAAGGTTGACCGCTACCCTCTTCTGAGGCGCGGGCGATGACCATATCACCACCTAAATCGCTACCTCGCCAAGACATCTTTCCCCTTACTAGGTCATTCCAGACAATTTCCCGCCCATCTTCGATTTTGAAGCGAATCACAGAGGAGCGACCTTCTGCTTCAAATGCGGCGCGTTGTTCTGGCGTGAGGTTACGGTGACGGTTGTCATAGCGAGGAGCTTCACCTCTAGCTTTTTGGGCTTCTCTTAGCGCCTCTAGTTCTTCGGAAGTGGTGTAGCAGCGATAGGCTAATCTTTGATCTAGCAGTTTTTGTACTGCTTCTTTATAAAGATCCAGACGTTGAGATTGAAAAAATGGCCCTTCATCCCAGTTCAGTCCCAGCCAGCGCAGCCCTTCAAGAATATTCTCGGTGTATTCGGGACGCGATCGCTCTAGGTCTGTGTCTTCTATTCGCAGGATGAACTTCCCACCGTGGTGGCGGGCAAATAACCAGTTAAATACAGCCGTTCTAGCTGTACCAATATGTAAATTTCCGGTTGGACTCGGCGCAATTCGGACTCTGACAGTCACAGTTAATTCTCTCTTTCGCAAAGCTTGATAAATGTAGCTTATATTTAAACCCTGAATGCTGATTCAAAGAAATGCAGACTGAGAAGCCGCCAAATAAGCAATGCCCAATTTCTATATTAATCAGGACTCAGCAGTTACTACTCATAAATTTAGAACGGGACTGACGGGGCTCGAACCCGCAACTTCCGCCGTGACAGGGCGGTGCTCTAACCAATTGAACTACAGTCCCTTGTTTGGCAACTTTGCTATTATCGCTATTTATTTTCTACTTGTCAAGTGTTTGGGAGTTGGGAATTATTTTTGCCCGTCTCCTCAGGGAGCGATCGCTCCTTGGGGGAAATTTTTCGTTAAATAGACCCTGACAATACAACCTGTGGCTGTGATTCCAGATGCTGCAATATCCGGGATTGCACTTGTTTATACTGCTGTTTTAATAGCTGTTTGCTCAGCTGGGGTTGAGAAGCGGGTGGTAGACTCTGACTCTGTTCCACCCAAGTTTTCAACATTTGTCGCTGAGTTGGCTCGATGCGACTGCTGAGAACGCTGGTGCAGGAATGTGGTGCTTCTAGGGGAAAGAAAATCAAAGGATAGCGTTCATTTTCAGCCAAGAAACTTACCAGCCTGCAATTTTGGGGATTTTGCATATCTAGGTAGCAGGGTAGCCACTTAGGAGCTAATTGCCGATTGTAGAGTACAGTTACCCACAACAGCATTGGGTGAGGGGATGTTATGAAGATAAACTGGTTGTAACGAGTAGAAAGGGCATAGTTTTTGATTTCTTGTTTAGACAACATCAACCATAGTGCTGTCATAAGTCCTTGTGCAGTGTCTAGAAGCTGGGGAAAAACAATTTCTTGAATTGGTTTATTTTTCGGCCATAAAAGTTGCCTACAGCTTTGTTCAACTGTAATTGATAATTCCGAATTTAAGGGATGATTAAGGATGGAACTAGGAGCTAAAGTTGGAGGATAACTGGGACAATGGGACTGTTCAAAACTGTTTAATACTTGCAAAATTTGAGCGATATTTTGGGGGCGATCGCTTGCTTTCTTAGCAAGACAAGCCATGATTAAATTATTTAGTTTCTGAGGTAATTTCAGAGATGGTTTAAGATCTGCGATCGCTTTTGGTTGTTCAAAGTGATGAGCTTTATACCAAGCACCAAAGTAATCAGTTTCTGGTTGCCAAGGTTTTTTGCCTGTGAGCATTTCAAACATCATCACACCCAGGCTATAAATATCAGAGCGACTATCTAATTTTTCCCCATCTAGCTGTTCTGGAGAACAGTAGGGTAAAGTGCCATTAAATCCCCTACTTGTACTAGCTTTTGATGTATAATTTAAAAATCTAGCAATACCAAAATCGAGAATTTTAACTAACTGACCCAATATCGGATCGGGAATAACTAATATATTGGCAGGTTTGATATCTCTATGAACTAATGGACAAATTTTGCCATCAATGTTAATGCCTTGATGGGCGCACTGTAAGCCTAAACAAATTTGGCGGGAGAGAGTCAAAAACATGGGGAGAGGCAGCGGAATTAAATCTTTTAAACTCTTGCCACATAGATATTCCATAACGTAGTATGGTTTTCCTTTCTCATTCACACCATAATCATACGCCCGCACTATATGTAAGCTCTTTTGACTCAAAGCTGCACTCATTAAAGCTTCACGAGCAAAGTCTTGTTGCATCTTAGTATCGACAACAGTTTGAGTCAAAAATTTGATCGCAACTGGTATACCTCCTAACAAAATATCATTTGCTAAAAAAACTTCACCCATGCCACCGCTGCCAATTAATTGCTTGAGTTGATAACGATTGGCAAGCAAGCCCGTACTACTTGGAGATGTAAATGGGCTTTGATTCACTTTGATTACCTCTGCTGCTGAGTCTATTTAAAGTTAGCAATACACACATAAGAATATCATTAGGTAATGGCGGCAAGGATTTTGATAGCGGACTTTCAATGACGTAATAAAAGTTTTAAAAAAATCTCCAAAAATTTAGCCATCCAATTTTTTGAACCTTCTTTCTCAGATTTTTGATCTATGGTTAACTTTCGTAAGATATCTAATTTCAGTTTTTCATACTCTGTTTGGAGAAGATTTTTAGCTTGATTAGGCAAAACTATTTCATTTGACTGTTGACTCATATCTAAGCAATTTACAAGTTGCTGGCGCTGGTTAGCCGTGAGGCTTAAAGTTGTTACATGAGAGCAACGATTTGGATCTTCTAAGGCAAAAAATAGTAGATGATAGTAGCCTACTTCTGCTAAAATGCGCGCTATTTTCTGCCCTTTCTTATCTTTCAAATCCAAAAAACAAGGTAGCCACTTAGTCAGAGAAAGCTCGGTATTGTATAAGACTGTAACCCATAATAGCATCGGATATACATTCATTTGACTAATAAATTCAGTGCCATGTATCTTATGCAAAAAGTTTGTCATCTCTTGTTTGGGCAACATTGCCCAAAAAGTTGGTATAGGTTTTTGAGTAGTATGTAGCAAATGGGAAAATCCAATTGGCGCAATTGGTTTATTTTTCGGCCAATTTTTCTGCAAACACTCTTTTTCTGATAATAAAGTTGCAGGTACTAATTGAACCGGACACGAGAGTTTAATAATCTCACTGCTATTGCTAGGAATAACATCATTAAGCTGAATATTAACCTTTTCTAAATCTTTTAATATTTGGTTGATATTTTGGGGGCGATCGCTTACTTCTTTAGCTAAACAACTCATCAATATTTTTTCTAATATCTGCGGGATTTTGACTTGCGGATTCACTTCCTCAACTGTAGGTGGCATTTGAAAGCGATGCGCTTGATACCAAGTACCAAAGGAGTTACTTTTTGTCTGAAATGGATGCTTTCCTGTCAGCATCTCAAACATTAGTACTCCCAAACTGTAAATATCAGAGCGGACATCTAATAATTTGCGCCCTTCCATATGTTCTGGAGAACAGTAAGGCAAACTGCCAATAAAAGAATCTGTCAGGGTCATCCCACTTCGCTCTGTTAAAAACTTGGCAATCCCAAAATCTAGTATTTTAACAATTTCTCCTTGTTTACTATCTTCACTAATGAATATATTTTCTGGTTTTATATCCCTGTGAACAATAGGATAAATCTCTCCTTTGAGGCTGATACCTTGGTGAGCACATTGTAAACCTAAACAAATTTGATTACAAATCTCCAAAAACTTCGATATTGTTAAAGGCTGAATTCTGAGAATTTGTTTGAGATTTTTTCCTTGGAGGTATTCCATTACATAAAACGGAGTTTTATCCTCAGTAACGCCATAACTTAAGATGCGAACAATATGTTTACTTTTGCGACCCAATTGAGCGCCAATAAAAATCTCTCTGGCAAAGCGTTGGGACATTTGCTGGTTCACCAAACTGAGTGATAGAATTTTGATTGCGATCGGCATACCACCTTTAGCAGTATCTTCTGCTAAATAAACTCTACCCATCCCCCCTTTGCCAATTAAATCTCTGATAAAATAGCGATTATTTAAAAATTGTCCAATGTAATCGTCTAACTCTGCTTTTTGCCCTACCGTATTATCAATTTTATTTTCTTGCATAAAAATCATTTATGAAAAATATTGTTGGCAAAATACTTTAATAAGTCTAGCTAATTATTAAATTTAAATCTAAAAAAATATCATAATTTATCGGAAATCAATCATTTGCTGTAATGATAGTTAATCTCTCTGCAAAACTTCCTAAACATTGTGTAACATATTTATTAAGGAATACGGTTGAGAAATTACACGGAAACTACAAATAGGCTAAATAAAGTTGCCTAGTAAATTCCGTGAATACACAGGAATAATCATAAATAAGTAATAGCAGTAAAGGCGCGATGTCTACGACGGGCTACGCCTACACACCTTCATCTCTGTACAGCTAACGGTTGAGATTCGCGAGTAAACGGCGCAATAATCTGATTAGTGGTGTTTCAATTTTGATTTTAAAGGCTAGTATTTGGGTGCGTTGCAGGGAGTTGAAATTGTTGTCACTGACGAGAATTAATGATTGTTGTCCATCGGGTAGTTTAGAACCAAGAGTTAAGCCTTCGATGTTGTCTAGCAATACATCTAGCTTTCTCAAATCTAACAACATTTTTTTCTGAACTGGTTTAATATTCTTGGAGTCAACTGTTAAAAGGCTATCTATCTTATGAATATCATCAGCTCCTTCTAAAGAAACCTGAAAGAGGGAAATAGCAAATCCTAAACCAGTAAAAGACCGTTCTAAACTTAGGAAGTGTCCTTGATTATCGAGAGCAAGTAAATCAGGTAATCCACTAGCGAATTTGCCAATCAGATTCAAAAAGGGGGAAACTGGTTCAGTTTGGTAAAGAAATTCCTTTTCTGGCTGGTTGTTAAGCAAGTTGTATTGCAAAATGCGGCAAGGACTACCGATGTTAGGTTTAGCTGCGACGCCATCTTGAATTAGAGCATTTTCGGTGGCCGTGAATAGATGCTTTTTATCGGGTGTGATCGTGAGGCTTTCAAAAGCCAAATTGTTGCGGATACCTTTTTTACTACTTTTATCTGGTAAAAATTTGTTTGGTATGGGAAGTGTTTTAATTTCTCTGCCAGAAGATAGTGAGAACTCTTTAATAAAAGGATTAATTAATTTTCCAGCATCGCCTTCAGAAGAAATAAACACACTTGCTTTATTAGTTAACGCAATACCTTCTGTATCAGTTTCACCAGGACGGAATGTTTGACTATTTTCATTTAATAATGTGGTCACACTGACAGGAAAAACTCCACCCTTTTGTAGATAACCTTTGCTTAAATCGATTTTCATGGTGTAGAAATGGGCATTAGCTTTTTGTCCCCGGTCATCGGAAATAGCATAATAAAGGTTACTTTTTGGATCATAGGTAATTCCAGATAAACCTCCAATTTCAGCTTTGTTAAAGATTAAACCTTTTGGTAAAGTGGCTTCACCGATAAACTCTATGCTACTGACTTCAACAGGATTTGTAAATAAATTTGTAAATAAAAAAATGATAATTAGAATCGCGAAAAGGAAGTAAATAATTTGTGGGATTGTGAAGATTTTTTTAGTTAGCTGCATAGAAAACTTTAGTGAAAGTGTGAAAATTACAAATAATATATCAAGCTGAAGGATGCAACATGCGTTAGGGCTGCACATCTGTGCGCCACTACAAATAACATGTATTCCAACCAATTAAAAACCTTTAGAAAATCCGTAATTACTTAAGCTAGTCGCAAACCATATTCATCTTGAAAAAAGTTGACAAGCCAATCTTTCACTCTGCGGGTAGCGCGGCAATCATCTTCGTTGTAGCTTTGGATAATTTCTAGTAAGGTGCGATCGCCTGTTTCTAGCCACTGATCATACCAGTAAATACATTTGGCACCACTAGCTTCTTTTTCCCGCCACTCAAATCCTAACCAACGAGCGATCGCTTTCAGGGCATAGCTTTCTACAGGCAATGCTACACTTTGGGTTAATTGTTCATATATATCGACAAAACGATTCAGTACAGGACGCACTGAGGCGTAGGGAGTGTTGTAAAGCTTTGCCAACCGTTTGACTGTATCAAACTCGTAGACACAAAAATGATAAATTGGCGCTTCGGGATATTGCCAAACCAAATCCAAAAATTGCTGCCAAACTAATTCTTCGTCTTCTGGTTTATCTGCTAAAAACGAATAAAACTGTTCTGTGTTGGCAAGTCTATCAACAACCAAAACCCCCAAAAGATAATTCAAATCTAAGTCTGGTTGTGCCTCAATATCAAAGTAAAGCTCTATGGGTGCTGTGAATGTAATATCTTCTATTGGTAGCGGGTAGGGTAAGATTAGGGGTCGTCTTTCCAGTGCAGATTGAGCTTGCACTACTAGCTTGGGCGCTACTTCACTGTCGAAACCAAGCAGGTTTTCTAGGTTAGTGGGACTAGTGTTGGACAGAGATTCCAGTGTGGTGATGGCTAGGGCTTGGAGTTGAGTGTAGCGAATCGGTGTTACGCCTGGTAACAGTGAGAGATGTTTTTCAGATTGAGCAACGGCATAACATTGACTATACCAATGGCAAAGATTGCACTTTTGCCGAGAAATAAACACCTCTGGCGGATTCGGTAACTCTAAAACTTGAATAAACTCCTCCAGAATCTGCTGCATCCGTGGCATCCATTTAAACAGATCCACCGCATAACTTCTGTCATTGGTTCGCCGTAATAAAAGCCAAGCTATTTCTGGTACAACTCCCTGCACTGTTGCCAACACTTGGGCATGAAATGCGGCGACAACTTGATATTCTTGCTTAGGGCGCTTACCCAGTTCAATACTAGCCGGGACGTACATCCAGTCTCCAAAACGGGACTGTCCTGGCTGTTTGACGAGTAAATTTGGCCGACTCAGTAGGGTGTATCCTTCAGAATAATTTGCTAACAGTACTCCTTTATAAATGTAGTCCACCCCACGCTGCATCAATTCCAAAGTTGCCGCCTCTCCCCTTTCCCAGTTTCCGTATGGATAATCTGGTTGGTGATAGGTCAGATGTGCTAGAAAACTCAGCTGATGGGCGATTTTGTCCTGTTGTAGTTTTCGCAGCAACTCATTGGCATCATCGCGCTGACTTTTGTCACCGTGGATATCTAGAAAAGGCCGGCGCTTACAACGTTGGTATTGCAGTAGGAGTTCAGCATTAATTAGCATCCTTTTAAGTTAACAAGAATTAGCACCCTCTGGGAGTAACTCAGACAATTAATAATGGAGTGGGGGAGACGAGAGAGATCAGGGAGATGAAAAATTAATGATCAATGATTAATGACTTTTGACTAATCCAAAATCGTTCGACTGAGCGTAGCCGTACCCCTCCGGGGAAGCAAGCTACGCGTAGCGTTCCGCAGGAAAGCCCAAAATCTAAAATCTAAAATTGGTATGACCAGTACTTCTGTCGCACAAACCAGGTTGCATAGCCATCGAGAGCAATTTCCCGCTTTAGCGAATAAGACTTATTTCAATTACGGCGGACAAGGACCGATGCCCCAAAGGGCAATGGATGCTATGACCGAAACTCAAGCTTATGTTCAGCACATAGGCCCCTTTGGCAATGAGGCGTATGGCTGGATAGCGCCACAGACTCAAGCTGCAAGAGAAGCGATCGCTTCGGAGTTACATGCACCAAGTCAAACAATTACCCTGACTCAGAATGTCACTGTTGGCTGTAATATCGCCATGTGGGGTATTGAGTGGCAAGCTGGCGACCATATGCTGCTCTCAGACTGCGAACATCCAGGTGTGATTGCCACAGCCCAGGAAATCGCGCGGAGATTCGCTGTGGAAGTTACTACCTGTCCTCTGAAAGCGACTTTAAATGAGGGCGACCCCGTAAAAGTTATTGCCCAGCACTTGCGCCCTAATACCCGTCTTGTGATATTAAGTCATGTTTTCTGGAATACTGGTCAAGTTTTACCTCTTGATAAAATTGCCGAAGTATGCAGAAATAATCATTCTTTACTATTGATAGATGCTGCTCAATCTGCTGGCTTGTTGCCTTTAAACTTGACTGAATTGGGAGTAGATTTTTATGCTTTCACTGGTCACAAATGGTTATGTGGCCCTGCGGGTGCTGGTGGTTTGTATGTTCGGCCAGAAGCACGAGAAAGCCTAAAACCTACGTTTATTGGCTTGAATGGCATTGTTGTAGATAGTCAATCTCAGCCTGTAGATTGGCTTCCAGATGGGCGACGATATGAAGTGTCTACATTAGCTTATCCGTTGTATGTTGGGTTACGGGAGGCGATCGCAATCCATCAGCAATGGGGAACGTCACAGGAACGTTACGAGCAAATTTGCCAAAACAGTGAGTACCTCTGGCGACAATTGACGGCGTTACCTGATATTAAATGTTTGCGAACTTCCCCACCGGAAAGCGGTATAGTCTCGTTCCAACTTGCAAATAATCAGCCCCAAGCTCATTTGAAGTTGGTGCAGTTTTTAGACTCACAAAGGATATTAACTCGGACAATTGCCGATCCTACCTGTATACGCGCCAGCGTCCATTACTTTACTTTAGAATCGGAAATTGACCAATTGATTGAGGCGATTCAAAGTTTTTGCAAAATTAGTTAAAAATTAGGAGTTATAAGTTACCAGGATAGGAATTTTGACTATGTTGAATGTCTAATGTCCGATGACCAATAGCCAAAAAAAGCCCCTAACAAGCTAGGGGTTTTTTCGGATTATAAAATACCACATTGACAAAATAGCAGTCTATGTACTATATTTTGTACTATAAAAATTAGGTGCTTTTTATGACTAAAACAGAAAATATTGCTACACATTATATCCTTTTTACTTCTTCCTCTAAAAATCAAGGATATAAACCTTCGATAGTTGAAACTGAAAGACACAACTATCCAGGCAAACATCTATACACCTTTCACACCAAAGGCTATCCTGATTTAGAAGCTGTTAGAAATCGTAGCAATGAAGAACTTATTCGTTATCTAAATAAGGAACGTTTTGAGGATGTAAAGTTTTATGAATCAGACGGATGGATAGGGTTTGAACGAGCCGATGCCCCACTGAGATTTCTTCAATAACTCTCAGTTGTATTTTGAAATTAAATTCTTTCCAATTCTAGAATAACGCTGTGATATCGCTCCGTCACTTACATTTAATCGTGAGGGAGTTTCCCGTATCCCATGTACCCCTATGATTTTAACTCCTAACTCCTAACTCCTAACTTTAAAATGGATCGCCCAATCTTATATATAGCCATAACTAACCACGGTTTTGGTCATGCTACCCGTACGGCTTCTGTAGCTGCGACAATTCAAAAATTATGTCCAGAAGTTCTGCTAATTCTGGTGAGTACTGCCCCACGCTGGTTGCTAGAGTGCTATATAGAAGGCGATTTTATCTATCGTCCCCGTGCATTTGATTTGGGTGTAGTGCAAACGGATAGTTTGACAATGGATAAAGTAGCGACTTTAGAAAAGTTGCTGGATATTAAGAAGCATCGAAATTCGCTGATTGCCTCAGAAGGCAATTTTATCCGCCAAAATCGCGTTAATCTCATCTTGGCAGATATTCCATTCCTGGCTCCTGGGTTTGCCAAAGCTGCAAACATTCCCTGCTGGATGATGAGTAACTTTGGCTGGGACTTAATCTACCGAGATTGGGGAGGTGAATTTATAGCAGTTGCAGATTGGATTAGTGATTGGTACTCAAAGTGCGATCGCCTGTTTCGTCTACCTTTCCATGAACCGATGCAAGCTTTTAACAATATCACAGATGTCGGCTTAACAGGCGGTTCCCCCCGTTATTCTGCTGATGATTTACGTTCTCTTTGGGGAATAACTGCACCAGTTGAAAAAACTATTTTGTTGACCTTTGGCGGCTTGGGTTTACAGCAAATCCCCTATGATAACCTGCGGCGATTTCCAGATTGGCAATTCATCGTCTTTGATCAATCTGCTCCCGATTTACCTAATTTAGTGAAAATTGATGACCGCAAATACCGCCCTGTAGATTTTATGCCTATTTGTGGACGAGTCGTTTCTAAACCTGGTTACAGCACTTTTTCTGAAGCCACACTACTAGGAGTACCTATTGTTACCATGCCGCGTGAGGATTTTGCTGAAGCCACTTTTATACTAGAAGGAATAACTAATTATAACCAGCATCAAATCATCACCCCATCTGAGTTTTTTCAAGGGACTTGGGATTTTCTGTGTGAGTTACCTCAACCACCAAAGCAATATGAACCAATTGCTAAGGATGGTAATGAAGCGATCGCTCATGCTATTATCAACTATTTTCGCAGTAATTAACTTTACTTAACTAATAGCGTCTCATAGCCTGCTAGCTTTCCTATGATCAGGTTATAGCTGTTTTTAATTACGTAAAATACAGTAGGGACGCATAGATGTGCGCCCAAAGCGCGTATTGCATCCAAACGAGAACCGCTATAAACTTTAGTTATATGGTGAGGCAAATCATCTAAACTAAAAAATTAACGGTTATTAGTCAATAATCAATCAAATTACAGATGACTCACTACCAAAAGTTACTAAAAATTTCCACCACTGGCAAATCTTTTTACAACATCACCGCCAAAATTGAAGCCACAGTTGCAGAGTCGGGAGTGGAAACTGGTCTTTGTACTATATTTTTGCGCCATACTTCAGCCAGTTTAGTCATCCAAGAAAATGCCGATCCCGATGTGCTTGTGGATTTAGCTAATTTTATGGCAAAACTTGTGCCAGAATCGGGAAAATACATCCACGATGCAGAAGGCCCCGATGATATGCCGGCACACATTCGGACTGCACTCACCCAAACTTCTGAGCATATCCCCATTAATCGAGGTCATTTGGTGCTGGGAACTTGGCAGGGAATTTATATTTGGGAACACCGCCAGCGCAGTCATTTAAGAGAATTGATTGTCCATATTTCTGGATAGAGAGTTCTCAGTTTTCATTTATTTAAAGTGTAGCTTTGTAGAGTTTAAATACCCTGTTTCTACTTTGCCTTTATTGGGCTGGTACACAGATGGAGCTACTGTATGGAACAAACCTTTCCAAGAAATGCGCCAGCAATTAGCATTAAAATTAAATATTCAACCACAAAGACACTGATTAGCAATTAAAAATTGCTGAAGAAAATAATTATGAAAATTGCTGATTTAATTACTTGGTTTGAAGCATGGGCAAATCCCGCTTGGTGTGAAAGCTGGGATAATTGTGGCTGGCAGATTGAACCAGGAGTTTTGCACGAAAAAACACGGGTTTTGGTGTGTTTGACACCGACTTTAGCAGTAATGCAGGAAGCGATCGCTCTAAATGCTAATCTGATTTTTGCCCATCATCCTTTAATTTTTACTCCTCCCAAATCTTTACGCACTGGTGAAGCGATCGCAGAAATGGTACGGTTAGCTTTTAGCCACAATATTGGTATTTACACTGCTCACACGAATTTCGACCAAGTGCAGGATGGTACTGCTGACGTTTTAGCTCAGATTTTAGAACTTAAAGAAGTTACTCCCATAGTACCTACACAAGCAGGATTAGGATATGGTCGTGTTGGTTTGTTAGAGCCATTTATGACATTACAGGAGTTACTCGCAGCTATTCAAACCCGACTTGCTTCCCCTAATTTGATTTTTTCCCCAACTGCTGATTTACAGCAAACAATTTCACGAGTTGCCGTTTTGGGTGGTTCAGGGGCTAGTTTCATTTCAGCCGTCGCCAAAACCGGTGCGACAGCTTATCTGACTTCTGATTGTAAGTTTCATCAGTTTCAAGAAAGCCGCGATTGCAGTCTAATTTTAATCGATGCCGGACATTACGCTACCGAACGTCCGGCTTGCGAGCGCTTGGTGCAAAAATTCCAGTCTTTAAACCTAGACTGGGTGCAATTAAGTCAAAAGGATGAAGATTTCCGCCAGTTTTTTGCTTGATTGCTTATTGTTAAATCAGGTACTTTCTCATTAATAATAGTAAAAATATTACAAATAATCTCAAAATATACTGATAAATAAATGCACCTAAAGCTCATATTGTCACCCATTCTGGTGATGCAAATCACTAATTGGCTGTAATGATAATCACATAATATTAATGTTCCATATCAATTAGTGGTAGAGGAAAATGTTCCACACTTGAGGTTATAAATTGTTTACTCTGCCCTAATTAAGATGATTCTCACACTTGTTGAATCTGCCTTCCAAACTGGATATCTTAGTGTTGAATCTGAGGGTTTACTCCATCAAGTGTTGGCCAGTAAATGCTGGAAAGAACAGGATTTGTCAGCCCTGGCAGCCCTATACAATGCAGTTCGCGCAGGCCAAATTAAACGAGAAGCGTCCTTGTCGAACGTGCTTATGGAATTTCCCGTACCGTATAAATCTTGCTGATATTCCCACAAAAGATGGAGGACAGAGAGGAATTTTTTCATGCTCTTTCCCCTCTGCCCCCCATCTCCTTTGCCTCTGGAGCTTCTTCCCCCTATTTCGTTGCCTTTTTCTTAGTCATGAGCAGGTAAAAACCTTAAAAACTCAAAACTCTTTGGGTCTTGTTGTTGAAAACCATCAAGGTCAGCAAGAGAATGAGTTAAGATCAGATACACATGGGTTAAAAGTAAAGCCAAGTCCCCCGACTTCCCAGCAATGCCAATGAGTAAAAGTAGGCAAGTTAAACAACCGCAATCAACGATTGTTTTGGAGTATTCTTTATTACATAATGCGAGGAAGGACTCACCAGCAAATATGAACCTGGTTAGGACAGCTCCCGAATTGTTTGACTTTTATGAAGCAGACATTCCCTAGAATGACCCGAAGGGAGATTGAGTTCATTGGTACAGCAATGATCGATTGATGACCCAACATTTCCCGATATTGTGACAACTACAAGCAAATGTTGGGATTGGGTTCTGAAGCGTACTAGTTCTGAACCGTGAAATTAACCTCTTAAAGGTGTAATGTAATGGGGTAGAACCCAGATTTTTACAGGTTTAACTACGTTGTTTAAAAAGGCAGAAACAGTACATGCTACACCGCAAGATTTATCAACTGTGTTGCGATGGGCGCGAGGTATGTGTTTTCTTGCGGGACCAGCAACGCTGGATTGAACGCGCCCGCATCATCGACATAGAGGGAGATTTAGTGACCCTACGCTATGAAACCGAAGAAGAGGACGAAGTTTGTTCTTGGGAAGAAATGGTTCGCCTCGAGAGCATTGGTGCTGTAACGCAAAAATTGGCTTCAGTACCACGCGGCAATGTGGAACCTTTGATGACTGAAGATTGTCCCGAAGCTGAGCGCATCCGCAACCGTTACACTGACTCGAATCCAGAATAATTAGTGCTGAGTCACCGAAGTTGAGATCGGCCACCGAACTTCTGTTTGGAGTCAGCCTCCGCTCAGAGTCAAGGGAAGCCGCCGCTCGGACTTCTCGCCGAGTGCTGAGTAATAAATCCTAACTCAGCACTCAGGACTCAGGACTAGATAAACCTTCAAAAGCAGGACAGTAACCTTCTAGAGTTACCTTAAAGTTATACAACGGGGAAGCTGGATTCCAACACCGCTGCCCCCTTTGATGTCGGCAAGTACCGCAACAGTCTACATCTGTCCATGTATAGCGATCGCTATTTTGGTTGAGTAGTTCTCGTTGAGACAATCCCCTTAAGACTAGTTCTTCCCCTTGCCAACGAGCTTCGATTAAACCAGTATCGGCAAATTGCCGCCAACGCGGATCAGCAGTAATCACATCGGATAAGGTGATTGTGATTATTGTTCCTAACTCTGTGAGTTCGCCTTCATAGTTAGTTTCTGGTGCTGCTGGTTGTAAAAATGTATCGCCGATCAGTAGTTCTACTAAAGTGCTAGCCCCCGGAGAATGTACATGGTAGCGGTTTTGCAACTCCTCTAAGCTAGTCAGATCTGCCAAGTAGGCAGGAGAACCGTGGACAAAAATGACGTGCTGGGGTCGCAAATTATGAATTAGTTGCGTAGTACCAGGGCCATCACTATGTTGAGCCAGGAGATAGGTTTCGACAGTGGTGGGTGCTAAATATTCTTTATTAACTTTTATATCAATTTTTTCTGGTAGAAGGATCAGCCAAGGGCCAGTGTCTAGTTGGCAGTGCTTACCTAAATCATCTGTAGAGTCGGTAAGGACAATACAAGGTGACTTACCCACAGTGGGACGATGTTCTGGTTGTAAACGACGCACGCGAGGACGCACCCGTTCATCCCAAAACAAGGGTTGATGGCGGGCGAAGTTCTGCACGGATGGGGGAAGGTGGGGTAGCAGTTCTAGGTACGCATCACACCCAGTGGCGACAGCACCATCTACCCAGATATCTAAATCTCGTCCGGTGAAATGGTGATGAGACCGTAAGAGCATTAATAGTTCTTGACCCAATCCTAAAGCCGGGGTGGGAAGGATTACAGAACAATGGTCAGCGATCGCCCGATTAATTCGCTCTGCTAGTTGATTTTCTTGGTTGCGGCGATGAGGATGACGGGATGTGCCATAACTGCCTTCAATGATTAGCACATCTAAGTCTAATCCTCGCAATTCCTCTAAACGTAAACCTTCTACTAGGCGGGAGTTTGACAGGAAAAAGTCCCCTGTATACAGTAGCTTGTAAGTACGCTGCTGGGTGGTGTAGGTAAGCAGAATTGCCACTGCCCCTGGTAGATGCCCCGCAGGAAATAATTCTGCCACCAGACCGTCTTTGAATTCCACAGGCGATCGCAATGGCAAGGCATGACAAAATTGGGAAATTTCCTCTCTTTCTTTGTCTAGCCAATTCAGCGGCAGTAACTTGCTGGTCACCTCACTGCCATAAATAGGTAACTTTGGAAAAGCTTGATGCAGTGCCAGTAAGCCTCTGGCGTGATCTGGGTGGGCGTGACTAATCAAAACTAAATCTGCTGGTAAAGACGAGCTTGCTCCACGTCCCGACTTAGTAAGCCCCTTCTCCAGCGACGAAATATCCTCCAAACCACAGTCCAACAGGATGCGGTGTGGGCCCATTTTTACCAATAAACACACGCCCTCATCGTCATGCTGGACACTATAGGGCAAACATTCTAATTCACTACCCCCTTCCCCAGCATCTACGCGAGAGGATGCCGACAGATTATCCCTCATGCTCTCCTCCCCTCAAAGCTGATCATCATGGACATATCCCAAAAGCCAAAAGTTACACAAATTTTGGTTTTGTGACTTAGGGGTAAGTTTTACCGTGCGCCCCTACACCCTGAGAATACGGATTTTTGATTGGGGAGGACGCCTCCACCGAACCCGCACTGGTTCGGAAAGGTGGGCTAACGATAAGCCATCAAACTAAAAGAGTTTGGCTTTTGTTTATCCCTTTACAAGTTCTGAGCGCTCTTAGCCAACTCACCCTATGGGAAGTCGCCCAAGTGTTTACAGAATTATCTCAATGTGCGGAGCCATTGCCGTGATAGTTATCTGAATCATAGAATCCATTTTTCGTGCCAAAAAATAAGCACGAAAGCGTAAATATAACTGTTAATCCAGCTAGAATCAGCTTTACATCCATTTGTTTACTACCCTTTACTTAAAGACTTTCCTATATTAATTTAGTGCTTCCGCAATCAAACGTAATCGCTGGAAAATCTTTACTATGCTTACGGGGATTGGGCAATAGGTAAATTTACCGCAATCAGTCAGATTGTAGAACTTTTCGGTTCACCTGTCTATCCATCTAGATGTAAACCAATATGACAAGGAGCAATCCTCTACAGCCCGTAAAAATCCTCATCTAGAATCTGCTCAAGCGAAAAAGGACATGTTAGGCATTCTTCAGATCAACTCCTAGTTATTCAACATTCCAGCTAGCTCCGAAAGTTTAGAGTTCCTCACCCGATCATAGCCATGAAAGCGATGCCTACGGCGGGCTACGCCTACGCACTTAGAGCCAGGGAGAATGGAATTTGCGGCTACACAAACAAGAGCCACACTTGCGGACGCTAATGAAAAATAAAGCTTTTTATAACTCACGGAGGTAGGTTTTGTCTGTGTAGACGCGGTTTATAACCGCCATTGAACTCCCCTACTCCCCTCTTAAATTACGAATTACGTTAGCGTAGCGGGGCGTAGCCCATTACGAATTACGAATTACAAATTATCTTGTCCGCAACAACTGGACAAAGGTATTACTCACCGTATTGTCTTTAGTATCAGCCGCGTATTGAATCAAATCTTCTCGCAGTTCTTTGGCTGCATCTAA
>NZ_JBALCZ010000008.1:0-23515 GCF_036917615.1 Nostoc sp.
CGATTGTCAGTGGCGGTACTGACGGCACGGTGCGGTTGTGGAACCTGCAAGGTCAGACCTTAGCTGAACCTTTGCGTGGTCATGAACGTTATGTCAATTCTGTCGCCATCAGCGCCGATGGGCAGACTATTGTCAGTGGCGGTGAAGACGGCACAGTGCGGTTGTGGTGGGGTGGCTGGCGTGCATGGTTGCAAGTCTGTTGCAACAGGTTGCGCTACCATCCCATCTTCACCAATCTGCAAACTGAGGAAGCAAAAGCCGCTTGCGAAGTCTGCCGCAAATATGTTTGGAGTAAAGAAGAAGTTAAAAGCGGGGATTAATAAGAAGAAAATAGGAAAAATAAACCTCTAATCTGCAATGTTGAAGCTCAGAACTCCAGTTTTCACCTTCAGAACTCGGCAGTTCCACCTTTTTACTCGGCAGTCCGACCTTTTTACTCGGAAGTCCGACCTTTTTACTCGGAAGTCCGACCTTTTTACTCGGCAGTTCCACCTTTTTACTCGGAAGTTCCACCTTTTTACTCGGAAGTTCGACCTTTTTACTCGGAAGTTCGACCTCTGAACTGCAATATCCTAGATCCAAGGGTCAATTATTGTGAGTGAAGGGCGATTATTTAAGAGTCAACCATAATTAATATCAAGTTCGGGTCAACCCCAAAATTAAATCTTGTAATCAACTACTTAAAACTTACTCGTAATGCGTCCACATCCGAATTATCTTAACTACTTGTTCGGATTCGATGACTTCATATACCAACCGATGCTGTATGTTTATCCTGCGAGAATATGCACCTGATAAATCACCAACCAGCTTTTCATAAGGTGGAGGATTTTGAAAGGGATTTTTTTTAAGAACTACAAGCAACTCCTCAGCTTTTTCCTTTAAATTACTAGAAGCTAACTTCTTGGCATCTTTTTGCGCTTGTTTTGTGTAAACCAACCTCCAACTCACTTCTTCAGAATTTGGAAGTGGCTCTCCATTACTGCGCTGACTCACCAATCCAACTCCTCATCGCATTCTTGGATCGGAGTTGCTAGCCCTTCTTTTATAGATTCTCCCATTCCAGGTATAGATAACAAGTAAAGAGTCTCCTGAATTGCAGACCAGTCTTTTTCCGCAAGCAGAATCGCATTACCACGTTCACCCTGAATGATCACAGGCTTACCCTGCTCTGCAACTTGGTCTATCAGCTCTTGTAAATTATTTTGAGCGTCGTTGACGGGAAGCGAAGACATCATGCTTTTTTAGCTCACGATAACTTTACTTTAGTTTATCTACGAAGTTATGCAAGTAAGTAGGGAGCGTGCGTATTAAATTATAGTGAGTGAAAAGCGATGTTTAATGACAAACCCTTTTGAATACGAAATTTCATTGATCAGAATTGCAACAACCGAGATCCAAGGGTGAATGATGGTGAATGAAAAGCGACGCCGATAGCGTACCACTTCGTGGAAGCAAGCTACGCGCAGCGTCTCGTAGAGAAGCGGTAGCGAGTCTTCTCCCAAGGGGAGACGCCAAAGGCGAACGAGCGTCATAGCCCGCCCTTAGACATCGCTTACTCTCAAATGGTAAAAAATGGGATGATTTTATGTTGAATGGTGCGATCGCAAAGAATAATATAATGTAAGTGAATTATGGTGAGTAAAGAGCCTAGGTGTAGCCCGCCGTAAGCATCGCTGCTCTTGTAGCGTAGGGGAAAGTATAAGGCTAACTCAACTAAAATCAATGTTTTAAACTGGAACTACGTTGTAAGCACTCGATGATGGCACAAATCACATTTAAGGTTGAAGCATTTTGATATTTAGACGCATTCTTATGATGTACTGATCGCAGCAACAGCACTAACTCACAATCATATTGTTGTAACATCTAATGTTCGAGAATTTCAAAGAGTACCCAGCTTGCAAATAGAGAATTGACGTTCTTCTTAAATTACATATCAATGTATTGGAAATGGGGCTTTAGACTATTAATTGTATTCTTAGGGCTATGGCTACTCCTGGATCTGGCTTCCCGCCTGGGAGCAGAGATTTTTTGGTTTCAGGAAGTCGGCTATCTCCAAGTATTTCTGTTGAGGGCGGTGACTCGTGGTGTTTTGTGGGTAGTGGTGGCTGGGATAACTGCTGCCTATCTACTGCTAAATCTGGCTCTAGCACAACGGCTAAAATATCCCCAGTCTTTGAAGATTGAGTCAGCAGAATTGGGCAGTGAATTAACAAATTTTCTCAGTCCTGATTATCCAAGACGCAACGAAACTCGGATACTTGCGCCGCAACGCTTTCAACCATTAAGATTGCGCTGGTTATTACCCCTAACTCTGGTACTGAGCTTATTGATCGGGTTGATGCTGGCTCACTATGGTCAAATTGCTCTTTACTACTGGCATTCTCCAGTTAATAACGCTAGTCTACCCATTCCCGCCCTATTCCGACCAGAGACAATCTGGCAACTCTTAAGGCAAATTGTCTCTCAAGTCTGGTATCTCGGTTTAATTGTGGGAGTAGCGATCGCCATCTTAATTTATCACCAATTTTTACTCAGAGCGATCGCAGTTTTGTCCAGTCCGATTTTTGCCTTCATCATATTTCAACACTGGCCAAAGGTGTTGCAATATTTTCACCCCACGCTTTTCAACAGCACTGAGCCTTTATTTGGTCGAGATATCAGCTTTTACGTATTTTCCTTACCCTTTTGGGAACTGCTAGAACTCTGGCTGATGGGATTATGTTTGTACGGCTTCCTCGCCGTTACTCTCACTTATCTGCTGTCAGGGGACAGTTTGAGTCAGGGAATTTTCCCTGGTTTTTCACCCCAGCAGCTGCGTCATTTATCCGCTATGGCTGGCTTATTGATGCTGGTAGTAGTTCTGAGTTATTGGCAAAGTCGCTATGAACTGGTGTATTCTACCCGTGGAGTAAGTTATGGTGCCAGCTATACGGATGTGACAGCCCAGTTGCCAGCTTACACCGTCTTGTGCATTCTGGCAGTTGCGATCGCCTTTTACCTACTTTGGCGAACATTTTTCTGGAAACCCAAATCTCAGTATCGTCCCTTGGTGTTTTACGGGTTAGGGGTTTATCTAATACTAGTTGCAGCCGCTGACGTTGTTCTACCGACTGTGGTGCAATATTTAATTGTCCAACCTAATGAGTTGCAACGAGAGCAACCCTACATTCAGCGGACTATCGCCTTGACTCGCCAAGCATTCGATTTAGAGGCGATCGATGCTAGAACCTTCAACCCACAAGGAACATTGACTGAAGCTGATATTCAAAAGAATGCCTTAACAATTCGCAATATTCGCCTGTGGGATGAGCGACCACTGTTAGAAACCAACCGTCAACTGCAACAAATTCGACCCTACTATCGGTTCCTTGATGCCGATATTGATCGATATACTCTAGTAAAAGATGAAACTTCACGCCGACCATCTGCTCCCCAAAAGCCACCAGAACCTAAGCAGGAACCAGTTGAACCAAGAGAACGGCGGCAGGTACTGATTGCGGCACGAGAATTAGACTACAGTGCCGTACCACAGGAAGCTCAAACATGGGTTAACCGCCGCCTTATTTATACGCACGGTTTTGGGTTTACTGTTAGCCCAGTTAATACAGTTGGGCCGGGTGGGCTGCCAGAATATTTTGTCAAAGATATTAGCGGTGATAGTAGCGCTCTGACAACTTCCAATGAAGCCATTCGTCAAAGTATTCCGATTGGGCAACCCCGGATTTATTACGGTGAAATTACTAATAATTATGTGATGACTGGCACAAAAGTTAGAGAGCTAGACTACCCCAGTGGTAGTGACAATGTTTACAACTCTTACGATGGTTTGGGTGGCATTGAAATCGGTTCAGCATGGCGACGCTGGCTATTTGCGATGTATTTGAAAGATTGGCAGATGGTGCTGACGCGGGACTTTTTGCCAGATACAAAGGTGCTACTTCGGCGAAATGTCAAGCAAAGAATTCAAGCGATCGCACCCTTCCTGAAATTTGATAGCGACCCTTATTTAGTGGCTGCTGCTGCTAATCAAGATTTCCCAAGTAATCTCAGTTATCTTTACTGGATTGTTGATGCCTACACGACAAGCGATCGCTATCCCTACTCAGACACTGGTAGCGATGGCATCAACTACATTCGCAACTCGATCAAGGTAGTGATTGATGCCTATCAGGGCACTGTTAAGTTTTACATTGCCGATCCAACCGATCCGATCATTGCTACTTGGTCAACGATATTTCCCAAAATGTTTAAACCGTTCAGTACAATGCCAGTAAATCTCCGCAGTCATACCCGGTATCCGGTGGACTTTTTCAAAATTCAATCTGAGCGGTTGATGACCTACCACATGACCGACCCCCAGGTATTTTACAACCGGGAAGACCAGTGGCAAATCCCCAACGAAATCTATGGCAGTGAACCCCGTCCGGTAGAGCCGTACTATTTGATTACTAGTCTACCCACCGTTACCTTTGTTGACGCAGCTTCTCGTAGAGAAGAATTTATTCTGCTTCTGCCCTATACTCCCAAACAACGGACTAATTTAATTGCTTGGTTAGCGGCGCGATCGGATGGCAAGAACTACGGTAGGCTGTTGCTATATGTCTTTCCTAAGGAACGCCTGATTTACGGGCCAGAGCAAATCGAGGCGCGGATTAACCAAGACCCCGTAATTTCCCGGCAAATTTCTTTGTGGAATCGCCAAGGGTCGAGAGCCATTCAAGGCAATCTACTAGTAATTCCCATTGAGCAATCGCTGCTGTATGTCGAGCCAATTTATCTAGAAGCCACACAGAATAGTCTGCCAACTTTGGTGCGGGTAGTCGTGGCTTACGAAAACCGGATTGTCATGGCACAAACCTTAGAACAAGCATTACAGGGAATTTTTCAACCAGAAGTTACACCAGCTTCTGCGATTATTCGTCCAGTAGAGGAAGCAGTCCCGCCAGATTAGTAGACCTCTTGCAAAAGTCCCTCTATTTCTAGAGCGTATCGTTTATCAATTACTATGTCATCAAAAACTAAATAGACCTGCTCATTTTTTTCTATTAAATCTTTAACATTATCCAAGAGTTGCCGAGGTGTTAATTTATCGTTTTTTAAATAACGATTGATTTTATCATGGCTAATCTGCTCTAAATGTGACGCTAAATTTGTAAGGATATAATTGATTTGACTACTTACCAAGTACTGGCAGTAATTAAGTTTAGTAAATCTCATTACCGTGAGCAACATTTATCTGATACATCCTCTTCTTAATCATTTGTTACTTTTGGGCTGCATCTATCTTCCCTAGTTCTTCTCGATTACACTCTAACTTAGGAACTATCGAAGCAAAAGTGAATTAAAGGTTGTCGCGGCTTCAACTTACGCTGATTTTCCGCAAGGTAATGCATCAAACTCGACTTTATCCAAATGCTGATACCATTTCTTTGTGAGGCTGCGCCAAATTTTATTGGCTTCTTATTTCTTTCTTTCTTTGTGTCCTTTGCGTCCTTTGCGGTTCGTTCCTCATTTCGTTTAGCGCATCTTCATACAGAATTGGTATGAGGTTGTGTCCCAATGATTCTTGGCGTGTCGATTAAACATAATAACGAACTTCTTTAATTCGTCAATGAACTTCTTTAACTTGTCAAAACCAAAAGCCACTGCTGTATCGCCTCGCTCGTCTAATCCTATCCACAAACGAAATCATGGCGGCATCATTTCAGTGATCGGCGTAAAAACTACTTTGCTTGGGTTTGCCTCTTTGTTAGTACTCACCGCAGCTATTTCTTCCCGGATGGCCTCAGCCCACCAAACGTCCAACCCTCAAAAGACTAACACTGGTAAGTCGATCAGTGAAAAACTTGTTGCCAACTTCCGACCCAAGCCTGATGAGGTGGTACAGCCCACGCTTCTCCCCGAAATCGGGAAATGGATGCTCAATCCGGATTTCACACCGGCTGACTGGTTGGGTGAACTCTATCAGGGGAAGACTCTAAGGGAGCCGATCAATATCATCATTGTCGATCCAGTAGCAAATTCGCCCGAAGAAGCCAAGAATCGACTGATCGCGGCTTGTACGGCAGCGGGTTATCCCAGTCGTGAAGGGCACTCAAGTGGGTATTGGGGATACATCGACGAGCAACTTCAGGCACAAATCCCGCAAAGTCAAGATCATGCTTTTTCAAACGAGCCATATATCTTCAACAATAATCATGGCAGGATCTTCGGACCTTATCGTTACAAAGGGGCGTATGTTTTTATCGGCGCATTCAGCCGTGAGAAAGTGATACCGTTCTCAAAAATTAAGCACCAGTTCGTCTCCTTCGATCAGGCGCGGGATGATTTTGCCAAGAACATTAATATAAAAACAGAGTACCAGATAAACGGGTATCTGAACTTAGATAATGCGATCGTGAATAACCCAACGCTCACGACCGGCGATTATGACGGGATGGCTGTCTTGCTGAAGGCAAAAAAGTAGCTCTTTGCAATACCGTTGCCAAATTACGAGGGTTTAACGCCCGTAGAAACGGGATGAATACGTCCTAAAACTCTACTACGACAGCCCGATCTCTTCATACTCTTTTTTTAGCGAAGGTATTGCAATGATTAATTTATTTTCTTGTATGGTTACCAATGAGTGCAGTATTGATTATAGGAAATCGCTTCGATTCTATTGATTGAGTTTCTGGCAATTTAAGAATAATTAAGACAGAGAGTTTAAGGGATTTATAGCAGGTTTTATATAAATAAAGCACTATCGGGTGGACATTGAAAAATTTCATCTCCAAGGCGGAATAACTGGAAATAAATTTTGATAAGCTTTGAGGAATTGAATTTATATTAACAGCGTTGTTGTTTTTTGAACACTGACAACAGCAAACACCCAAGTCCCATTACTACCAGCGACACTAAAGAAGCAGGTTCTGGGACAGGCTGAGGGTTTTGCAGAAGCTGATAATTAATCAGATTCCCTTGAATTGGGCTGAGTGATGCCAAAAGTTGCTCAATATCCGTAGATATATTAGTGTCATTAATACCAACACTTCTAGAAGAAATGAGTCGGTTAAACGTCTGGCTACTTGATACATCAAAATCTCCTGTTAACCCAAGAAAATTTTGACCTATTTTACCTATAAGGGAGTCAATCAGATTGTTAACATCTGTCCTTAACCCTTGGGGCAATAACTCTAAACTGCTGGGGTTATTGATGTTTTCAATGGTTGTCTTTTCACTATCCACTAGCCATTTGCTATTACCAATGATTTCATTTCCACTCGTAAAAACCCAGTTACCATTACCAATAATTGTATTGTTACTACCGAAGTCCCAATTACCATTTCCAATGGTTGCGTTGTTACTCCCGAAGTGCCAATTACCATTACCTAGTGTTGAATTATTACTTCCGTTGTCCCAATACCAGTTACCGTTACCAAGGATTGTGTTACCCTTTGCAAATAGCCAGTTGCCATTACCGATAGTTGCGTTGTCATTATTAAAGTTCCAGTTGCCATTGCCAATGGTTGCGCTGTTGCTGCCGTAATCAGAGTTAAAATTACCAATGGTTGCGTTCTTACTACCAAAGTTCCTGTTGCTCTTACCAACGGGTGCGTTGCCCTTATTAAAGGGTGGACTACCAGTACTAGTAACAGGGTTACTACTACCAGCATTAAACGTATTGCCACCGTTACTAAAGGGTATATTATTACCAAGGACTTCTCTCAACGGATCGAAAGGCGATTGTTGAAGTAGACTTCCAGCACCTGCTATAGGACTACTGTTGCTAGCAAAGGGGTTGATACCGCCACTTGCAATGATATTGCCACCGTTTAGAAATGGGTTACTTCCACCTGCTAATGTGTTGTTAGTATCCTGGAAAAAATTTTTACCCAGAAATAACTTCAAGCGATCAAAAATCAATTGCTGAAGCTTACTGCCACCATCGCCAGCAAAGGGGTTGATACCGCCACCTGGAATGGGAGTATTACCTGTAAAGGGGTTGCTACCACCCGTCAACAAGCTGCCTTCAGGATATAAACTGCTATTGGTAGCAAAGGAACTACCGCTATACAGGTTGCGATCGCCAGCGGCACTAAACCTGTTAACCTCACCATTAATGGAATTGACAGCAGACGCTTCCATCGGTACTAATTCTCCAATTTTTAGTTAAAAAATTTTGGAGTCTTCAGTACCTATTATGCTAAGTATGAATTTGCTAAACCCAAAATTTCTCTAAATAAAGGCTTTAATCATTTTTCCTGTAACTTTGACAGAAAATCTTGCCTAAAGTCCTTACTAATAAAGAGTTTCAGTGCATAACATAGTCAATATAGCATAGTATGTACTGAAGAACTCATGATTGTTTAAAAGATTCTGATGACTATCGCTACTAAGGGAACGGGATGCCGCCACCAGCACTGCCACCACCAAATGATGGCATGCCGCCACCAGCACTGCCACCACCAAATGATGGCATGCCGCCACCAGCACTGCCACCACCAAATGATGGGATTTCGCCACTAGCACCGCCACCACCAAATGATGGCATGCCGCCACCAGCACCGCTACCACCAAATGATGGCATACCGCCACCAGCACCGCTACCACCAAATGATGGCATGCCACCACCAGCACCGCCGCCACCAAATGATGGCATGCCACCACCAGATGACGGGATTACGCTGCCACCCTGTTCCTCTTTAAGCTTTGAGTTAACTAAGTTATCAATAGTAACCCTCAAACCGAATCCGTCCGGTATTTCAGTTGTGCTAATACTACCGCCCTGGCTGCCAACACCAGTCAAAGGGTCGGTGGTACTACCCTGGTTCCCAGCGCCTGCGGATGGATTTTTACCGCCTGCAAAGATATTCCAAAAGTTGTCACCAGCGAAAGGATTACCACCATAGGCTAAATCAGGCTTACTAGCACTAGCACTAGCACTACCACTACCACCAAATGGACTACCGCTACTTTCTCCCTTACCAACACCACTGAATATATTGCCAAGGTCTTTATCACTCATAACTTCACTCAAGCGACCCCAGGGTGAATCTTTCAACAGATTCTCCCCGCCAGTAGAAGAGTTCGCGGTGCCACTATTATTCAAATCTGCCATCAGGACTAATCCTCCTAATTATTAGAATAAAAATCTTGTTAGCATAGCAACAGAAAATAGACAATATTAAGTCTTGATGATGACTTTTTTGTTACTATCCTAGCAAAAGTAGTTAGTAGCTCTTGGTTGATTTTGTTATCGTAATCAAGTGTGGATAATCAAATTTTAGTCAATGCTACTTACATTTATAATTTATCTGGTTTAACTTCTAAGGACAATGAAAAATCTTTTGATAAATATATCAAAAGATTAGATATTTTTAGATGATAAATTAAGTAAATCGGCACAATAAAATCAAGCTATGTGAAGAAAATAAACGAAGCTAAAACCCTTTTCCGTCCTGCCTCCTGCCTTCTGCCTCCTGCCTTATCCCAACGATAATTATTTACGCCGACCTACTTAGAAGAATTAACTTAATTTTTAGTTAACAACATTAAAATATGATTAAATATTATATTGCAATGAAAAATCTTTTGATAAATTTGTCAAATTTTTAGATACTTAATTAATCAGCCTTGATTTGAGGCTCCATCACTTTTATCTGATGTTCCACCGCGAGACTGGTAGCAATAAATAGTACAGTCAATCCCTGAATGGCATGTTCATCCTGATCTGCAATGAACAGCATCCAATTACACAAAAGTTACAACTTGACCTGTTTTTAAGGATGCGATCGCCCTATTTTGGTAATCTACTTGTTACCTGCTTTTAAAGCTGCGATGCCTGAATCATACTTGACAATTTAAAGCGATACAGAAAGCAGTAATTTCCTTAAGTTTTAGTTACAAATCTTTGTTGCGACTCGATTCCCTATTTACAAATGTGGAAGCGCTCTGCGTCCGATAGGTAAGGTTGGTCAAAGTCATTCTCATTATCAGAGTTGAAGAGGCAAACCCTTTAACTGGTAGCTTGGGTGTAGATAATTATTCGTCTTTGAGTATTGGTGCCGAAAGATTGGGTGTTGAACTGTGCGATCGCAATTTAGTTTTAGCATTGACATATTGGATGCAACTATCAACAATCACCCTATACCTGATGGTCACTTTTTCAGTTGGCTGGGTCAAGTACAGCGCGTGCAGCAGCTGGGCGACGCTCATCTGTTGCTCATCCAAGCAGACTTGCAACTAACACCAGATAGCTTGTTACCTTCTGAGCAATTCGTCATACAGGGATATCGCCAAAATATCTGCTCTGGGGATAATGGATTTCGTGTAGCGATGGGAGATCGGATCACAGTCCAGGGCAATAGACATCTCCGAAAATTAATTATGCGTTTACCCAAACTCTTGTAGAGACGCGAGATTTCGCGTCTCTACATTCTTTTCTGGAGATGTCTATTAGGGTTTTTTGGGGCGAAAGCGCTACTACAGTCATTTTTTTTCACCTCTGGGATTTTCTATGTTAATTTTTAATTACTTTTAGCAGTATAATCTGGAAATTGAGTAGATTTGATTACAAAGTTTTAACTTCTATATTTTTTTCTGAAAACATTGTATTCTGATTATTCATTTCATCAATACTGTAGCAATGAAAAATTTGTTTCCCCTATTATTGAGTGCTATTCTCTTGAATAGCACAGTGGCTTGTAATAAAACTAGTAACCAGACCAACAGCACTCCTACTAATAATAACAAAACAGCAATAACTGATAGTACATCTAGTCAATCTAACAATCAACTATCTGTAGCAAGTGGAACAAGTTTTGATACTGTTCTTCAACAAGATATATCTACAGCGAGAAATCAAAATAATGACAGCTTTGTCTTAAAAATTAAAAATTCTTCTCAAAAAGGAGATAAAGTTTTTAAAGATGGTCAAATTCAAGGACATTTGGAAGATGTAGTCAAAGCTGCAAAAGGGAAAAAAGCGAGTTTACATTTGGTTTTTGATGATATTTCGCTAAAGAATGGAGCATCTTCTCCCATTGATGCTACTTTAACAAACACTCAGGTAGAAACAAAAACTAAAGGTAAGTTCATTCAAAATACAGGCATTGTTTTAGGCGGTGCAGTTGCCGGACATTTTCTTGGGAATCAAGCTAAATTCAAGCATGGTGGGCTAGCAGGTGGTACAGCTGCGACTGCTTTCGTTTTGTCTAGCCCTGGTGGAGAAGTTGCTCTCAAAAAAGGTACAAAGATTAAACTTAAACTTAATTCTGCTATTGGTACTACTCAATAAACCATGTATCTTGGTTCTGAGCAAATTCAAGCCTTGGGCGAAAAATTATTACCGGAATTTAACGCCCGCGCTCGTGCTATTTTACCGCGTTGTTCACAAATCAAAGTACACCGTGATTCTCCAGCTTATACATCTGGGGCAGTGCAGATAAATGTCATGGATCGGGCATGGTTCTCTATCTGGATGTTGCCAGGATACGCGGCAGATGGAATCTTACTGGTTGGAGGCTCTTGACTGTATCGGGTTCTGGATTGACCATTGTTTTCTCGTTCCCAGGCTGCTTCTGGGAACGAGGAAAACCATTATTAAGCTAGGTTTTTAAGACTTGTGTGTACACCCTAGTACGCCACGGCGTAAATAGAGCAACCATTTAAAATCCCTAAAAAGCCCATTCCATAATACTTTTGAATAAGTGGCTTTTGACTGCCAATTTTAGATTTTAGACTTCGGCTACGCCCTTCTCTACGAGAGCCTGCGCCCTAAGCGTAGCTATGCCGCAGGCTTTACGACGCCGCTCAGGCTAAACTCAGTCGAACGATTTTAGATTTTAGATCAAAGAAGAAAGAATTATTTGGTTTATGCCCCGTGCATTGTGGGCGAAATAAATCCAAAATCCAAAATCCAAAATCCAAAATCCAAAATTGATTGACTTCCGCCTTGCGGTACTAACCCCTAAAAGGGGAGAGGAATGGAAGCGAGGTTTTCCAAATAAGAGTTAAAAGTCAGATCAAAATTGACTCCTGACTAATAAATCACTATCTGAGGTTGCTCAATTGTGTCATCAGGCATGATAGTATCCCGAAACTTCGCATAAGTCAGCTTTGCCTCCCAAAGGTTTGCCTTACTCAAGTTTGCCTTGGTTAAATTTGCCCATGTCAGGTCTACACCAGTTAAGTTGGCCCCAGTCAAATTAGCTTCTAGTAATTTTGCTCCACATAGCTTTGCTCCTGTGAGATTTGCAAAACTTAAGTTAGCTTCAATCAGCGATGCTTCAATTAATTTAGCTTTACTTAAGTCTGCTTCTCTCAAATCCACATCACACAAAGAAGCACCCAAAAGATTACTACCTGTGAATTTCACCCGCCATAAAAAAGTTCCGCACAAATTTGCTCGTGTTAAATCAGCATTAATCAAATTAGCTTCACACAAAGATGCTTCATACAAATTAGCTTCACGTAAGCTAGCTTGCATCAAATTTGCGCCACTTAAATTAGCACGAGTAAGGACACAGCCAGACAAATTTGCACCACGCAAATCCGCTCCTATGAAGTTAACACCACTTAAATCAATTCCTTTCAGGTCGATTTCACTCAAGTCACATCCACTGAAATCTCGACGTTGAAAATATTTATTTGTAATTTGACTTAATATAAATTCTTGCTTATCAGCATAATTTTTCATGGTATTCACCTCTGGGTGTAATTTATCTTAAAGGTCAAGTGTGGCAGTTATCCGTATATTGAGAGTACACCCCTTCCGGAAGATCAGCTCAGTAAATAATCAAAAATAAATTCCCAAAAAATCGCCAATCACCTGAAAATAGGCTTTTGAAGTGGTTTTTAAAACAAAAAATGCTGACATAGGTTAGGAAATATTCATATAACAGTAGTTAGGAGTCATGAAGGCTAATCAATAGCGCTCAATCTGTTTGCTCCTCTGCTCCCCCAATGCCTAATGCCCAATGACTAAAATTCGCGTTGTGAAAAAATAACAATAGCGATCGCTAACAACATAGCACTATAAAATAAGCCATAGCCAGCATTTGTAATCAGTGCAGTTGTGTCAGGTAGTGCTTGCAGACCATAAACGGCATCATTTTTCAAATCTAATCGAGATAAATCTGGCAAGATGAGAAACAAACCTTGAGTTAGACGTTCCATACCAGGGTTACGGCTAAGACGCCCAATTTGTACTAAATCTTGAGTAATATTTCCGATTAAATATACCGCAAAGGTTAAAACAGTCGCTAGCAGAGAACCAGTAAAAACACCGAAGGTAATAGCCACAGCGATGATTAATGACAACTGCAAAAATAAGAAAATTGCAGCAATTAGAATGCTCACCGTTGGATGAGGAATGTTACCAAATTGCAGAAATACCAGATAAATTGCTGTCATCGTGGCGATAAGTACAGCTAGGACTGCGGATAAACCCAAGTATTTGCCGACGATAATTTCGCTGCGGCTGACAGGTTTAGCAATTAACATCAAGATAGTGCGTTTTTCAATTTCTTTATTAACCAGTCCTGTACCAACAAATATCGTAACAATTAACCCGATGGCATTCATCGCCACCATCCCAAAGTCCAAAAACATTTTGTCTTCAGTCGTAGCTGCAAATTCAGGAAGGACGCGGAAGGCAGTGGCGAGTATTAGGGCATAAAAACCAACAATATATAGGATGCGATCGCGTACCACTTCCTGAAACACATTCTTTGCCAATACAAAAATTCTGTTAATAGTCATTTGTTATTAGTCATTTGTCATTTGTCATTTGTCATTTGTCATTTGTCATCGGTTCTTACCCTTGTCCCCTCTGCCCCACTTTCCACTCCTCATTGCTGCGGAGGCGGTGCTCCAGGAATAAATTTACTGAGGCGATCGCATTCAATTTCTGCAACTGTAATTTTATTCCCTGAATTATTGGCTGCTGCAACTGGTTCAATCCGACAAGATTTTTTCAAGTAATAGCCCCTTGGGTTAGAACTCGGGCCTGTCCAAATACTTAATAAATCTAATATATATCCCGATTTAGTATTAGCTACACGCGGTTCAACGCGCCATAGTTCCTTCTCTTCATATTTACTCAGGTTCTTTTCAATTACTTCCTTACCCAGACTTCCTACTCGCTGTTTCGCATCTAGCAACCATTTCTCCACTTCCGACCAAGGTGTTTGGGCTATTTGTTCTACTACTATTGGTTGAAGTTTCTCTAGAATGACAACGCCATTTTTTGGGATTTTTACTGGTTGTTCTGTTCTGACAACAAAGGTACTACGTTTAAAAGTATCTGCCTGCAAACTGGGATATTGTCGTAACCAATTATCCATCACAAAGTAAAACTGAATCCAGCAACTTAGCAGCATACTACTAGCAACTAAAATTATGATTCTTTGGCGGTCTTCTGGCTTCGGAATTCGAGCTTTAGCGTCGGTGTCATTTCCTTCAATAAATTCTGGTATTGCTGTAATTAGTGCTGAAATTGTCGGCCAAAAAACTATTGTTCTTGGTGTAATTACATCCTGTTGATTTCCAAATGCAAAAACACTCACTAAAAATCCAGTGATCACTGCCCCGACTGGCATAAAAGTACCAGGAACTCTCAAAGGATCTTCAGTTGTATACCAAGCTGTGCCGGCAATTAAAAATAACCAACCGAAAAAGGCAATAATATCTTTGATATAACCTATAGCACAATATGAAAGTACCCAAGAGAAAATACTCAAATAAATAAATGTCTGCCAAGAATAAGCTTTGGGTGGAACTAATACCTTTCTAATTCCCGCATAAAGCCCTTCAGTAAATTTAAAAACCCCAAATACATCTTTAAATAGCGTATTCATATTCCTCCTTCCACTTGATTCATAAATCCCTATTTTTCATCGTAATTAAACAAGTCAATCTTGCTATTTCGAACGAAATAATAAAATAATTGTGATCACACTATAACTCAGTGAATTCGCTATTAATGTAGTAGTAACTAAATTGCCACTTTGTAATCTAAGATTGCTAAAACTACGCCATCGCCGCCGTTGAGATGTTTGAGGTTCCTCTTCTTTTTTAGCAATTGGTTCATTTAATGATAGTAGTAAAACTCTTAGAAGAAAAAACTTGATCAAAAAAGTAGCAAAGAAAATTATAAAGGCCGTTAAGATAATTAAACTTTGTGTCTTTGGAGATTTAAAATTATTAAAGAACATATAGTTAATTAATTCTGATTTTACCTGGATCGGCAACATTGGTTCTGATACAAAAAATATTGACCAACCAATTACACTCGAAAACACATTGATAGAAATAGCATAAAAAGTGCTGGATTTTTTGTCAAATTTTAGTCGATAGTGCAAAACATATGCTTCGATAGAGATGGCAATCAGTACAAATAAAAAGTCAAACAGAATTCCACCAATAGGAAAAATCCTGGGAAGCATCCAATTTTCAGGCATAAATGGTCAAAGGTAAGGGTTAGCTGTAGAGAGTATAACTGGGATAGTGAGGGTGATGGGGGAAATTATCACATTGTTCTTGTCCTTTAAGTAGCTGGTGTGCAAGTATTCTTTTATTGATATTGTTAATACATTGTACGGAGGCGCTAAAGGGGCAGTTTCTAAGATGAGAGTACAAGACGTTAGGTAAGATTAAAGACTGCCACGTTATAGCTTTTCCAGAGATGACAAGGAACGGTATTGGTATTCGGACGGCGCAAGTGCGTCAAGAACGGCTCATTGGTCAAATCCACGTTTACGATGGCGTGGGTAAAGGTAAGTCTCAAGCGGCTTTGGGGGTGGTTTTGCGCTCCATTGGCTTGGGGATAAATACGCCTAGCAATTCTAACCGCGTTTTACTGCTGCGATTTTTAAAAGGGCCGGAACGTGATTATGACGAAGATGGCGCGATCGCAGCTTTGCAGCGTGGGTTTCCCCATTTAATTGATCAGGTTCGTACTGGGAGAGCGGAATTTTTTGGGCATGAGGAAATCACCACTTTTGACCGAGATGAAGCGAGGCGGGGTTGGGATGTGGCCAAAGGTGCGATCGCCAGTGGTTTATATTCAGTTGTCGTCTTTGATGAAATTAACCCCGTTCTGGATTTGGGTTTGCTACCAGTAGATGAAGTGGTAAATACATTAAAATCCAAACCCCAAGAGTTGGAAATCATTGCTACCGGACGCGCCGCACCGCAAAAGCTGCTCGATATTGCAGATTTGCACTCAGAAATGAAACCCCAACACCACCCAACAGCCAAAGCCCTCTTCCTTGAAGGTATTGAAATTTATACTGGTGCTGGTAAAGGTAAGTCTACTAGTGCTTTGGGCAAAGCCTTACAGGCAATTGGTAGGGGAATCAATCATCCCGGATCTACCCGTGTGTTGATTATGCAGTGGCTAAAAGGTGGTACTGGCTACACAGAAGACGCAGCGATCGCCGCCTTGCAGCAGTCATATCCAGAAGTGGTGGATCATCAGCGCTGTGGTCGAGATGCGATCGTCTGGCGAAATTCCCGGCAAGAATTAGACTACGTAGAAGCCGAACGGGGTTGGGAAATTGCTAAAGTTGCGATCGCCTCTGGTCTATATAAAACAATTATTCTTGATGAACTCAATCCCACCGTTGACTTAGAACTACTCCCTGTTGAACCCATTGTTCAAGCTTTACTCCGCAAACCCCGCGACACCGAAATCATTATCACTGGTCGCTGTCAAAATCCACCCGCCTACTTCGACTTGGCTAGCGTCCACTCAGAGGTTTATTGCCACAAACACTATGCCAATCAAGGTGTAGAACTTAAACGAGGGGTAGATTTTTAGGCGTTGCTGATTATGTTGATATGCTAGATTCTCTAGAAACATAACAAATTTGTTTACCATTTTGGTAAACTTATATTAGTCTAGTAACGCCTGGAAATCACCTTTGCTGACGGCAAGCTGCAAAACCTATGCGAACAACAAAAGTTAGCAAAAACAAACTTGGGTGCAAACTGTGCCAAGAAATTAAGAACGCAGTTGGCTATTCTAGGTGCTGCTAGTTGTGTCACGGAATTAGTTAGAGGTCATCCCCATCACTTAAAAGGAGATAAAGCAGGTGAATTTGCAGTAAACCTGGAAGGTGGTAAAAGACTTGTATTTAAGCCAGATAACGGCCCCATCCCCCTTACCGAGGATGGAAGCATTGATTGGTCAAAAGTTACTGCTGTTTGTATTGAATTCAATTGGAGATTACCATGACTAAGATAACCCGACCATTCACTCCAGATTGGGTATCTTCTCCCGGTGATGCCATCGCTGATTTATTAGAAGAGCGTGATTGGACACAGGCACAATTAGCAGAGCGTTTAGGCTACACCACAAAACATATTAGCCAGTTGATCAATGGCAAAGCGCCGATCAATGAAGAAACAGCCCTGAAGCTAGAACGGGTTATGGGTAGTACAGCAGCATTCTGGCTCAGATATGAAGCCCAATATCGCGCCGCTTTGGCAAGGAAAGAAGAAGAAAACCGCTTAAAGGGGTGGACATCTTGGTTAGATCAGTTACCAGTCAAAGACTTGATGAACCAAGGTGTAATTCCTAAGTGCCGTTTAATTGCCAAGAATAAGCCTGGTTTGGTAAAAAAGTTACTGCAATTTTTCGGTGTTGCCTCGCCGTCAGATTGGCAGAATTATTATGCAGGTATGGAAGTTGCTTTTCGTCGGACACGCGAAGAGCAAAGTGATGTTGGTGCTATTTCCACTTGGTTACGGTTGGGGGAAATAAGAGCAGAACAACTAAACTGTCCCAAGTACAGTAAACCAAAATTTGAAAAAGCGGTGCGGGAAATTCGCACTTTGACGGTGTTACCGCCAGAGGAATTTGAACCACAGATGCAAAAGATGTGCTGGGAAGCAGGGGTTGTGCTTGTTTTAGTACCATCAATCAAGAAAGCGCACGTCAGTGGTGTCGCCCGGTGGTTAAACCCGCATAAGGCACTGATTCGACTTTCGCTTTACGGTAAAACCAATGACCGCTTCTGGTTTAATTTTTTCCATGAAGCAGCACATATTCTACTACATGATAAGGAAAATATTTTTCTTGATGAATGCAATAGTGGGGAAAGTTTGAAATCGGAGCAGGAACGCCAAGCAGATCAATGGTCGCGGGAATTTTTGATCCCACCTAAGTATGAGGGGGAATTAGCAAAGCTTAAATCTGAAACCGATGTGATTGATTTTGCGGAGCGTATCGGTATTCATTCGGCTATTGTTGTGGGTCGGCTGCAACACGATCATCTAATTGATCCGTCTTGGATGAATGGTTTAAAGGTGAGTTTGCATTTTCAAAGTATAGAATAAGCAGACGATAATACAAACCGATACGTTAATTTAAAATTTAAAATTTGGTGAAGTTTGGCGCACTACCGAGAATTTTTGCTTTTGGGTAGTAGAATATTTTGCACAAAGCGATCGCGTCCTGCTGCCTTTGCTTGATACAACGCCCAATCCGTTGTGGTAATCATTTCTTCCAAGTCAGAATCTCGCTGAGGAATTTCTGTAGTGAACCCGACACTAATGGTTACATGAGGACTAACTTGGGAATTTTTATGAGGAATTGCTAGTGTTCGGACAGCATGGCAAATTTTGTCGGCAACATAAGTCGCCCCCTCGGTGTCTGTGTTAGGTAAAATCACAGCAAATTCTTCCCCACCATAACGGGCAACTAGGTCTCCGGGACGTTTAATAATATCTTTGATAGCTTTAGCAATTTCTTGAAGACAGCGATCGCCTACCCGATGACCATAGGTATCGTTATATAATTTGAAGAAATCTACATCGCAAAGAATCAGGGAGAGCGGACGTTGATCGCGTTTTAGGCGCTGCCACTCTTGGTTAAAATACTCTTCAAACCGTCGGCGGTTAGCTACTTGAGTTAATCCATCGATAGTAACTAATCGCTGCAATTCCAGATTAACGGCTTCCAGTTTTTGCTGTAACTGAGATTGTTGAATCAAGCGTTTTACGCGTTGTCGCAAAACTGGCCAGTGAATCGGTTTGGTAACATAATCCATTGCCCCCACTTCAAATGCACGGTCAACTGACTCTTGATCTTCAAGTCCTGTAATCATTAAAACTGGAGTGTGCTTGCTACAATCAAGACATTGTAATTGAGTGCAACACTCGAACCCATCCATATCCGGCATCATGGCATCAAGGAGTACTATATCAGGGTGCAGTTGGTTAAAAACTGTTATTGCCTCTGTGCCATTTTGAGCTTCTACTATTTGATACCCTTCCCGCTCCAAGAAATGTCGCAATATCAGGCGGATAAAAGGTTCATCATCAACAACTAGAACTAAAGATTGACTTTCTTGAGGATTGGCTTTCATGGTACTTCCTTGGCAAGTTCTTTTTGTAAGGCAGTTTTAACTTGTTCATATTCCTGATATAGTTGTGAAAATAATTCTAGGCTGTTTTCTAATTTACTGCTGCGTCCTTGTGTTTCTAACACCCTGCAAAGCTGCGCCAGAGCCATCGCTCCAACAGAAGCACTGCTGGACTTGAGTTGGTGGGCTGTCTTCCATATAGTCTGGGTGTCCTGAGTTGTGATAGCTGTACTAATATATTGCATCAGTCTCGGTGTTTCTGTAAGATAATACTCAATCAGTTCAGCAAATGCCACACGATCTCCTTTGAGCATATTCCGCAAGGATTGGAGAATTTTGGCATCAATTTTGGTGGTTTTAAATGTCTGGTTTTGCCCTGACTGGAGGATATTTTGCGAAGGTTGCAATTCTAAGCTCATCACTTTACCAAGTTTTACTATGGAAGTAAATTCCGAACTTCTTTGGGGTGGACATTTGGTGAGTGCCTGAGCTAACTCTTGAAGCTGAATAGGTTTGCTAATGTAGTCATCCATACCAGCAGCAAGACAGACTTCGCGATCGCCCCGCATTGCATTGGCAGTTATGGCAATGATATGGGGACGAAAACCCACTCCCCATTCTTGACAGATTCTCCGAGTTGCTTCTAACCCATCCATTTCAGGCATATGGACATCCATCAACACTACGTCATAAAACTGTTTTTGCAAAACCTTGAGCACTTCTAGCCCATTGGTTACGACATCCGCCCCATAACCCATTTTCTGTAGCATCAGTAAGACAACTTTCTGATTGACAACCGTGTCCTCTGCCAGAAGAATCCGCAGTGGCAGTCGATGGGCCAAATGCTGATCGACCAAGGGAAAATGAGAAATACTGGCTTGGATCGGCTGATTACCCAAAACACGGGTAAAACAAAAGTAGAGTTGAGAGTGTTTGATGGGTTTACTCAAAGAGGCAGCAAACTGGACATCATTAAAGTTAGAGGAAGTTTCTACTCTATCCAAAGAAGTCAGAATCACCAAAGGCAGATTTTGACAACCAGATTGCTTGCGGATTTCACGAGCTAGGGTTATGCCATCCATTTCCGGCATTTGCATATCTAAAATGGCAATATCAAACTGCGTTCCCTGAGCAAGTTCAGCTAAAGCTTCTTTACCAGATTTGGCAGCATAAGTTTCCATCTTCCAAGACTCTGCTTGTAAGCTGAGAATTTGGCGATTCGTCAGATTCTCATCCACAATCAACAGTCGCTTGGACGCAAGCTGCACTGGCGAAGTGCTTAATTCAGCTTGTTCTAACTGAACAGCCACTTTGGTTGTAATGGTGAAATAGAATGTTGAACCTTGGGAAGAGTCAGGAGATGAGAATAGTTTTCCACTTTCCCATCTAGGGCTAGGATTGCCACCAACAAACCCCTGGCTTTCCACCCAAAGGGTGCTGCCCATCATCTTACTTAGCCGCTTGCTGATCATCAATCCTAGCCCTGTGCCGCCATATTGTCGAGTCATGGAGACATCAGCTTGAGTGAAGGGTTGAAATAATCGCTCTATCTTCTCTGGTGCGATGCCAATACCTGTATCTTTGATCGCAAATTGGATTTCGTAGAGAAATTGCTCTTTGACAACAGGTATCGCAGACTGGGAAGAAGTTTCTTTATCCAAATCAAGAGTCCGCAGCTCAACAGAGAGTACCACTTCTCCGTTTTCAGTAAACTTTATGGCATTGTTGAGGAGGTTCATCAAGACTTGGCGCAGACGAGTCAAATCGCCGATGATCTGAGTGGGAACTTGCGGCTGGATCAGGTAAGCTAGTTCGATATCCTTTTTGGCAGCTTTAGGAGCTAAAAGGGAAATAGCCTGCTCCACACAAGCTCTTAAATCAAAAGGCTGTTTTTCTAATTCCGGCTTGCCCGACTCAATCTTGGAGAAATCTAAAATATCCTTGATGATGGTGAGCAAAGCATCTTTGCTACTGCGAACTGTTTCCACAAAGTCTTGCTGTTCAGGGGTGAGGTTAGTATACAGCAGTAGATTGGTCATGCCAATAACAGCATTCATTGGAATCCGAATTTCGTGGCTCATCATCGCCAAAAACTCACTTTTTGCCCGATTTGCAGCTTCTGCCTGACGTTTTGCCTGCTCCAAGGCAAAGTTTTTCACGTTGGCGCGTTTCTTGTTCCAGTAAGTGAGCCTGTGCTAGGGCAATACCCAGTTGAGCCGCCACTGCTTCTAGTAACGGGACTTAAACATTTTTAAGGGAAAAACAAGCCTCAAACCTATGCAGGGTAAGGGAAATACACCAAAGGCTCAAAAATAGCCCAAACCCAGATATATGAAGAAGCTAACCAAAGCGATGTCAAAGTGTTTCTGTATATAGATTTGAGGCTATTTTTGGGGTATTTTTTGTCTAAGTCCCACTAATTGATTGCTGTTATCCGTTGGTTACTTGCTTCATCGCCAGAGTAAAATAGATTGATAATGTCAGCGTGACAACAACCAATAACCCTGCAATCAATACTACTTGTGTTAATAATCCTGGAATTTGGATTAAGAGTCTCTGCCAGAGTAGAACTACAGAGATTAAGCAGAAAATCCCCAGCAATAGCGCTAGTATTCTCGTTTGCGGAAAAATTTCACAGTTTTGAACCAGTCATCTCGGTGCTGTTTGACTACTTATTAACCCTCCAGCACTTTCAGGGCTTATTGCTCTAACTTTTACTTTTAAGTAATTTAAAATATCAATAGCAAGGGGACAATTACGGAATTTACTTTTAAGTAAAATATTTGTATATAATCTTGGCAGAAAAACTTAATAACTTCTGGTTATAATTACCATTTTTTGATAGCAGCAAATTGTCCCTACTAGTAGACTGTGGCGTCAGTTTGTCTACGTTTAACAAGGGAATTTTGCCCCAAGTCTTGTTAATTGAGGAATTTTTGAGTGAAGCGTGAATTGCAATCTGGAGTTGTAAATGATGTCTTTGAGGGGCTACGCCTACGCATTTTTAATTCTTTTATCATAACCCTAACTTTACCACAAATGCGTAGAAATCCAGAGGCAGGATTCCTGTACCCCTACTTTTAAGCAAGCTACGCCTATGATCACAAGAAAAGGGTAGTGAGGATTAAGAGCAAGGGTTAAAGGGATTGAATTTTCTTTTTCCCCTTAACCCTTCCCTTTTCACCACAAGAGTGCAAAAGTCCTTTTTGCAAGAGATGCTTATTAACAGAGTGAGCAGAAAGCGTCCGTTATGCGAACACAATTCAGAACGAAAATCTCTTTCCCTGTTCCCTGTCACCTGTAAGCTGTTCCCTATTTTCAAGATAGGTCTATTTCTATTGCCTATACTTATACTTTAAATCACAGCTTCTTGGCGTTGACAATCAAAAACAACCATGTAGGAAGCATTTGGTATTTCCTGAGGGAGGTGCCGCATATAGCCATCAGCATCAGAACGGGTGCGGAAGCGAGCAACAATTTCTTGTTGCGTATTAGGAAGTAGACGAGCGATCGCCCAAGAATTGAGGCGTTCTTTATAGGCAATAGCCTGATTGTCTGATTTGGAAGCTTTGTTATCCGTATTTTCTGGCATAATTATGTTATCCGTATGAAGTTTCATGAAGGGCGTTAATTAGTTTCTAGGTAGGAATGCACTAACGCTTTTTTAATGCTGCTGCCACCTTGTTATTCGATTATTTATAGATTGTCAACACTTAGCGCTATATTTTAGACCAACTAAGTTGGAATTTTCGGGTGGCTATGAATCTCAAAGCCTTAATTTGCAATTGTTTCCAGGACACAACAATGCTCAACTAGAAAGTTTGGCAATCATTGGGTTTGCATGATTTGTATGCATACACATAAGTAAAGTCCGTATCAGTGTTAAAATGAACATTAATGTCTGAAAAAATACTATTAAAAATGCATCATTTAGTGAACAAACGAAAAGAGTATAAAATTTATATCTCAAAGTTCTCAAAGCACTTGAAAATGAGAATAACAGAGAAAAACGTTGATTTTGATTACAGGCGGAGCAACTGCTGCTCCGCTTCTGAATTTTTCTTGGTTGAGTCGATGGGGGATGTTATTCCCCGCACCTCTCAGTTAGATCCGGACGTGCGCGTTTCCGTGCATCCGGCTCCCGATGTTCTTAGCTT
>NZ_JBALCZ010000009.1:0-71189 GCF_036917615.1 Nostoc sp.
AGCTAAGAACATCGGGAGCCGGATGCACGGAAACGCGCACGTCCGGATCTAACTGAGAGGTGCGGGGAATAACATCCCCCATCGACTCAACCAAAACTCAACTGGAAAAAGAAGTAGCAGCAGAAGTAAAAAAACAAACAGAAGATTTTAAGCAAGAGCTAGAAATATTAAAGTCAGACTTTTTAGGGCAATTATCCCAATTAAATAATCTATTTTTAGATCCTCAGAACCAAAAAGAGCAAATTCTTCAGCAGCTTTCTGGATTAACACCTTCCCCTTCATTAACACAAGATTATGTTCACCCAGAAATTCAGCAAAAAATTCAGGAATTAACAACACAGCTAGAAATATTAAAGGCTGGAAATACTCATTTATTTTTTACTGCTAATGATTATCTTAAACAAGGAAATGCTTTATTTTTTGAAGGTCGATATGAGGATGCATTAGCTTGTTATGAACAAGTTATTCAGAGACAACCTAGTTCTTTCATTGCTTGGCTTAATCACGGTTGGGCACTGAGAAGATTGGGGCGCTATCCAAAAGCATTATTATCCTATCAAAAAGCAATTGCCATCCAGTCCGATAGCTATATAGCTTGGTTTGGGTGCGGTAATTCCCTAAGAAAATTGCAACGATATGATGAGGCGATCGTTTCTTATGATAGAGCCTTAGAGCTTCAGCCTGAATTTCATTGGGCTTGGTGTCATAAAGCCCGTTGTCATGCATTAAAAAATGATCATGATTTAGCTATTGAAAGTTTGACACGGGCAATTAAGTTAAGAGGTGACCAACATCGAGAGTTGGCAAAAACTAATTCTGACTTTGATCTAATTCGAGCAGACGAACGGTTTAAGAAAATACTTACAGGTTAGATTTTTGCGACCTGCAATCTCTCTATTTCTTTACTGTTACAGTATTTTAATGCTCTACAAGTCCGCCGGCGCTGACTACCTTTTGAGATTATCTCCACTAAAAAAATTTTTATACCAGTATGAACTAGAGTTTTTTATTACTTTAGTTGTACTCCTATTGATTCTCACAAGTGTTGAACTTGAGTATTTCCTTGATAAAGGAGGAATTATAAACCATAAAATATCTCAATTAAATTCAGTCGTTAGCAGGAGGAGACTCAGCAGAATATTTTTTATACTACTAAATAAACCTTATAAACAACCTGCGAACAACGTATGCCTGTTCACAAACTTGAACATTTTGACCCAAACTATCGAGAAACTTTTGGTGGAGACGACATTAAAGCGCTGGAGCTTTATACTGAGGGAGGAGAGAGAGTTGGCTCAGTGGCTGATGTTTTAGTTGATGACGATGGTCATTTCCGGTATTTAATTATTGATACAAGCTTAGATTTTGTTAGTAAGAAAATATTACTACCAATTGGTCTTTCCCGGATCGATTATTCTGCAAAACGCGTCTATGTTGATGGGTTAAGCAAGCAGCAAGTGGAAAATTTACCTGACCACAAAGAAGACGCGATCGTTGACAATAATTATGAAGAAAAGGTACGTAGTGTATTTCGTTCTCCAATCAGCGGTGTGACTTATGATCGCGATACATATAATTACCAGCAAGAACCAGCTTTATACGGGTTGAATGAGCAAGCTCATCAAACTTTTAGACTCTATGAAGAACGATTAATCGCCAACAAACAGCGCATCAAAACTGGAGAAGTAACGCTTGGTAAGCACATTGAAACAGAAACTGCACGCGTTACAGTACCTATTCAAAAAGAACGAGTTTTGATTGAGCGAGTTGTACCAACAGAAGCAGGAAAGGTTGTAGATCCCAATGAACTTAAGTTCCAAGAAGGGGAAGTAGCACGCATAGAAGTGTACGAAGAAACGCCTGAGATACATAAAGAAGCGTTTGTGCGTGAAGAAGTGCGAGTTAAGAAAGTAGTAGAACGAGAAACTGTGGAAGTACAAGACAGCATTCGTCGAGAAGAGTTAGATGTTGATACTGTCGGTAATTTACATCTGCAAGAAAATGATCCCAGTACAGATGAAGCTGTTTAAGTGGATCGTCAATAAATTTGTTTGATACATTTATCTGAAATAATTATGCAGGCAAAGTTAATTTTTATCTCTCTTTGCCTGTGTTATTTTATTCAACAACAAGATTCCCGACTTCTTAGAGAAGTCAGGAATCTCAGGGTTTAAAAAATTTACATCTTGATAAACCGTGTACAGATGCAAAATTTTGCGTTAAGCATTGTAATATATCCAGCGAATTTCATCCACCAAGGCGAGACATATTTTTACAAAAGTGAGACTCTCCCAATTTCGCGTCTCTAATTAGCCATATTCTTTATATATGCCATAGATAAAAAATATCTATAACTTTTGATTATTTAAGTTTATCAATAATTCATTCGCCAGATGGAGGTAAAAAAGCCAATAAATGTCTAGTTTAGTTATTGGGAGATGACAAGAAAATTTTTGAGGTTAAATAAATATAATGGTTCTCTACAAACTAGAAGATTTTGAGCCTAGCTATCGCGATACGTTTGAAGGTCAAGACATTAAGGGGCTTGGGGTTTATACACAAGGAAGTGATGAGAAAGTTGGCACTGTCAACGATGTTTTAGTTGATGAGGAAGGTCATTTTCGCTATTTAATTGTTGACTTAGGCTTCTGGATTTTTGGTAAAAAAGTATTACTACCAATTGGTCGTGCCCGTATCGACTATAACGTTGACCGCGTCTACACAATTGGCTTGACTAGAGAGCAAGCAGAAAATTTACCTGAGTTCAATGAACGCCAAACCCTTGATTACGACTATGAAGAACGGGTGCGTGGAGTATATCGCCAACCCACAGACTACCCTCTAGCTTTAGATACATCATTAGGTTCATCATTACCATTGGAAGCGACAGCACCAGTGGATACAACTTATCAGCAGCCGGTTACGCCTACTTACGCCCGTGATAACTACACTTACGAAAATGAGCCTTCTTTATACGGGTTAAATGAGCAAGATAATCAAACTCTAAAATTGTATGAAGAACGGTTGATTGCCAGTAAACGACGCCAAAAAACTGGAGAAGTATCGATTGGTAAGCGTGTTGAGACTGATACTGCAAGGGTTGCAGTGCCAATAGAAAGAGAACGAGTTGTGATTGAGCGTGTAACTCCAGCAGATGCAGGTACTGCCGCTTCTGGTCGCGAAGCAGACTTCCGTGAAGGCGAAGTTACTCGCATAGAACTCCATGAAGAAACTGCTGATGTTCGCAAAGAAGCATTTTTGCGTGAAGAAGTCAGAGTTAAAAAAGTGGTAGATCAAGAGACAGTTGAAACTCAAGAAACCGTGCGTCGTGAAGAGTTAGATGTGAATTCTGGTAATCTTCCGATTGAAGAACGCTAACCAACATATAGGACTCCTGTCTGATTCCTGAACAAGATTTTAAATGAAACACTGAGAGAACGGGCTTTTCAGTCTCAGTATGTTTTCAAAAATCAAATCGGAGTCCTATAGTTATTAGCTGAGAACTAATAACTAATTTTACAGAGTACGGGTGGGGCTGTTTAATTAGCTTTGCCTGTGCTATTAAAAACTCAAAATGACCAATACTTTTAATATAGCTAACTAGAAAGCAGTTCAGAAATTTTGCATGCATATGAATAGCCAACCGATGACAAAAAACATTGGACAGGCAAATACGAACACTCGGACTAGCACCTCACTGGCAGATTTGAAAGAGAAGGTGAAGAATTTTGTTGTCATCGATAGGCAAGGTCAGCTAGTAGGAGTGGTTCATGATTTAATTGTTGATGCTAATCGTCGGCTAAACTTAGTTATATCTAACCAGGCGAATCAAGAAACTGTAGAATATGGTCAGCACTTAGCCGAGAAACATCCTTCTTTATTCCGATTGCAGAGCCAGAGAATAAAACAAATCCACAAGCCGACTAAATCTGTTTTCATAGACTTAAACAAATCAGAAATCGAGTATATGCCTGAATATTTAGAAACAGAAACACCAGGCGATCGTACACTATCAGAAAACTCAACTGAGCAACTAGCCAATAATCAAACTACAAATAGTCCAGTTGAGCCAGTAAAGTTAGAACAGGTTACCGAAGAACAGATTATTCGTCTAATAGAAGAACGACTATTTGTTGAAAGCAGTAAGCGTAAAGTTGGTGAGGTGATTGTTCGCAAAGTAATAGAAACCCGGATGGTACAAGTTCCTGTCCGGCGTGAAAAGCTGATTGTTGAACAAATTAGCCCAGAACACAAACAACTCGCAGAAATTGATTTAGGACAAGGGGAAATTTCTGGCGTTGACTTGACCGAAGTAGAAAGACTTGAAGTTACACGTTTTGACAGTGGTTTAACGGTAAACGGCGAATTTAGCTCGCCTAAAATTGCTAGTTTATTGTTAAATGCGATCGCACTAGAGAAAAATCACGGATGTAAGCAGGTGCGAGTGACGATTGCTGTTGAAGATGAGTCACGCCAGAAAAAATACCAAGAGTGGTTTGACCGCTGTTCTAAAGGTCAATCACTAAAGCCGGAAAAATAAGTTAGTTTTTAGAATATAAAAAAGTAGGGTGGGCATTGCCCACCCTACTTTTTTGCTGAGAAAAGTATAGAAAGTTGAAGTTTCTGTTCCCTTGCGGGTAAGTGGAATGTCTTCAAAGCAACTTAATTTACAATACTAAGCAGTTGCCGTTCTTTTGGCTACTTGCAATGAAATTTCGACTAAAGAGACTTTTACCGAAGAAACGACAGCGTTTGATCCCACCTATTCAGATTCAAGTTCGAGATGGAAAATTTGAGATTATGGGTATGGGTGCATGGTATTCCTACTGGCGCGATCCCTATCATCTGCTGTTAACGATTTCTTGGACTGCCTTTCTCATCCTGATTTGTACTTTCTATGTAACTATTAATGCTCTATTTGCCCTAGCTTACTTGATAGGAGGAGATTGTATTGCCAACGCCCGACCTGGCTCTTTTTTAGATGTCTTTTTCTTTAGTGTGCAAACCCTAGCATCTATCGGCTATGGGGCAATGTATCCTAAAACAACTTACGCCAACATTATTGTCACGATTGAAGCAATGATCGGTTTGGTGGGAATTGCTGTGATGACAGGACTAGCGTTTGCTCGCTTCTCTCGACCCACAGCTCGTGTGGTTTTTAGCCGTGTAGCAGTGATTACATCTCATGATACAATGCCGACTCTCATATTTCGCAGCGCTAATAAGCGTCGCAATATGATTCTGGAGGCGCAGATGCGAGTCTACTTAATGCGCGACGAAGTAACCCAAGAAGGGCAGTTCATGCGTCGGATCTACGATCTCAAACTGCTAAGGAACCAAACACCTAGCTTCACGTTAAGCTGGTCAGTAATGCATGTCATTGATGAGTTTAGTCCTTTATATGGGATGACACCAGAATCCTTAACCCAGACAAATACTATGCTGATCATTTCTTTAAGTGGCATTGATGAAACAGTTGCACAAGTCGTTCAAGCCCGTCATAGTTATGGTGCTAATGAGATTTTATGGAACAATCAATTTGTCGATATCTTCCACCACACACCCGATGGAAATCGCTACATTGATTACAACCGCTTCCACGATGTTTTTCCTTTAGATTAAAGGGGTTAAATTCCGGAAATTTACTCGGAAGTCTGATTGAGTGTTGGTTGTAAGGGTTTAACGACAACCCGACCATTTTCAACTACAGTGGAATTTTTAACCATGCTCTTGCCGTGGTTAACTGGTACATCCTGACACTGGTTTTGGTGGGAGATATTTTGCTCTTGTTGTTGATTGAGGACGACAACACAACAGGCGCAGGAGGAGAAGGACATATAAAATATTTAGATCTCTATATCTATTATCGCCCTACTGATGCTGTTTGGCTGAAAAATTTGCTACCTATGTGTTTTGATAATTCAGCACAATAAGTAAAGGCACATAGCTGTGCGCCCCTAACATCCCGAAATTTAGTTCAGTGCCGATTATTGCCTATGTGCGAAACTATGGATGGAAATACTTGCTTTATTGTGCTTGTAGCCTGTTTGATATATCTAAATCAAGTAAACAGGAAAGCGGTTATAGATCCCGCTCCGCTTTCCTCCCTGCCCAAAGTTGTTTAGCAGGGTTAGACGTGGGTTTTTCTAATGAAAAAATTTTTGAGATACTTGGGTTTAGGTTTGCTATCTACGTTTTTGACTGCTACTCCCGGATTGGGAGCTGAACGTATTAGCTTTTATTACCCTCCCTTCGGCGAATTCTACTTATCCGTGGACTCGCTAGAAACCTTTGCTAAAGAAGGCAAAATCGATGAAGACTTTTCATTTTATGCTAATCGTGCTACTCCTCAACAACTCGCTCAACTGCGGGATCTGCTCCAGCAACGCTTCAATGTCACTCCTACACTAGTATCTCAAGTTACCTACTCACCGATCGGAGAGGAGGTGGTGCAACAACTGGGAAAATTACTCCTCACTGAGTCTCGAAAGAATGGCTTCTATGCCATACGTGCCTCTTTGATTTTGGCTGCTGCTGATCAAAAGGGTTTAACGGTTGTGAATTTGCTGCGGAAATTTCCTAGCAATACTATCCGGGTGAATTTTACAGAGGGGTTAAGGATAGTCGATGACTTGTCACAATTGATCAAAAAAAAGGATGAAGTTTTTGCCTCTCTTCAAAAAAAAGCGAGCGCCGAAGCAGCCAATTCAACAACTGACTTCTCAAAACAGCCAGATTTGCGATCGCCAGGAAAATTCCACTGGCAGAAAAAAAGTCTAGAGCTAAATGACATTTCTCGCTCACGCCGTCTACCCGTGGATATCTATTTACCTGAAGCAGGTTCACAAAGCCAAGGACAAGCGCCCTATCCCCTGGTTGTGATTTCTCACGGTGTCGCTTCAGACCGCTCTACCTTTGTCTACCTGGCTGAACATCTAGCATCCTATGGTTTTGCCGTTGCTGTACTGGAACACCCTGGTAGTAATGCCGAACGCTTTCAGCTATACTTTGCAGGTTTGGCAGGACCGCCAGACGCAGCAGAATTTATCAACCGACCTTTGGATATCAAGTATCTACTCAATGAACTCCAGCTTCTAGACAAATCCGATCCTACCCTCCAAGGAAAACTCAATTTTCAGCAAATTGGGGCGATCGGTCAGTCACTTGGTGGTTATACTGTTTTGACTCTAGCAGGAGCAAAGATTAACTTTAACCAACTTAGGCAAGACTGTAAACCTAATAATTCATCTTTTAATTTGTCGCTCTTTTTGCAGTGTCAAGCAACTGAGTTACCCCCAAGGAATTACGAACTCAAAGACGATCGCATCAAAGCCATCATGGCGATTAATCCGATTGACAGCTCAATTTTGGGTCAGGGTGGTGTGAGTCAAATTAAAATTCCGGTAATGCTGGTAGCGGGTAGTCAAGATATTTTTGCCCCACCCGTATTTGAGCAAATTCGCCCCTTTACCTGGCTTTCTGACTCCAATAAGTATCTAGCTTTGATTGAAAACGCTACCCACTTTTCGGCGATCGGCGAACCTACTTCTCAAAATGATGTTTTACCTGTGCCATCTGCCTTGCTGGGACCTGATCGGGCTGCTGTTTATTCCTATCTCAACGCCCTGAGTGTAGCTTTTTTGGAAACTCATCTCCTCAATCGCCCTGAATACCGATCATATTTGCAGCCATCCTACGCCACATTTATCAGTAAACAGCCGCTTAATCTCAGTATTTTACAGTCGTTGTCAGCAGATCAATTCAATCAAATTTGGAATGGGCCAACTGCCCAGTCAGCCAAACCATCAAAACCTCAACCTACCCCTACCCCACCTTAGTTAAAGTGGTTCTCAATAGCATGGAATACAGAAAGGAGCTTACAAATCTGTTAGCAGCCTTGCTTTAGGGAAGCCAACAAGATTAAGGTTTTTTGCTGCTGAGTTACCCTGCGGAATCTTGCTACGTTCCTCAAACACCACTTCGTTCAACTCTCTTCACCAGAGCACGAGTGCCTCCCCAGCCCACCCCTAGATTCATCAAGCCAATGAAAATCAAGGGTTCTGATTTTTATTTAATGAGAGTATTATAACCGACCTTTGTAATTCAAAGTGTAATACGACACTGTTCAATAATACTTCCTAATAATTGAGCATTATTATGTATTAATATTGATAATAATTGGTGATTTGTAATTGCTATTTAACCACTATTAGTCAGATGTTGGAAATCTTCGTGTATTACACGATCAAGTGCGGAATGTGAGTTATAAGAGGGCTAAAAGGTGAGCCATAGCCTAAGTCTAAATAACAATTAAGTAAGTGGGCAAGAATAAATGAGTATCCAGTGGGGAAACAAGCGCTGCTACTTTATAAATTGACCATATTCATCACAATCTAATAACTTGTGGATAAGCAAACTCTTTTTACCTTACTTACTCCAAACGAATAAGCAAGTCTGTCTATTAGTTTGGAGTAAGTAAGATAAACATACCAAAATTCCCGATATTTTCTCTGTTGAGATATGGAATAACTAGAAGGCCTTAAGTTAAATAAAAGCTCCTAGTAAGCGGCTTTAGCCATTGAGAACCTTATAAATAGGTAGACAATAATTTAACAAAAAAGAATAAAGGCGTCAGTCGCCAGAATTCTTTTGCTTGTATTGGAGTGCGACTGGTGAGGGATGAAGTTGTTGCCTCTCTTCAAAAAGAAGCGATCGCTCAAGCAGCCAATTTAACAATTGACTTCTCAAAACAGCCAGATTTGCGATCGCCAGAAAAATTCCGCTGGCAGAAAAAAAGCCTAGAGCTAAATGACATTTCTCGCTCACGCCGTCTACCCGTGGATATCTATTTACCTGCAACTCAAAACTCAAAAATCACAACTGAGAACTCTCTGTCGCCTCCCTTTTTCCTGATTATAATTTCTCATGACCTCGCCTCAGACCGCTCTGCCTTTGTCTATCTGGCTGAACATCTAGCATCCTAGGGTTTTGCCGTTGCTGTACTCGAACACCCTGGTTAATGTCGAACGCTATGCCCAAGCGACTAAAACAAAACTCTGACCACACAAGGGGAAAACGTTGACTGTAACGCAGTTGGTGAACTTTTGTAAACAAAGGGTGTCTTCTGCGAAAAACTTATGAGCCGAACTGATAACTCAATAGACACTACGCTGTCCAATTATCAGGTAGGATTTTTCTATGAACTTTTGTAAAGAATTGGCTAGCTCTGCATAAAACTTGTGCGCCCAACGTAAAGTAAGCAGGTACTAGGTTGACGAACTTCAATAGTAAACAAGTAATGATTGTAGGTGAAAGTTCAACATGAAAAAAGTGTTTGCATTAATTGAAAAAGAATCAGCCAAATTTGCTCAATTACCCTTCTTTGAGTTTTTAGTAAATAAAAGCATTAATCTTATACAAAGATTATCTTTTGCTGCTTGTTTTGCACTTTTTGTAATGGGATATGGAGATTTAAGCAAGTTTGTTTGGTTAGAAGAACCAACAGTTAACCAAACTCAAGATATTGTTAACAAACAAAACCGTGAAGAAGAGAATTATTGGATATGGTTTTTAAAAGATTTAGAAGACTCAGATTTTAACCGATTCTTAAATTTCACTGACTCTTTAAAATTTAATTGGAGTGAGCAGACACTGATTTGTAGACAAACAATTTATGAGCTATATCGGCGAACTTTTCAAGTTAATCCCATTTATAAGCTAGTAGCTATTGAGTCAATAGAATCAATCTTAAATATTTTTTTCTCAGTTACTGCACCAGTCACTCAAGAATTAAAAGTTCTTACTAATCGAGAGTATCAGGATTTTGGAAATCCTCATTTACTCGCTGAAAATGACTATAGTGTTCATTCTTATGAAACAAAAGAATATATTGCAAGTATGCATTTAGCAGAAGATATTCGCAAGGAAGCCTGTGAATTAGTTAATAAAATTTTTGAACTGTTTACAGCCTTGGTAGATATGCTTGTTAATTTTGCTGAAGAATATAAGATTAAACAATTATTAACTCGGAGTTTCACTGGCTCCGACTACGCTCAATTAGCTTGCGGGAAGAAAGCTACTGTCGGGGTTTAAATTCCCCGCAGTCGCCACAACTCTTGGAACCCCCGCAAGGCGCTGCTCTTTTTATGTAACTCTCTTCTCTAGGAGACGCTCTTGCTAGCTCGCTTCTCCGTAGGAGTACAATGCGTAAATTTTGAATTTTGAATTGTAAAAGTGGTTCTCAATGGTGTGGAATACAGGAAGCAGCCTATATATCTGTTAGCAGTCTTGCTTTTCTCAGAATAAATGTTAGTAGGGTTTCTTTTTTAGAAATGATTTCAGCTGTAACTTCCATCCCTGCTTGAATCGGATAGGATTTATCGTTCCTTTTTAAATAAAGTCTCTCTGCTTCAATTGTCACCTCATAGTAAGGCGGAGTTGGAATGTTGCTGTTACTTTGAGAGGTAATTGCGTCGGCACTAATACCTCTGACAGCACCTTTGAGGATGCCATAATCTGGGTATGGATAAGCAGAAAGCCGCATTTGTACTTCCCCCTCTGAACATTTTGTTACTTGTACGACTTTACACACCTTCACTTTGCTAATATCATCACGAGCAACACGGGCTTTGATCACCAGAGGGGCATTGTTGGGAGCAATTTGAGCGATCACATCCCCAGGACGGACTACTTGTCCAGCATTTCTTAATTCTAGTTTAAGAATAGTACCTGCCTCTGAGGTACGAATTACAGTTTTTTGCAGTTCCGTAAAGACTTGTTTAAGTTCTTGTTGAGCGCTGCTAATTTGGTTTTTGATTTCAACTTGACGCCTGATGATTTCCTCTTTCTCTTTGTTTAATTGAGCGAGGGTAGACTCACCCTTTGTCAATTCTTGGGCAATGCGTTGCTGTGCGATCGCCACGTTAGCATCACTGGGATTGAGTGCAGCTTTAGCGTTTTCGAGTCTAGCAGTAGCAGCTTTATAAGCTTGTTCTTTTTCTTTAATTTCGAGATCAGCGATTGCTCCTGTATTTCCCAGCTGCTCATATCCCTTCAATTGCTGTCTAGCTAATTCAACATTGGCTTCTAATTCTTTTACTTCTGTCTGAGTCGTGATTTTTTTATCTTTATAGTCTCTTTGATTGCGACTGAAGTCTGCTTTCGCAGATGCGATCGCTTGTCGCATTCCATTGGACTCAGCAGTCATTTGAACTTTTAGGGCTTTGAGTTGTGCATCGATTTGCGCTAGTTGTAACTGATTCTGCTGGATATTTCCGAGTATTTGGCTTTTTTTACTTTGCAATTGGGAGTTGTCGATCAGTGCGATCGTATCTCCCTTTTTCACAACCTGATTTTCTTTCACCTTGATGTTTATAACTGTTCCCTCAGCTGCTGCTTGCACTAACCGTATTTCTCCGGTTGGGCGGACGGTAGCATCAGCTTTCACGATTATGTTGTATTGAATGACACTAGCAAGACCGAAGGCAGCGCCAATACTTCCGATTAAAAATATCCCTCCTAACCTTGTCCATATGCTGACTGGCGGAAGATATTCGTCGTTTTCGACTAGGCGGAGAAAGTCTGGTTGTGGGTCAATAAGCATGAAGATTAAAAAACATTTTGGTTGTGTAAACAATCTAGCAAAAAAATCTACCTTGCGTTAGCGTAACGACCAAAATTTAGGGATATCCAAAAAATCAAAGCTCTCTTCTGTTTCAATGATATTTTTGACAAAAATTTCCTACTTTTGGCGTTTTCGCCTTCTAGGGCGAAAGCGACAGCTTTTGCTTTGATTACTGATAGTGCCTTATATATACGCATTTGAATATGTAAATATAAGGTTTATATACAGCTAATTATAAATAATAATTAGCACCTTTTAGCGTCTTTTAGTCCGAATACTAAATCTTTATAATTTTCATCTAAAATTTTATCCCTTCTTTATTTATTTACAAACAATTTGTATAATGAGTGAAAGCTTTTTTCCCATTAATCAATAATTAAGCAAACTTCAGGGTTTCTATATTAAAAAAATTTATGCAAGTTTAGTTTTTTTATGTATATATTATTTAAATATCAAATAATATATACGTAAAAATACTTATTTGATAATGCAGAATACAGGTTTTGAGTTTTATCAACTTATTTAAGTGCAGCTTGTATAAAGACATAGTCTATTTGATTGACTATATCTTTATTTTTGGGCAATTTCGTTATTTTACAAGTATTAATACGTAATAAACTTAACTTATACGTGTTGTGGCAAAGCTCAACTTTTCGAGTGCCATATACAGACATTGACGCCTGCAATTTTCTGATAAATCAGAACTTCTTTTTAATTAAAATTGTATAAATAATAACTCTGTAGTATTTTTTCTGAAGAGGTGTAATACAGATTTATTAAAAAATTATTTGCTTGACCTATAGAGCAAGAGTCGTATAATACTTTTAACGGCACAGAAAAAGTTACTAAATATACTATTTTTCTGGTATATTTATTACTTTGAAGTGACCTGACTTTAACTTCAACAATCAACTGAGAACTAAGATTATGGAAAGCACATTGTTCACCACATTAACCGCTACCGAAGAAGCTAATTTGTCTGGTGGTAATTGGTGGAAGAAGCCCGTAAAAAAAACCACCACCACCCCCACCACCACCACCACCGCTCCTAAGCCCGTCATTATCACCCAAGTAGCCCTTAACGTTGCTGCTGGTATTCTTAGTGGCTCTAAAATAGACCAAACCGCTGTTAACGATGCTACTGGTATTCTTAGTGGCTCTACTGTCACCCAAACCGCTGTTAACGTTGTTAGTGGTTAGTGGTGCAAGTTAAATAATGAGGTTTAGTAGAAGGGGAAGAATAAACGTAAAGACACGATCAACCGCGTCTTTACTGAGGTAAAATGTCTTAGACAAACTAACCTGCTCCAACAGGGTAGTTTATTTTCTAGCAAGACATTAACTTTGTTGCTTATCGCAGTTATTCTAGCATTACGTTTATTCCTACCGCATACTTTTGTTGAACAAAGTTATTAAAGTCTATCAACAGTTCCTATTAGGCAACTGTTGATAGATTCACTTAATGCTTTTGCTAAAGATACTGCTAACCTTGAACAGTAAAGTAGAGAACTAAGCGCTGCTATTTGAGAACTCGCTCATATCCATGTTTAATCACTCTCAGTATAGATAGTAAAATTCAAAACCTTTTATATTTAGGGTTCTGTTTATTTGGCTTAGTTTCGGGGTTTATATCAATATACGAGCATTTAATCCCTAGCTATATCCGAACTTTCGGCATTTAGCTCTAAGCTGTAATTGTTTTATTCGAGAGTGATTAAAGAGCAATATGGATCAAAATTTACTATTCTGCAAAAAATAGCTGAAAAGATATAGCCATTTTGTTAGGTGCTACCAATGGTTATATTTTAGTTAATGCACCTTCCCATCAATTTAGAAACTTGTAATTAACATCTGAGGTTAATTAGAATCATGAAAAGCACTCAAATCTTCCCAATGCTTATATCCCTGACTGAAGATCAAGAAGTAAGCCTGTGTGGTGGTGAAAGCAACGTTTCTTATTCTTATAGTCAAGTGATAATTGATAAAAAAGGAGTAAAGAAACAAACTGAAAAAGTTGTAAAAACGAAAACTACCAAAGGAAGAACTTCAGTGTCAGGACTATTAAAGAGCCTGGGAATAAACCTATCCTTATCCTCCCTACTAAAATTTGATTGGTAGTGATAAGTAAGCGGGCGTGAATAGTTAAAGTTTTGTAGTAAGCGGTTGGAGCCGCTTACTACTAGCGAATCTAATCAATTTTACATTACATAACATAGTTTGATTTTTTTGCTTAGTTACTTAGTAAAATTAAACTGTTGGTCAAATTATTAACCACGCAGGGACGAGACCCTGCTATTTTTTTAAGTTTTTTTACAATGCTATTGGGTACTGGAGTCTGAAATGAAATACCAAGTTGTTGCACAACATAGTGAAGAAGATTGTGGGGCTGCTTGTCTTGCTTCCGTTGCCAAACATTATCGACGTAACTTTACACTAAATCGCATCAGGGAAGCGGTAGGTACCGGGCAACTTGGAACAACATTGTTGGGATTGAGGCGGGGAGCCGAGGCACTTGGTTTCAATGCGCGTTCGGTCAGGGCATCAAAAGAAATATTAGACCGAATGAACCAAGCACCACTGCCAGCAATCATTCACTGGAAAGGTTACCACTGGGTTGTTTTGTATGGTCAGAAAGGCAAAAAATATATAATTGCCGACCCAGCCTTTAACATCCGTTATGTCTCTAAAAAAGAATTAACGGAGGCATGGTCAGATCAAGTCATGCTTTTACTAGAGCCAGATTCGGTTCGCTTTTATGCTCAACCGGATGATAAAATCAACGGTATTTGGCGCTTTGCGCGGCGTGCATTGCCTTATGGAGGCATAATATTCGAGGCTTTTCTCTGTGCTATAGCTATCGGCCTGCTTTCGTTAACGTCTCCTTTCCTGCTTCAAATTCTAACGGATGATGTACTAGTTCGAGGTGATACCCAGCTTCTTATTGGTGTAATTATTGCGGTTGTGGTGATGAATTTGGTGGGAAGTAGTCTGCAATTAGTTCAATCTAACCTGATTGCCAATTTTGCCCAACGGCTTGAGTTAGGGATAGTTCTGGAATTTGCCAGGGCAATCTTGCGGCTGCCTCTGGCTTACTATGAATCACGTCGCAGTGGCGAGATTGTTAGCAGATTGCAAGATATTCAACAAATTAATCAGCTAGTTGCTCAAGCAGTTATCAGTCTGCCTAGCCAATTATTTATCGGACTGATTTCTTTGGGTTTCATGGTGTTCTATAGCTGGAAACTCACCTTTGTTGCCGTCGTTGTTGCTATTGTCATGAGTTCATCTACAGTAGTTTTCCTGCCAACACTTCAACAAAAAATCAGAAGTATGTTGGTCTTAGACGCGGAAAACCAGGGTGTTCTCGTTGAAAGCTTTAAAGGAGCGCTGACACTCAAAAGTACTACTGCTGCTCCTCAATTTTGGGAAGAATTTCAGAATAGATTTGGTCGGCTCTCAAACATAACATTTCGCACAATTCAGATTGGAATTATTAACAGCACCTTTTCCGGGTTAGTTTATGCTATTGGCAGTGTTAGTTTGATTGGTTTCGGCAGCACCCTAGTTATTAGTAAGGAACTCAGCATCGGTCAACTGCTGGCATTTAACGGCATGAATGGGAATTTTTTGGCATTGTTCGGTGCTGTGATTGGATTTATAGATGAATTCATGCGTGCCAAAACTGCCACGGAACGTTTAACAGAAGTTATCGATTCCACACCTGAAACTCAAAGCGATAGTACTAAACCCTTTGCTAAAATTCCTAGTAATGCTGATATTATTTGCAAAAACCTAAACTTTCACTACGCCGGCAGGCTAGAGCTACTAGAAGATTTTACACTCACGGTTCCTGGCGGTAAAGTTGTTGCTCTAATTGGTACATCCGGCTGTGGTAAAAGTTCTCTCGCTAAACTGATTGCCGGATTATATGCACCAAATACTGGCAATATTCGCTTTGGGATTTATAATCTGCAAGACCTAGCTCTCGATTGTTTGCGGCAACAAGTTGTTCTGGTTCCTCAAGATGCTCATTTTTGGAGTCGCTCAATTATTGAAAACTTCCGCTTAGGTGCTCCTCACGTCACCTTTGATCAAATTGTCAACGCTTGCCAAATTGCTGAGGCAGATGATTTTATCAGTAAACTACCTGAAAAATATCAAACTGTATTAGGTGAATTTGGGTCAAATATTTCTGGTGGACAACGCCAAAGACTGGCTCTAGCAAGAGCTATCGTTAACGATCCACCGGTCCTGATTTTAGATGAATCAACTGCTGGACTCGATCCAGTTAGTGAAGCTCAAGTTTTAGATCAACTGTTGCTCCAGCGCAAAGGTAAAACCACGATCCTGATTAGCCACCGTCCTAGAGTAATCACCCGCGCTGATTGGATCGTGCTACTAGATCAAGGCAAGTTACAAATTCAGGGGACAGTAGAAGATTTGCGTGCCCAACCAGGAAACCATTTAGACTTTTTAACCCCTTAATTACTCACAGTTTTAACTAGAGCAATCTTATTTGATTTTTGAAGATTGAAAGTTTTAGATCCCCGACTTCTTAGAGAAGTCGGGGATCTTGTTGTTCATGAATGATTTAAGTTTGCCATACACCAGGCAAGTCTCAAGCATTCCTTTGATGAACTCAAAGCTAAAGCCAAACAAATTACCATTTGTCCTAAAGTTTTGGCAGATAAACACGCCGTTGTAATTTGCATTAAAGACGATAATTTAACTCTCTTCTATTATTTTAAAAAAGATATATCAGAAACCTTGATTTTCATAAATTCAGTAAATATACTTATAAATTTCCGCAAAATAGCTGAAAAACCTAAGTTTTGCAACAAGTAACCAAAACCTATATGTCTTTTTTGTTTCTTAGCTATGACTGAGATATCAAAATTTCTCAAAACAGGGCTTAATTGTCAGGAGATTGAGATATTTGTACTGAGATATTCATAAAAACTTATTTAATAAAATATTTTCCATATATATGTTTGTGTTAACTAGTATTAAGAAATCCTGATTAAAGAATATTGCAATACCTTGATTTAATTGCTAACGTGTGTATGACAACGATGCTGATGAGCGCTCGGATCTAGGAGAAGTAAAATCTATGAGCTACATGCATTCAGCCAAGTATTTTAGGCTTTGAGGGGTTAAAAACGAGAAATTTCTGCCTCGTATAGACAATTATGAGGGATTGCAGATTAACCAAGAAATATCTCGTTGTTAAAGGCTTAGTTTGGATTTGATTTCAATTGCAATTAATTATTTGTCTTACCTTGTGCCGACAAGCGAGTAGCTCTTGATTGTGTCGGTCAGCAATAACTAAGAGTTTGGTAAGACTTAAATTTTGGAGAATAAAACCAATGGATATTCAAGGCAAAGTAGCCCTAATTACAGGGGCTTCCCGTGGTATTGGACGAGCGATCGCCCTCGAACTAGCACAACAAGGCATCAAGCGGCTGATATTGGTAGCACGCGATCGCCAAAAGTTAGTCGAGGTAGCTAAGGAAATCGAGGCGATAGGCACAGAAACTGCGATCGTGGCATTAGATTTGACGCAGACAATTGAAGTGAATATCGCTGTTGCTCAACTGTGGCGCAATTACGGGCAGATTCACCTGCTGGTTAATTGTGCGGGAGTCGCATACCAAAACTCGTTTTTGCAATTTAAAATGCCTCAAGTTCAAGAAGAACTCTCTGTGAACTTGTTAGGAATGTACAACCTCACTAGTCTGATCGCTCGACGCATGGTCAGCCAAAAGCAAGGGACAATTGTTAATGTGTCGAGCCTGATGGGGAAAGTAGCAGCACCGACGATGGCGACTTACTCAGCAACCAAGTTTGCGATCTTAGGATTTACCCAAGCCTTGCGCCAGGAACTAGCTGAACACAATATCCGAGTGATTGCATTACTGCCTTCCCTCACAGACACAGACATGATGCGCGACTTAAAATTATTTCGCTGGGTGATCCCCATGACTCCCCAGCAAGTGGCGAAAGCACTCGTCACCGGAATGCAAAATGATTCACCAGAAATTTTAGTCGGATGGCAAAGTCATTTAGCTGTATTGTGTCAACGCCTTGCTCCTTGGTTGCTAGAGCTAATTTTACGAATAGCAACTCCGCCAGCCCCAAGAAAACAACAGCCTCGTGAAAACCTGAGTTTTTTGGCTAAAATTCAGCGTTTTGGCGATTTGTTACTGTTGAGAAAAACTCAATGTCAGGTCAAGTCGCTATAACTATTTATCCCAGCGTTAACACCTTGGATGGTATATCTACCACCAACCGCTGATTTTTTAGCGACTGACGATTAAATAATACTTCTGAGAGTTCCTGTCCCACATGGACAGGAATATCAAAATCTTCTCCACCAACTCGTATTTTTCCTACCTAAATAGGTATCAAATTCAGATCATTTTTATTTAGGGAATAATTTATTTTCTGGAAGTCCCTTAAGTCGTTTAACTTTACCGTTCTGCAACCAAGTAACGCTGACAGTGCCAAGAAGCGCTAATAAGCTGAAAGTAGAAGTAGATTCAGGAACAGACTTGGGATTCTCAATTTTGAGAACTTGTCCAAGTCCAGGGCGATCGCCTCGGTTTGTCACATAAATAGCACCATCAGCACCAATAGTCAAAGCAGTAGGAGACTCTAGTCCACTGCCACTAAGAATAGTTGTGCGAGTTCCATCGGGCGCTATTTTAATCACAGAACCATCTAGATTACCTTTCCAGAGTGACTGATTAGCATACTGCAAAGCATACAAATTACCCTCAGTATCAAAAGCTAAGTCAGTAAGTTGGGTAAAGCCATCGGTATAGACTGTTGGTTTACCATCAGAACCAATTCGGTAGATATTTGCTTTACCTTCGGGAAAAGGAAAACCAGTTAATTGGCTAATATAATAAGCGCCATCTGGGCCTTTGGCGATATTTGTGGGTACTGCTTGGATTTCAAATGGCGATGACGATGCACCAGAGGGAAAAATTGGATTAGTTAATGTCTGCCGAGGAATTGTGGCGATCGCCTTTAAATTACTTCCATCAGTACCTACGCTGAGTAATTCATTAGCACCAGTATCAACTGCAACAATTTTATTTCCATTTCCAAAATTGCAACACATGAATCGGCTGTAGGGACAGGGACGTACATCTGTACGCCCCTACCAACGAAATAAAATAGAACTACTGTATATTTTGTAACAATTACCACAGAAGTCGGATATCCAAACTGTTGACTTACAAAAATTTTGCGGGACTACAAGCCGATCGCAGTTTGGATCAATAAATAAAGTTGCAGATCAAAAATTGCTGGGCGATCGCATAATTAGACATACCTTGTTTCGGAGCAACCAGAAATGCTTTCCTTCCCCACAACTCTTACTCCTTTGCCCGAAATCATTGATGGTTTACCGAATATTTCTGGTTGGGAAACAGAGATTCTCTCTGTAGTTAACCATGATAAACCAGTATTTTTACCAACAACGAATATCCGCTTAGAAGACGTAAATGCTGTGTTTGCGATCGCCTTACACATGCACCAGCCAACTATACCTGCTGGAAATGGTGGTACACTCATTAGCAATCTGCAATATATGTTTGAACATCCCAATGAAGGGGATAACCACAATGCAGATCCTTTTGCTTATTGTTACAGCCGCATGGGAGACTTGATCCCCGAACTCGTAAATCAAGGTTGCAATCCCCGTGTGATGTTAGATTACTCAGGTAATCTTTTGTGGGGACTGCGGCAAATGGGACGCGGTGATGTTCTTGATAATCTTAAACGCATCACTTGCGATCGCACCTATCAACCTTATGTAGAGTGGCTGGGTACAATGTGGGGCCATGCAGTTATTCCTTCCACACCCATAGCAGATATTAAATTGCATATCATTGCATGGCAACATCACTTTGCGGCAATTTTTGGCTGGGAAGCACTAGCGCGAGTCAAAGGATTTTCGCCCCCAGAAATGCACCTACCAAATCACCCTGATGCTCTCTTTGAATTTGTGAAAGCGCTGAAAGAATGTGGATATCGCTGGCTACTCGTTCAAGAACATTCTGTAGAAACAATTAACGGTCAATCTCTTACTCACAAACATTTACCACATCGTCTGATTGCCCGCAATTCCCAAGGCGAAACAATTAGCATTACAGCCTTAATTAAAACCCAAGGTTCCGATACTAAATTAGTCGCACAAATGCAGCCTTATTATGAAGCTAAAACCTTATCAAAACAACAAATAGGCAGTGTTTTTGTGCCACCAATAGTTAGCCAAATTGGAGATGGTGAAAATGGCGGTGTGATGATGAATGAATTTCCTAGCGCTTTTAAACAAGCTTGGTGGGATATGGTCAATAACGGCGGAGGAAAATCAGGTGTTGTTGGGATGTGTGGTACAGAATATTTAGAATTAATAGAAGCGGCTGGATGCAAACCTGAAGACTATCCAAGTTGTCAGCCAGTCGGACAACATCAGATTTGGGAACGAGTTTCACCAGATAATTGTCAACCGGAAGCTGTAGAGAATGCGATTCAAGAATTAAAGCAAATTAACTCTAATTTTCATCTGGATGGAGCCTCGTGGACAAATCATATCAGTTGGGTGAAAGGATATGAAAATGTGTTATCTCCCATGTATCAACTAAGCAGTTTATTTCATCAAAAGATTGATCCATTACTGCAAACTGACTCAGCAGAACCTGTTACCAGACAATTTCACTACCGTAACGTTCTCCTACATAACCTTTTGCTGCAAACCAGTTGTTTTCGTTATTGGGGACAAGGTGCTTGGACTGACTATGCACGGGAAATTTATCAACGTGGCGAAAATTTATTGCAGATGAATTGAACGGGGGACTGGAAGCTAGTACAGTGTGGCGTCAGTTTGCCTATCTTTGACAAGGGGCTTAGAGGATGTTTTAAAAGTCCTATTGTCGGTATCAAAACGTTTTAGATCCTCCTAAATCCCCGCCACTTGCTCATGGGGAAAACCCCCTGTTCCCGCAGTGGCTAAGAGATAAATTGGGGAAATTTGATTCCAGTTCCCCCCTTAAAAAGGCCTGCTCTAATTCCCTCCTTTTTAAGGAGGTTAGGGAGGATCAAGCCTTAACCTAAGCGTAATCAGGCGGAAAAGAAAAAGTCAGGTGAATTGAGATTTTGTTCAAGTAAGTGGGAAGTCTAATTGTAGGTTACTAGGTGCTGCCATCCGAATTGGATTAGCACGCTGGTATTCAAACTTACAATGAGGTAGTTGTGTTTCGAGTTGTTGTTGGTCATAGTGACGATCCTAATTCTCAAAATGCGATCGCTGAAGTTCTTCAAGAATGTAGCCGTTCCTTAGCAGGGTCAACTCCTCAGGCTGGACTTTTATTTACTGCTATAGACTTTGACCATGCGTTAATTTTGCAACGCATCCAGGATGCTTTCCCCGGAATTGAGTTGATTGGTGGAACTACAAATGGAGAAATATCCTCAATTCTGGAGTTTCAGCAAGATTCTCTAACCTTAATGCTGTTTGCTACGGATGAAGTGGAAATTCGGGCAGGTATTGGACGAGGAGCATCTAAAAATCCAGCCCTTGCAGCCCAACAAGCGATCGCACAAGCAAAGGCAAAGAGTGCATCCTTGCCACAATTATGCCTCACCTTTCCCGATAGTCTGACGAGCAATGGGGTCTTGATTTTAGAGGGTTTAAAACAAAGTCTGGGAGAGCATGTTCCGATCATTGGGGGAACGGCTGCCGATGACTATACTTTTGACAAAACCTACCAATTCTTCCAAGGAGAAGTCTTAAGTGATTCAGTTCCAGTGCTACTGTTCTCTGGACAACTACTATTTTCCCACGGAGTTGCCTGTGGTTGGACTCCCATTGGCCAACGTAGCCGTGTAACTAAAGTAGATGGCAACGTAGTGTATGAAATTGATGGACAGCGTGCCTTAGATTTCTATCGGCACTATCTCGGTGAAGAACGATTTGCGACTAACTATGCGATTCATGCCCTGGCGGTTTTTGAGGATCAAGATCATTTCTATATGCGGGCACCGAATGACTACGATCAACAGTCTGGTAGTGTGACGTTCTTCTCAGATATTCCGGAACAGGCAATTGTACAAATTACCGATGTAACTCGTGACAATATTCTGTCAGCTTCTGAGGCATCCCTGAAGAATGCTCTTGCCGATTATCCCGGTGTGGAGCCAACAGCAGCATTACTTATTTCCTGTGCAGCCCGTCGGCGAATTTTGGGAACTCTTGCTAAACAGGAGTATCAGATTGTCAAAACTCATTTACCAAAGGCATTACCTTGTTGTGGTTTCTATGCTTATGGTGAAATTGCTCCTTTAGTGAGCAAAGGTCAAACACGATTTCATAATAAAACGTTTGTAACACTGCTAATAGGGACAAAATGAGTGGTGTATGGATAACCAAGACAATTCCATACAAATCCAAGAGTTGCAAAAGACAAACCGTATCTTGCGAAAAAAGCTGGAACGCTGTGAAGCTGAACGCCGCCAGCTAGAAACTGACATTGCAACAAAGGAATTTTTACTGAAAAAAGTTATTTGTGAGTTAGAAGACTCTCGGACAGACTTGCAGCAAAGAGGTCAAGAGTTAGAAAATACGCTAAATAGTTTGCATAATATGCAAGCTCAAATGATTCAAAGCGAAAAGATGTCTGCCTTGGGTCAAATGGTGGCTGGCATTGCTCACGAAATCAACAATCCTGTTAGCTTTATTTACGGAAATCTCAGCTATATCAGCCAATACACCCATGACTTATTGCGACTAGTCGAGCTTTATCACCGTTACTTCCCCAACCCACCTGCTGAAATTCAAACCGAACGCAAAACCATCGATTTAGAGTTTCTAGAAAAAGACGCGATTATGGTATTGGACTCAATGAATATCGGGACGGAGCGTATTCGGGATATTGTGCTTTCACTACGTAACTTCTCCCGCCTAGATGAAAGTGAGTTCAAAGCGGTGGATATTCATGAAGGCATCGACAATACTTTGATGATTTTACAGCACCGCCTCAAAGCCACTGACAAAAACCCAGAGATTCAGGTCATCAGAGACTACAGCAATTTATCAAAGGTAAAATGTTACGCCGGGCAGATTAACCAAGTGTTTATGAACATTCTAGTAAATGCGCTCGATGCGCTCGAAGAATTCAATACCAAACGGACTTATCAGGAAATCCAGCTTAATCCCAGTGGCATCACGATTCGTACCTCTGTCGTTGATTCACAATGGGTAAAAATTGCGATCGCTGACAATGGTTCTGGAATTCCCGAATCGATTCAAAAACAGATTTTCAATCCCTTCTTTACAACAAAACCTGTCGGTAAGGGAACAGGAATGGGAATGGCTATCAGCTATCAAATTATCACCGAAAAACATGGCGGCAAGTTAGAATTTTTTTCGACACCTGGAAAAGGAACGGAGTTTGTGGTTCAAATTCCTATCCAGCAGCAAGTTTGTAAAGTAATCTAACGCAACGTGATCATGGGTATTCAAACCCTACCCAACCCGAAAAGAAATTCCTCGTTTCCAGTCAAAGACTAGGAACGAGATTTTATCAACCCCAAACAAGCTTTTGCAGACGGGATTTAATCAAACTAAAGGCAATAAAATTTCAAATTTCGTACCGATACCAATCTGTGAATGAAAACTCAATTTTCCACCATGTCTCGCGGTTATAATTCGATAACTTACTGCTAAACTAGTATTTTTACCAGTCTTTGTTTCAAGAGAAAAAGATTCCTTAATTCGCTGTTGCAATTCTTCAGACATTCCAGAACTATTGTCAGCAATGCGAATTAAGATCCAGCGAGAATCTGGTGCATCTGGGTTGCTTGCTTCTTGGGAAATAACTTCTGTCGTAATCTCAATTCGGGCTTTTTGAACAGTCTTTGTATCTTCTAGATGTAACTGCTGTCGCACTGCTTCATTGAGTAAAGTATCCACAACTTCGCTGAAAATATTCATTAAAACTTGGTTTAATTGCCCCATAAAGCAATAAACTGGAGGTAATTGACCGTAGTACTTAACAATTTCAATTTCTCTTTGTAAACGGCTATTAATTAGTAAAATAATACTATCTATGCAGGCGTGTAAATCTACTGGTTTAGGATAAAGCTCATCGATATGACAGAAATTTTGTAAGCTAGTAACAAGTTTTTTTAATCTTTCCGCTCCAGTGCGGATACTAGCAAGCGATCGCGATAAATCTTGTTCTAAAAAATCAAATTCAATATCTTCTTTAATCTGATTAATTGCCTGGGAAGCAGATGGTAACTCTTGGTCATAAGCCGCTATCAGCTTTAGTAAATCTTGGCTGTAGGTTGAGACATAAGTTATGTTACCCCAAATAAAACCCACTGGGTCTAAAATTTCGTGCGCTACTCCGTCTACCAAACCTCCCAGATTTGCCATTTTATCATTTTGAATCATTTGGGCTTGGCTGCGTTCATACCGCACCAGAGTGTCGATTCCCCGAATTTGCCAAGAAATAATATTCAATTCTTGTACATCTAACAATCTATAAGTACCAGATTCTGTTTGTACTACAATTGGTTCTGCTAAGAATTCTGGCGATCGCTTTAAGCTAAGTTGCATCGCAGTTAAAATCGATGTTGTATCAGCAAGCAGCAATATCGGTATCCGCGCATAGCTGTAGAGAACGGCTAATGGTTGCTGAACAAATAACTCTTGTCCATAGGGGCGAATCAAAAATTCTAGCAGTCGTCGCCGCGAAATCATCCCAATGAATTTTCCCTGTTCTACCAAAATTACTCCTGGTAGCAGAGGGTATTTTTCCAAAAAATTAGCCACTTCCATACCAGTGCGGTTGATTTCCACTGGGAAGTTGTACATTGGTAGTTCTTGGAGGGTTGACTCTACATCAAGATCGCGATCGCTACCAACAGACAAAAATGGTGGTGAGATTTGGTAACTAAATTCTTCTGGCACTAGACACCCTGATTTTTACAAAGACAGGTAAACAATAAGTTAATATTTTACATTCTGTCACCCTCTAAATTCGGTTTCGGTTTGGGTATCTACTAAGACTAGCCCTTTCAAGGTGAAAATCGTTTTTATCTTTTGCACAGGAGTTTATCAGAATGTGGAATTACCCTGGCTGCGTTGGTGGGATTTACAAGGTAATTTGTTGTTGAGTGGCGAGGAAAGGGCAGAACAGCAACGCCAAAGGGCTGATCGCCTAACTACCCAATTAGCGTAGACGCGTTGGCGTACCCCTGCGGGGAAGCAAGCTACGCGTAGCGTCTGGTAGAGAAGCGGCTTGTCGTTAGCGATCGCTTGGCATTGAACCAGAAGCCTAATATTTTGCTACGAATTACGAATTAGGTAGTTTGCTTCTCGCCGGAGGCGAGTATTACGAATTACGAATTGAAAAGGGCTGGTGTAAAAGAGTCATCTGTGGCTTAATTTGTTTAGACACAAATTTTACTGCTACCAGGGTAATCACGATGACAAATAAACCTCCTTCCGAACCGGAGTCATCCCAAAGAACTGCCCTTGGCTTTGATGAATTTATAGCCATTCTGGTTGCCTTCACCACTATCGGAGCGATTCTTTTTTGGTCGTTGTCCCGCAGGGATTCTAGCTGGAACTTAAACGGGCTGCTGTCGCCTTCTTCCACTCCGTCTTTTAGTGTTCAACCAAATCAAGTATTGCCCTCCCGTAGTCCCAAGGTAGAACCAAATGCAGTCCCCAACAACGTTTTGCCCTCTTCTCCACCTGAGGCTGTTGTTGAACCCAAGACATCTTCATTCCCTACTAACAGCGCAACTCCTTCCCGCACAGTGTTACCATCTGCTCAGGTAATCCCAACTCAATCCCCACAACCACAGACGCCTGTATCCTCTTCAGCAGGACTGGAGTCATCAATTACATCATTAGCATTGCCTTTAGTAACTCCGGCAAAACAAAAATCAATCATTCCCCCGCCAATTGCATTTAACGATGTGCCGAATAACTTCTGGGGTCGGCGTTTTATAGATGTTCTTTCTTCCCGTGGTATTCTCAAGGGGTTTCCTGATTATTCTTTTAGACCAAATCAGCCTGTAAACCGCGCCGAATTTGCTGCCATACTGCAAAAAGCCTTTGACCAAGAACCGTCTAAGACTGCGATCGCATTTCAAGATGTACCAGCAAAATTCTGGGCAACTCCAGCAATTGACCAAGCCATCAGTGCCGGATTTCTCAAAGGCTACCCGAAAAAAACCTTCAAACCACAACAAAATATTTCGCGAGTGCAAGTTTTAGTTGCCCTTGTTAGTGGGTTGAATTTGAAAGCACCCACTTCCCCAAATCAGATATTAAGTGTCTATAAAGATGCTAAAGATATTCCAACCTACGCTAGCAGCAAAATAGCCGCTGCTACAGCCAATGGTCTGGTAGTTAACTATCCAAATCCCCAAATTCTTGCTCCCAACAAAGTAGCTAGTCGGGCTGAAGTTGCGGCGATGATTCATCAAGCTTTAGTAAAACGGGGCAAGTTGGAGGGAATCTCATCTGAAAACATTGTGCGTAGGCCTAGCCCGCCGCAGGCATCGCCCAGCGTCTTCCCAGGACTTTCGCGCACTCCAAACCAGAATCTAAAAGGGAACTTGTCCGCAGGAGGCTCGTCTCAGTGAGCTTGGTAGGGAAAGTATTCAACAAAGAGGCAGAGGATCACAGGAGAAAAATTCTTTATTGCTCCCCTCCTCCCCTGCTTCTTAGTCAAACCCTGCGGCGGAATTGAAAATTTGTCTTGGAAAGTTCTGTATCCTTCTCCTGAGAGAGACGCGCAAGGGACGGGATGGCCCAGCTAGACGCTCTGGTGCGGACGCTCTTACTAGCTTGCTTGTATTGTAGGGGTACTGTAGGGGTACGCGGACTCGTTGGCGTAGCCTCTTCTCTACCTTGGGCTGCGCTATCGCCGGAAGCGGCGCTTAGACTTTCCGCAAAATTAGAAATTCAAAAAAAATTCTTAATTTTGAGAAAAGTCTGATCTAAGTCTTCCTTTGTAGGACTTACGCATCAAGTACGAAATATAGGCGCAATTCATGAATTGCTCCTACGGTAAATCAAGGCTTTCACTGCCTTTTTGCGTAAGTCCTGCTTAGATCAGAACAGGGCGTGATTTTGAATTAAAGCATTTGCCTAGCGTCTTTGCAGGAGAAGCAATAGTCAGATATTAAGCTTCTGGAATTTCTTTACCGACCACTTGTGATTTCAGAGTGGTGATTTCACTAGTTAACTCTTTCCTGGTTGAGGCTTTGAGTAAATAGCGGTAAACAAACCAAGCAGAGTAACCAATACCAATCAACTCAAAAGTAGGTGCTACCAAGGGGATATCATTCAAAGCATCTAATATTGCCAAGAGTACTTTAACCCCAACAATTGATCCCACAATTAAACCAACAGTAACCAGGGGTTGCTTATATTGATTAAAGAAACTTCCCAGATAGTCTGGCAATGTTGCTAAAAAGCTAGAAATTTGCTCACCGTATTTTAGCCATTCATCTTGAGACTGTGCGGAAGGCTGGAGTTTGGTGATAGTTCCCGTCTGGCTGTTGATCTCTGCCACTGTAGTCTCTTTAGATGCGGTTTCCGTAAATTCTTGTTCTGGCATTTTCAGTCCTATATATTTGACAGTTGAGTTTTTCTAATCTGGATAATTACAACCAAAAGGCTGTTGATTAGGTAATGCACAAGTGCATCAATACAATTGGGTAAAGGGCACAAAAGGGTTTTGTGTCCTATAACCATAATTGCCCCGTAATATCTACTGCATCAACTAGAAGGTAGAAAGTCAGTAGGAGGATAAAACTCAGAAGGCAGCAGGATGTATTATAATCAACTTTCTGAGTTATTTTTTTGAATCAACTGGAATCCTTAGGTTGTGATTATCCCATTCCGTGTCATTTGCTCATAATCGTACTAAATCTAAGTACAAATCATGCAAAAATCAGTTCACCTCTCATTTATATAAGCCTAAAAGCCGATTTTATCTGATATTAAAGCTATCTTAAGCCGCCTTCGTCAATTAACGCATTCGTATTGATATTAATATGTAATAAAAGTTTTTGTGTATTCACATAGACTAGACTTTAGAACTATTTTATGATATGTGTGCCTGGGGAGCAAGGGAGCAAGGGGGAAATAGCAATGCCCAATGCCCAACGAATATTAGAGCTTTTGTTTTTTTCCTGATTGTATTAATTTCATAAGGAAGCTGTAAGGTAGAGTAGTGGCATACCTGATGGCAAGAACTCATTGCTATCAATTGTATATTGAGGAAAGTGGTGTGGTAACGATAAGACGGTCTCAGACAGGTCTTTAGTGCAGGAAATTATTCGTTGTTGCTGAAAAAAGTGAATTCTGTTCGCTGTCAGTAAGTGTACTTAGAAACACTGCTATCAAAACCACTCATAACTATATAAGGTTATGCTAATTATCTAGTAAGCAATTATTTGCTCTTGCTATAAAAGAAGATAATGTAGATGTTAATCACCAATTGAAGTGGTTGCACAAGCTAGACTGATTTAGTGATTTTTGTGGGAAGGCAAGGAGGTTTGAGAAATGCTTTCCTCAAAAGCCAACCCCTATCGACAACAGTTCAGAAAGCAAAAAAGTGTCAGCCGAAGAGCCATCGACAGACGAACTCCCGACTATAGAGTTTCCCTCACGAGGGAAACTCAAAGCCAGTTCTTGGCGCATCCATCAAAAAATTGGCTATGGGTACTTTGTAGCTATCGGAATTGGCTTTTTTGGCTCACTGACTGGATTAGTGATCGCCAACTACTACCGGGGAAGGGAAGTCAGGCAATTCAATCAAGCCTATCAACAAGGACAACTACTGAGTAATTATAAAGATGCAGTAGTAGGGGCGCAATTACATAGCTCTAACCTAGTTGCTGTATTGGAAAATTCACAACAGCTGCAAAGCAAAAAAGCTGATTTTCTGAAGAATGTTGAAAAAGCCAAGGAACTAGAGTCAAAAATTGCCGGGTTTATCGATAGTAAACCTCAAAGACTAGCAGCAACAAGTTCGACTTTACAGATGTTATTGCTGGATTACAAGACTAATTTAAAAGCTTACGTTGACCAAATCGAGGTCGTTTTAAAGAAAATTGACTCCCAACAAGTGCAGCAGAAGCAAATTTCTTCTGCCCGATCGCAGTTATTGACAATTATGCGTGGTGAAACAGCCATGCGGCTAGACCAGCTTTCTCAAAGCTTGACTAACATCCTGCAAACTGCTGAAGATCAAGAGCAAGAAAGGCAAAAAGCCGTTCAGCAGGCAAAAGTAGTTGAGCGATTCATTGTGATCATAAGTATGCTGGTTTCAGTGGCGATCGCAGCTATTGTAGCGTGGCGTACTAGTCGAGCGATCGCTGAACCAGTGATTACTGTCACCCAAGTAGCTGAACAAGTTGCAAGAAAATCTAATTTCGATTTGCGAGCTCCTGTCACCACTGAAGATGAGATTGGCCTACTCGCCAAATCTCTAAATCGTCTGATTGAGCGAGTATCTGAACGAACAAAAGAACTACAACAAGCTAAAGAATTAGCCGAAGCTGCTAGCAAAGCAAAAAGCGTATTTTTGGCCAATGTCAGCCACGAATTACGCACACCATTAAATGCTGTGATTGGCTTGAGCCAACTTTTAGAAGAGGACGCCACCGATCTTGGTTTATCGGCAGACTTTATCACAGATTTAGAAACAATTAACTCTGCTGGTAAGCATCTACTGCACTTAATTAACGAAATCCTCGACTTGTCAAAAATTGAAGCCGGGAAAATGGCCCTCTATCCAGAGACATTCGAGATTGCGACGCTGATTCATAACGTTGTCCTCACAGTCAAACCAGCTATAGAAAAAAATGCCAATGTTTTAGAAGTGGATTTTGATCATCAACTTGGCACTATGTACGCCGATCAGACTAGGATGCGGCAGGTGTTGTTAAATTTACTAAGCAACGCGAGTAAATTCACTACAAACGGCAAGGTGACGCTGACAGTTAACAGAGAAAAGGATGAATTACGACCAGAGGTTCCTTTGGGGATGATTACTTTTACCGTTACCGACACAGGTATAGGTATGTCTCACCGTCAACAGCAGCAGTTATTTCAACCTTTTACACAAGGAGATACCTCGACGACGAAAAAATACGGTGGTACAGGACTGGGGTTGGCAATTAGCCGCCACTTTTGCCAGATGATGGGTGGTGAGATTATTGTCAAAAGTCAGCCGGGAGTCGGCTCTACTTTCAGCATTCGTCTGCCAATGACTGTGCAGGATTGAAGGAGGTAGGAGACCAATACTGCTCTGTTCAGAAATTTATCTGTCGAGGTAAGCAGTTCTTAAGCAGGGGAAGTAGGGAAGCAGGGGAGGAAAAAACACTTATCCGAGTAGTGTTGGGCAGGAGGTAGGGCACAGGGCTTAAGTCTTCAGACAAGGATTTCTTTATAGCTGTTCTCATTTAGATGCAATGTAGTGGCACACAGCTAGCTGTGTGCCACTACGAAAAACCTGTATTCTGTGCAACTGATAAATGCTATTGACCTGGGCTGAAACTGTCTTCAATACAAGAATTTTGAATTGTTTAAGTGTTGATAATCCTCTGCCGAATTAGGTAATGATATTCACCTTCCCTGTATCCAAGTCGTAACGACCCCCGACAATTTTCAATTTGCCCGATTCCACTTGCTTAGTTAAAAGCTGCGATCGCTTTAACCGTTCAAGTTGATATTGCACATTTGCCACCACAGCATTTTCAACCGCGTCACCCGACTGACTCTTGACCTTTTCCACGGCTGGCTTAATTGCCTTAACAAAAGTACCAATGTCACCGAGTAACGATTCGTCTTGTACAGCTGCGGTTACAGCCCCACAACGCTCATGACCCATTACCATCAGCAGCGGAGAACCTAACAAGACAACTGCATATTCAATACTGCCGATCGCTTCAGGGGTGGCAATATTTCCGGCAATCCGAACATCAAAGATGTCCCCAATACCCTGATCAAAAACAATTTCTGCGGGGACTCGTGAATCCGCACAACTGAGAATAGTTGCAAACGGATGTTGAGCTTGAGCAACTTCCTGCAACCGCAGCGCAGATTGATCGGGGTATTGGGGTTTATGAGTAATAAACCGCTGATTCCCCTGCATCAGCTTTTGCAAGGCTGCATCGGGACTGAGGGATTCAGGGGAGGTTGAGGGTATTTCGGCAGCTTTAGCCTGTTCAACCTGCCAGAGTAAATCGCTGGCAGTTAACATCATTCCAAACGCCCCAGTCATCCCTAACTTTAAAAAGTCACGACGTTCCATGAAATGCTTCATTGAATTTATAACTCTCCTAAATCGACGCTATACATCTGACAGAGCGAATTTCCATCACATCCGAAACGTAGCAAGTACCTCCGAACTTGTTGAGAAGTGGTTTGATATTTTCTACAACACGCTTGAGTTCTTCTGGCATACAAAACGCGAGGACGTAAACATTATCAAGCATCGTCATGTCTAAATCTTCTGTCGTTCCTCGTAATCCTTTACCAGCAACATTTCGGATTACGGCATGGTTATGTACACCCGACTTGTCTAAATTATCTAAAATTTTGGCAAGCTCAAAGGAGTTGGCAATAATTTCTATCTTTTTAACTACGTGCATATTATTACCTCCAAAATAGGTTAATTCCGTAGAGATATAACGGAATTCCCACAATAATATTGAATGGGAAAGTCACTGCTAGAGCGGTAGAAACATACAGGCTGGGATTTGCTTCGGGAACAGTCATCCGCATAGCTGCTGGGACAGCAATGTAAGAAGCACTGGCACACAATACAGCAAACAACAGCGAATCTCCGCGAGGCATACCGATGAATTTGGCAATCAGCAACCCAATACCTGCATTGAGTATAGGAATTAGTATGGCAAATAAAATCAGGAAAACTCCGGTTTTTTGCAAGTCTTTAATTCTTCTAGCAGCGACTAGTCCCATGTCCAGTAAAAAGAAAGTGAGAACGCCATAAAATAACCCTTGAGTAAAGGGTTCTAATACATGCCAACCGCGTTCTCCTGTCAAGACACCTATTAATAGACTACCGACTAATAGAAAAACTGAACTATTAAGAAATGCTTCTTGCAAAACTTCCGGCCACGAAAAGTCCCGCTTTCCATCGGCGGTGAATATATTCACCAAAATTAGACCTACTATAATAGCTGGAGATTCCATCAGGGCAAGGGCTGCCACCATGTAACCATCAAAAGTAATCCCAAGCTCAGTTAAAAAAGCGCTAGCTGTGATGAAGGTGACGGCACTGATAGAGCCGTAGGTTGCTGCGATCGCAGCCGCATCGTAAGTATCCAATTTCAACTTCAGGATAAAAAAGGTGTAAATTGGAACAAGACAAGCCATCATCATTGCTGCCGCGAGTGTGAGGATTACTTCCTGAGTTACACCGCTTTTGATTAGTTCTACCCCTCCTTTAAAACCAATCGCAAGCAGCAGATACAACGAAAAGAGTTTGGGCACTGGTGCGGGAATTTCTAAATCAGACTTGACAAAAACAGCAGTCATGCCTAAAAAGAAAAACAGGATTGGCGGATTCAAAATATTGGATACAATTAAGCTCAGATCCATATCCACCTCTCCTTGTATTGGTTAAACCTGAAATTAAAGAAATTTTTCATCTTTAAAAATTTAACGTTGTTGAATCGTGATGTATCGTGTATTACTACCCTATGTCAATTGGGTACTCAAGGAGTGAATCGTCCTATTGGTGACAATACTTATTGGTTAGGTGTTAAACAGCGCTGAGAATATAAAAAGTGAGAGCTTGCCCAACATTTTTTGATGTTGGATTCCCCGTCGCTGATCTTACGACAGAAAGTGTAAGAAGAACTCGCGATCAACCTATTTAGCGTCGAAAAAATTAACGTATTTTAGGGGCAATTCATCTAGACGCAAAGCGGCTTCCCGCAGGGTATTGCTTCTACACAAATTCTATAGTTTTGTAAATTTTTGGCGTAAATCCTGGATAGATGATGCTCGATCGAATTGTCCTCAATTAGCAGTAATCTAGGCTTAATCGTCAGGACAGCAGAGAATTTTCAGGAATACAATCAATCATGCAATCGACAAAAATTAGGCTGTACGATTTGGCAGGGGCTGAGGACAATCGCCGTTTTAGCCCTAACTGCTGGCGCGTGCGGCTGGCTCTACTCCATAAGGGATTGCCCTTTGAAACTGTACCTTGGCGTTTTACTGAAAAGGAAACTATTGCCTTCTCTGGACAAGGTAAGGTGCCAGTAATAGTCGATCGCGAGCAAGTTGTTTACGATTCCTGGGCGATCGCTCAATATCTGGAAGAGAATTACCCTCAGTACCCATCACTATTTGGTGGAGAAGTTGGAAAGTCGTTATCCCGATTTACAACTGATTGGGTGGAAGCAGTACTCAATCCTGAAATTGTGCGATTGATTATCACAGATATTTATTCGCACCTACACGAAAAAGATAAAGACTACTTCCGCCAAACACGCGAAAAGGCTTTTGGTGCAACATTGGAGGTAATCTCTGCCGACCGAGAACAACGAGTTGTCACCTTTGGTAATAGCCTGACCCCACTGCGTCGAACTCTCCAGCATCAAACCTTCCTAGCTGGACAAGCACCAGCTTGGGCAGATTATGTGGTGTTTAGCGCTTTTCAATGGGCACGTAGCGTTAGCGCATTTCCCTTACTTGTAGCAGACGATCCAATTTTTAGCTGGCGCGATCGAATGCTTGATACTTTTGATGGCGAACCTCGTAAGGTCTTAGGATATGAGTCGTGACATAGAGTACCATTCTGGTTAAGAATATTGCCACACAATCTTTATTGACCAAGTTTCGTTAGGATGTTGTAACCTGGGCAATAGCGACTCTCTATTGATGTAACACCAGGCGTAGGCGTAGCCCGTCGTAGACATCGCTTTTTCATATCCATGACAACAACCATCGACGTTCTCAGTCACCTTAACCCTAGCCAACGTCAAGCTGTCGAACATTACTGCGGCCCGTTGCTAGTTGTTGCTGGCGCAGGTTCCGGTAAAACACGAGCGCTGACTTATCGTATTGCCAATCTGATTCTGAAACACCGCGTTGATCCAGAAAATATCCTGGCGGTTACTTTTACCAACAAAGCCGCACGGGAGATGAAAGACCGGATTCAACGGCTGTTTGCCGAACAACTGGCAATGAAGGAACACGGTCAGCGTTTTGATTTGTTGACAGAATATCAACAAACACAATTGCGATCGCAAGTTTACAAAAACACGATCAAAGACTTATGGTGTGGCACTTTCCACAGTCTATTTTCTCGCATTCTCCGCTTTGATATCGAAAAATATGTAGACGAAAAAGGACGCCGTTGGAATCGCAATTTCTCAATCTTTGATGAATCAGATGTGATGACTCTGATCAAAGAAATCGTCAACAAACAGTTAAATTTAGACGATAAGAAGTTTGACGCCCGCTCTGTCCGCTACGCTATTAGTAACGCTAAAAACCAAGGTTTATCACCCCAAGAATTTGAGCAAGAACAACCCAATTATCGCGGACGAGTAATTGCCCAAGTCTACAATTTATATCAAGATAAGTTAGCAGAAAACAACGCTCTCGACTTTGATGATCTAATTCTCGTACCTACTAGATTGTTTCAGCAAAATGAGCAAGTATTGGGTTACTGGCATCGGAAGTTTCGCCATATCCTCGTAGATGAATATCAAGATACCAACCGCACTCAATATCAACTAATCCACTTATTAGTTACTAATGGCGAAAGCAGAAAGAGCGAATGGCAATGGCAAAATCGCTCAGTTTTCGTTGTCGGGGATGCAGATCAATCAATTTACAGCTTTCGGATGGCAGATTTCACCATCTTGTTGGGATTTCAGGAAGACTTTGGTGATGGTTTGGTAGATGATGACACCCGAACGATGGTTAAGCTGGAAGAAAACTATCGTTCTTGTGAAAACATTCTGCAAGCGGCTAATGAACTGATTGAAAATAACACCCAACGGATTGATAAAGTCCTCAAACCAACGCGGGGGCCGGGTGAACAGATTACTTGTCACAAAGCGGATAATGAACTAGAAGAAGCCGACTTTGTAATTCATCAAATTCGCACTTTAGAACAGCAAAATCCAGAGTTGAACTGGGGTAGTTTTGCCATACTTTATCGGACAAATGCCCAATCTCGCCCCTTTGAAGAATTGTTAGTGAAATATCGAATTCCTTACACAGTTGTGGGGGGAATGAGATTTTACGATCGCAAAGAAATTAAAGATGTCATTGCTTATTTAAGAGCGATCGCTAACCCATCTGATACAGTCAGTTTATTGCGAGTCATCAATACTCCCCGCCGGGGAGTTGGCAAAACCACTATTGATGCTTTGGTGAACGCCTCCCAACAATTAGGGACAACTTTGTGGGAAATACTCAGCGATGAAACATCAGTTAATACATTAGCTGGACGGGCGACAAAAGCGGTGAATAGCTTTGCTGCAATGATTAGCCGTTGGCAAGGACAAATCGGCACGCTTCCCGTAACTGAGGTTTTACAAGGAATATTAGAAGACTCTGGTTATGTTCAAGACTTGATGAGTCAAGGCACAGATGAAGCCACAGATCGGGTACAAAACGTCCAAGAACTTTTTAACGCCGCACTGCAATTTCAAGAAGAAAACGAAGAGGTTTCCCTTCAAGACTTTCTGAGTAGTGCTGCCCTCAGTTCCGATTTGGATAATTTAAAAGAAGGGCAAACAGCCGTTTCTTTAATGACTTTGCACGCTTCCAAAGGTTTGGAATTTCCCGTAGTATTTTTGGTGGGATTAGAACAGGGACTATTTCCCGGCTACCGTTCATTGAGTGATCCCGCATCTTTGGAAGAGGAACGCCGCTTGTGTTATGTGGGGATTACTCGCGCCCAAGAGCGGTTATTTTTATCATACGCGCGTGAACGTCGTTTGTATGGTTCTCGTGAACCTGCCATGCGATCGCAATTTCTTGACGAATTACCAGAAGAATTATTATCTACCAAACACCTGAGTCGTCAAAGTTATACTAAAAGTGCCTCTACTCCTAGTGGTAAACAAGACGCAACCCAGAATTGGAAAGTAGGCGATCAAGTATTACATAAAACTTTTGGTGTAGGTGAAATAACTCATGTTTTTGGAACGGGTAATAAGATGTCTGTGGCAATTAAATTTTCCAGCTTGGGACAAAAAATTGTTGATCCAAGAGTAGCGCAGTTGCAACGAGTAGAGTGATGCAACCGCAGATCCCCGACTTCTTTGAGAAATTGGGGATCTTGTTTTTCATATTTCAATTTCTTCAAAGTGTTCAAGAGTGGGAAATGGTTCATAAAAATGATGCAGAAGTTTTTTCCACTCTTGATACTCAGCAGAACTTCTAAATCCCACAGTATGAGATTCTAAACTTTCCCATCTGACAAGTAATAAGTATTTACCTTGGACTTCTATACATCTATGCAATTCATGGGATAAATATCCGTCCATTGAGGAAATAAATTTAGAAGCTTTTTTGAAAGCAGCTTCAAAATCGGATTCTAGACCAGATTTAACATGAAGCATAACTGCCTCAAGAATCATAAAATTTTGCGTTGATAATTAAGCTAATGTTATTTAGTATAAGGTGAATGCGATGCTACGACGGGCTACGCGTACACACACTTTCTTGAATCAAAAATAATTCTTAAAAAAATAGCTAATAGCAGCACAAAACGGAGTATATTGACCGTTAGCATCCAGTTGCTCATAACCTTGAGCAAGTAGCTGTATTTCTGCTTCAGTTAAACCGTCAGTAGCAAGCAATGCAGCGTCAATTGCTAGCCTACGCATATCTTGTAGCTTGCTGATATTGAGTGCAAGCTTCTCAATCGTTTCTTTAGCAGCAAGATTTTTATCTAGATCATCTGTTGGTAAAATTTCGCCAGAAGCAGGGTATTTAAAAAAATCAGCGCAATTTGAGATTAAGGGTGAAACTAATAAATCTTCCTCATACCAATTATTTTTTTTATGTCCACAATGTACTGGTACACGAGGTTTTTCTTCATCTTCTCCTTGACATGAAATCATTAAATTCATGTATTCAAATGTCAATGTTGTATACAAACTTTTGGGTTTGAAGTGTTCTATATGGGATTCATTCCCCTTGAGAGAAGCACCACAATAGCAACATATGTAACCCTGTTCATGAAGTAACGTTTCATGCAGATTACTTTTCACAGCTTGCTTAATTTTTGTCCAGAGAGTTGTCTTATTAGTTCGCCTGTTTTTCCATTCTGTAAAACTACTTGGCTCTTTACACTTTTGAATATATTTCATCGATTAAGAATTTCCTTTCGGCGGATAAGTACATCTGCTTTCACAAACTCTGGTTCATTAGCTCCAATTTCTGCTGCTAAATATTGACGTAATTTCCTAGCGTCTTCCAAATTTCCCGCATCAATTAGCCTAAACAGTTCCAAAAGACTTTTCTTAATATCCTCGCGACGACTTCGATCGTCCATCACATTTTCTAATATATAATTGCTATCTCTCCCATAGGAACTTTCTGGATGTTTAGCAATAACACCCATATCAGTATTTTCTAAAATATAAATTTCTGTAGGTTTAACATCACTAATTACCTGAGGTGAATGGGTAGTAACAATGAATTGACAATGAGGGAATGTTTTTGTCAAAGCTGGAATAATTTCCCGTTGCCAGTTCGGGTGTAAGTGTAGTTCAATTTCATCAATTAAAACAACACCACTACCTTGGAGTGGATCTGGTAAACCTGGGTTGGCAATTGCCAATCGTCTTGCTAAATCTCCCACCATTGCCAGCAAGCATTTTTCACCATCAGATAGCTGATTAACTATAAGTTCTTCACCTTGTTTTTGTACAGTCATCCTCATCAGCGGGGAACGACGCACGCGTAAATTAGAAAAACTCGGTATTAATGAAGATATGGCTTGCCTCACTGATTCTAATTGCCTATCCCGATAACTAGAATTGTCTTCTAGCCGTAACTCATTCTCTAAATCTTCTTGTTTTTTAAACCATTCAAAGAATATTATGAACTCACTTCCTACTCCTCTAAGTGCATTTTCATAGACATCTATTTGTTCAAATGAATGCTTTGTGCGAATCTTGAAAGGAATATCTAGTACTGCACGATTTGTGGAATAATAAACTAAAACAGGAATATTGAACTGATCAGATGTATGTAAATCTTTTTTAATATTTTCAGCGGCCTTTGTTATAGCTGACAGGTTGCTGCTAGTATCTTTGCTTCTTCCTTTCCGAACTTTTGTTAAAGACCATATTGCTTCTTCAGCATTCAATGAGATAATAATTTCGTTATGTGTTTCCTTTTGCCCATTAGTAATGTCTTCCTCACAAAAGAGTCTTCCAGAAGGTGTTGAGTGTTGAATTGAGCTTGTAAAACGCGATAAGAGAATAGCAAGGCAGTCAAGAATACTCGATTTACCCACCCCATTAATACCAATAAGTACTATTGGCCCTCTTTCATCGAACTCAAGCGTCAAATCACCGATTCCACGGAAGGATTGCATTTTAAGACGCTTGACTTTCATCATAATTACGCTGATTTTAATTGAATAATGCCTTTATCAAAAACGCGATTATCAGTAGCGATCGCACCAACTTCTATTCTATCTTTATACACCTCATAAAAGGCAAAACTTAAATCACTGGTGGAATACTCTGTCCACTCGGAACGCCCTACAGGACGATTGCCTGCACCTGCGCCACAAATTAAATAAGTTGTACCATCAATAGCACGAGTCCGTTCATAACTATGTTCGTGGCCATTGATATAAAGTTGAACACCGTATTTTTGAAATAGAGGAGTGAAAGTTTTAATAAAACCTGGATTACTCCCATACTGACCCGATGAATAAATCGGATGATGTCCAAACACCACTTTCCAAGGAGCTTTACTAAGACTTAATTCTTTTTCTAACCAAGTTAGCTGATTTTTCCAATCAACATTACTATTAGTATCTAAAGCGAAAAATTGTATTTGATTACGTTTAAATGTATAGTAACGTCCCTTCATATTAAAGCCAGCATACTTGACTTGGGGATCACCATTAGCAGTACGAATATCGTGATTACCTAAACAAGCCTGAAATTTCACACCTTGCTTTAGTAAAGCTTGGTAGGGACGCTCAAAAACTGCATTAATTTTCTCAATTTCACCGTCGTTGTAAATATTGTCTCCGGCTAAAACTACTAAATCATAAGGATTTTTCTTGTGATAGGCATTCATTGCTCCAGCCACAGCATACTGCCCTTTAGCCCCAGTCCCTGTATCTGCAACAGACACAAAACGTAATAACAAGTCTTTTTTGGGTGGATTGGCGGCTATAGCTGTTGTTGAATCCGTAATATCAGCACTTTGATGATTTTGGTCAGTTAACATCCAGCCTAAAAATCCTGTACCAATGGCGCTGAGGCTACTTAAAAATAAAAATTGACGGCGTTTCAGGTTCATATATTCACCAAATTTAATAAATAGTTAGTTCAGCAGAAACAATGAGCAATGAAGTGATACATTAAGGCAAAAGAAGGCAGCACCAGTAATAATGTACGTTGTTTGTCTTTGATTCGCTGCTTTTGGTGAAAGTTCCATGTCACAAGACAATCAGTCAAAACCGACGGATGAGCAGGTAACTCAACCTCCCCAAAAACCTTATCAGAGAGTTCAGCCATTTTGGAAGGCTAAAATTATCCAACTTCTCCAAGGGACGATTGGGGTTTTAGAAGTAACGGTGGAGAAACTGGAGACAGCACCCCCACCTGGTAGCGAGGAAACACCCAGTTTTTTCCAGCAGCTTCAGTTGCGGTGGGGTGGACTGTTAAGGACAATCCGCTTGTTTTTACCATCAAATTTGTCAACAAAGTTATCAGATACAGCTTTGACGGGAATTGTTACTGCAATTGCTGTAATTCTCGTTTGGACAACTGCGACTGTTTTTACTGGTAAACCTACTGAAATAGCAACAGTTCCACCGATTCAGGAGGTTCCTGTACCAACACCAATAATAACTACTCCACCGGAGTCAGTCGCACCGGAACCACAGCCGCCACAGCCACCAAAGGAAATTACGCCGCCGCCAGAAGTACAAACTACCCCACCAACGCTGGAAGCAGAACCAGAACCAATTCCCACGCCAACGCCAACTCCGACACCAACCATAGAATTGACACCAGAACAAGCCTTGATTGCGGCTATTGAAAATCAGGTAGCCGAAACTAGCGATCGCATTGCCTCTGGTCTGATAAAGTCAATTCAAGCCAACTTCCGCACCAGCAATCTTACAGTCAAAATTAGTGACGATTGGTACACTCTCAAGGAATCTCAGCAGGATAAACTAGCTGCTGAGATATTACAACGTTCTCAAGAACTTGATTTTACCCATTTAGAAATTCTTGACTCCCAGGATAGGCTGATAGCGCGTAACCCAGTTGTTGGTACTGAAATTGTGATTTTTAAACGGCAAAGAACAAGTTAAAATAATTCGTAATGACGCTCAATGTCTCGCTACCGCAACTCTTGGAGACGCTAGGCAAACGCTAACGTAATTCGTAATTAAGTTTTGTAATAGGGATTTAGAAAAACCATACCCTTTTTTGCGTAAGCGTAAAATGCTTGTTTCTCTCCACTGTAAAATTACCGAAAAAGGTTGTAATATTTAGCAGCTAAGTGTATTTTAGAGAGTGGCTTGTCTAAAAAGCTTTAATAAAAAATAATTTCAGCATATTATAAAAAGCGTTGAATTGATATCCATCAATTCAAGCAAAGTATGTGTTTTGTAAGAATTCATGTAAACATTTAATTTGGACGTTTAACTTGAAGTATTTATGTTAAATAACCTTTCGCTATTGCTCCAAGCTTGTAAAAACTTAAATATCAGCTATGAAATTATTTATCCTGCTGAAAACTTAATCAAAATAGAACTGAATAGTAAACCGTATTATTTTTGTAACTATAGTACTCCATTAATTAATCAAGCAGTAGCACAAATTATAAAAGACAAGGAATATACTTACCATATTTTAAAGACAAAAGTTAAACTTCCTCGGACATTAGGTTTTATTTCCCCTTTTTGTGACATCCAATATAAAATTTATTTGAAATTTCCAACTATTCCAGATATCGTATTAGAAATCAAAGAAAATTTTGAAACACCAGTGATAGTTAAAAGGAATTCCGGTTCCAACGGACATAATGTATTTTTATGCCAGAATCAAGATGAAATTGAAAATGCTTTAAAAGAAATTTTTAATATAAATTTAAAAAAGTATGATGACGTTGCGATCGCTCAAAAATTTATTGACATTAAATCTGAATATAGAGCGGTTTTCTTAAATAAAGAGTTGGTTTTGCTGTATGAAAAAGATATAACTGATGCAAAATTTGTGGGTAACCTCAGTCCTCTTCACTGGGATGGTGCAAAAGCAAAGTATATCAATGATCCACAAATATTGTCAGAGATTGCTAATTTTGCCAGACCAGTTTTTGAAGAACTAGACCTTGATTATGGTGGTTTGGATATTGGATTAGATCGAGATAACCAATATTGGTTGATTGAAATCAATTGTCACCCCCAATTTAGGATTTTCACTAGAGACAATGGAGAAGAGCCTGTGTTGAAAATTTTTGAAAAAATGCTTATTAGCCTAGCCTCAAAATAAAAAAATCCGTACTTCGGTTATCTAATTCATGACTCTGCATTAATTAGTTGCATCTATGGCAATAATATTTGATCCTGCTATTGCGATCGCAATAGAACAAGGAGATTTTGCCCCAAGTCTAACCAAGCCTGATTTTGTATAGTTTCACAAAGAATTGGTATCAGTCCACGACAGATATAAGCTGCCGCCGCAGTTGAGCTTGGAAGTGCTATTATTTCTTGGTTTGGCTGAGTTAGGAGATATTCTAATAACAACAGCGAGAATTTACTTTGGAGTGTAGCATCATTGAGTCCAATAATTTGGCGATAGTGTTCGAGATTTTGGTGAGTGGAGGAATCACACTTAAACAAGTCTCTCAATTTGTAGACAAAAGAAGCGATCGCCTCTAAATTAAATGTCAACCTAGCATTCAGTGCTGAGTAAATTCCTTGCTCCCCTGCTCCCCCGGCGCTAAGTTTCCTACTAAGAGCGCACTAAACTGCTCAGAAACCATTAGCCTAAACCTTTGCTTTTGCCACTCTACAGCTATGCAAATCCCCACCAACACAGTTTCTGTCAGTACCAGAGCGGCACTTCCCACCGTTTGAGCCATCTGCTCCAACAATTCCCAAGCTGATTAAATACAACAATAGGCAAGGTTCAAGAAAAGCTCAAATCAGGAGAACTAAACATTTTCAATCATTTTGGTAAGAGGGGGCTGAATGCAGGGGAAAAAGTTTGTTTTGATTGTGTACTAACCAATAGTTGAAAACGGTAAGACAGAATTATGCATCGTATAAGTAGCACATCGGGTGGATGGAATCAGTCAGAGGGTTTAATTTTTTTAGAACAAACTCCAGCGCCTTTCGTGTTAATTACGGCTGCTGATACCGACATTCAAACTTTGGCAGCTGCGCTTGGGAAATTACCTGCAACCTTTCCTGCATTAAGAGTCGCCAACCTGTTGCAGTTGCAGCAACAATTAAGTGTAGATACTTATGGAGAGCAAGTTTTGGAACTTGCCCAAGTAATTATTTTGCGCCTGTTAGGAGGACGTTCCTACTGGGGTTATGGCTTAGAAGTAGTGCAAGAAATTGTGCAACGTAATGGTAAAACCCTGATTGTAATGCCAGGGGATGACGCTTTTGATCCCGATTTAATTTCCCAGTCTACCGTGCCCTTGAGTATTGTTAACCAGGTATGGCAGTATTTTAGCGAAGGCGGCGTGGAAAATTTCGTTAATGCTCTCCAATTTATCTCTGACAGTTGCCTGTTAACTGCATACAATCCCCCCCTGCCCCGGCCAATTCCGCGTGTGGGATTGTATGAATGGGAAGTGGGGAGTGGGGAGTGGGGGACAAGGGGACAAGGGGACAAGGGGACAAGGGGACAAGGGGGACAAGGAGAATTAGAGAGTGATTCATCCACCTCAGAACCTCAAGGCTTCCAATACCCAATGCCCCATGCCCAATGCCCCATACCCAAAGTCGGCATTCTTTTCTACCGTGCCCATTATTTGGCGGGAAATACTAAGGTAATTGATGCCTTATGCGAAGCTTTGGTACAGAAAAATTTACAACCAGTGCCAGTGTTTGTTTCCTCATTGCGTGAACCCGATGTTCAAGTTGAGTTGAGTGAATTTTTCCAACCCAAAGAAGCCGAATCAATAGCTGTGCTGCTGAATACCACCAGTTTTTCTCTAGCACGCTTGGAAAGTGAAACACCCCAAATCGACCTGTGGCAAAAATTAGATGTGCCTGTGTTGCAGGTAATCCTTAGTGGCGGGTCAATTGAGCAGTGGCAGTTACAGTTTCAAGGGCTTTCTCCCCGCGATATTGGGATGAATGTGGCGCTACCAGAAGTAGATGGGCGGATTATTACTCGTGCTGTGTCTTTTAAAGAAGTGCAAACTCGTAATCCCCATCTAGAGACAGATGTGGTAATTTATGAACCAGTGAGCGATCGCATCGAGTTCGTTGCTAAACTAGCAGCAAATTGGGCGCGTCTGCGTTCTAAACCCCCCCAAGAACGGCGAATTGCCCTAATTCTGGCAAACTACCCCAACCGGAATGGACGCCTCGCTAATGGTGTGGGACTGGACACCCCAGCTAGTTGTGTAGAAATCCTGCAAGCTTTACATCTAGCTGGGTATGAAGTAGAAAATCCACCTGCTCAAGGAGATGAGTTGATTCAACGGCTGACAGCTGGCGTAACCAATGATCCGGAAGGTCGAGAATGGCTTCCGGTACAGCAAAGTGTTTCTTGGGAAGAGTATCAAGAGTATTTCGCTTCTTTGCCGCCAGCAGTGCAGCAGGGTATTAGTCAGCGTTGGGAAATGGAGCAGGAAGCAGGGAGTAGGGGAGAAGAGTTTTCACCTCCGCCCCCTGCACGCCGCCCCTCTGCCTCTTTCCCCGTTCCCGGAATTCAACTGGGCAATATTTTCGTGGGAATTCAGCCACCAAGGGGTTATGATAATGACCCCAGCTTGAATTATCATGCGCCGGATTTAGAACCAACCCATGCTTATTTAGCTTTCTACTATTGGGTCAGGGAATGTTTTGGTGCTGATGCTGTAGTTCATGTAGGAAAACACGGAAATCTCGAATGGCTACCCGGTAAAAGTGTGGCTTTATCCAGTAATTGTTATCCAGAAGTGGCTCTCGGCGCACTTCCCCACTTATACCCGTTTATTGTGAATGACCCTGGTGAAGGTTCCCAAGCCAAACGTCGCGCTCAAGCGGTGATTATAGATCATCTAACGCCGCCTATGACTCGTGCGGAACTCTACGGTTCTTTGCAACAGTTGGAAAATTTAATTGATGAATATTATGAAGCGGAAAGTTTAGATCCTTCGCGTTTGCCAGTGATTCACGATCGCATCCGCGAACTAGTGATCAAAGAAAATCTCCATCTAGATTTAGGAATCCAAAATGAAACCGAAATTTTTAATTCGGAATCTTTAACTTTGAATTCTATCGGTGGCTATCTGTGTGAATTGAAGGAAGCCCAAATCCGCGATGGCTTGCACATTTTTGGGCAATGTCCCGAAGGACGCCAACTGCGAGATTTAATAGTAGCGATCGCTCGCATACCCAATCGCTATTCTTCAGGTATTACCCGTGCCATAGCTGAACATTGGGGACTAGACTTCGACCCTCTCACAGCAGATTTGTCAATGACTAGTGGTAAATGGTCAGTAGTCAATGGCACAGAATGCCGTACCCAGGGTGATATCGTTGAAGTCCTTGAAGAACACGCCGCCCTTTTAGTAGAACAACTCCTCACTCCTAACTCCTCACTCCTAACTCCTAACTCCCCACTCAACACTGTCTTAGGCTGGATAGGCGATCGCCTGCTTCCAGCTTTACAACAAACCCACCAAGAAATTACCCACTTATTACACGGACTCGATGGCGGTTACGTCCCAAGTGCCCCAGCAGGCGCACCCACACGCGGCCGCCCGGAAGTTCTACCAACTGGGAGAAACTTTTATTCTGTGGATATTCGCGCCATTCCCACAGAAACTGCTTGGGATATAGGCAGGAAAGCTGCTGAAACCCTGGTTGAATATTACACTCAAGAGCATGGTGAATATCCCAAAACACTAGGTTTATCAATGTGGGGAACTGCCACCATGAGGACTGGGGGTGATGATATTGCCGAAGCGTTGGCTTTACTTGGAGTCCAGCCTGTATGGGATGGTGCAGCACGGCGAGTAGTAGATTTTGAAATTTTGCCCCTAGCGATTTTGGGACGTCCCCGTGTAGATGTCACCTTGCGAATTTCCGGATTCTTCCGGGATGCTTTTCCCAACTTAATTGACTTATTCGCTCAAGCAGTGTCAGCAGTAGCAGACTTGGATGAACCGCCAGAACAAAATCCCCTAGCGGATGCAGTTCGCCAAGAAACTGATTTGTGGACAAAACAAGGATTAACTTTAGAAGCAGCAGTGGTGCGATCGCGCTATCGCATCTTTGGTTCTCGTCCAGGTGCTTACGGCGCTGGACTCCAAGGTTTAATCGAATCACAAAACTGGACAGATGACCAAGATTTAGCTCGCGCCTACATCAACTGGAGTTCTTACGCCTACTCCTCAGGAAGCGGGGCAGAGGAAGCAGGGGAAGCAGGGGGAGCAGGGGAGCAGGGGAGCAGAGGAGCAGAAATTCTTCCTAATTCCTGCTCCTCACTCCTCACTCCTAACTCCTCACTTCTCACTCCTAACTCCTCACTTCTCACTCCTAACTCCCCACTCCCCTCCTCCGAAGCCTTCAAGCAACGCTTGGCGCAAATGCAAGTTGTGCTGCACAATCAAGATAATCGTGAACACGACCTACTCGATTCTGATGATTATTACCAATTTCAGGGTGGCTTAACAGCGGCGGTGCGTTCTCTACAGGGAAAAAATCCCCAAACTTATTTTGGTGATAATTCCATACCCGCCCAACCACGAGTCCGCCAACTCAAAGAAGAAATCGCACGGGTGTATCGTTCTCGCGTAGTTAATCCCAAGTGGATTGCGGGAGTCATGCGCCACGGTTACAAAGGTGCGTTTGAAATGGCAGCGACGGTAGATTATCTATTCGCCTACGATGCTACAGCTAAATGCGTCGAAGATTATATGTATCAAGGCATAGTAGAAGCTTATTTGCTCGATCCAGTTGTCTCAGAATTTATTCAGCAAAAGAATCCTTACGCTCTGCGTGATATTGCTGAAAAATTATTAGAAGCACACAAGCGCAATTTGTGGGAGGATGTAAATATAGGAACATTAGAAGCTTTGAGGAACCTAGTACATCAAGCTGAAGCAGTTATCGAAGAAAAATCAATGGTGTAGGAAATAAATATGGAGAATCTTGCGTATTTGCACCTAGCTTTCGCCTACGAAGACAGCACACCCAGTGAATTGGTCTCCCTCAGTTCTTTGTTTAAGGACGCAGCTGCACCAGACTGGAAAAGGCTTTCAGGTAGAGCTTGGAAGTATATGTTGCCCCTTGCTCTGTCTTTGTCCATTCTTGGTGCTGTCAGCAGCGTCATGGCACTGGAAAAAGGCGATCAAGGCCCTTCTGTCAGGAATCTACAACAAAAGTTGAAAACAGCAGGTTTTTACCAAGCTTCTGTTACCCAAGTATATGACGTATCCACACAAGAAGCTGTGCGGCGCTTCCAAAAGTCCGCTGGTTTACCAGTGGACGGCATTGTTGGATCAAGCACCCTGCAAAAATTAGAAAGCTGGCAAGCCAAAAAGCCCAGTACTACAACTACACAAGCTAAAAAAACCACTGCTGTAAGTACACAAGCCAAAAAGCCCAGCATTACTAGTTCAGCTAGTTCAGCTAGTTCAGCAACTAGTAAGCGCCACAATCCCAACTACCTTGCTAAGGGAGATGAAGGTGAAGATGTCAGGGTTTTGCAAGAACGCTTAAGAATTGCAGGCTTTTATTACGGAAACGCCACAGGAATATTCGGTCCAATTACCGAAGAAGCTGTCCAGCGGTTCCAAGATTCTTACAAATTAAGCGTTGATGGAATTGCTGGCCCAGCAACATTAGGTAAATTACCGGGAATTGGCATCGGTGATGGAGAAGAGGCTCCCAAAAAGGTAGTCAATCGAGATAAACTCCGTGTAGGCGATCGCGGTGAGCCAGTTAGAATTGTTCAAGAACAATTGATCCAGGCAGGATATTTAGAGGGAGAGCCAAATGGCTACTATGGCCCCTATACTGCCGATGCTGTACGAAGATTTCAGGCAGGGAACTACTTGAGTGCAAGTGGCGTTGCTGGTCCAACTACCCGAGCTAAATTATATAGCTCAGTTAATACTACTAGCAAAAGCGAATTTAATACCCTAGAAATCCAAACCCGACTACGGGAGCGGGGTTTTTATAAAGGCAAGCTGAACGGTGTGATGGCAGATGACACCAAAAAAGCGATTAAACAAGCCCAGGAATTCTACGGCATCAGTCTCAAGGATCTTAAGAGCGGACGCTTTTAGCATCCGCTTTGGTGTTGTTAGTATTAGTCCTCAACTGATTGCTTGCCTCTAGTAACAGCAAATTACGACTGCTCAAAATTCCACTTATTTGGTTAATTTGAGTAGTTTCGTCTTATTATCCACCCAAGTGCTAAAGCGGCATCAGTGCCCGTTGGCACTTGGGACACACTGCATGAATGGTCATTTGACAGTCAAGCAGGTGAAAACCTTCTTTTTGAGCCGTTTTCGCTCCAATTTTTAAAATTGAGTCGTTTTTAAACTCAATGGTTGAGTTGCACCTGACACAAATTAGGTGATGGTGGTGATGGGGATAGGGCTGGTTGAGTTCATAATGTTTATGTCCCTCGCCCAGTTCTAGTTCCCGTAAAATTCCCATCCTTGCCATCAACTTCAAAGTCCGATAAATAGTTGACAGACTGATCCCTTCACCATCAGTTTCTAGCCGATGATAAAGATCTTCCGCACTTAGATGTTCACCTTGCGGAAGTTCTTGAAAAATGTGTAAAATTGTTTCGCGCTGGGGAGTTAAACGCCAGCCTCGGTCGTTCAGTTCTGCCTTGAGTGAAGTAGTTGTGTAGACAGTCATACTAATATTTCTCAACAAATATCGTTAATTGAGAATATAACAAATATTTAGAGCAATTTGCAACAATCATTGCTTATTGATAATATTTACTAAATATTTAAGAACAATTCATAAAATATTGCTCAAAATTCAAGTAATAAGCTGTAGTGCATTTAATTTGCATACAGCTAATAGTTAGGATACTTGTAACAATTGCATTTCTTGACTTGGAATTTTGCATGAGTGAATTTTGAATTGCTTAGTTGATCCCCACCTTCAAGATATCTGAGCAAAGGTCTGGGGAAACTCTTGTACAATTAAATGCAAATTATTTGCTACAAGTCTTTAAGAAGCTTATAGCAAATAATTCATAATTCATAATTATGTTTCAAGTGGGGATTTAAACCCCACTTGAAACGAGACTGCATCATTAGGCACCAAGTATAAACCCCATCTTGTAAAGTTTGGATGCCTGCGGCGGGCTGCGCTATCCGTTGGCGCAGCCTCTTCTCTACGAGAGGCTATGCCAACGAGTCCGGGAGCGTCGGAAACCTTTGTTCCACGCCAGTTCGCTCAAGTCGGCAGAGCCGCCCAAACGACTGGCTCAACTTTACACTTTTTAATTATGAATTATGAATTAGTTTGATCATTGACTAAGTTAGAGACTCCAAATAGTCGCGGATGAGGTTGCGTCGCTTGGGTTGACGTAACTTTTGCAAAGCCTTGGATTCAATTTGTCGGACTCGTTCCCGCGATAAGTCAAGAGCACGTCCAATTTCTGCTAAAGAATAAGGATGACCATCTGCCAAACCAAACCGCATCAAAATTACATCGCGCTCCCGACTAGTCAAATCTGACAAAAGATGATGCAAATCTCTTTGTAAAGATTCTCGCATTAACATCTCTTCTGGGGTTACACTGTCAGTTTCAAGTAATTCGCCTAACTCAGTGTCTTTATCCTTGCCTACCTTGGTTTCTAAAGAAACGGAGCGAGGAACCCGCAACAAAACTTCTCTTACTTGGGTCGGTGTCATCTCTAACTCAGTAGCTAAATCTTCTAGAGTCGGGGTGCGACCTTTTTCTTGAGCAATTTTGCGTTGGGCCTTTTTGATTTTGTTTAACTTTTCGGTAATATGGACAGGGAGCCGGATCGTGCGACTAGAAGTTGCGATCGCCCGTGTAATTCCCTGACGAATCCACCAGTAAGCATAGGTACTGAAGCGATAACCCTTAGTGGGGTCAAATTTTTCTACAGCCCGCTCCAAACCAAGTGTGCCTTCTTGGACTAAATCCAATAATTCCAAACCGCGATTTTGATACTTCTTAGCAACAGACACAACTAGGCGAAGATTAGCCTTGATCATGTGTTCTTTTGCTTGGAGTCCTTGGGACTGAATTTGCTCCAACTCTTCTACAGTCAACTTGGCAATTTCAGCCCAGCGACGTTTGCCATCTCCCAAAGTCGGTCTGAGATCCGGTACCATTATACCAGCAGTGGCAGCCCATCTTTCCAAAGACGGGCGATGTCCTAGTTCGGAGGTTAGACGTTCTTGAACTTCAATTAACCGGAGATAGGGCGTAATCACTTCATCCCCTTGCTTGGCTGCGTTAGCTAGTACTATCCGCATCCGCAAGTAGCGCTGGACTTTTTGAGCTTCTGAAACTTCTTCATCGCGCCCTAACAACCGAACTCGACCAATTTCTTGAAGATATAGACGTACTAGGTCTGTACTACGACGGTTAGTGTTAGCAGCAAAGTTAGCATGGTCAACAGAAGCCATCTCCAGCTCCTGTAGATCATCTACCGATAACTCACTTTCATCAACCGTGAGATCCGAGTCCAAAGCCTGGCGGGACTTTTTGGTATTGTAGGGGGCGTCTGCATAAAAAGATGTTGCTGGCATAAAGATCGTCTCAATGGCTCCAGGTAACAATAGATTACGGTCAGCTTAGATTACGGTCAGCTATTCAACTGTTGCTATTGTTCCCGTGATTCACGATGAACTAACACGGTTGAAGGTTCCATTACAATTTTTTTAGAAATTAACTGCAAAGGTTTTATTTGATACAGTATTACTGAACTTAATCGGCTGCTAAATTTTTGATTGAACCAATAGCTATTCAAATCCACAGCTAGGTTTTCAATATTTAAACTACTTAGTTAACATTTCAACCTTGAAGGTTCATGATAGTAACTTTTGTAACATAGTATAAACATACTTCAGTGAATATCATGTTTATAATTGGCATAGTCACATTTACATGGCGATGAAAGTAATATCCTGACGATTTACCAATTTTTTCTAAGGATTATTCAGGTATAAGTATAACTAATAGATATTGGGGAAGTGATTAGTATTAACGGCAAAAATTCTATCGATGCAAACAGGGTGGGACACGGAGAGAATCCCGGCGCTCGGAAGTTTGCAAGATGCGGAGAATGAAAATTTTACCGTGTCCCCGCGTCCCTATCTCCCCGTGTCCTCCGAAGTTCTGATGCCTACGGCGGGCTGCGCCAACGCCGTCAGCCGGCGCTCAGATTTCTCTTTGTGTCACTGTGTCAGTATTAATCCCTCAATTTCAACTTGAGAGACTACTAACTAGTAGTTGTACTCTGGCTTGATATCTCGCAGCATCAGTTGATCAAGTGCTTGTCGGGGTGTGACTTCACCTTGAAGTAACCGATAAACTTGCTCGGTAATCGGGACAGCTATGTTTTGTTGCTTGGCTCGTTGGATTAAAACCCGGCAAGTGTTTACTCCTTCAGCAGTTCCTTGTAAATTTGCCAGAGTTTCTGTAAGTGACTTACCACCAGCTAGCTGGTAGCCGACTTGGTAATTGCGACTTAAGGGACTATTGCACGTTGCTAACAGATCTCCTAGACCCGATAAACCATAAAATGTTTCCGTCTTTGCACCCCAGTCATTGCCAATGCGAACCATTTCTGTAAGTCCACGGGTGACTAAAGCAGCTTTGGCATTGGTTCCCAGTTGTAAACCATCACATACACCAGCTGCGATCGCAATCACATTTTTCAGTGTTCCCCCCAGTTCCACTCCCAAGGGATCGGGATTGGTATATACCCGGAAACGTTGAGAAGAAAATACTAACTGCACTACTTGAGCAGCCGTGGGAGTATTACTGGCTACCACCGTTGCTGCTGGTAATTCCAGTTGAATTTCTTTAGATAAATTAGGGCCAGACAGGACAACCACTGCATGGTTAGGGAATACTGTTTGCCAAATTTGCGACGGCGTGCAGGTGGTTTGGGGGTCTAAGCCTTTCGTCGCCGTTACAAAAATTGTCTCTGGAGATAGGGGGAAAGAGCGAACTTGGGAAGCAACATCCCTCACACCAATCATTGAGATAGCGGACAGGACTATTTGGACATCTTTTAAAACTGCTTGGATTTGGGAACCTTGACGCGACCAGACGCGCACCCTATGACCATTCGCCGTTGCTAGATTTGCCAGAGATGCACCCCAAGCACCTGCACCCAGAATTGCTACGGAGAATTTTGAGTTGGAGTACATCTGCTCACTCATAACTCATAACTCATAACTCCTAACTCATCACTTTTGGAGCGAGGGTAACGTTCCATTAATTCCCTAACTTGTTCAGCATGATATGAACTTCTTGTCAAGGGCGAAGAAACAACTTGTAAAAATCCGATTTCTTCGCCGAATGCCTTCCAAGCAGCAAATTGTTGTGGGTTGATAAATTCATTTACCTGCAAGTGTTTTTGACTCGGTTGGAGGTATTGCCCGATTGTCAAAATGTCGCAATCCACAGTTCGCAAGTCTTGCATGACTTGGCGGATTTCGGCATCAGTTTCACCGAGTCCAACCATGATCCCGGATTTAGTGTATGTGTGAGGAGAAACTTGGCGAGAGCGCTGCAATAATTCTAATGTGCGATCGTAGTTTCCTTGGGGACGCACTCGGCGATACAGGCGTGGAACAGTTTCCGTATTGTGGTTTAATACCTCTGGCGCAGCTTGTAGAATCAACTCTAGAGCATTCCAATTACCGCACAAGTCCGGAATTAGCACCTCAATTGTCGTGTTGGGTGAAACAGAGCGAACCGCATCAATACACGCCACAAACTGAGATGCACCACCATCAAGCAAGTCATCTCGGTTTACAGAAGTGATTACCACATGATTAAGTTTCATGCGGTGAACAGCTTTTGCTAGTCGTGAAGGTTCCGTGGGGTCTAGTGGTTTGGGTTTTTTCTCAAAATCAATATCGCAGTAGGGACAAGCGCGTGTACAAGCCGGGCCCATAATCAAAAACGTGGCAGTCCCAGCCTTAAAGCATTCACCAATATTCGGACAGGACGCTTCCTCACAAACTGTATTGAGGGCTAAATCCCGCAAAATGTCTTTAACGTTACCGATGCGCTCACGCTGAGGTGCTTTCACCCGCAACCAGTCTGGTTTTACAGTCACAATCCGCTTTTACCACTAGAGTTATACAAATTTAATCGTAGCAAGCAAAGCCTTGGGTGAAGTGATCATATATAGATGTAGTTCTGTCATTTGGCATGGGTTGTGATATTCTTAATTTATAATGGCATTTTTATGGCGGGATGTGGCGCAGCTTGGTAGCGCACTTCGTTCGGGACGAAGGGGCCGCTGGTTCGAATCCAGTCATCCCGATTGTGTTGTGTCGAATAACACTTTATTTTTCGTCGTTAACACATTAGTGTCGTTATTAACGATTTAAATGTCGTCTTAACAAATTAATGTCGTAGATTTACTCCAGACATTCGTTAACAAATTAATGTCGCCGACCTTTTAAGTGGAGTTGAGGCATCATGTAAAAATAAGTTGTACAAATTTTATCTGAAATAGTTTCTGAATCTAGCTTTCACATAAAAAGTGTTCAAGTTATTTTTACACGACTCCTGAGTCCAGCACATCTCTAATATACTCACAAATGTTGGAATATTCCCGAACGAAGTGCGCCTTTCAACCCTCTCCAAAAAATTTTAATGCTTCAAATATTCTTCTTAATCCACTCTTAGCCGGAATGTTTATTCAAACCAAAAGACTCACGAGAATTACTTGTGAGTCTTTTCTCTTTCAATCCACCCCTAGCCGGAATGGTTGTTGAAACGGTATCAAGTTTATCGGGCGATTGGATTAGCTGACCTTTCAACCCACCCTTAGCCGGAATGGTTGTTGAAACTTGCAATTCCACTTCCCATCGACGATTGAACGGCTCTTTCAACCCACCCCTAGCCGGAATGGTTGTTGAAACCTGCAATCAAACAAGTCATAATGATGCCGTAGTTCTTTCAACCCACCCCTAGCCGGAATGGTTGTTGAAACTCCGACATCGCAACTTGCCGCTCGTCGTTGATCCGCTTTCAACCCACCCCTAGCCGGAATGGTTGTTGAAACCTAACGACCATACTACGGTCTCCATAACGTGGGACGTCTTTCAACCCACCCCTAGCCGGAATGGTTGTTGAAACCCGGCGCACTTTGATAGGCGGGGACATCAATCAGCACTTTCAACCCACCCCTAGCCGGAATGGTTGTTGAAACCTGGACGTAGCCATCCCTCAAAAAGGTGAGAGTTGCGCTTTCAACCCACCCCTAGCCGGAATGGTTGTTGAAACGCGCAGACCCCTTGCAAATAGAGCTTTCCAGGTACAAATTTGGCATGTCTCTGAAAAAGCTTCCTTTGTCTCACATCAAAAAACTAAATCAACTGACATACTAGTTTCTGAAGTTAACACATTACAAGGGTTTTAATATTTTGGCAGGACTCCAGGGATTTTGCCCCCGCTTCGACATGCCAAAAAAATATTTGAGAGGGTTCCCCCGACGAAGGGGGTGATTCAGTAGCCACCACTGCGGTAACCCGCACCGTTGCTAACAACGGCTATTGCTTTTTCAAGCCTTACTCCTTATTGCTGGGAGCGCACCTATCCTGTCTTACGACAGCAGCATCAAGAGCGGGCAGCTACTAGGGTCAGAAAGCAAAACGGTTTTGCAGCCGTCAAACTAACCCAGATTTTTCACAGTACATTGGCTCCAAAGAACATGAACTGCGGCGCTGTTATTTTCCTATTATAATATTTTCAAGGTACAGAATTTTTTAGCTAAACTAAAGCAACTTCACTTGGCGCTCTTGATAAGCAAACAAAGCTAAATATCGGGCTTGTTCCTGCTTGCTGTCTCTAATTGCCTGTGACCCTCTTTCGATAGATATTCCACTTTTTCTAGCTTGGATTAGAATACTCTCGATTAATCGACCATAGCTCCAACGGTGGACGCTGATACGATAATCTTTGGCATAGTTATTGTTGACCTTCTTTGTAACCTGGAATTTTTTTCTCTGCTTTTGCTTGAACTTCGCTTTGAATAATTTCTCGCATCTCACCGAGTTTGGGTAGAATAATGCTGTCAGCAGAGTAAGTTTTTGCGATCGCAACAATCGCATCTGCCAGTAATCTATCAACATATTGTCCTAACTCTGATTCACCGAATGAGTTTGGCGCGTTTTGTTTCTGAGCTTTGTGACGTTCGTGTGAGAGATGTTGCTGTTGCTGCCTCTGGCGATTTAGTAAATTGTAGTTGTCACCGAGTAGTTGTTTAACACTACGATAAGTCAGAACTTTTTTGCTGGCAGCATCTACCACAGCAACTGTTGCTGGTTTTTCTAGACCTAAGCTGACACCGACAATAATATTAGATTTTCCTTGATATAAAAATTGACTAGGACGACCAGGAAAGAGATTGTCAAGTTTCCGCCTGGTAGTTAACTCTTTTTGGAGACGAATTACCTGGGTCTTCTTTAGATTACCTTCTTTTTCCATCTGGCTGATAGTTTTTTCAGCCTGATTGATTTTTTCAAGGCGAACTAGTTCTGTTTCCTCTTCTGCCCATAAGCGTGTCTCTATAGAACATTGAAGAATTAAAGGGTGAGTCTTCCACGGTTCGCTTGTATTTTTTCTTTGTTGCCAGAGCAGACGTGCAGAACGCAGAATAAATAGCCCAGAAGAATATGTTTCATCATCATCATGCCAAATTTGCCAGTCTTGACAGAAGCGTTGAAAATAATGAAGCTGGCGAGAATCACAATAAACCTCAAATTTAGGTTGATTCATTAGTTCATTCAACCCATTAAATTTGACAAAGATACGACCTTTATCGTTTGTCAACCAAGTTAGGTCTGTATTAGTTTGATAATCAACAGGATATGGGATACAGCTATTTTCTCTCAGGAGGGTAGCTTGCCAAGATTTAGCTTCATCTTCATTTTGAGGGACTTTATTAACCACCTCTGACAAAGTTTCTAGCCACTTTTCTCCTGTTAAATCTCGTCCTTGAGGTTTCCGACTTTTGATTTGATTTCTTAAACGTTCAATTTCAATTTCTTTTTTACGTCTACCCTTAGCACATTGGTCGGGTTCTTCATCAACCTTACTGACCTGACAGTTATTTTTGAGCAGATAGGCAAGGGCACACCGAGATAAACAGTCTTCTGTTTTCTCGTACATATCAAATAACCCACCGAAAAGTGTTGTGTTTGAAGAATTTTTTTTATTTTTTTTAGTGTTATTGCCTTTTTTTCTTTGCTTCGTAGCTTTCGCAATACTTTTAATGATTTGAAGCGATTTTCCCGTTGCTTCCAATCATCTCTCAAGCTGAAGTCAGCAGTGCAATAGCTAGAACTCATTAAATCGAAATAATTGAGGTCACAGCCAGAAGTATTTGTATCCTCAAAGACTTGGCAAACAGCTTCTTTTGGTAAGGAGTCACGCAGTTGGATAACAGGTATTTGATAATGCTCGAATTTCTTGAGAATTTCTAGTTCTAAAGTATCAATTAGTTCCAGCTTTTGAGGATTGTATCGCCAATGCTTAGAGAATTTACTACGCCATTCCGAAAAAAAGAAAACCTTGGATAAAGGAAACAAGAGCGCCTCATATTCTGACATCAAGGAGAAAATATTTAGTGATGTCAAAGGTAGAGATTGAGTTCATTTGATGTTCTGCCATTTTTGTCATCAAGAAAGATGCGGCTACTCGCTACAGCTAGTACTTCTGTACCTCAGCCTAAGATTCTCTTTGGGGTAACAGCAAGGGGTTTTTGGGGCAGTTGGTCGTGAGTAGCGATCGCTTTTGCTTAATCTTGAGGAAAGTCTGGAGGTAAGATAACAATTCCTTTGACAACTAGTTGTTTAAATTGATTGATTAAATCAGCTTGCCGTAATATTCGGGTAATGTATTTAGGCCGTCGGCCAAAGTCTGTCCCCCAATCTTTCACGGTTTTTGGACTATTACCTGTAACTTGTGCGATCGCATTAATACAAGCTTTACGATAATTGCGACCTGGTTCTTGGCTAACCCAGCGATGGCAATACTCCATCGGTTCGAGGGGCAACTGACGGATAATATCAACTCGGTGTTGATTTTGATGGGAGTGTCTCCCAGTTTGCATCTTGCATCTTTGTGAGTCAGCGAAAGCTAGCAGTGGTAGGGAGCATTTGGATTCTTTTGGCTATTATGCCTCTCTACTCCCGAAAATCCTTTGCTGGCTGAACTCAACTTAGAAAATCTCTGCTCTCAGCACAAGTAGTTTACTCACGAATCACGACTAAATTATTTTTGCGGATAGTCAGGAGGTAGGACTATTTTTCTAATTTGGTTAAGCATATCTGCCATGCGTAATATATGCACTACATAATTAGGTCGCCTCTCAAAATTTTGTCCCCAATTCCCTATAGTTCTTTCACTGAGTCCAGTTGCTTCTGCTAAAGCAGCAACACAAGCTTTTCTATACCCCCGCTCATCAGGAGGTACATCGACCCATCGTTTGCAATATTCCAGAGGATCCAAAGGCAAATCACTGAACGCATCGATTCTATATTGAGTTGTCTGAGGATTACTGTCTATTGCCCAATTTGTTCTTACCAAACTTGAAGCTCACGAATTGCAAAAGAACGATCGCATTCTCTTTCCCAATCACATCGACGAGTCAGAGCTATCACCCAAGAAGGACAGATTCAGGTTAAACCCCAGCTACCAATGGATATTCTGGGGGTTTATATTCTCCAGCCGGGAAAAATTCGTAATTCGTAATTTTTTAGACAATTTTAAATATTAGGTGCGTGAGAGATGAGTGTAGCAGGGATTACTTTAGCAGGCGTTCAGATTGAAGGAAATTTGCTAGCAGCAGATATAACTGCCGAATTGCTGGCAGGTAATCTGAGAGGACAAGCATCAGAGGATTTTGGTTTTAGTAAAACTGATAAACTAGCAGATGAAATTGCGATCGCTTGGAGTGATGCTAAAGCTTATTGGGCAGCATTTCAACGGCAATTAGACAGGTTAGATGCAGATGATACCGCTACTAGCGTCACCCGCGAACTGTGGGTAGTTCCCTTGCTACGTAGTCTCGGATATAACCCTGTTTACACTGCCAAAGCCGAAGTCGTGGAGGGACAAACTTATGCGATTTCTCATCGTGCAGAATTAGGCGAAAACAAGCCACCTATCCACATTATTGGTTGTCGCATCAAGGTGGATCATCGTCCTCCCAGTGGCACACCCAGGTTATCAGCACACGCACTGGTGCAGGAGTATCTTAACAAGACAGAGCATTTGTGGGCGATCGCAACTAACGGTTTTCGCTGGCGGTTACTGCGCGACTCTTCCTTGATGACTCGTCTTACCTACGTTGAATTTGACTTAGAACAGATTCTCAACGGTGAGAATTTTGCCGAGTTTGGGCTATTTTATCGGTTGTTTCACCGTTCCCGCTTGCCTGAAGGTATGGATGATGCCGATAAGTGCTTGCTGGAATATTACCACCAAGAAGCACTGCAACAGGGTGGACGGGTACGCGACAGACTCCGAGATGGGGTAGAAAAAGCACTAATACAGCTAGGCACTGGTTTTCTCCAACATCCCAGTAATGAAAACTTGCGGCAGAAGCTTGCTGCTGGTACAGAATTAACAGATATCGGATATTATCGGCAACTGTTGCGGCTGATTTATCGCCTGCTGTTTTTGATGGTGGCAGAGTCCCGTAATTTATTAATTGGTGAAGATGTAGAGAAAGCACGAATCTACCGAGAATATTACAGCATTGAGCGACTGCGAGAATTAGCCGAGCGTCCCCATTGGCGGCGGGAAGGGTTTCAAGATTTATGGCAGGGTTTGCGCGTTACATTTTTGCTGTTTGATGAAAATTGGCGGGGAAAATATTTAGGATTATCACCATTAAATGGCGATTTATTTGGTTCGTACACTCTACCAGCTTTAGATGATTGTGCTATTGATAATCACGACTTGCTAGTAGCGATTCGGGAGTTATCTTTATATCAAGATAAGGGGCAATTACGACGGGTAAATTATGCTGCTTTAGATGTAGAAGAACTGGGTAGTATATATGAAAGTCTCCTTGATTTTCACCCAGAAATATCTCCTAAAAACTACGAATTCAAATTAGTATTTGGTAGTGAAAGAAAAACTACTGGTTCTTACTATACGCCACCGCAGTTAGTAGGACAATTGTAGACCCCGCCTGTGGTTCCAGTCATTTTCTCTTAGCCGCAGCACGTCGGGTAGGAAAGGAATTAGCTAAAATTCGCACTGGGGAAGCTGAACCAGGTAGTGAACCTTTAAAGTTAGCGATTCGAGATGTTATTCAAAATTGCATTTATGGGGTGGATTTAAATCCATTGGCTGTTGATTTATGCAAAGTAGCCTTATGGATTGAAGGTTTTTCTCGCGGCTTTCCTCTTAACTTTTTAGACCACAGGATTAAGTGTGGTAATTCTCTTGTGGGAGTGATGGATTTGAGTTGTTTGAATGAAGGAATCCCTGATGAAGCGTTTAAGCCAGTAACAGGTGATGATAAAAAACTATCTACACAGCTTAAGAAACGGAATAAAAATGAACGAGAGAAAGCAGGACAACTATCAATTGGTGAAAAGTTAGAAACTGATAGCGTAGATTATGCAGAAATGTGGCGACAGTTGGGGGTAATTCCTGAAACCACACCACAACAAGTTAAAGATAAGCAAAAGCAATATAAAGAGAATTTGCAAGAATCTAGTTGGTGGTTGAAATATTCTGCTTGTAATTTATGGACAGCAGCCTTTTTTATGTCACTAACTGAGCATCATTTGCAGTTACTACCTACAACTGAAGCATTAAACCGTTTAAAGCGTGAACAAGTAGAAAAAGTTCATAAATCAGAGGATAATTACGAATTAAGGATTACGAACTACGAATTAAATAAGATTGTAGATGCAGCGAATAAGTTAGCTGAAGAAAAGCGATTTTTTCACTGGTGTTTATAATTTCCTGAAGTATTTGAAGCAGGTGGATTTGATTGTGTGTTGGGTAATCCACCTTGGGAACGGATTAAGTTACAAGAGAAAGAATTTTTTGCTTCTCAAAGTGCAGAAATTGCTAACGCTATAAATAAGGCGGCGCGGGAGAAGTTAATTAAGGAATTACCAAACAAAAATCCTGAGTTAGCACAAGCATTTGAAGATGCGAAGCATGATGCTGAGGCACAAGGGAAATTTATTCGGGAGTCGGGTAGATTTCCTTTAACTGCGGTGGGAGATATCAATACTTATGCTATTTTTGCTGAGACTACGAGAAAGTTGATTTCATCTGATGGAAGAGTTGGGGTAATTGTTCCTACCGGAATTGCAACTGATGATACTTGTAAAAAGTTTTTTGGAGATTTGACGCAGAAACAAGCTTTAGCAAGTCTGTATGATTTTGAAAATCGAGAAGCTTTATTTACTGCGGTACACCGAAGTTATAAATTTTCTCTATTGGCTATGAGTGGTAAACCAATCAAACGGGGGAATTTTGCCTTCTTCCTGACTCAAACTAAACAATTAGACAATCAAACTCGTCTATTTCAGCTTTCACCTCAAGATATTGCCTTAATTAATCCTAATACTTTTACTTGTCCAGTTTTTAGAACTAGTCAAGATGCAGAATTAACTAAAAAAATATATCAGCGCGTTCCTGTTTTAGAAAATGAAATAACAGGGAGTAATCCTTGGGGTATTTCATTTATGACAATGTTTCATATGTCAAATGATAGTGGTTTATTTAAAAATGACGTGGGTAATGATTTAGTTCCACTTTATGAAGGAAAAATGGTTCAGGCATTCGACCATAGAGCAGCAAGTGTTATTACTAATTATCAAAACTTGCAACGCCTTGGTCAGCCAGTTGAAACTTTGACAGAACAATCTTGTAATCCAAAATATATTCCTAGACCTCAATATTGGGTTAGTGAGAAAGAAGTTTATGCAAAACTACCACAACCATCATCAAATTATTTTATTGGATTCAAGAGTGTTACAAGCCCAACAAACGAGCGAACATTTATTGCTACAGCTTTACCATTTTCTGGTGTTGGTAACTCAATGCCACTTATACTAGCAAATTTTAAAATTAACTTGCTAGCTTGCTGCTTACTAGCAAACTTAAATGCTATTATCTTCGATTTTGTTACCAAGCAGAAAGTAGGAGGTGTGAATCTCAACTTTTTCATCCTCAAACAACTCCCCGTTCTTTCCCCAGAATTATACACCTCAGAAGATATCAAATTTATTAGCGATCGCGTCCTCGAATTAGTATATACCGCCTGGGATATGCAACCCTTTGCTAAAGATATGGGATACAACGGCGAACCCTTCATCTGGAACCCTAACAGACGCGCATTATTAAGAGCAGAATTAGACGCATATTACGCCAAACTCTACGGACTCACCCGTGATGAACTGCGATATATTCTAGACCCTGCTGATGTCTACGGTGCAGACTTCCCTAGCGAAACATTCCGCGTTTTGAAGAATAACGAAATTAAGCAGTTTGGTGAATATCGCACCCAAAGGTTAGTGCTGGAGGCATGGGATAGAATGTTTTAATAATTCGTAATTCGTAATTTATGAAAACAGATGCAATTTTCTACGAGATATTTAAAGAGTTTCCCAACATTTTCTTTGAAATTATTGGTAGGACTGATAATAAAACCAATATTTATGAGTTTACTTCACCTGAAATTAAACAAAAAAGCTTCCGATTGGATGGTGTCTTTTCCCCCTTTGAGGAATTCAGTAATGAACCACTGTACTTTGTCGAGATTCAGTTTTATAAAGATGAAGGATTTTATGACCGATTATTTACAAGTATTTTCCTATACTTTACCCAATATCAACCACCTAACCCTGACTGGTTCGCCATAGTTATCTATGACAAACGCAGCAATGAACGTAGCTATCCCCAACGTTATCGTTCCTTGCTAGAACCTCATCTACGTCGCTTTTACCTAGATGAACTCGAAGATATACTAGATGATTCTCTAGGAATAGGAATTGTACGCTTAGTTGTAGAGAGTGAGGACAAAGCTAGAGAATTCGCCAAAACTCTAATTAACAAAGCTAAGGAAGAATTAACAGACACTCTTATCCAAAGAAAAGTTATAGAATTTATAGAGACAATAGTAGTCTACAAGTTTCCTAACTTAAGCCGCGAGGAAATAGAAACCATGCTGAATTTAAACTTGCTGAAAGAAACTAGAGTTTATCAAGAAGCAAAAGCAGAAGGCGAAGAAGAAGGTGAACTAAAAGCTAAGTTAAAAATTTTGCCAAAGCTGGTGCAAAGGGGACTCAGTGTTCAGGAGATAGCAGAATTATTAGAATTGGATGATGAAACCATTAGAAAAGCTTTGGGAGATTAATTTTCAATTGCATAATTTACTTTGGAGTAAATAAAAGTAATACTGAATTTAAACTTATTCAAACAAACTAAAGTTTATCAAGAAGCTAAAGCACTGACCGTTTAGAACTGGATATTGAAAAAGTAAGGAAAGTTGCCAAAAATATGCAAAAAATTTCTAATAGCAGGAAATAGCGACCATGCTGAATTTAGGTAAAGAGATAGAAAAAACTGCTTTTTACCAAAGTATCCTGAAAAAAACCAAGTTAAAAGTTGTACCAGCGTTACTGAAGAAAGGACTAAGCATTCAGGAAATTGCTGAATTATTAGAAATAGATGTAGAAGAAGTAAGAAAAATTGTAGAAGAACAATAAGTATTTTGTTATTTCCGTGTCTATAACGGGAAATATAGTAAATAGGGTGCGTTAGTTTGTTAACGCACCCTATTTACTAAAAATTAGAATCAAATTTTATGAAAATTACTATAAAGCTACAGGAATTATTACAGCAGCCTAAGAATGGAATTTTACCTATTAGCAATTTATTAAGTCAAAAATTAGCATTCCTAGATTGTACAGGAGTAATAGCTGTTACACCAGAACAATTAACTTTACTATTTACAAGTATTCCTCGAAATTGGGATATACAAGAAGTTGCAGAAATATTCGACTTTTCTACTATTACTCAAACCTTCAATTACCAACTTCGAGAATGGATTGACCAACGCTTAGGTCGAACAAACCATCAAGTATTAGTAAACAGTAGTTCATCCTCTCTCACCAATTCTCAATTCCTTGATATATTTAATTTCCGCAACGAAGTAATTGGCGACTACCGCCGCTATATTGAAAGCTTCCTCAAAATCCGCGACGAAAAAGTAAAAACATTTGTCGATAACGAGTTAGAAAAAGGTCAACTCTGGACTGACCCTTTAGTGCAACTTAACCCTAAATATCGTCCTGGCGCATCTGTCACTACATTAGTACAGCAACGTGTTCTCCATCCCGACTGTACACGCTACTTCTCACAAGATGGTAAACCTTTTACCTTCCACTACCACCAAAAAGAAGCCTTTGAAACATCACAACGTCAAGAACCCTACGTTGTCACCACAGGAACGGGTTCCGGTAAAAGCCTAACTTATGTTGTACCCATCATTGATGATTTGCTACACCATCCTGAAATCAAAGGAGTTAGGGCTATTTGGGTTTATCCCATGAATGCCCTAATTAATTCTCAGGAAGAAGAATTAAGAAAATTTCTCAAACAAGTACCTAGTACCCATATTCGCGTTGAAAAGTACACTGGGCAAGAAAAACTAGAGAAGAAAACCGAAATTCAAAACAACCCGCCCCAAATCTTGCTCACAAATTACGTGATGCTAGAGTTAATGCTGTCTCGCACTCACGAAGATAAATTAGTAGCATCCCCCGATTTAAAATTTCTCATACTAGATGAATTGCATACTTACAGAGGACGGCAAGGTGCAGATGTCGCCATCTTAATTCGCAAACTTCGGCAACGCTGCGGCCAGAAACTTCTGTGTATTGGCACTAGTGCCACCATGTCTTCCGAAGGTTCCCGCCAGCAACGCCGTCAGGTAGTCGCAGATGTTGCTAGTAAATTATTCGGTGTGGAAATTCAACCCAGCAACGTCATCGATGAAACTTTAGAACGTTCTATCAAAAGTGCTGCACCCACCACCGAAAAATTGCGGGAAAGCATTATCCAAGGTTTACCACCAAAGTCCGAACAAACCTTAGACGCTTTTCAACAGCATTCCCTTAGCCACTGGGTAGAGATGAACTTTGGTTTAGAAGACAAACAAGGACATCTCGTGCGTCGCACACCCATCACCTTAGAAACAGGTGCAAATCAACTCGCAAATGAAACCCAACTCAACGAGGAAACTTGCTTAAATATCCTCAAACAGATATTTCTTTGGGGAAGCAAAACAAAGGGGTTGGCATTCCGTCTGCATCAGTTTATTTCCCAAGGCGGTAGCGTTTACGCCACGATTGAAAATCGAGACAAACGACTTCTCACCCTAGAAGGGCAGTACACAACCACCGAAAACCGCCTGCTTTATCCCCTCGTATTTTGTCGGGAATGCGGACAGGACTATTATGTGGTACGCTACGATTCTGAAAAAGATATTGTACTGCCCCAATTACCCACAGCCTTAGATAGTCTTGACAATGAAGATATCAAGGAAGGCTACCTAACCCTTGATGAACCCGGACTTTGGGATAAAGAAGACGAAGAGAGACTTCCTGACTCATGGTTTAAAGAAACTAAAAAGCAAGGGCGTATTCCCGAAAAAAAATATGCACCTTTTATTCCCCAGAAACTGCAAGTTCTACCCAACGGTAAAGTTATAAACTCTGTATTACAGGGAACTACCTGTTGGTTTATTCCTAAACCCTTTCTTACTTGTCTCCACTGCGGTGTATTGTACGACCAAAAGAAAAACGAATTTACCAAACTCTCTCGTCTAAGTAGTGAAGGACGTAGTACCGCAACAACTCTACTTTGTCTTTCTACCGTCAGTCGTCTGAAACAAGTTTTCACTGGCGAGAAAGCCAAAGCCGCAAAAATCCTCAGCTTTACTGATAACCGTCAGGATGCTTCATTACAGGCAGGACATTTCAATGATTTTGTCCAAACCAGTTTCTTACGGGCAGCTTTGAATAGTGCTATTCAAGAAAATGAAAAGCTAACTCACAAAGCACTTGCGGCGGAAGTTGTCAAACAGATGGGTTTATCTCAAACAGATTATGCAATTGAAGCCGCAGAATTTGGCATTGGTAAACGCAAGAATGAAGAGGCTTTTAGCAATTTAATTGAATATCGGCTATACGAAGATTTGCGTCGCGGTTGGCGAATTGTCCAACCGAATCTAGAACAATGCGGTTTATTAACCATAGAATACGCCGAACTATTAGCAACTTGTGAAAATACTCAACTCTGGCAAAAATACCGCCATCCAATTTTACTGCAAGCCTCACCATCACAAAGATATTTTGTTGTTAAAACCTTCCTCGACCATTTAAGAAAAAAATTGGTAATTGATGCGAAAATTTTACAACGAGAGGGTACAGAACAACTGAAAAAGGAAGTATCTCAAGCACTAAAAGACCCTTGGACAATTGATAATTTTGAATATTTACACGAAGCTGCTTCGGCAAGCCTCAGCCCCACAGAAAAAAAAGGTAAATCACGACGAAATACAATCAGGCTGACATTGCGTGGTGAAATCGGGCGCTTTCTGCGTTCTAATCGGGCATGGAATTGGTTGCAAAAACCTTTACCAGAGTCAGATTATAACCAATTAATTAATGCTCTGGTAAATGCTTTGGCAGATGCAGGTTACTTATACAAGAAAGAAGAAGTCCAACTAAAAATTAATTCAATGGTCTGGGTAGCCTCAAAATTAAGTGAAATTCCCCCCGACCCTTTAACCTCGCGTCGCTTGCAGGGTAGCGACAGAAATACTTCTGTCAACCAATTTTTTCAAGACTTCTACCAAACTAACGCTCATCAAATTAAAGCACTAGAAGGGCGAGAACATACCGGACAGGTAAAAAATGAAAACCGCCAGAAACGAGAAGACGCATTCCGTCATGGCAAATTAGCAACTTTATTTTGCTCCCCGACAATGGAATTGGGGATAGACATTTCCGACCTCAGCGTTGTCCATCTGCGGAATGTTCCCCCTAGTCCAGCCAACTACGCCCAACGCAGTGGTCGCGCCGGCAGAAGTGGACAGGAAGCTTTAGTAATTACTTATGCCTCCATTGGTAGCGGTCACGACCAATATTTCTTTAAACGTCAAAGTCAAATGGTTGCTGGTGTCGTCGCCCCGCCTAAATTAGAACTAGCTAACCAGGATTTAATTAAATCTCATGTGTATTCAATTTGGCTGGCACACACTGGCTTATACCTGGAAAATTCCATGAACCAAATTCTGGAGTTAGATTCGCCGGACTGTCCGCTAAAAGAAGATGTAAGTCAGCGAATCACTATGAGTCAGGAAAAATTAGCCAAATGTCTGGCAGCTACAAAACTGATTTTATCTGATACTTTCTGCCAAAACGATCTGAACAAAACCTCTTGGTATTCTGAAAATTGGTTACATTTTACCTTAGAAAATGCAGATAATGCCTTTGATCAAGCGTGCGATCGCTGGCGTAGACTATACAAAGACGCAGTTGAACAATTAGACAAAGCCCGCGACAGCACAAGTCGTTATACCAGAGGCTATGCGACCCAAGAAGAACGGGATATCGCTAAAGCCCAAGAAAAAGAAGCACTGCGACAAATTGACCTGTTAGTGGGACAAGTCCAAGGCAAAAGCAATAATCAGTTTGAATTTTACCCCTATCGTTACTTTGCTGCCGAGGGATTTTTACCTGGGTTTAACTTCCCCCGCTTACCAGTCCGGGCATTTATTCCCACAGAAGAAAGTGGCGAATTTATTTCTCGCCTCCGCAGCGTGGCTTTGAGAGAATTTGCCCCTGGTAATGTTATTTACTACGAGGGTAGTAAATTTATGGTGGCTAAAACCAAAATCTCTGTTGGTGGCGCTGACTATCAACGGGTAAATGTCTGCTTTAAATGTGGTTATTTCCATGAAGGGGCAACTAGTCACCGCGATACCTGTGAGAACTGCGGGGCAAAACTTGCCGATAGTAACAATAATAAAGCTTTACTTACACGCTTATTATCAATGGAAACTGCGATCGCCTGGAGACGAGAACGCATTACCTGCGACGAAGAAGAACGCCTTAAATACGGTTACAACATCACCACCCACTTCCGTTACGACCAGCAAAAACGCCAATCAGCAGTAGTACAGACTGCCGATGGTACAGAATTATTACGCTTAACTTATGGCGCTACAGCAGACATCTGGCATATTAATCGCGGACTGAACAAGAAAAAAAGTGAGGAACGAGGATTTAAACTCGATATCAAAACTGGTATTTGGGGCGATGCCAAAAACGACTCAGCAAAAGATAGTATTCACACCGACGTTAACTTAATGGTGAAAAATACCTGCAATATTCTGGTTGTTGAACCATTAAGTGTACCCACAGACGAAAGAGAAGCTTTTATTGCCACCCTGCAATATGTCTTGGAAACTGCCATCCAAGCAGTGTACAAATTAGAAGCCGATGAACTAGACTCCGAACGCCTGGGAGACGGTAAATATTTACTGTTCTGGGAAGCTACGGAAGGTGGTGCAGGTGTTCTTTCTCAACTATTAGAAAAGCCTGATGCTTTTCAAAAAATAGCCGATGCAGCTTTAGATATTTGCCATTTCAAAGAACCTAAAGATAGTTGTGTCCAAGCTTGCTATGAATGCTTACTTTCTTACCGCAACCAGTTCGACCATGCTTTGATCAATCGCCATCTCATCAAAACCTTACTTGACAAACTGCAAAAAAGCACAGTACAGATAGAAGGAATATATTGTGATGAACAGTATCAACAACTGCTGCAACAAACAGACCCAAATTCCCAATTTGAGCGAATAGTTTTAGAAGAAATTTATAAACGCGGATATAAACTACCAGATTATACACAGGAATTAATTCCAGAGACCAACTGTAAGCCAGATTTTCTCTATAAAGAAGATGGCATTGCTGTTTTTTGTGACGGTTCAGTTCATGACAGCCTTGAGAAACGTAGACAAGACAAAATTGAGCGAGATAATCTCAAGCACAGTACCACTTACCATGTCCTTGTCCTACGACATGATGAAGATTGGCAAACAGAGTTGACAAAACTAGCAGGTTTGTGAGTGGCTTTAGAGTGCGATAGGGCAGTGTTCGCACCTCTAACCTTAAGCCATTTTCAAAGACGTTTCTGACGCTTCGCCATTGTTGCAAAAGGCAAAAAACAGTGAGTACATTCACCCTGTACCCAATCTGCGGGAATCGGGAAAGGAGTCTCACAGTTAGTACATTTGGTTAACAGACGTAACTGGTGGCGATCGCATTTCATCACATCCTTAAACTGCCATTCAATACGATGATAGGGTGATTCTGCATAGCAAGCACCACATAACCGAATTGGTCTGGGTTTCATAGTCACACCTTTTGATGGCAGAATCTCTCTAAGCTTCTCAACTTCCACACCAACTATACCAGCCAAAGCTTCCAACTCCTGCTGTGTCGGAAACGGGTTGAAATAACACTTCTCCCACCTACGAATAACAGCACCTAACCCCGTCAATTTACCAAGTTGAGTTGCAGTTAAATAATTCTCTCGACGAAAGCGTCCTAAAAAATGGCTTAAGCTTTCACCTTGGAGTAGTTCAATATCAAAAAATCTAGGCTCTTTAGCTATATTTTCCATTACTCAAACCACTCCAAAACCTCATCTAAAGTCGCTTTATCAATATTGCTTAACCCTTTTCTCAAAGATAAAATCGCTGCTCGTCTTAAAACCCTATCCACCAAACCAATCTTGCCACCTGTTTTTTGATACAACGGCATTAAAGTTTCTTTCCTAGTTAAATTTGATGGCACGGGTAAACACAAAACCTCATCTTCCCAAATTTGTAATAACTCGGTAAATTTTTTCTCTGACACTAATTGCAAACGATAACATTCTATAAAACGGTCATGAATATAAGGTTCTTTCTTGATAAGATTATCCAGACCATCAGTTCCCACAAGCACAATTGCAATTTTTAATAAATTGTATATTCGAGCAATTTCGTTAAAGGTATTTAACTTCAAAAAATTTGCTTCATCAATAATCAACATTTCTACTTTTGATTCTTTAATGAGCCGCAGTACTCGTCGCCGTAAATCAGTTAATTTACCCGAAATTGCATCATATTTCAAACTTTCTAAAATTAATGTTAGTAGTTCTCCCGCCGAACAATCTCCTGGAACCTGCATATACAAAACAGTTACAATATCCCGCTTACCTGTTCTTTTTTGCGGCCTATTCAACAGTTTATAAACATCACAAGTAACTGACTTACCCGCTCGTGGTGGCGCAACAATTCGACCACATTGTTTGGAAAGACGCAAACTATCCAACCAATCATGAATTTTTTGGATATGGTCAAGCTCTACGACGCTGGGAGTAATTAACCTTTCAATTTGTGGCATCAATTCTTCTGGTATTTGGTCATTTCCCCATAAATTTTGCACCCACTTACGCAAAGATTCATCTGTCATAATCTGTGATAGCTCAAATATTTGATTTGCTTAAATTTGACCCATTCTTATCAAACTAATCGTCATAATCTCGACGAAGTTGTTCATAGTCAAATACTCTAGGTCGCCGTTTTTGTGGCTGAGGTGTTTCTTGTGTTTGTTGAACTGGTTCGTGAATTTTAGGATGTTCGTACACCGGATGAACTTGAGCTTGTTCTTCTTTTTTACGTTCTTTGTGGCTCTTTTTCTTCTGCTTGATAAAAATGTCCCTATCCCGCACCTCTGCCAAAATAGATTTATTACTTATCTGCTTACCAGCATCACGAATTTTTCGACTTGCTGCTTTCGCTTCTTCCAAGGAAATCTGCTCGGTTTCTAAGTCAATCGCATGTGCCTGAGACAACAACACTTCTTTTCCCGAATCTTGACGATATACAAAAACTGTTGATATGTCTCTAGGGTCAAATCGCAATATTACACTCTCACCCGCATAAGCTGATAAGTATTCCCCCCTATAGGTAATGTTTTCAAAACTCACATACCCACCTTTGTAAATACTGCGGCGTGTCTTTTTCATCAAACAAATATCTAATTGCCGCTCGTCAATTAAACTTGGTAGTGCAGGTAAACCAGCTTCCCAGCGTTGAAACCGCGTTTGTCCGCTACGAGCATCAAGTCGCTGATTGTAGTTATCAACAACATAGCGAACAATTAGTAGTTGTAGGTCTCGCAGCGTAATACAAGCTTCTTCTTCAGCATTTTCTGGACGTTGCTGAATATTAGAACCGAAATAGCCATATAACCCAGATAAAAAATCTGTGTTGATAGTGCCGAAACTTAGTTCTTCAATACCACCTTCACTGGGGCGATCGCGCAAATGGCATTCAAATCCAAGTTGAAATCCAATTTGTTTTAAATGTTCCGAGCGAAAATCCTTTCCACCATCAGTAAACAAATTTTCTGGAATGCCAAAAGTTCCCCACTCACAATGAAGTTTATATTCCGAAGTATACTTTTTTGGTGACACGGCATGACGCATAGCCAAAGCGACAACCAAAGAACTTGGTGCATCATAAACCTAAATGAATCCCCATAACACAGCGCGAATAGCTATCTGTAATTCTGGTCAGCCAAGGACGTGCTAAAGTTTCGCCATACTGGTCAACCAGCATCTCATCCAATTTTGTATGGTCGCACTGCCAAGTATGGTTGCTGTATCTTGGCTCCAAGGTCTATCCATCACGGGTTTGATGCGACACCTGTGAACCACGCCAACCAATATTTCTAACTTTCTGTTTTTGCTCTTTGCGCTCAATAATGGGATTGAGAACCCGTTAAACCGTCATGTGGCTGGGGTATCTCTCCAAACCCAATTGTTCCGCTCTCACTTGAACCCGAATCGCAACTTGAGCAGGAGTCATTTTTCGACCGCTTTTATTGCCTTCCTTATAGGTTTTGACAATAAACTTTTGCCATTCTTCATCAATACGGTAATTACCTCGATCAGAGCGTTCGGGTTCGGTAATAGCCGATAAACCCTGCTCTTGATACTTTTTAACAAGTCGCTGTACCGTCCGAACCGTCTTACCAAGCTTTTGTGCCGCTTGCTTAAGTTTGATTCCATAGGTTTTGCGATCGGATGGCTCAATTAAACTTTGTAATACCTCCATCCTCAGCTTGGCTTCATCCGAGAGTTGAGTAATAATCGTGTTCGTTGGTTCTGCATCCTCATCCTCCAAAATTTCGTCAAGCTCATCCGAACTATCAAAAGCTATAGATGTGTCACCGTCATCGGAGTTTAGCGTTTCACCCATAAGACAACTCCATTGCTTGAAATTCTATAAATACTTAAAGCTGCTTCTAATAAAAAGCTGCATCTGACACCCTCAACTTCGGTATTGAGATGCGATACTTAGCTGCCGCAAAGCTCCTCCGAAAAAACTCGTCTCTTAGTGCTGTTCTTGCAACTATAGAGAATGAGGCTTTAGTAGGAGCATGACAGAATTAGTATGTGTGTATTATTGAGCAATTAATATAATACCACTTTGTTCCAAAAAACGACATTTAATTTTTTATTAAACGATTTTTTATAGAAAACGACAATTATTTTGTTATGAGTTAATCAAAATTTGGAAATTGATAGTTTTGACAAGACGACAACCAAATTGTTGTTAATTTAAATAAAGACATTTAATTTGTTAAATAGCTTGCAAAGTAAAATAGAAGTCAAAAAGGCTATAATCGAATGGCACTAAGAAAAGCTGAAATACTTGTCTGGTAAGGGGTTTAGCAAACTAATAGTTTTAAGGGCGGGAATCAGAATAATCTGCAACTCTC
>NZ_JBALCZ010000010.1:0-86710 GCF_036917615.1 Nostoc sp.
TCATCGACAATAACATAACTGCTCTCGGTTTAGCCTATAACCTGAGTAAAGCGAGACTTAATTCTCTTTAGATTTTCTTTACGAATCAGCTCTGACTTCATTGCTAGGGACTTCCAAGAAATAAATTATCCAATTTCACCGAGTCAAAACGATTTTTTCTCCCACTGCTAAGAGCTCCCTGCCCCCTGCCCTAAAAGCGATAGGACATTTTTATTATTTGTAAGTCCCCTAGAGCGCGTTGACCTTAAACATACAGAGACTAGGGCGTAGTTTACCGCCGTAGGCATCGCTACCTCCCTAAAGCATATATCTGAGCTTGTCTAACTCATCGTCCTAAATCATGCATCTGGTTAATTACCGTGGCACATTTTTGTGTCAACGCTTCCAATTCCTCTTTATTAGTGGAACTGGGAGGATCAATCAAGTTACCAATTCTCACAGTGATTGGAACTGCGCGAGGTAGGGACGATCCTTTTTGTAAAATCCCCTCAGTACCCCAAACACTTACCGGCAATATTGGGGCTTTTGCTTTCGCCGCCAGCAGCAATGCGCCTCTTTTGGGGTCTGTAATTTGACCATCTGGGGTGCGAGTACCTTGTAAGAAAACACCGACAGCCCAACCTTTATTGAGATATTCTACGGCGGAACGGATGGCTGTGCGATCAGCATTTCCCCGACTCACTGGATAAGCGCCATACAATTTAATCGCTTGCGCCAAAATGGGGATATTAAATAACTCTTCCTTAGCCATGTACGCCACTGGACGACGCACACAGTTGGAGACAATTGGCGGGTCAAAGTAACTAGCGTGATTACTCACTACCAACAACGGTCCTGATTCGGGGACATTTTCCGCACCATAAATCTGGCCCCGAAAGTAAGCGTGAAGCATGGGGCTGACGACTGACCATTTAAAGGCGTGGTAAAGTGCCAGACTGATAAACGGTTCGCGGTTTTTGTCCACAGAAGATAATGCAAATCAAACTGAATTTAGCATACGCGATCGCCAGGCCCAGAGCAAACTCAAAAAAGCTGTAGATATAAATTGCTTCATCCATCTGGGAATACTAAATCTGGAAATCTTTAGGATTTAGCAGTATGGTTAGCAGTCTTATCAGTATTCCCGGATATCGCATCAGTGAAGAATTCTACAATGGTTCCAGAACCCTAGTTTATCGAGGGTATCGAGAGACTGACTCATTAAGAGTAGTGATTAAACTGCTGAAGAATCCATATCTGAGTTTCAGTGAACTGTTGTCGTTTCGTAATCAGTATACCATCGCCCAAAATCTCAACTCGCCTCTGATCGTCCAAACCTACAGCTTAGAACCATACCAAAATGGCTATATGTTAATGATGGAAGTTGGGGGGATTTCTCTGAAGGAATGGGGAGTGAGGGTCAGGCGACAATCTCTACAGGAGTTTTTAGTTTTAGCAATCGCACTATGCAATACCTTAGATATATTGTACCGCGAGCGCATTATTCATAAAGGTATTAAACCCGCGAATATTTTAATTAATCCCGAAACTAAACAAGTTAAATTAGTTGACTTTAGCATTGTCTCAAGAAGAATTTATTGAATTAAACTGGGAATCAGGTTGTTAGCAATGCGATATTGCACAAGTAAATCAGGAAGCGGTTACAGATGATGTGGTAGAATTTATGGCGTTGCAGTTAGAAAAACTACCATTAGCAACCCAGAACATCCTCAAGTTAGCTGCTTGTATTGGAAATCAATTTGATTTAGCAACTTTGGCAATTGTTTCTGAACACTCAGAAATCGAAACGACGGCTGATTTGTGGAAAGCTTTACAAGAAGGGTTGATTTTACCTGCACATATCCGGGAAGACTAATGAAAGGAAGTCTTAAAGATTTTGCAGTATGGTTAGCACTAAAGTGAGTATTCCCGGATACAAAGTAAGCGAAGAACTGTACAATGGTTCGAGAACCCTAGTTTATCGGGGGTATCGAGAAACTGACTCCTTAAGAGTAGTGATTAAACTGCTGAAAAATCCTTATCCCAGTTTCAGCGAATTGGTACAGTTTCGCAATCAATACACCATTGCCAAAAATCTCAATTCACCCCTAATCATCCAAACCTACTACCTAGAACCTTACCAAAATGGTTATATGTTAGTGATGGAAGACTTTGGGGGAATTTCGCTGAAGGAATGGGGAGTAGGGAGTAGGGAGTGGGGAGTGAGGGGAAGCGTAGAATCTCTGATGGAGTTTTTACAGATAGCGATCGCGCTCTGCAATATCTTAGATATACTATACCGCGAACGGATTATTCATAAAGACATCAAACCCAGCAATATTTTAATTAATCCCAAAACCAAACAAATAAAATTAATTGACTTTAGTATTGCATCTTTACTACCACGAGAAACTCAAACGCTTATCAGTCTGAATGTATTAGAAGGGACACTCGCTTATATTTCTCCAGAACAAACTGGAAGGATGAATCGGGGGATTGATTACCGCACAGATTTTTATTCTCTAGGGATAACTTTTTATGAGTTACTAACAGGAAATTTACCCTTTAAATCAAACGATGTGATGGAGATTGTGCATTGTCATATTGCAAAACTTGCCGCTCCTTTGGAGCAATCAGAAATCCCGCAAGTGATTTCAGATATCGTGATGAAATTGATGGCAAAAAATGCTGAAGACCGCTATCAAAGTGCATTAGGGCTGAAATTTGATTTAGAAAATTGTTTGCGTCAGCTAAAAGAAACTGGCAGAATTGAAAGTTTTCCAATTGCCCAAGGAGATGTGTGCGATCGCTTTATTATTCCTGACAAACTTTATGGACGAAAAACAGAAGTAGAAATTCTACTGCAAGCATTTGAAAGAGTCAGCCTTGGGATAACAGAAATGATGGTGGTTGCGGGTTTTTCCGGTATTGGGAAAACCGTTGTAGTTAACGAAGTTCATAAACCGATTGTCCGTCAACGCGGTTATTTTATCAAAGGCAAATTTGATCAATTTCAAAAAAATATTCCTTTTTCGGCATTTGTACAAGCTTTTCGGAATTTAATGGGGCAATTGTTAACTCTAAGCGATGCCGAAATTCAACAATGGAAAAGCAAGATTTTAGAGGCTGTAGGTGAGAACGGACAAGTAATTATTGAAGTAATTCCCGAATTATCAAGAATTATTGGTCAACAATCACCTGCTCCAGAATTATCAGGAAGTGCGGCACAAAATAGATTTAATTTATTGTTTCAAAAGTTTACCCAAGTCTTTACTAGTAGAGAACATCCATTAGTGATATTTTTGGATGATTTGCAATGGGCAGATTCGGCATCGCTGAAATTGCTACAATTGTTGATGGAACAGACAGGACATTTATTAATCTTGGGTGCGTATCGGGATAATGAAGTATCACCGGCTCACCCGTTTATCCTAACCGTAGATGAGATCGTCAAAACTGGGGCAGTGGTCAATACCATTACGCTGCAATCGTTAAGTCTAGTTGAGATGAATCAGTTGGTGGCGGATACGTTGAATTGCGATCGCTCCCTGGCTCAACCGTTGACCGAACTGGTATACCAAAAAACTAAGGGTAATCCCTTTTTTGCGACTCAGTTTCTCAAGGCACTCTATGAAGAGGAACAAATTACTTTTGACTGGGAAGCACGGCATTGGCAGTGTGATATTGCCCAAGTCAGAGCTTTAGCGATCACCGATGATGTCGTTGAGTTTATGGCACTGCAATTGCAGAAGTTGCCGACACAAACTCAGGATGTATTGAAGTTGGCGGCTTGTATTGGAGCAGAGTTTGAGTTGGCAACATTGGCGATCGTGTCCCAGCAGTTTCCTGAAGATACGGCTGCTGCACTGTGGAAAGCATTACAAGAAGGTTTAATTATTCCGAATACGGAAATCTATAAGTTTTTTATTCAGTTTGACAGTGCGTCGGTTTCTGATGCAGCAGCTAATCCAACTTATCGCTTTTTGCACGATCGCGTTCAGCAAGCGGCGTATTCCTTGATTCCAGAAGAGCAAAAGCAAATCACCCATCTCAATATTGGACGTTTGCTGCAACAAGCAACCAGTGCGAGTGAACAGGATAAGCAGATTTTTGCGATCGTTAACCACCTTAACAAGGGGATATCTCTGATTGAGGATCAGACGGAGCAACAGGAACTCGTACAGTTAAACCTGATGGCTGGACAGAAAGCTAAGGGTGCAACGGCTTATGGAGCGGCTTTAAACTATTTCAACACGGGCATTTCTTTGTTGAGGGGCAATTGCTGGGAGAGCCACTACACTCTCGCCCTAGTTCTGTATGAAGGTGCAGCTAATTCTGCTTATCTCAGTGCTAACTTTGAACAAATGGAGCAGTTCGCTGAAGTTGTACTTACTCATGCCCGCTCTTGGCTTGATCGGATTAATGTTTACAACACGAAAATTCGGGCTTGCATGGCTCAAAACCAGCTTTTAGAAGCATTGCAGTTGGCACGGTTCGTGCTGGAACCTCTGGGGGTACATTTGCCAGAACAGCCTACCCCAGCAGACATCAAGCAGGCACTCCAGAACACCCAAATCCAACTCAGCAACAGATCGATGGAATCTTTGCTGCATTTACCGGAAATGACTGCGCCGGACAAAAAAGCCGCAATGATAATTCTGTCCACCATCATGTCGCCTGCCTATCAAGCTGCCCCAAACCTGATGCCCCTGGTGGTCTTTGCCCAGTTCGATCTATCGGTGCAGTACGGAAATGCACCAGAATCGATTCATGCCTACGGTCTCTATGGGTTAATGTTGATTGCCATATTGGGTGATATTGAAACGGGCTACTGCTTTGGGCAACTGGAGATAAACCTCCTGCAATACGTTCACTCACCCAGGCATGTTGCTGATGCCTTTTTTGACTTTAACTGCTTCTTCAAACACTGGAAAGAACCTGCAAAAACCTGCCAGGCAGGACTACTGCAAGCCTATTCCAGTGGATTAGAAATTGGTAATCTCAATCTTGCAGCACTCAGCCTACTCGTGTATGACTCTAATGCCTATTTCTGTGGGCAGGAACTGTCTTCCCTCAAGTTAGTGATGGAAGAACATCGCAAGGTGATGCAGCAACTGCGCCAGCATACCTATCTCTACACGCAAAGTCTTTTCCATCAGGTAGTCGTGAATCTGTTGGGGGCGTCAACAGAGCCACATCGGTTGGTTGGTGAATACTGCGATGAGCGTGAAATGATTCAGCTTTACCAGAAAACGGGTGAAGTAACCGCACTGCACCAAGTTTATCGCCATAAGCTGATACTTTGCTACCTGTTCCACCACTATGAACAAGCATTAGAAAACGCCAATAAAGCAGCCCAGTATTTGGGTGGAACGGCAGGACTAATGAGTGTTCCGCTTTTCCATTTCTACGATGCGCTAGTACAATTAGCGCTTTATCCAGATGCCAGCGAAACAGACCAATCAAGCATTCTAGAACGGGTTGCTACCAACCTGGAAAAACTCAGTGGGTGGGCAGCTTATGCACCGAGTAATCAGGCTCACCGCTGCGCCTTGATTGTCGCAGAACGGTGTCGGGTCTTGGGGGCTAGAGCCGAAGCAATAGAAAACTACGATCGCGCGATCGCCCTTGCCAAGGAACACGAATACCTCAACGAAGAAGCTCTCGCCAACGAACTCGCCACCAAATTCTATCTCGAATGGGGCAAAGAACGCATTGCTAAAGATTATTTGATTGAAGCCTATTATGCTTATTCCCGGTGGGGAGCAAAAGCCAAAGTTACTGATCTAGAACAACGCTATCCCCAATTACTTCAAGTCATCCTGCAACAGCAACGACTCAACCTCAACCCTCAAGAAGCTCTTGGTTTTCATGAGACTTTCTCATCGACTCGTACGAATACTGCTGGCACCACTAATATTTACGACGTCTTAGATTTTACCTCTGTCCTGAAAGCGGCTCAAGCTATTTCCAGTTCTCTAGAATTAGATACACTCATTACCAGTCTCACCCGGATTATCTTAGAAAACTCTGGCGCCAAAAAAGCTGTACTGCTGCTTCCTCAAGAAAACACTTGGCAAGTCCGAGCAATTACCTTGATTCATCATCAGAAAATACAAACCATACTTGACCCACAATTACTAGATACTTGTCAAGATATTCCCATAAAAATTATCAATTATGTCAAACATACTCAAGAAACCATTGTTATAAATAATTGCCAAACAGATATTCCTGGGGTAATTGAGGAATATATGCTAGAGTATCAACCCAAAAGTATTTTATGCACACCAATTATTAATCAAGGGCATTTGGTGGGGATTCTTTACTTAGAAAATAAACTCACAAGAGAGGTATTTACTAACGAACGTCTGCAAGTTATCAATCTACTTTCTTCCCAAACTGCAATATCCCTAGAGAATGCTCGACTTTATCAACAAGCTGGGCAAGCATTACAAGATTTACAACAGGCACAATTACAAATCGTTCAGAGTGAGAAAATGTCGGCACTGGGTAACTTAGTAGCAGGGGTAGCACATGAAATGAATAATCCTTTGGGATTTATTTATGCCAGTCTTCAACAAGCTAAACCCACCTTTACGGATATTGTTGAACACTTGAAACTCTATCAAGAAAGTCTTCCCAATCCCGGTGGTGAAATTATCGACCATGCCAAAGAAATCGACTTGGATTATAGCTTAGAAGATTTACCCAAGATGATTGATTCTATGACAATGGCGTGCGATCGCCTTCACAACATTAGCACTAGTTTAACAACTTTTTCCCGCACTGATAAAGATTACAAAGTGCCGTTTAATATCCATGAAGGCATTGATAGCACAATTTTAATTCTCAAACATCGTTTGAAAGCAAACGAACAACGTCCAGCAATTGAAGTGATAACTGACTATGGTAATTTACCTAATATTGAGTGTTTTGCTGGACAATTGAATCAGGTATTTATGAATATTATGGCAAATGCCATTGATGCGCTGGATGAATCAAATACAGGACGGAGTTTTCAGGAAATTAAGTCCAATCCCAATCAAATTACAATTAAAACCTCCCTAGAAAATGAAAGCGTGAAAATTGCTATTGCTGATAACGGCAAGGGGATGAATAAATCAGTAAAACAAAAGATTTTTGACCATTTATTTACTACAAAAGGTGTGGGAAAAGGGACGGGATTAGGATTAGCGATTGCCAAGTCTATCGTCGAAGAAACCCACAGTGGCAAATTGAGTTTTAACTCTGTTATCGGTGAGGGTACAGAATTTTTCATTGAAATTCCACTATAAACTTTTGCTCTTGTTGGTAAACAACTGCACATATCCGGGAACACTAAATAAAGGAAGTCTTGAAAATTTAGCAGTATGGTTACCACTCTAGTTACTATTCCCGGATATCAAATTAACGAACAACTTTATAATGGTTCGAGAACCCTAGTTTATCGCGGTTATCGAGAAACTGACTCTTTACCTGTAGTCGTTAAACTGCTGAAAAATCCATATCCGGGTTTTAGCGAATTGGTGCAGTTTCGCAATCAGTATACCATTGCCAAAAATCTCAACTCACCTCTAATCATCCAAACCTATAGCCTAGAACCTTACCAAAATGGCTATGTGTTGGTGATGGAAGACTTCGGGGGAATTTCTCTTAAAGAATGGGCAACAGGGTCAAGTCTAGGAAATCTCACGGAGTTTTTACAGATAGCGATCGCACTGTGTAACACCTTAGATATACTCTATCATCAGCGGATTATTCATAAAGACATCAAACCCGCCAATATTTTAATTAATCCAGAAACCAAACAAGTTAAATTAATTGACTTTAGTATTGCATCCCTACTACCACGGGAAACTCAAACGCTGATCAGTCCTAATCTATTAGAAGGGACACTCGCTTATATTTCCCCAGAACAAACAGGCCGAATGAATCGGGGGATTGACTATCGGACTGATTTTTATTCAGTCGGTGTTACTTTTTACGAGTTACTTACAGGTGAGTTACCTTTTCAATCAAACGACCCGATGGAGTTGGTGCATTGTCATATTGCAAAACTTCCACCAAATATCAATAAATGTCACTGTCATATTGTACCTTCTCCTTACCAAGGAGAAGGTTGCGGTGAGGTTGATTTTCCGATTCCCCAAGTTCTCTGTGACATTGTGATGAAACTGATGGCGAAAAATGCTGAAGACCGCTATCAAAGTGCATTAGGACTGAAATTTGATTTAGAAAGTTGTTTAACTCAACTCCAAAAAACAGGTTCGATTGAACACTTTGAAATTGCCCAAAGAGATGTGTGCGATCGCTTTATTATCCCTGATAAACTCTATGGAAGACAAACAGAAGTAGAAATTCTCCTCCAAGCATTTGAGCGAGTTAGCCTGGGTGCAACTGAAATGATCCTGGTAGCTGGTTTTTCGGGTATTGGTAAAACTGCGGTTGTTAACGAAGTTCATAAACCGATTGTTCGTCAACGTGGTTATTTTATCAAAGGCAAATATGACCAATTTCAGCGAAATATTCCCTTCAGTGCATTTGTGCAAGCATTCCGAGATTTAATGGGACAATTGCTCACAGAAAGCGATGCTCAAATCCAGGAATGGAAAAGTAAGCTTTTAAAAGCTGTCGGAGAAAATGGCCAGGTAATTATTGAAGTAATTCCGGAATTAAAAAGAATTATTGGTATTCAACCACCAGCACCGGAATTATCAGGAACTGCGGCACAAAATCGCTTTAATTTATTGTTCCAAAAGTTCACCCAAGTCTTTACTATTGCCAAACATCCATTAGTAATATTTTTAGATGATTTGCAATGGGCAGATTCAGCATCGTTAAAGTTAATGCAGCTATTAATGACTGATACAGGGCATCTTTTGATCATTGGTGCGTATCGTGATAACGAAACGGCACTTGCTACAAGCCGGGGAACCGATCCAACGCAGTGCCTCGTCAATCCAGTACATCCGTTAATGTTGACCTTGAGTGAAATCGAAAAAACACAAGCAACGATTAATACGATTACTTTAGCACCACTGAGTCAACTGCAAGTGAATTACTTAGTTGCTGAAACACTTAAGTGTTCAGAAAATTTAGCTCTGCCTCTTTCTTTATTAGTATCTCTGAAAACTCAAGGTAATCCGTTTTTCGCTACACAATTTCTCAAAGCATTGCATCAAGATGAACTGATTGAGTTCAGCTTTGAGTCAGGCTGTTGGGAATGTGATATTACACGAGTGACTCAGCAAGCGGTGACAGATGATGTTGTTGCTTTTATGGCATTTCAATTGCGAAGACTGCCGTCATCAACTCAAAATGTATTGCAGTTAGCTGCTTGTATTGGGAATCAGTTTGATTTAGCAACTTTGACTATTATTTCGGAAAAATCAGAGATAGAAACAGCAGCTTGTTTGTGGAAAGCCTTACAAGAAGGGTTGATTTTGCCTACTGATAATATTTATAAATTTTATGTCTGGCAAAAAAGTCAAGCAGTTACTCAAGAAATTTCTCAGACTGTCAAATACAACTTTTTGCACGATCGCGTCCAACAAGCTGCTTATTCTCTGATTCCAGATGAGCAAAAGAAAACAACTCATCATCGGATTGGTCAACAGTTACTGAATAACACATCTGAGAGTGAACAAGAAGAACGAATTTTTGAGATTGTTAATCAAATCAATGTTGCTGTCGAATTAATTGAGCAGCCAACAGCACGAGAGGAATTAGCAAAGTTAAATTTAATCGCTGGGCGCAAAGCTAAAAATTCTACTGCTTATAGTGCGGCGGTTAAATACTTTGCAGTTGGGCGCAATCTCTTAACTAGCGATCGCTGGCAAAATCAGTATAACCTGACACTAGCATTGTATGTAGAAGAAGTGGAGGCAGCCTATCTCAATACTGATATAGATGAGATGGAACAGCTTGTAGAAGTGGTACTGCAACAGGCAAAGACAGCATTGGATACAGTCAAAGTGTATGGTGTGAGAATTAATGTATACACATCACAGGGTAAGCTACTCGAAGCCATCAATACTGGATTGACGATATTAAAGCAATTTGAGATCGATCTCCCTGAATCACCAGATTTAGAAGATGTTGCACGGGTGAGTCAACAAACACAAGCTCTTTTAGGTAGTAAGAAACCTACGGATCTACTAAATCTGCCTGAGATGACGAACCCTCAAATTTTGGCAGTGATGCAAATTCTCAATGAAATATTAGTCCCTGCCTATTTGACAAAACCAAATCTCAATTCATTGATAATCATGACACAGATGAATCTATCAATGATTTATGGAAATGCACCTATTTCTGCATTAAACTACTCTGGCTACGGATTATTTCTTTGTGCTGTTGCTGGCGATATTGAGCAAGGCTATGAATTTGGTCAATTGGCGTTAAATTTATTATCTAAATTCAAAGAAAAAAAGATTGAATCTAGAGTGTTATTTGTAACTTCTACTTTTATAGTTCATTGGAAAGTTCATGTCAGAGAAACCTTAAAACTGCTGCAAAATGCTTACTCCAGTGGTTGGGAAAGTGGAAATTTAATGGTCTTAGGCTACGCAGCTTATGCTTACGGCTTCCATGCCTATTTCATGGGTTATGAGTTATCCGAGCTAGAACAAGAAATGACAGCCTATAGTAAGGTATTAGAACAAATTAATCAGCAAACGCAGCTCAACTACAATGAACTTTATCGACAGTCAATTTTGAATTTGCTAGGTCAAACGGCAAGTCCATCTCTGTTGCTTGGTGAAGCAGAGAAAGAACAGGAACTTTTAGTACGATATCAGCAGACAGATGACAAAACAGGATTATGGCATTTCTTTTTGAACAAGTTAATTCTGTGTTATTTGTTTCAAGAATTTGATGCAGCACTTGAGTATATCGAACGGGCAAAATATTATTCATCTGCCGGAAAAGGAATGTTTAATATTCCTGTTTTCTATTTTTATGCTTCTCTGACTTGGTTAACTGTCTTGCCTAACCATCCTAAATCTGAGCAAGAAAATATCCTGCAACAAGTCGCAGCTAATCAGAAAAATATGCAGGAATGGACAAGTCATAACCCGAAGAATCATCTACACAAATTTTATCTAGTGGAGGCAGAACGACATCGAGTTATTGGTGACTATTTAGAAGCAATGAAAAATTATGACCTGGCGATTTCTCATGCTAAAGAAAACGGCTACATCCAAGAAGAAGGACTGAGCAACGAACTCGCAGCCAAATTCTACCTGGACTGGGGTAAACAAAAAGTTGCCCAAGCATATATGCAAGAAGCATACTACTGCTATGCCCGCTGGGGTGCGAAAGCCAAAACCGATGACTTAACAAAATGCTATCCCAAACTGTTGCAACCCATCCTGCAACAGCAAAGAATTAATCTCAACCCCCTAGAAACTATTGGCTTTTCTGGGACTGTTTCATCTACTTACACTTCTAGCACTAGTAGCACCAAGATTTCCAATGTTCTAGATTATACCTCTGTTTTCAAAGCCTCTCAAGCTATCTCCAGTTCTCTAGAAATAGATCAACTCATTACCAGTCTCACCCGCATTATCCTAGAAAACTCTGGCGCGAAAAAATCTGCACTAATTCTTCCTCAAGGAGATACTTGGCAAGTTAAGGCAATTACCTTTATTAATCATGGATCAAATTCTCATATTGAGATACAAACCATTCTTAATTCACAACCACTAGATGCTTGTCAAGATATTCCCACAACAATTATCAATTACGTCAAAAATACCCAACAAACAGTTGTGATCGATAACTTGCAAACAGATATTCCTGGTGTAATTGGGGAATATATGTACCGAATAAAACCCCAGAGTGTATTATGTACCCCAATTATTAATCAAGGACATTTGGTAGGTATTATTTACTTAGAAAATAAACTGACTCCAGGAGTGTTTACCAGTGATCGCCTTAGCGTGATTAACTTACTTTGTACTCAAGCTGCAATATCCCTAGAAAATGCTCAATTGTACACTGATCTACAGGGCAGTGAAGCTCGTTTCCATCGCCTAGCGGAGAATGTTCCGGGGATGATTTATCAATTCCAGCTCTTACCAGATGGTATATCCAGATTTAACTACGTTAGTACTGGTTGTTATGAAATTTACGAAATCCCACCAGAGCAAGTAGTGGCTGATGCTAGCAGCTTAATATCTGCGGTTCCCCCAGAGGACATGGCACATTATCAAGAGTCTGTTACCATTTCTGCTCAAACTTTGGAGCCTTGGCGATATGAAGGACGAATCATCACCCCTTCCGGTAAAGTAAAATGGATTCAAGCTGCATCCCGTCCAATTAAACAAGCTGATGGCACAATTATTTGGGATGGCTTGTTGTTAGATGTCACAGAACGCAAACAAGCTGAAGCTGCTGTTTTTCAAAAATCCCAAGAATTGAAAGAAGCTTTAGAAGAATTACAACAGGCACAACTGCAAATTGTTCAAAGTGAGAAAATGTCGGCACTGGGTAATTTAGTTGCCGGGGTAGCTCATGAAATGAATAATCCTTTGGGCTTTATTTATGCTAGCCTCCAACAAGCTAAACCCAGCCTTGCAGATGTTGTTGAACACTTGAAACTATATCAAGAAAGTCTCCCAAATCCAGGTGATGAAATTATCGACCATGCCGAAGAAATCGACTTGGATTATAGCTTAGAAGACTTACCCAAGATTATTGATTCAATGGTGATGGCGTGCGATCGCCTCAAAAATATCAGCACCAGTCTCCGCACTTTTTCCCGTGCAGATAAAGATTACAAAGTGCCATTTAATATCCACGAAGGTATCGATAGTACGATTTTAATTCTCAAACATCGCCTGAAAGCAAACGAACAACGTCCAGCAATTGAAGTGATAACTGATTATGGGAATTTGCCCCAGGTTGAATGTTTTCCTGGGCAATTAAATCAGGTATTTATGAATCTTCTAGCAAATGCCATTGATGCGCTGGATGAATCAAATACGGGACGGAGTTTTAAGGAAATTAAGGCCAATCCCAACCGAATTATAATTAAAACTTCCCTGGAAAATGAAAGTGTGAAAATTGCCATTATTGATAATGGCAAGGGGATGAATGAATCAGTGCAACAAAGGATTTTTGACCACTTATTTACTACAAAAGGTGTAGGTAAAGGGACAGGATTAGGATTAGCGATCGCTCGTCAAATCGTTGAAGAAACCCACAATGGCAAATTGAGTTTTAACTCTGTTTTAGGTGAGGGTACAGAATTTTTAATTGAAATGAAGTTCTAAAAAAATTAAACAGGTAAATCAGCTGCACTCTGTATGTTTTCTAATATTAAGTCAGGGCTACTACGTTTAATCAAGCCAGTTAGGACTTTACCAGGGCCAATTTCGACTACTCGCTGGATACCGTTGGCTGGTAATTGCAGAGAAATTTCTCGCCATCTTACAGAACCAGTCATTTGCTTGTTCAGGCGTTGCTTTAAAATCTCGGCATCAATAGACGGAATTGGTTCTACATTAGACAACACTGGCACAGTAGCCGACTGAAATTTCACAGATTCTAGAATGTCTTGGAATTGGGCAGCTGCTGGTGCTATTAAATGTGAGTGAAATGCTCCAGAAACTTTTAGGGGAATAGCACGCTTTGCTTTTACTTGAGTCATCACCGCTTGTACAGCCTCAGTTGTGCCTGAAATCACCACCTGAGTCGAACTATTATCATTTGCCAGCACTACATCAGGCGTTTGGGCAATGACTTTTTCTAACTGTTCGCGGTCAAAGTTCATCAAAGCCGCCATCATCCCACCAACGGCATTATCCATGAGTTCTGCACGACGCTTTACTAGATATAAACCAGCAGACCACTCAAAGACACCCGCTATGTAAAGGGCAGTATATTCTCCCAAACTGTGGCCAGCAACTAAATCTGGGTGGTGTCCTCGTTCTCGGAGAAGGTCAGCAAGAATGCTTTCCACCACATAAAGAATTGGCTGGGTATATAGCGTCTGTGATAACTTCTCTTCTTGAGTTTGACAGATTTCGGTTACAGACCAGCCCAAAATTTCCTCAGCCTGAGCAAATTTGTCTTTAGCGGCGGGTATATCTAATAAGTCCATTCCCATTCCCAGTGCTTGGGAACCTTGTCCGGGAAACACCCATGCAGTTTTTATCATTGGTCATTAACAAAGGATAAAATATTCACCGAATTTTATATTTTAAGTTTTGAATAATGGAATTGAATAATTCAAAAGCGTTAGACTAAGCGTTCACACTGTACCCCTACGGGGATCTTGGTACGCGCAGCGTCCCGTAGGGAAGAAAGAGCATTCATGCATGGAATCAATCTAAAATCTAAAATCTAAAATTAAGTCACCTTCCCCATTGAAAAATTGCCGCACCCCAGGTAAGACCGGCACCAAAGCCGGATGCAGCAACGATGTCATTGGGTTTAATTTTACCTTGTCGCACTGCTTCATCCAAAGCTAAGGGAATGGAAGCAGCAGAGGTATTGCCGTACTCGGCGAGATTACTGATAACTTTATGTTCTGGGACATTCAGGCGTTGGGCAACAGCATCGATAATCCGCTGATTGGCTTGATGCAACAGCAGCCAATCTATTTGGTCAACGCTGAGGTTGGCTTGAAACAAGGCTTTGTCAATGATTTCTGGCACTTTTTGGACAGCAAAGCGGTAGACTTCTTTGCCATTCATAGTAATGGGTTGGTAAGTGCCTTTAGTGACATTTACACCTGACAGTAGTTCTTGGGAAACGCCTGCATAGGCAAGGTTGAGGTGATGGTTTTGAGTGCCATCACTTTTAAGTGCAAATCCCAACAAGCGATCGCTTTTGTCAGCCTGCAAAACTACTGCCCCGGCACCATCACCGAACAATACACAAGTGCGCCGATCTTGCCAATCTACCCAGCGAGAGAGGATATCTGCCCCGATCAAAAGCACATTTCGATAAACGCCTGTTCTAATATATTGGGCTGCTGTAACCAGACCAAACACAAAGCCGGAACAGGCTGCGGTTAAGTCAAAGGCTACTGCGTTGGTGGCTCCCAATTGAGCCTGCACTTGACAAGCACTACCAAACAAATCATCAGGGGTGGAAGTGGCTAGTAGAATCAGGTCTAGGTCTTCTGGTTTAATTCCCGAAGCTGCGATCGCCTGATTGCTGGCGGCAGTTGCGAGTATACTCAAGGACTCAGATGGCTGCGCTAATCGCCGTTGACGAATTCCTGTTCTTGTGGCAATCCATTCGTCTGATGTTTCAACTACTTCACTCAATGTCTGGTTGTGTAGGGAAGTTGCTGGCACTGCCGAGCCGCTTCCGGTAATTGCTACGCCTAAATTTTGCACACCTAATCTCCCCAGCTATCAGCTTTTTGCCTTTTTTCCCTTGTCTTTTGTCCTTTGTCCTGGCAAATGACAAACGGCTCATGACTTATAACTGAATCGCTAACCGCTCTCGCGCTCTAGGATATATTGGGACTGAATTCGTTGTAGCACCTGGTTGTCAACAGCTTCTTTTGCCATCCGAATTGCATTAAAAATTGAAGGAGCTTGTGAGCTACCGTGACCGATCAAACAGACTCCTGCCACGCCTAACAGCAAAGCGCCGCCATGTTCTGCGTGATCCATCCGCTGCTTTACCCGCTTCAGGTTGGGTTTTAAGAGTGCTGAACCAACTTGACCGTGCAATCCTTGGGGTAATTCTTCCCGCAGAATTTGCAAAATCACTTCTCCGACGGCTTCGGCAAATTTTAACAATACATTACCGACAAAGCCATCACAGACAATTACATCAAAGCGACCGGAAAGCACATCACGCCCTTCGGCATTGCCAATAAAATTAATTTGGGAATTTTCGCGGAGCATTTGGTGGGCGCGGACGGCTGCATCATTGCCCTTAGAGTCTTCTTCACCGATATTCAATAAACCCACTTTCGGTTCGGTTGTACCTAAGACATATTGACTGTAGGCCGAACCCATGACACCAAACTGCTCTAAAAACTTGGGACGGCAATCTACATTCGCGCCGACATCAAGTACCAACACTGGCTTCCCAGCAATAATCGTGGGAAAAACTGTCCCTATGGCTGGGCGGTCGATTCCTGGCAATCGTCCTAAGCGGAGCAAAGCGGATGCCATAGCTGCCCCAGAGTGACCGGCAGAAAATACGGCATCTGCCTGCTGCTGCTTGACTAAATCCATCGCCACATTGATCGAAGCCTTGCGTTTGCGTCTAACTGCGTTTAAAGGCTCCTCATCCATAGCGATCGCTTCCTCAGCAGTCACGATCTCTACCTGCCCTAAATTCGTTTTTGGCGGCAAGGCAGCTTTTATTTGTTGGGGATCACCAACCAACAATACATCTACACCCAATTCTTCCCGTGCTCGCAGTGCGCCAGCAACAATTTCACCGGGTGCGTGATCCCCTCCCATTGCGTCAATTGCGATCCTTACACGAGTCGATCCCATTGCTCAGAGCTTTTAGAAACCTTACAAATTTTACCAGATGGCTTTGCCGAAAAAGCTTAACTTTCAACAGAGCCAAATTACTTCTGTTACTATTGCAACAATTTTTGCTGGCAAGCTCAAGATAGCACGAATTGTTTGGGGATTGGGGATTGAGGATTGGCATGGGACATTGGCATTGGGTATTAGTTATTTCTTTCCTGCTCCCTCTGCCCCTCTGCCTCCCCTACTACCTACTCCCCAGTACCCAGTACCCAGTTAACTAGCGTCCGAACGCCGTAGCCAGTTGCCCCCGCGCCGTTGTAGCCATTTTCTTTATCTGTCCACACTGGGCCGGCAATATCTAAGTGCGCCCAAGGGGTTTCTTTGACGAATTGCTTGAGGAAAAGGGCAGCGGTAATTGCACCACCCGGACGCGGCCCTGTATTCTTCATGTCCGCGATACCAGACTTTAACCCTTCAAAATATTTTTCTTCCATTGGCATCCGCCAAATCTTTTCGCCTGAAGTTTCGGCAGCTTTCTCGATTTGGGAAGCTACAGCATCATCGGGAGTGTACAAACCAGCAATATCGTCACCCAAGGCAATAACGTTGGCACCAGTGAGGGTGGCTAAATCGAGGATCGCATCTAATCCCAATTTGTCGGCATACACCAAGGCATCTGCTAGGGTCAAACGTCCTTCAGCGTCGGTGTTGTTCACTTCGATTGTTTTGCCGTTTGATGCTGTGAGAATATCTCCAGGGTGCATGGCGTGACCGCTAATCATGTTTTCAGCTACTGCCGAGATAAAGTGAACCTCAACATCTGGCTTGATTTGAGCAATTGCTTTTGCTGCGCCCAAAGTAGCAGCTGCACCGCCCATATCCATTTTCATGGTTTCGATGCCACTACCAGCACCTTTAATGTTGAGTCCTCCAGAATCGAAGGTTACACCTTTGCCAATAATTGCTAGTTTCTTTTTGGGTGTACCTTCTGGCTTATAAGTCAGGTGAATGAATTTAGGTGGCAACTCCGAACCTTGCGATACTCCCAAAAATGCACCCATGCCTAACTTTTCACAGTCTTCTCGTTCCAGAATTTCCACTTGTAAACCGTGATCGTTAGCGATCGCTTGAGCAGTTTCTGCCAAAGTAAGCGGTGTTACCGCGTTAGCTGGTGCTGCTACTAACTGCCGTGCCAAATTTACCCCTGACACAATTTGATTGGCGCGGCTGATGGCTGCTTCTTGCCCACCGAATCCTAGTAAATCTACAGTTTCTATTTGTGAGCCTTTCTCTTCTGGTTCTGACTTAAAGCGAATATCTTCGTAAAGCGCCAATTCGACACCTTCTGCGATCGCTTGGGCACTTCCATCTGGATCGTTGTTCCACAATGGAAAGCTAAATCCCAGAATTTTGCTTTTTTGCTTTTTTCCTACTCTGGCTACAGCAGCAGCAGCGCGTCGCAAAGTGTCGAGGTTTAGTGCATCTGGTTTACCCAAACCTACCAGAATCAATTTACGCACTGGGCTACCAGCATTCACACGGGTAAAGATGGTACTGTTGGCTTTAGCTTTAAATTCCTCTTCAGCAATTAGTTCTTTTAAGACCCCGGAAAACTTTTGATCTAAAGTTGCCAATTCTCCGGTTAACTCTACTGCATCTTCAAATAATCCAATTGCCAAACTATCGCCTGCCCACTCTAGCAAAGGCTCATCACTAGGTTGAATTCTCATTTTGGGATTTTGTGTAAATATTCCTTCTTGTACCAGTATTGCTCAAAATTCTTGTTTCAGGCTGAGGCGAGTGGGCAATAGGGATCAGTAGCTATAATCTAGTGCTGAGAGTGTCAATCCATATACTCTTAAAAATGTATGAAATTTTAACGATAATAAAGTTAGTGGAATGGCAAGTTGAGTTTCATGATGATTTTGAGTCTGAGTTGGATGCTCTACCTCAAGAAGTAAAAAATGAGTTGCTTGCTACGGCTCAGATATTAGAAAACTTTGACCCACAAGCAAAACGTCCTCATGTTGATACGCTCAAAGGGTCTAAGTACCCAAACATGAAGGAGTTACAATTCTCAGCTTTGGTGATGTCTGGCGTGTGGCATTTGCTTTTGATCCATTGAGACAAGCCATTATATTGGTTGCAGGTGATAAATCCGGTGTTAGTCAAAAACTTTTTTATAAACACTTAATTTAAAAAGCTGATGCACGGTATAAGAGTCATCTTCAAAAATTAAAAGAAGAAGGGTAAGAAGAATGGGTAAAAGCTTAAGAGAAAAAATTAAAGAACAGCCAATAGAAAGCCAAATTAAAATTGAAAGCCGCGCTCAGGAATTAATCGCTCAAGAATTAACTAGGCAAAAACTCTTACTAGAGAAACAGCAACTTAAAGTTAGAGTTAGAAAGGGAAAAGGTTTGAAACAAAGAAAGGTAGTTATATTTCAATACGGTTCAGTTAAGGTTAAAACTCTTTAGAGGTGCAGAGGACATAGAAAAACAGGGCTATTTCATTCTCATCTAGCCCGCCTCAGAATAAATTCTGAGTCTAATAGCGAAAGTCGTCTCAAGACGACTGAGACTCATGTTATAGTCCGTTTTAACGGACTTTAGCTATTAGTCCGGAACTTTAGTTCTGGGCGGTTTATGTTTAGAAAGAAATAACCCTGCATAGAAAGAAGGAAAAAATGCTTAACTAACCGTATTGGATTCTACAGGCACTAAACAGGCACACGCCGAACAAGGTTTTATCGCGGTTATTGTCTAAGCCGTGACTGAAGATTAGTTGTATCTCTTGTTGAGTGAGAACTTTAACACGTCCGTGACGGTTGATTTTCATCGTCAGACTGTAACCCTGTGATTCACAGCCTACAACGATTTGAAACCTGACAAGCATAACTATTTAATTAGGCTTTTTGCGATCGCAACACCTCGCCCCTACATAAATGTTAATTTATTTGCTAAATAATTGACACCTTTTTTTCAGTAGTATATTTTTAGTGTATATGCGGTCTGTTAAAACTCATCGCTGCATCTTGGATAAATTTTGAAAAGTTTATAACGAAAGTTGTGATGCGTTTAATTAGCGCTGTTTTTTACTATAGTTATAAAATATTCAAAACCTTGTTTATACCTACTTGATTACAAACAAAGATTTTTTATTTCGGTTGATAAAACAAGGTTTTGAACAAGATTCAACGTCAACATCTTTTTCTCTTACCAGAGAGATAAAAGAGTGTTAAATAACTTTACAATGTATTCCCGAACAGCACGTATTTTCTCTGCCACTCTTTAACGAAATTTGGGGGACTTATTTTTATGAAGACAATCAGACTTTTAAAATATTTTCTCTTGCCTATATCTTTACTACTCTTGACAACTATGTTAGGCCTTACAGTAAAAGCACAAAGCTTTACAGCAAAACCAAATGGGGCTGATCTTGTACGTGTTTCTAACCCAGACCAATCCTGTAGCGTACTTATGTCAGATTTGAGTAACTTCCTTTTGTATAACAATCAAGACCATCAAGTTATAATACATCACTTAACAAATTACCAAACTGTTAATAATTCCTTTGGTGGCTATACAGCAGCAACGTTGAGTAAAAACATATATGGAAATTTCATTGGCTCGGGTAATCGACTACTCAGTACAAGGGCTTTGACTCTTGATGCTCCTCCTCCTCTTACTTTTGATCCTAACAATCCTGTTTTGGAGGAGGAGGAGGACGATCTCAGCCGTTTGACGTGCAACAACCCGATCCAATATCTTATGAGATAAATCCACTGACTATAAAAATCACTTTCAATGGGAAATACGGGGCTTACAACATGACTTGTCTTGATGATAAGTTCGCAATCGTCAACACAGGCGATAGCATCGAAACCTTTACATTTTTTAAATTCACATCCCCCCCCCTGCGGTGATCACCTTACTCTGCCCAATGCTCTATGCCCCAATTGCATTTGTATCAATGTCAAATTTGTTAGCGATCGCTGTGATTATGTATTGCTCAACAGGTGTAGTCTGATTGTCTAGCTGGGCAATTTTGTAACACTGAATCAACAAGGGGATGGCAAAATCACGATTTAGCTGATTGAGCAGTATATCAAAAGACTTAAGTGATTTGATATTTTGGGCAATGGTATCCAACGAGTTATGACTGAGGTTTACAGCTTGTAATTCTGGCAAAATTTCTTCCCAAGTCTTTTCTGGATGGCTAGCCAGGATCATGTGAACTAAGATTTGATCCATGACGGCTTCTTGAGCGATCGCACTTTGGAGATACTTTTCACTTTCGGCTTTTAATGTTGCTAGTGTCTCTGAAGAAGTCAGCGAAATTGATTCATCTAGCTTGGCTTCGTAAAATCGGCAAGCAGCATATCCTAATGAATAGATCATCGTCGCATTTGAACTAGCTGCGATCGCTGCACCCGCCAAGGGCACATTTCGCAGCAAGCCTAATCCCGCAGCTTTCAACAGACGACTTCCACCCAAAGCTAAACCAAAAATTGCCAAAATTTCACCTTTACGGGCAGGATCTTTTAAATCTAGCCCGTAGACAGATGCAATCTGATAAAGCATTTCTGACTGCAATTTGGTTGTGGCTGTTAAATCAATTGCCAACAACGCCACTGCTACTCCTGGCAAAATACTCGTGGCTAGTCCAACTGTGCCTGCTTGAGTTGCTTTCTCCACCATGATTCGGTGAGCAATCTGGCTAGGTGATTCATTTGGATACTGTTGCTTGAGCTTGTTTACCGCAACTTCTGCTTTTTCCAAGTCAACAAGATTAGTATCACTAATTAGCCAATTTAGATTTAACACTCCAGATAGTTTTCTAATCAGCCAATTTTCGCTAAGGCTAGTCACAACCTGACCGCTGGTTTGAGTTGTTTGCTCAATTAACTTGTGTGTTTGTTTCGCCGTCGCTTCTCCCACCCCTACTGCTGTATCTAAAACTGCTTTGCCAGTCTGAGCAACAGTTTCAACAAAAGACTCTAATACAGACGGTTTATTTTCTACTGATGATTGAGCCTGAATTTTTACTTGTGAAGTTTCTCTAGGTGAATTAACTAATTTATTCACCTCTATTTCTTGGGGTTTGTCTGCCATTGCTTGATACCATCCTGTAAAGCCTCTCTCTTTAAATTTGTAGCGAAGTATGAGCGGCTTGACATCTCTCAACAAGTACAAGTTATAGATTAATAATTCCTGTCACAGTTTTACAGAAAGTGATCTCATTCCCATAAAATAATCGCGTTGAGTGTGGCGTTTAAATGGTCAATCTAGATACAGGCACTGTGTTTGCGTTTATTTCTGAAGGCTCACTTGTCCGCTATCAATTACGACAATATATACAAGAACAGCAAATGGTAATGACTTAAACATGAAGAGTGGCTGAAAGAAGCTAAATAGCGCTTATCTATACTCAAGTGCGATCGCACTTACTCAAATTGTCGGATTCTGCCGTCTAACAGGTTTGGGCTTGGGAATTGGTTTAGAAATTGGGGTAGTATTTGTAGTCAGTGTCAAGTTTTCAACGGCTTGGGCAATTACCTGTACTTGCATTGGTGTTAAACAATCAGGAGAACTCTTTATCATCTGTAGCAGTGCAGGGATACCTCGTAAAACTGGAACTGAGCAATCATTTACTCCTATCCATTTAGCAATTGGGAAGACCACTGGAGCCACAACCAACCCATTAGGAAGATTAGGCATTAAGGAAGTAATCCACTGACTAAACATTTTTTGATGGTAAATACTTTGAGAAGTCGGACTATCAGAAACTGCTAGCCAGTCGTTACCTTCACGCCGTTTCCATTGATCTTTGTAAGCACTAAATGACCCTTTCCAGGTTTTGACCTCCACTAAAAACACACCACCCTCACCGATAATTAGATGGTCTATTTCCGTTAAAGAGCCGGAGTTAGTAGGGATTAAAGCATTATTAAATATCACCCATGTATCTGGAAAAGATTGTAAAAGTAGTGATACTCCCCATTCCCCCATATTACCTTTGAATTTATTTTTGGCTTGCTTAAATTCAAACATGAATGAACCCAACCCACCCAAAAAGCCATCACCTAATGTTTCATAAATTTCTTGGTGTTTAGTAGATTTTTTGGTGTCGATTTTTTGTTGGAATATTGCCCTAAGTAAGGGTGATTGTTGAAGAGTTTTCATAAAATTTTGGTACGCTTTATCAGCGATCGCCATTCTTAAGGTTCCCAGAAAAAGCAAACAAAATACGATGAAACCACATTTTCAGTATATTAACTGATGAAATGCGTAGGCGCAGCCCGCCGTAGGCATCGCTCCTCACTCTATCCTCTCACCTCTAGCCCCGTACCTATATCAGCTTTACTTTCTAAAAAGTCGTTATCCTTAAGAATGTCATAGAGATTAATATCTTGCTCTAACAAACAAGCGTGTCCGCAATTGGGCAGCACCACAATTTTGGTATTTGGTAAGATATTCGCTATCCGCTTCACTTCTGTTACAGAAGGCAAAAGGCGATCGCTAGCACCGGCAATTAGCAAAACTGGTTGAGTCAAGCGACGTAACTGTTCCTGATCAATTTCAAACTCTCGCAGTAAAGACAACCGCCAAAGAACGGTTTCTACCGGGACAGAACGCATAGTTTTCAGCAGCTCGTGGCGATCGCTTCGGGAAATGCGTGGCAAAGATGATAAAAACGGCAATAACGCCAGTGCCCCAACATCATACAATCCTGATGGCACTAAGTAAGTTAGTTGGGATGCCCAACTTAACCAAGGGCGAAGATGAAAGGATGAAGCTGGGTTAATTAGGATAATTCGCTTAAATAACTCCGGTGCTTGGATCGCTACTTTCATTGCCAAGCAACCACCAAAGGACTCACCACACAAGTAAATCGGCCTCTGAGAGCTTTTTTCTAATTCAGCGTCGATCAAGTCCAATACACTTTTACTTAGCACATCCCAACTATTAAGGTCTTTGCGTGGGAGCGCCAAACAACGGACATCAAAGCCAGCTTCTAATCCAGCGGTTTGCGATCGCAATAGTTGACCAGTTCCATCCATTCCTGGCAAATATACCAACAGGGGATACTCTGGTTGTACTCGTTTAGGAGTAAGGAAACAAGGGTTTAGCTCAACTTCTGAGATAGTCATTGGTCACTAGTCAATCGGATAAAAATTTTGAAATGCTGATTGTTACTTATAAAAGCTTCGGTGTTTTTGATTCTAATAGCAACCTTGACGCAGTAAGTTGCTAATTTCGCCGTGACAGTGTTGCGTCAGTTCAGCCACAACAGTTCTCGCCTGTTTTCCGTGATATTTTTTCTGCTGTTGGGGTGTAATCCAATAAGGGCGACCGATTAACACAGCAACCCGCCGATAAATTACCAGAGGATGCCAACCACCTTGGTTAAATAAAGGTTCTGAAGGGTCAAATACACTCAAAAGCCTTAAGGGGAAGCCATTCGTGTTTACCTCTTCTAAAGAGGCGATCGCAATCGGCAAAATAGCTAGATCCTGCACATCCGCTCGCAATGCCAAATGGGCAAATCCCCGCTGAAATTCACCCATTTGGTTTGGCACAGTAAATTTCACCATTGGTTGAGTTCCTTCTGGAAAGACTCCCACCATCTGCCTGGACTGCAATAGCGCCTGTGATTGCGAAAAAAAGTTTTGCTGGCGGTTTTGAGTTTCCTCCAAAGGAAAACACCCGAATTGTCCGATGACAATCTCCCGCATTACTGGCACTTGTCCCATATAGTGATGGCAAGCAAAGCGAATCGGACTCGATAACGCCGCCATTAAAATCAGTGCATCCATAAAGCTGCGGTGATTGCTGACTACCAATACGCTGGCATCCTGGGGAATGCGGTCTTCGTAATAGCGAAACATTTGCGTTGAGAGTGCCGCCACCAAAGCGCGAGAAATCTCCAGGGGGCTATTTCGACTCATACTTCATCAATATATTTTTCCGGTAATATGGCAGTTTATCTTAATTTAATTTTTACATTTCTTTACTATTGCCATCACCGTCTTAAGATAGAAATATCTAATCCACAAAAGCAGCTAGATTTTCTGCGTTCTCGGTTATGTATTCTTGATCACAATAATATCTAATAGTAACTATTTGAAAAAATTATGATTAGTTAATTTTCATCTTTTAAGTAGCAATTAGCTGAATTGATGCATATTACAAAAGAATTCTGAACTGAGAAATTTGTTAATGTTAAGGTATTATTGAAGAAAATGGTAAAAATATTGTATAATCTCTTGGTTTTTCCGATAAAAGTTAAGATGTAAAACGTTTTAATAAGTTGATTTTTATTTTGCATGAATTTAGTGAATAAAACAGAAAAGACATTTGCACTGACAACACCGCTATATTATGTAAACGATGTCCCCCATATAGGCAGTGCTTATACAACGATCGCAGCAGATGTAATAGCGCGATTTCAAAGGCTGCTGGGGCATCAGGTATTACTGATTACAGGTACAGACGAACATGGGCAAAAAATTCAGCGTTCGGCAGAAAGTTTAGGGAAAGCACCACAAGATTTTTGTGATGAAATTGTCCCTAGCTTCGTGAGTTTATGGCAGTTACTAGACATTCAATATGATCGCTTTAGTCGAACTACTGCGCCTCGTCATGAAGCGATCGTTAAAGAATTCTTTGAGCGAGTCTGGGAATCTGGTGATATCTACCAGGGACAACAACAAGGCTGGTACTGCGTATCCTGCGAAGAATTCAAAGAAGAACGAGATCTGTTAGAAGGACACCGTTGCCCGATTCATACTAACAAAGAAGTCGAGTGGCGAGACGAGCAAAACTATTTTTTTCGCTTATCCAAATATCAAACTAAGCTGACAGAATTTTATCAATCTAGACCGGATTTTATTCAACCAGAAAGTCGGCGTAATGAAGTCCTCAGCTTTGTAAATCAAGGATTGCAAGACTTTTCAATTTCGCGGGTGAATCTCGATTGGGGTTTTCCCGTACCAGTTGATCCCAAGCACACCCTTTATGTTTGGTTTGATGCGCTGCTAGGTTATGTAACGGCATTACTAGAACCAGATGCAGAACCGACTTTAGCAAATGCTTTCGGAAGATGGTGGCCGATTAACTTGCACCTAATTGGTAAGGATATTCTGCGCTTCCATGCAGTTTATTGGCCAGCAATGCTGTTGTCGGCTGGCTTACCCTTGCCGGGGCGAGTATTTGGGCATGGCTTTTTGACTAAAGATGGTCAAAAAATGGGCAAAAGTCTGGGTAACACCCTTGATCCTGTGGCGTTAGTTCAGCGCTATGGTAGTGATGCCGTTCGTTATTACTTCCTTAAGGAAATCGAATTTGGCAAGGATGGAGATTTTAATGAAGTAAGGTTCATTAATGTTCTGAATGCAGATTTGGCAAATGATTTAGGTAATTTGCTCAATCGCACCTTGAGCATGGTGAAGAAATACTGCGCTAACAATAATGTCCCATCAATCGGCAATGAAGGAATTCCTGAGGGAAATCCTTTGAAAAAAATTGGTTTACGTCTAGGGGAACATGTAAAACATGCCTATGAAGAGCTAGCCTTCAGTCGAGCCTGCGAGGCCATCCTTTCATTGGCGCAAGCCAGTAATAAGTTTATTGATGAACAAGCTCCTTGGTCATTATATAAACAGGGACAGCAGCAGTCGGTGGAAAAAGTTCTCTACGCAGTTCTAGAATCAGTTAGACTAGCAGCTTATCTGCTTTCCCCAATTATTCCGAATATTAGTAGCGATATTTATCAGCAACTGGGCTTTGGAATAAACTTTAACGATCAAATACAAAGTTCAATTACCGCTCCTTTTGCCACCCATGCAACATGGGGGATACTATCTAGTAAACAACAGTTGGGTACACCCCAACCGATTTTTAAGCGAATAGAACCCCCGAAAAACGATTAATCCTTATCAAACTCTGATTTTGTTCAATTTCTTAATTTTCTCAAAACATTTATCGGGGCTTAACTTATATTAGCCCCGGAACATTATCATAAGCCGCTGTGACTAGCATCTAAAAGTTGGTAATTTGTATCAAAAATAACAGAGATAAAAATCGAGGTATGACAACGATGTTGAATAATTTTGAAACCGATTCAATTTTTACGCCAGAACAAGTTTTGGAGAATCGGGGTCGGGTCGCCATATTTATTGATGGCTCAAATCTATTTTACGCTGCACTGCAACTAGGGATTGAAATCGATTACACGAAGCTGTTGTGTCGATTAACAGGAGGTTCTAGACTACTGCGTGCTTTTTTCTACACTGGTGTAGATCGGACAAACGAGAAGCAACAGGGGTTTCTTCTGTGGATGCGTCGCAATGGCTATCGAGTCATTGCGAAGGATTTGGTACAGCTACCAGATGGCTCTAAAAAAGCCAACCTGGATGTAGAAATAGCAGTCGATATGATGGCACTTGTAGATTCTTATGATACCGCAGTTTTAGTCAGCGGTGATGGGGATTTGGCATATGCGGTAAATTCAGTCAGCTATCGCGGCGTGCGGGTAGAAGTGGTAAGTTTGCGTTCGATGACCAGCGACAGTTTAATTAATGTAAGCGATCGCTACATTGATTTAGAAGCCATCAAAGAGGATATTCAAAAAACCCCTCGCCAAAGCTATCCATACCGCCCGTTATCTGGTATTGGTTTTTTGGAAGACCCAAGAACTAGTGATGGACATCTAGAAATCCAAGAATAATGGCGCATCAATTTCATCAAAGGGGGAGAGAGGGGGTAAGAAAAATTCAAAATTTCTCCTCTACTCCTTCCTTCCTGATTTTTCCTTTGACTTTTTTTTTGGTATTTGGTTTAGTTGCCTGTGGGGGTAAATCCCCCCCAGCTTCTCAACAAAATACAGCGGGTTCATCTAACCAAGATAGTAATTTAACTTTCTTTGATGTCACCCTAGAACAGGCAGATGAAGTGGGACGACCGATTTGGAAAGTCAGGGCTAAAACCGCAAAATACACCAAAGAAAAACAAATTGGTCAGGCTGAAAGTCCTTATGGTGAACTATATCAAGATGGCAAAGTAGTTTACCAAATAAAGGCAGATGTCGCAGATATTGAACAAAATGGGAAGCAGTTATTTCTTAAAGGTAAGATATTTGCCATAGACCCTAGTAATGGGGTTGTGTTGCAAGGGAATGAATTAGAATGGCGACCCAAAGAAGATTTGTTGATTGTCCGCAACCAGATTAACGGTACTCATAAACAACTACAAGCAGTGGCGCAGGAAGCACGAGTTAAAACCCGCGAACAGCGCATGGAATTTTCTGGACGGGTAGTAGCAAATTCCACTGATCCCCAGTTACAAGTCAGAACCGAGCATTTAATCTGGAATATTAAAGAAGAAAAACTGATTGGCGATCGCCCCATACAAATTGACCGCTACAAAAATAATAAAATTAGCGATCGTGGCAAGGGAAATTCTGCCGAAGTCAACTTAAAAACGAAAATTGCCACTATTCAACAGAATGCTCAATTAGAATTACTAGACCCACCAGTGCAAATAGCTAGTAACTCTATGATCTGGAACATGAACGCAGAAACTGTGACTACAAATTCCCCCGTGCGTATGTTCCAGCGAGTCGAAAATCTTACCGTCACCGCCAATCAAGGTGAAATGAAAATACCGCAAAAAACGGTTTATTTAACAGGTAACGTTAACGCCCTTGGTCAGCGTCGCCAGTCTTTGAAATCTAATACATTAACTTGGTATTTAGACAATAAGTTAGTTGAAGCTCAGGGAAATATAGTTTATCGGCAAGTTGACCCACCGTTAAATTTTACGGGTGAAACAGCCGTTGGTAATCTGCAAACAGAAAATATTGTTGTCAAAGGTGGCAGTTCTAGCGGTAGGGTAGTAACAGAGATTATTCCCCAAGAAAAAGTCAATCGTCAGTAGAGTTAAGGACTTTCACCCAGAAATTTTGGGTTGGTCGAGTACTAGGCTAGGATCTTAGTACTACAAGTCCTTTGATAACCCATGAATGGATCAAACCGATTAGGCAATGAATCCTTGCCAATATCCCAACAAGCAGAACATTCCCACCATCATGATACAGACCATGAACATACAGATCATACTCATGGGACTGGAGAATCGGCTCATTCTCACGTCCATAGCGAAGAGTCTTTACGGCGAATTGTCAATCGATTATCGCGTATAGAAGGACATGTTCGTGGTATTAAGGCAATGGTGCAGCAAAGTAGCCCTTGTCCTGATGTTCTACTGCAAATTGCCGCAGTGCGGGGCGCATTGGATCGGGTAGCACGAATTGTTTTGGATGAACATTTAACTGAGTGTATTGGTAGAGCCGCACAAGAGGGTAATATTGATGTTGAAATTAAACAGTTAAAAGCTGCTTTGGATCGATTTTTGCCTTAAGAATTAGAAAAATAAAAAATTAACTAGCACAACAAGACATTTTCTAGAGATAGGAGATTTGGTGTATTGACTCAGGCAGAGGGTTCTTTATGCGAAAATTAACACAAGTGTCTCACAGTCATGGCTGATGGTTTGCGCGGCTCCAAAGCGATTGTAGAGCGGTAAATATACCCTCGAATGTATATTAAGCTAATGAGCATTTAAGTTGCATAAAAGCAGGGCTTCAGCCCTTACTACAAGCGAATCATTCTGGAAAAATGAATGACGATTAGCTCAGAGGATGTTTGAAAAGTTCTCTTGTCGATATCAAAAGTGTTAGATCCCTCTAAATCCACGCCACGTGTTAAAGAGCGTGAACGCTAAGAGCGAACAAGTCGGCAGAGCGCAAGGGCGCAGTGGCTCCCCTTTAAAAGGGGGACTTTGATTCCGGTTCCCCCCTTTTTAAGGGGGGTTAGGGGGGATCTAAAAGTGCCTCAAGTCACAGGGAAACACTTTTCAAACAACCTCTTAGGGCGAGAACATTTTGGCATTACTTATCTTGCCAAGGATCAAAAAAGCGATGCCTACGGCGGTAAGTTACATATTTTCGTCAAAACCCTGGAGGATGAATCTCTCAACCAACCAGACTTTAATATGATATACAGCCGCGATAGTGATTAGTTAGACTATGATCTTAGAAAAATATCATTTTCACTATTTTTTAATTGGCAAATTCAACAAACCACTAATTCTTTTTCTGCATGGTTTCATGGGTAACATCGATGAATTTGATGAAGCCATACAATTACTATCTGACGATTTTGATTATTTAACACTTGACCTCCCCGGACACGGCAAAACTCAAGTTTTGGGTGAGGAAGAGTACTATACAATCGTAAACACTGCTCATGCTTTAATTAACTTATTAGATGAGTTAAAAATTCCCAAATGCTTTTTAGTTGGTTACTCAATGGGTGGGAGATTAGCTTTATACCTCACCCTATATTTTCCAGAACGTTTTCATAAAGTTGTGCTAGAGTCAGCTTCCCCTGGTTTACCAACACAAGCAGAACGATTAGAACGAATTAAACTTGATACGCAAATAGGCAGAAAGTTGACAAGAAGCTTTGAAAAAAAGGATTTTGCCGTTTTTCTATCAAATTGGTACAATCATACTATTTTTGGTTATATAAAAAATCATCCAGAATATAACCGAATGCTAGAAAGTCGGTTACTGAATAATCCCAAGGAATTAGATAAATCACTTCGCTTCATGGGTACTGGATTCCAACCTTCTTTATGGGAAAAGCTACAAGATAATAAAATATCTATGCTTTTGCTAGTCGGTGAATATGATGAGAAATTTATATGTATTAATACAGAAATGGCTAAACTATGTGAATTTGTCCAGCTAAAAATAATTAGTAATGCTGGACATAATATTCACTTTGAAAATCCTTTGGCATTTGTGGAAAATATCAAATATTTTTTCCGTAGCAAGTTAAAAATTAAGATAACCTTACTGCTTCTTTTTCTTTACTGTCTTGCTGGAAGGAGTTGGGGATAGTGTCAAATTCGGGGCAGGTCGTTGATTTGCTGCGGTTAATTCCTCTTGCAACATTTTCTGATAAACCTTAGGTAAAGAACTACTAACATAATTAGTTTCTATCCCATATCCTAGACTTGTCCAGGTGGGAGAGAGTCGCCGCAAAACATCATTTAACTTTCCCTGATGCAACAATTGAGAAATATCAGTTCCCCAAACTTTAGAATCACTTAACCAACGGTAAACTACTACATCTTGATATTCTGCTTCAAAACTATAAGCAGTCCAAAACATCATCCGCATCGGCTTTGGGTGATAACGAGGAGCTAAACGATACCAAGTAATGTTGATAATTTGATATCTCCCAGCAGCTGTGGAACAATTACCTGTGTTGGGGCCTGTGATAATTGTGACGCATATCTCAGGATGTCGGCTAAGGTCGTTGACTTGCTGTCCACCATACAACAGCGAATAGGGACGGTTCCCACTAGCCTCACTCGCCGAGATGGTTCGCATTAAAGCGCGGATATAGGGGTCACCCTGTTTCATCACCAAAGGCGGCTGTTTATCTTCAAAGATGGGATCGGAAGGCGATCGCAAGTCTCCAATATACCATTGCAACAAATACACAAAGCCGAGAAGCGCGGCTATTGGCCCAATAAGTTTTTCAACACCTTTGAATTCAAAGCCTTTCAGAGTCCGACTCCTTCAAATTCGCTCTCTTTGCTAACAAAAATCATCGACGAACTCATTCTGACAAAGTTCGCACCTGATTGTTAGTTATTAATTATCGATTTGCTGATTTTTTTAGGAATTAGGAAAAAAGGGCATAAATCAAGCGAGATACTTCCAACAATGCCAACTTAGTTAGGACTTACGCAAAATCATGAAAAAACCAACCGCAAAGAACGTAAAGGACACAAAGGAATAAGACTTTCAGAGGGTTATTGCGTAAGTCCTATTAGTATAAGCTCAATCGCTTCTTGTTGCATCCTGCTGACGGCAAGAAATCGCTACTTCGCTCAAATAGTGCGATTTTCGAGTCGCACTTCTAAAACTGTGACCTATATAGCAATCCTAAGTGAATCATCAGAAAACACTATATTCATCTACTGGTAGGAAGTAAAAAATTGAACAATTAATTTATGAATAAAACCAACGTTTTTATAAAAGAGGAGTTATGCACAGATAAATACGTATATTCCAGTTCAAAATAAAACCAAGTCTTTACTTGTGTGTTTTATCACAAATAATTCAGTATTGCTATATATGGTTTACCACGTTGCCGCCCATTCTTCCGAATGTGAGTTGATGCACATCTTGGACATTTGATTCGGAGTTAAACAATCCGTAATTCGTAACTTGTAATTCGTAATTATGTTAAGGGAGCGGGGATTTAAACCCCGACACAAAAAATTTTCCTGCCCACCTACTTAAGTTCTTAATCAAGGATTATTTGTTTATAATATTTGGAGCAAATTTAAGGATGTTTGAAAATTCAGAACTTCACATCGATTCATCTTTGTCAACATTGGGTAATACCTCAAATTATTTAGGTAATAATTCGGTAAATCCTTTACAAGCGGATTGGACAGGATTCAATTCCCAGAGACTTTTAACGTTAGCAGGTGAGATGCTGATTAACGTATGGCAAAACCAAACTAACCCAACCCAAGCATTGGTTTACACTGCTGCGAGTATTTTCAATCCTAATTTTGCGGCTAATGCTCAGGTTGCCTTTGGAGAAGCCTTTGATGTTAGCAAAGCACAAGCATTAGGTGCTGACATACTGGGTGGAATCTATGGTGTCTTGCCAGATGTGAAATTTCTCTCCAATTCTGAAATGAATGGTGCTTTTAGCGCGTATGCCAAAAGTAGTAACACAATCTACCTTAACAGTGTTTTTCTGACGCAGAATGCGTCTAATCCAACCGCTATCGGCAAAGTTATTGTTGAAGAAACAGAACATTTCCTAGATGTCTACGCCAGTCCTATTGACTCACCTGGCGATCAAGGTGACATTTTTGCACGGCTTACAAATAACGAAAAAATCTCTAATGAAGTATTAAAGGCCTTAAACTCTGTAATTGATAGCCGTGGAAACGATATTCTTACTGGCAACAGCTTTAATAACAGCCTCAATGGCAACAGCGGTAATGATGTTTTGGATGCCTATGGTTCTGATCTTCTTGAGCGAGATGATTTGCTGGGTGGTTTAGGAAGCGATCGCTTTATTCTTGGAGATGCTAACAATACTTATTATGCTCGAAGCGGAAGCCGTGATCTGGCTGTGATCGCTGATTTCAGAATTGGTGAAGACACTATTCAACTCAGACGGCTTTCTAACTCTGTGACGAATTCTAGTCAAGCCTATGGCGATCGTTTAAACACACTAAGAAAGAATACAGAAATTCGTTTAGACAACAATGAACTGATTGCTATCCTGAATGGTGTGACAGGTCTAGATTTCACTAGCTCTGCTTTTCAATTTGTTGGTACTGTTCCGCCTCCTGACTATGCAGGAAATAGTACCAGTACAGCTTATAACATTGGTATATTAAATACTTCTCGTAGTTTTAGTGATTGGGTAGGTGCAGCAGATACAAACGACTACTATCGCTTCTGTGTGGAATCTCAAAGTAACTTCAATCTCAGTTTAACAGGTTTAAGTGCTGATGCTGATGTCCAGTTACTCGATGATTTAGGTAATGTCATTACCAGTTCTACTAACAATGGAAGTAGTTCCGAGTCTATTATCCGTCAGTTAAGTGCAGGTACATACTTTGCGCGGGTTTCTCCTTTTAGTAGTGCCAATACTAACTACAACCTCAGCTTGACGGCAAACCCAATTCCTAACATTAGCTTTAGTTCTTTTAATGTTTTTGATGCTGCGGGTGACAGTACTATCAACAGTGTCTTCCAAGGTGGAGCCATTCAGTTAAATTATGGTTTGTCAAATGTTACATCTTTATCAAGTGTTCGCTTAGAAGCTCTAAGAAACGGTAGTACTATAAATCTAGGAACTTGGACTGGAGGTAGTTTATCCAACTCTTTAATCAACCTTGCTAACTTCTCCAGCTTAACAGGAGGTGATTATCAATTCCGTGCAGTCGCTCGCACTACCAGTGGTCAAGACTTTTTCTCTAGTTCCCAATCAATGAAAATTTTGTCTTGGAGTCAATCTAGCAATACCACTTATGGAACTTTTGCTGGTGAAACACTTAATTACTCTGGTGGATTAGGTACAGGCGCTGTTGTTGTGGGACGCGGTGGAACAGACACTTTGAATCTCTGTGGTATTTCCCGCTGTAATGTGACTGGTATTAATGGCGTCAGTCTTGGGTTTTTTAATCCTTTCTGTTCAACTAGTCAAGCAATTTTCAGAGGCACAAGTTTTGACTATCTAACTTTAGCTGATGGTCGAGAAATCTATTTCCAAGGAATTGAAAGCCTCCGCTTTGGTGATGGCTCAACATTAGAGATGCAAGTCCGCACTAATGATACTTACTTCAATTCTCAGTGGAATCTAAGTGTATCTGATGTCGGGAGTGCATGGCGCTTTACCCAAGGTGCAAGTAACGTATTGATATCATCTTTGGATTCAGGTGTGCTAACGGCGGCTGGCAAAAGCGGTAGTGTTGTGGATATTTCAACAAACCGCTTGATCACTGATCCAACAGATGATGATAACGTCAATCGTCCAGGGCATGGACATCAAGCAATCAGTATTATGTCTTCAACGGCTAACAATGGTTCTGGTATTGCTGGCATCAACTGGAATAGCAGTGTGTACGTGAATGATGTGTATCATGGCGTATCTTTACAGCAAGCAATTCGTGACACTATTGCTTATGCAAGAGCCAGGAATCAGCGCGTTGTTTTCCAAGGTGGTATTCAAGGTGAGTATTGGCTGAAAAATGGTGGTACACAAGCACAATTGGAGCAGTTAATCCGAGATAACTCAGACATTGCTATATTTGCCATAGCAGCAGGTAATGGTGAAATCGATATAGACAACTCTAGTGTAGACAACTCTAGTGTCAAAAAGGGCTTCAGTGGTGGTGTTGCAAGGCTTCAAACTACTTACAGTAATGTGATGTCTGTAGGGGCGCTTCAGCGTTCAGGACAATCGACTGTGAATGGTTTGGCAAATGCTACATCTGTGAATAGAGCTTATTACTCCAACTTTGGCTCCAGCCTCACACTGATGGCAGCAACAGACTCACCAGCGATGAAACCAGATGGCAGTGTGAACTTAATGTTTGACGGAACCTCTGCCGCTAATCCCAATATGGCTGGAATTGCTTCACTGGTTTGGAGCGTTAACTCTAGCTTGAATGGGGGGCAATTGCGTCAGATTCTGATCGATACAGCAATGGATTTGGGTGCAACAGGTCGGGATAATATTTTTGGAAACGGTTTAGTTAATGCAGATGCTGCTGTACGTCGTGCATTAGCACTAAGCCGTAACAATCAACTTAGCAATCTTTATTCTGGACGATCAGAATTTGCATAAGGTTGTCTAGATTAAGGCAAAAAGGGTTCATAACTAGAATTGTAGAAAGGCGATCGCCTTTCTATGATTCCAAAATAACGATCATATTTTTTGTGATCGTGAAAAATGGGGTGCGTTCACGTAAATGTAAAGCGATCGCTTTCTCATTCACAGACAAGCGATCGCTTCAGGGAGTGGAATCAAGGGCGGTCAATTTAGATGAGTCCAGCTACTTGACAAAGTGCCGCAGCTACGCCCGTCGTAGACATCGCTTTTCCATTAAAATGTGAGCCGATCATGTTGGGAATAGAATCCTCTGGGATATCAGCACTGTTGAAATAGCTCCTTAAAGCTTTTGGAGGCTGCTTCAGGTTTGGCAACAATTTCGACAAGTTTATTGCGTGCATCTGCTTCCAACAGTGCCTCAACTGCAACTTGGGCGACTTTTTGCCTGGGGATGCTACCGTCGAACAGTGTATCAGCACTCTGCATCACGATCGCGTCCGGGTTATCTTCATTCTTCAACCCACCAGGCCGCACAATCGTATAAGTAAGACCACTTTTTTGGATGTACTCTTCAGCTTGCTTTTTCCACACCAAAATCAGCCAAAACAAGTTCAGCGGATGGAAAAGCTGGGAAGTACACAATGAAGAAACGAAGACAAAATGCTCAATTCCCTTTACCTTAGCAGCATTTACTAAATTTTTAGTCCCTTCAAAATCCACTTTATAGGGGCCAGTGGGGTCAAAACTAGGTTTTGCACCAGTCGCAACTAACAAAACTGTGCTATCTCCCAACGCAGCAGTTAGACTTTCTGGTTGTAATACGTCGCCTACTACCAATTCGGCTTCAGGAGACAGAATACCCCTAGCTTTCTCTATATCGCGCACCAAGGCCCGAACGGGAATATTCCGTGCTATCAACTCTTGCACAATCCGGCGACCTGTTTCACCCGTTGCTCCTGCTACAAATGCTTTCATGAGAAATGCTATCCTGGGAAACTATTGTGTGCTTGTTCAGTTCTTTATTTTAGTAATTCTATGGAGTTAATGGCAGATTAATGAGGTTTCGGTCAAAATGGGATCTAAGTGCTAAATCACCCAGGTATATGGGGAACTATTAATATAGACGAACGCCAAAGTATACAGTAATGCATTTATGCTCTCAACAAAAGGCGAATATAAATCCTGGGAAATAACAGAAGCAGTTTTACCTGTAGCGTCCAGCCAAGAAGAAGCCGAGGACATATTAACAGAAGAAAATGTAGTGACGCTCACAAAATTTTCTGGTCGTTATCAAGATTTTATGGAAATGCCTGCCCCAGCAGAGAAGGTTGCTGAGTATCTTAATGCTCACGCCTCATGGTTTTGTCGTTGCGCTGAACCCATGAAGGTACAATCACTTGGGAAAAATGGCTATGCTTTAGGAATTGGTCGTTTTGGTGCTTTTGGTTATGATGTAGAACCAAAAATTGGTTTGGAATTGTTGCCTCCAGAGGAAGGTATTTACCGCATCCGTACAATCCCCATTCCTGACTACCAACCGCCTGGTTATGACGTAGACTATCGGGCATCTCTACAGTTAATAGAAAACAATGTTTCCACTAGCATTGGTGAGGTTACGAGAGTTGAATGGGAATTGGATTTAATGGTTTATTTGCACTTTCCCAGGTTTATTCAGCGATTACCCAAGTCTATAATTCAATCTACAGGTGATCGCTTACTTAACCAAATCGTCCGCCAAGTCTCCCGCCGCTTAACTCGCAAAGTTCAGGAAGATTTTCATAAATCTTTAGAAATACCCTTTGATGCCAATTCCAAGTAAAAGGGGTGAATCAACAGTCAGTTGTCATAAACTAATGACAACTGACAAAGGACAAAGGACTACTTAACTATGCTTGAGTCAGAATTCTTTGGACAATTTGCACGCCAGTAACAGCCTGCCAAGCAAAAAGTCCCAAAAGGATAAAATTCAACAAAATGTGAGTTGCACGCGCCCAATTTGCCCCTTTCTGCATATAAGGAGACAAAGCAGCCGAAAATGCAATTAAACTCGTCATACCCAGTCCTGCTAGTAGGTGAGACCCGACAAATAACTTACCATTATTGATGTAAGTGACAGCCATAGCAGCGATCGCACCTGCCACCATCAAAGCTAGGAGTATAGACCCCATTTGGTAGTGTATGACGTTATATCTACCTTTAATCAGTTCTTTCTTTTCTTCCCCCTTAGCATTTCTGGTACGCTGTACTTGCAGTCCCAAATAGGCAGCATAAATTGAGAGTGCTAATAGCGCCCACATGAGCACCGGATGAATGAAGTTCAGCCAATATTTTACCGACGTAGAAAGTTCCAGACTCATCGTGTTCTCGTCCAATTATTAAATCTTCATAAAAATTAGCATAACTCTATTTTCTGTGCTTAAAGTTGCACAAATTATAAGAGACTGAGGGAGAAGAGAGAAGAAAAGAGTAAAGCCTCCCTTAGTTTAATTTACATCAATTCAATAGCCAGAATGCTTGCCAAAACTGCATTTATTAATTTTGAATTTTGCGGAAAGTCTAAGCGGAGGTTTCCGACGCTCTCTACGAGACGCTGCGCGAACGCGGACTCTCTCTAAGCGTACCCCTGCTCTTAAGCAAGCTACGCGTAGCGTCTCGTAGAGAAGCTATGCCGTTGGCGAACGCGAACAGCGTGTCGCAGACAAACCTCTCGTTCGCGTAGCGTCTCCCTTTGGGAGAAGAGAAGGACTTTACGCTGCGCTATCCGTTCGTCGTTCGCGCAGCGTCTCGTAGAGAAGACGTTGCCGAAGGCATCAGAACTTTCCAAAACGAATGAGTGAATTTTGAATTGGATAACCTCTTGCCAAAGTGGATAAACAATCTCAGACTGAATTTTAAGGGTAGACGAACAAAACTCCCTGTATGGGATTTCATCCATGACTGAAAACAACGATACTTTGCTGCTACAAGCTGCTAAAAGTGGGGATATTAAGCATCTGTGTGCGTTACTAGCTGCTGGTGCGAAGGTGGACGCGTGCGATCGCCAAGACACGACGGCGTTAATGTTTGCTGCCAATTTAGGCTACACCGAAATTGTGCGATCGCTGCTGGATGCTGGGGCAAATATCAACTTGAAAAGAAAACTCTATGGTTTGACGGCTTTGATGTTGGCAGCTAATGCCAAACAGCTTGACATTGTGCAGCTTTTACTATCCAAAGGTGCTGATGTAAATGCTAGTAATGAAGATGGCAGTACAGCTTTAATGGCAGCAGTACTCAAAGGTCATATTGATGTAGTGCAAGTCTTATTGGCTGCTGATGCCCAAGTTAATATCGCAGATAAAGATGATGATACTGCGTTGAAACTCGCCATTAAGCAGGGAAAAATAGAAATTATAGAAGCAATTCTCCAAACTGGTGTCGATGTCAATATCCAAGATCAGGAGGGTGAGACACTCTTAACATTAGCGGCAGATTTGGGACATCTGGAGATTGTGGAAGCACTGCTACTAGCTGGGGCTGATGTGAATGTGAAAAACGCTGATTGTGGAACTGCCCTATCGGCAGCAGCAGCAGCGGGACACAGTGCGATCGCAGCAGCTTTACTGGATCGAGGTGCTGAGATTAATCTCCAAGACCAAGATGGTGAAACTGCCTTACACCTTGCTGTTGTGGAAGGCTACATTGAAGTGGTGCAAGTGTTACTTAACAGGGGTGCAGATGTCCAAATTATAAATCATCTGGGTGATACGCCACTGCTTGTAGCAGCATTGCAGGGACACAGTCATATTCTTGAGGCATTGCTGCATTCTGGGGGAGATATTACTGGGAAAAACCTTGGTGAAGTACCTTTGACGCTGGCTGCATCACAAGGACACACCCAAACAGTGAAAGTGTTGCTAGATTATGGTGCTGATGCCAACACTCCGGGGGATGATGGCAAAACTGCTTTGATCAAGGCAACCGAACGCAAGCACACAGAGATCATACATTTGCTGCTGGCAAAGGGGGCAGATGTGAATTTTCAAGACTCAGCGAGGGCAACATCATTGATGTGGGCTGCCTCAGCAGGTTATGGCGAAATTGTGCAGTTATTACTCCAAGCTGGGGCAGATGTAAATTTGAAAAACCGGGGTGGTTATACTGCTTTGATGATTGCAGAATTTAATGGTTATAAGAATGTGGTACGGAGTCTGCAAAAAGCTGGGGCGCAAGAATAGCCAATAGCCATTTGAATTCTTCATCTAAAATATTTTCACAAATATCTTGACAAATCATTAAATGAAGGTTATTAACTTTAAATACCAAGAAAGTTTAAAACAACCAAGTTTAGACCTGAGAAATAAACAAAGCAAAACTCCGTCGTAGCTGTTGTGAACTTGCTACGGCGGAGAAAAGAAGAATTAAAACGCCAAAACTGAGCAGGCCAAATGCTTGCGTCACAAGGATAGTAAAGAAAGCAAAAATGAAGAAGTAAATTTACCTTTTACTTTTTCCCTTGTACGTTTTACCTTTTACCTGGTCTCCCCCTCGGCGTTTCCTACTGTGCTAGATGTGCAAAATATATAGTTTTTACTTGAACAGAAAAGTATTCTAACGATCATTTTTTATGTATCATCCTAAAGGCTAAATACAAACGAGTCCGGAAAAAAGGTTGATGTGCTACCATTTGAGCGATCGCTACAGAAAATCAAAGAAAAAATAAATAAAAAATTAAATTTAGTATAATCACTGTAGTAAATCCCCAGTCACCATAAGCTTAAGCATTGACTGATGACTTAACCAAGCAAAAATGGCTAATGACTATAAAATTTGCAGAACAACTAGTGTCATATCATCAGTGTTTTGCTTATCAACACCGATGAATTGCTGAACTTGGTCAAATAGGTAATCCACAATCTCCTGTGGCCCATTGCAGTATTTGCAAGCCGTATTGAAGCCAGCAACAAAGTTTTCTTCATCAAAGCGATCGCCACCAGCAGCAGCGGCATCGGTCAAGCCATCTGTATAGTAAATAATTGTATCCCCAGGCTCTAGCTGTGCCTGGGCATCTTCATATTGGCTGTTAGCATCTAAACCGATTAACATTCCTAAAGTATCTAAACGGCTGACAGTTTTCGTGGCTGCGTGCCACCACAAGGGAGGATTGTGTGCCGCATTGCTATAAGACAAAATTCGGTTATGGGGATTATATTCTGAGTAAAATAGCGTTACAAAGCGGTGGGAATTTTCCAAATCCGCATACATAACTCTGTTTAAGTTTTGCAGAATTCCTGCTGGGGAATTACCATGTAGCACTTCTCCCCATAGCATTCCCCGCATCATCGTCATAATCAGCCCAGCGGGGACACCTTTGCCCATAACATCTCCAATAACTAAACCCCAGCGAGTAGTTTCCGTACCACCTTTGGTCTTGGGTTGAATCTTATTGTCATTGGTAGCAATAAAGTCGTAGTAGTCTCCGCCGACGCGATTGGCAGGTTTACAGCGTGCCGCCAGGACTGCACCAGGGATTGCGGGGCATTGACGTGGCAGAAGTCGCCGTTGAATTTCTGCGCCAATTTCTAATTCTTGGTCTAGACGTTCTTTTTTTCTTAGTTCTACAGCTAGTTCATCGTTTTCGATCGCAACCGCTGTTTGGTCTGCAACTAACCTAACTAATTTTTGCCTAGTTTCTGTCCAACTATATTCTGGATCGCGGCTCAAGACATAGAGCCATCCCCGTTCTGTATGCTTCACCAGAATTGCCGTACCAAAAATTTGCACATCTGGTCCCAAATAGCGATGCATCTGGTCATCCAAAATCCCCGTAGCATTCGCTAGAGGGGCAGTATTGGGCACAAGCGTGATTTGACTACTGGCTATTTCTAGCGCTTTGCGGATATTCTTTCGCTGGCGACTATCTTGCCAATGTAATTGCTCTAACCTGACTTGACCATTAGGTTTGTAGAGAAATAGGGCGCTACCGTCTGCATCTGTCACTCTTGTTGCCATCAGCGGGATCAGTTCCAAAAACTGATTCAAATTATTGAAACTTCTAAGAGCAAATCCTAAAGAACTTAGCAAATCTTGAATTTTGTTCTGTTCCCGGTGCAACCTTGCCACAAGTTCTTTGAGTGCCACGACTGGTGTGACATCCGTCGCGGCACTACTATTGTTATCAGTGGGTTGAGAGGGCAGTTGAGACACAGGCACAGGTACTATTGCACTTATATTTGGAAGATTTCAGATTACTTATAAATCTTTTGGCTTTGGCATTGCTAAACCATATTTAGACAAGACTTGTCACTTTAGCAAGAGTATAAAGACGTAACAGGCAAACTTTTATAAGTATTTTATTTGCTTATTGTATTTCTGATGGAATATTAGTAATTTCAGACCATGTATTTTTAGTCAAAATCCAACCCGTAAAAATTACTAGTTTCGGTGATAGTTCAGAAAGTTATTAATTTTTTCATAACTTAATTCCCAAAGCATATCTCTAAAGTCATAAAAATACTTTATTAAAAGAATAATTCAGCAGGTTTTCAGAGTGAATGTTTGGGCAGAGGCAACTAGGAGACTAGAAGTCTTTTAAGTAGAAACCTCTATAAGCACTCAAATAGAGCTTGAGTTTGGTAAAAAACTAGCCTGTAATTGATTTTAGGGAGGAGTCATTTGGTAAGTGTAAGATATGAATAGAAGAGATGACACTAAATCTATAAAAAATATCTTCCAAGAACTTTAAGTCAAAAGCCAGAAAGAGTGTTGTCGTTTAACCATCAGAATTCAAACCTCTCGATTTATTACATAAAATATTTGTGGATATTTTCGCAAATAGGAGCTGAGAATACAGCTGCGAGTGTTGAACCAGCTTACTTACACTAATTCACTTTTTGAGTCCACAGTGGACGATTCTGCGAAGTTTTGATGGTCAGAAACTGTCCTTTTCTTGAGGTCGGCGCTGGGCAAACATCTGACGCTCGTACCCTACTCTTAAGTAAGCTACACGCAGCGTGCCGCTCTGTAGACTCGCTAACGCAGTTGCTTTTCCTGTCGGAGACGCTGCGCGTAGCTTGCTTCTCCGTAGGAGTACAAGTCGCCATAGCTAACACCAGTCACCTGCGGAGGGAAACCCTCCTGGAGTGCTGGACTCATCCGCGCTGGCTCCCCAACCACTGCTCACCGCTCAGACTGTTGTCCATCCCACAATAGTTGTATTTGTGGAAGTGAGCGTCTCGCCTGCCCTTTAATTTGCTGCAAGATGCAAGTTTACAGGCTTTTGTGTGTCACAACTAAATGCTCATGCTGCTACATTTAAAAAGCCCATTCAAGGTGTGAAAAAAGGGCATTAGCTTGAAATTTTAGCAAAAGTCACCCATTTATTGTGACAAATCCATGATTTTAGGACTTGAGATGTTTTCAGTATTTTGTTTCTAGTTAGTTCAAGTGATAATACCAGATCAGTCAGCCCTAAATTTATCAGTTTGTCAAGAAAAATTTTTAACTCTAAATTTTTCAATTAGCCACTCAAGAGAGCTTCGACAAACTCATAGCTGGAAAAGGGGCGCAGGTCTTCAATTCCTTCACCAGCACCAATAAAGCGAATGGGTAAACCTAGCTGTTGCACAACGGCAAGGGCAACGCCGCCTTTAGCCGTGCCATCTAGCTTGGTTAAGACAACGCCACTCAGTTGGGCAGCTTGGGAGAAAACTTCGGCTTGCCGCAATCCATTTTGTCCTAAAGTGGCATCTAGAACCAACAGTGATTCTACTTTGGCATTTGGGGCTTTTTTGTCGATAATTCGCCGGATTTTGCTGAGTTCGTCCATTAAATTTTTCTTGTTTTGTAGTCGCCCAGCCGTATCTATCAGAAGTAATTCTGTTTGACGCGCTTGGGCGGCAGCGATCGCATCAAATACAACTGCTGCTGGATCTGTATTCTTTCCAGGATTGGCAATTACTTCCACATCACTTCTGCTACCCCAAATCTTCACCTGTTCCACAGCGGCGGCGCGGAAGGTGTCTGCTGCCCCAATCAAGCATTTATAACCAGATTTTTGTCCCAGGTGGGCAATTTTGCCGATAGTGGTGGTTTTACCTGCACCATTCACCCCAGTGATTAACCAAATGTTCAAGGTTTCTTTTTCTAGGGTAAAGGTAGTTTTGTGGGATGTTTTGCTCGGCGCATCCAGCATATCCCGGAGGATTTTTTTCAGGTAAGCGATCGCTTCTTCTGGTGCGGTGACTTCTTCTCGAAGTTTTTTCTGTAGGGCATTGATAATAAAATCTGTCGCCTCTACACCCACATCAGCTTGCAGGAGCAATGCCTCAATTTCTGTCACAGCAGCTTGGTTAAGCGGCCCTTGACCGACGATCGCCTTTAGTTGGTTGAGGATGCTACGGCGAGTTTTGTCTAACCCTTGCCGGAGCTTTTTCAGCCAGGTAATTTCTTCAATAGAAACGTCTTCTGGACTTCTACCTTGAGCTGCTAGGACTTTCGCCGACCAGACAAAACCATCATCAAATACCAGTCCAGGAATTTCCTCTCCTGTCTCTGAGGTTGCAGCTACTGGTTGTACTATCTCCGGTTCTGGGATTTCAATGGCGGTGGCTATTAGTTGTTCCAGCTTTGCTTGCCGTTCTGCTGCTGCCCGTTCTAAGAAGGATAAGATAGTTGGTGCTGTTGGCTGTGTTGCCTCTGGCGTAGCTAGTGCTTCGGTAGGTGTTGGTTCAGCTTCATTTGCGGTTAGTTCTGGGCTTGTGACATCTGGCTCTTCAGCAATTGCTGCTACTGAGAAATCTTCTGTAATTTCTTCCTCAGTAGCTGCTTGGATAACTTCTGGCTGTGCAGTTTCTACGGTTGTACTAGCAGGTGACTCAGTTGGTTTTTGTTCGGTGATTTGGGCAATTGCCGTTTCTGCGGTTTCCGGTTGTGCTGATGGTGCTGAGGTATCTACTGAATCAGGCGGTGTTTCTACTACCTCGGCTTGTTGTTTTTGCTGGATATTTTTGTAGGCAGCTTTAGCAAACGCCAACAAGTCTGCCGTTGTGTCTGATGCCGTTTCAGCAGTTGGTGTTGACGTTTCGGCTGGCTCTGGTTGGGGTTCTTGTGCGGGAGGAGTTTCTTCCTGCTTCTGATCAGAGGGAGTGTCAGAGGAATCGTTATATTTACGACGGAACCAATTAAAAACCATTGCAGCAGTATTGGTTATATGAGTTATAAGTTATAAGTTATGAGTTTAATTTAACTTTGCACTTTTTCCTGGGGTGAAAACTTCCGGGTTATCCTCACCTTTCAACGCCAGTTTCAGGAGAATTGGTACAACAGAAGGTTCCCTGCGTTCGCGCAGCGTCTCCCCTTCTCCCATTCGTGAGAGGCTAGCGCCTGCCGTAGGATGCCCGAACGCGAACAGCGTCTCCTGTCTTGAGAAGGGCTGTAGGGAGAAGTCCCCCTCGGAGGAAGCCGCAGAAGCGGCTACAGACTTTTCTTCACCGCAGTATAGGAATTACAAATTACGAATTACGTTAGCGAGTCATCGTACTCCTGCAAAGAAGCAAGCTAGCAAGAGCGTCTCGTAGAGAACGTCATTACAAATTAAGAATTCCCCAGTGGTACTATGCTGTTTTTTTCTGCTCAGTGACTCGGCGTAAAACACCGTTAATAAACCGATGACCTTCGTCTCCACTGTAGCGTTTGGCTAGCTCCACAGCTTCGTTGATGGCGATACTATCTGGCACTCCTAAAAACTTCATTTCTGCCACAGCGATTTGCAGGATATCCCGGTCAATTTGGGCGAGGCGAGTTACTTGCCAATCTACTAAGGCAGTAGAAATGAGTTCATCTATAATGTGTCGATTTTCGCTGACTGTAATCACAAGCTCTTTAGCGTAATTCCGGACTCCCTTGTCCTGATTAGCTAACTGAATCAATTCTGGGAAATCAACTGCTGTACCCAACTGATTGATTGCTGTTTGGGTGCAGGCGATCGCTTCTTGGAGCATTGTTCTAGCAGTATTAAGGTCGGAGGCCCGAGTTTGGCTACTTAAGAGGCGATCATTACTGCGTTGCAGTTCACCTGCGGCATTATCGAGGGTATCTTGCACTTCTGAGGTCAGGGTGCGTACTGCTCCTAGCACCAACTTGGATACTAGTTGATCGTCTGCCAATTTATCTAATTTCTTTGGGTTTACTGGCAATTGGCTAAGGCTTAAAAGCGCCAATTCACGAGCAATTTGCTGGGGTTTACGAGGTTGCATAAAACTGAGGGTTGATTGTGCGAGAACTGATTAACTAAGCGGCACAAACTTACAATCATATTAATTTTGGCACAGTCAAACAACAACATTACGCATTTGCTTGTGACTTTGCCAGATTGATTTTAAGTTTCTTCAACGGGAATAACCTGCTGCTTGATTTGGTCGTGTTTCACTTCTAGTGTGGACTCTTTGGGGAAAACCAAGGGCGTATTGGGGGCAACAATGCCACCTGATACAACTATTTTAAAGGCGTCTTCAATCGACATGGAGAGGTTCACCACCTCGTCTTCAGGAACGACTGCATACCAGCCGGTAGTCGGATTCGGGGTGGTGGGGATAAAAACACTTAGCACCGGGCGAGATATCTGGGCTTGGATATCGCTGCTGATTGCACCAGTGACAAAGGCGATCGCCCAAATTCCTCGGCGGGGATACTCTACCAAAATTACCCGGCGAAACTTGCCATTAGAATCTTTTAGTATTGTTTCTAAAAGCTGTTTTAGGGTTTTGTATACCTGCCCAGCCAAGGGAATTGCCTGTAATAACCGCTCACCAAAATCTAGCAACCACCGGCCAGCAATATTGCGAGCCATCAAGCCCATCAATAGTATACTCAGTAGTGGCACAGCCAATCCTACTAACAAATTCAGTACATTTACTACAATTGGGTTTAACCCATCAAAGGGATTCAGTTGTTTGGGAATTTGGGTGAGGAAATTGATTACCCAAGTAGCAATGGTAATTGTCAGCCAGATAGTGGTTGCTAGGGGAATTACTACCAACAAACCAGCAATCAGGTCGTTTTTTAAGTCCTGTTTTAGGCGATCGATTACCAAGCCCCGATTCTCCTGTTTTAAGCTAGAGGAACTTTTATTATTGGTATCCATACCAGCAGATTCGTCAAATTGCGAAGACTTTAACTTGGCAGCTTCTGCCGCAAGTAACTGTCCAAAACGCTAGCAAGTTGGCTGCTGCCGCAAAAACACGTACTTGTTGCTGGAAATCAGCTATTTTCCTATAAGCATACACATAGACATTAACCAATCCGATGGCGACTAGTTATTCTTAGAGGATGTTACTTTTCTTTGTAAGACTTGTAAATGATTATTGCAAGTCCTTAGGTATTACTAATCTACCGCGCTCAATCAAAAGCTGCTGATGATTGTGAAAGTACTACTAGGTAAACTAAGGAACCATTTTATCTGGTCAATCACTCACATTTAAGCAGGAGCGGCTTTTATGAAAATGCTCTGTTAAAAATATTAATTTATTATGGTGGTTATTGTTTAGATGTAACATGCATTAGAGGCGCACAGCTAGCTGTGCGCCTCTACTTCTGAATTATGATTTTGTGATCGCTGCTTCAAATTGTAGTACGTAATCCTTCTAATCTCCAGTCCCCTTTACGTCGCATCAGCCTGTGTAGTTTCAGAATCCACGCACTGCACCTGTTGTGTACTCTCTTGTGGCAGAATTGCTGTTGCGTCTAAATTAGGTTTTGGTAGATACTTCATTTCCCAAACTTTGAGCAAAATCAGGTATTCGTAGAATGCCTGCAATGTACACCAAGCGATTCCGGCGCGTCCATCTAAACAGCCGCCTAAGATAAAATACATATATACAAACCGTAACAACGGCCTGGCGGGTAAACGCAAAGACAAATCTTTCAGGGCGCGGCGTTTTTCGACTTCCGATTTGCCAAAAAATAAATCTTGCCAGCTAACCTTTCCTTGTTCTAGTTGATACAATGTTTCTTGAGCTTCATCTGTAGAATAACGGTTATGTTTTTCAATCCAGCGGCTCAAGCCCTTGCTAGAAGTGTAGTGGGGGTATGTTTCTTTTAAAAAGCTAGTTGCACCCTCACAAACTTCGCGTTCAGTATGACCGTAGTCCGTAAACCACACTTTCCCGTGGCAAAAGAGGCGCATTTGGTAACGGGGATACTGTGTGCTGTACCGAATCCAACGATTCATGAACATCACGCGTTCAGCCACGTAGTAACCAATGTAGTCTGGATTCTGACTTGCCTTTTGGCATTCCGCGAACAGTTCTGGTGTCATGCGCTCGTCAGCTTCGAGAATGTAAACCCATTCGTGCTTCGGGGGGATAGACTCTAACATCCAGGTGCGTTGGCGTCCGTGGCTTTCAAAAGCATGTTGGACGACGCGGATGGGATAGCGACTGGCGATTTCCACAGTGCGATCGCTACTGCATGAATCCACAACAATGATGTCATCCGATAGCATTGCCGATTCGATACAAGCAGCAATATCTAGCTCTTCGTTATATGTCAGTATGTAAATTGAGAACATTACCCAAGTTCTATAGCGATTTTACTCAGTGATAATTGTCTTTTTATTGTTATTAGCTGTTAGGCGCATGGCAGTATGAGCCGTCAACAATTTTTGAATACGTCCTACTGCCATGCCAATAGTGGATTAGCGTGCGGTAGCTCTAGGTTTAGCACCTTGTAAAGCACCGCTACCTCTTAAGCCTGTCCAGCCGATGATAATGTAACCAATGGACAACAGCAAACTGCTAATCCCAATCCGCAGTCCAGACTTCCAAGCAGCATCTTTAGCTTGGTTCTCTGCTTCCTCTCTGCTCTGACGAAGCTGGCTCAGTTTTTGAGTTCGCAGCGTCTGAATATCTGTTTGTTGTTCGATAGCTTTGTCAAGTACTTGGGGATTTGTTTTAGCCTTCTTCAGTAACTCTTTGATATTTGGAGGAATTTGAGAGCTTTCAAGTGCTTGCTTATATTTTTGCTCATCTTTGAGGATTTCACTAAACTGAGCTTTGGTTTGGTTTCGCACTTGCTCTAGTTGAGCTTTTCCTTCCTCAGTAGTCAGTTTTGCTTGCAATTGCGAGAAATCAGTGTTCAGTTTATTTTCTGCCTGATCTGCTTCTTGGGCGATTCGGTTGAGTGTTTGAGTCTTAGCTTGATTGACGTTATTGAGGTGCAGGGGAAAAATCAGCAAGAACATCAACCCTAAAATACTTGAGAGGATCACGGCGGGAAATCTTAAATCGATCCCTTGGGGGCGATCGCTGACTGCATCAGCACTATCAATCCAATAGGCAGCAAACAGAAGCCCCAAACCTACTAAAGGTACAATTCCTCGATCAACTAGCGCTGTTGCCAAATTGATTTGCCATACCCGATCAGTAGGTTGAAAGGGTAACAATAGAATCAAAAAGTCAACGAAAAAAGACAAAATGCAGATTATTCCAACTACCTTAAGTGTGAGGGCAGTACTCACGGAAGCAAAACGGTTAACCATAGTTTTTCAAACTGGCGGTGAATACGAGTGATTTTCATATTTCAAGCTACTTGAATATTGTGCCCATGACCGTGACTGTTCTGTAAAAACATAAAGCAGATTCAATACTGGTAAAGGCTATCTGCCTCTTGGTTTTCAACTAGGCCACAGTAACATTTGTTATGTGCAGTGTCTTCAGGAAATTCCTAGTAGTTTAAGATACAAAGCCAATGCGGGGCTGGAGAAAAAGACTGATTAATTACCCAATTTTTCTTATTGCAGTTCTCAATCAGTCGTAATACAGGTCTTTTGTAGGGGCGCACATCTGTAAACTTAGAGCCAGACCGAATAGAATTCGCGGCTATAAAAGCGTTCGCCCTTGGCGTTCCCGTTGGCGCAGCCTCTCGTAGAGAAGGGTAGTCCGCTTACGCGGACTAAGGAAAAATTGAGTGTTTGAAAGCCACGGAGGTGGGTAAAGCCTAGTGTAGACTCGCAGGGCCAAGTACGAGGTCAAAGGCGTGTAATTTCTCAAAGGCTGTTGCTAAAATTTGGGCATTCACTTCAGGACAATCTTTACCGATGATAATTTTATTTTCTACACCAGATAGAAAGGCATTTCTAAGCGATCGCGTCATCCGCGAACCTAGATCCCCTTCACCTTGAGACTGGTAAACCAAATCCAACCCCAGCCAGTCTTGCATGAGTTGCGAATCGCCACCTGCAAACCGCACTTCCACAGATATGTCAATGGCTTTTTGCAATTCTTAAACCTGAAATACTGTATATTCAGTCATTTCCCGTTGAAGATTGGCAGCACCGACAGTTCCGAAAGCAGGTATCAATCAGGTTTTTGTCTTACCTGGTTCTGGATAGCGAGTGAAAATAATCAGGTGCTGTTTTGGATTTGCTGGTAAGTTCAGCACACAATACCTTGTTTAAATAAACTAAAAATACCTTAATAGCAATACTTTTCGTTATTGGTTGTAGTATGCTCCTTTGCGGTTCGCATTTCCCCTAAAATTGTAGAAACTATTACACAACGTTTAGCTTTACCACCATGCTTATTAAATAGCGCGATCCGTCCTAAATCTTTAGCGTTACCTCTGTAGTCAAATCTAACTTCTTGTACAGTACTGAGTGACGGTTGGAAGTTTGTCTCAGAATCAAGGCGCACATTCGCATCTAAGTTGTTCCAGTTAGCATCAGATGGGTTTACTGTAGCAGGATGAACTGCCCATTGAACAATACCGTTTTGTTCACGAAAGCTGGCTTGCCAAGTCAATTTTTCTTTAGTGGCTTGCCTTTTGGCTTGGCGCATAGCAAGGTGAACTTCGTTTTGGGCAGTGTTGAGGCGTTGAGTGTCCACAAAAGCTAGCCAGTTAGGTATTCCTACCGTAGCTAATATACCAATTAATAGAACAACTACTAACATCTCTGGTAAGGTAAAACCACTACTGGAGTGCTTATTCAAAGGATTTTTTGTATTAACTAGAGACGGTAGATGCATGTGGGTATCCATTTTTGTTTTCTGATCGTTTTTCAGCTACCCAGATGTTGAGGAATGTTTCAGTTTCTTGGCTTCTTACTTCGCGCCAATTAGTAATACTGTAGAGCAAAGTGGGCAAGGTAAAAATTATGATAATTTTCAATAACAATTTTAAGGTGAAATTTATATTCTGAAGTCTTGAAGGGTCATTAAGAAAATACTTCCACAGAAATCTAGCAGATGCTAGACATTTTTGTCCATTAAACGGTTTTTGTAGACCTTTGCAGGTCAAGTATTTGTATAAATTTGCTAGGCTTATATTCCAACTCTGCTTAAGTGTCGATGGTCTTGCCTGATACGCTTGTTCAAGTACTTGTAAGCAGGCTTTTTCCTGTCTTACAAGATTAGAAGAAACTGAATTAGCACTTATTCTGTATAGGATTTGCACAGATGGTATGCATACAAAATCGAACTTGCAGGCTAATCGCAGCCACATATCCCAATCTTGAGCAGCACTTAGGGATTTATCAAATCCACCTAATTCAATTAAAGCTTCTTTACAAATCAAAGGATTGGAACCATTCTCCAAAAAATTAATCAACAACAGATTTTCATAAACATCTCCATTGACATTAATGCGCTTACCTGAAAGTACAAATTGACCATTTGCGTCAATATAATCAGTCCAACTGTAAGCAACTTTCGCAGTAACGTTTTCTTGCAGAGCCTTTAACTGAGACTGAAGTTTATCAGGTGTCCAAAGATCATCTGCATCTAAGAAACTAACAAATTTTCCTACTGCATGGTGTAGCCCTCGGTTACGACTTATATTTCCGCCAGCATTGGGATAGGAAAATATTTTTATTCGTGAGTCTTGGATTTGTGTAATAACTTCTAAAGTTGAATCTTGGGAACCATCATTAATTACAATTAATTCTAGGTCAGTAAAAGTTTGATTGAGAACAGATTCAATGGTGTAATTAATGGTATTTTCACTATTGTAAGCAGGAATGATTACAGAAATTTTTGGCATTTTTTTACTAGATATAATCATTTTATAGAGCTAGTTTATTTTTAACAAAGTTTTGGGGTTTAATTTCTCTCCCTTGATTGGTAGCATGTTTAGTGTCGGGGTGAAATCCCCGTTATAAAACATAATTGCGAATTGGTTTAATACTCTACGTATATGACATTTTAAGCAGTAAAAAGGACTGATCATGCTAGCCAAGTAAAACTCCATTTCAAAAAGGGCAATTAGATTATTTTTTAATTGCCCTCTATACTGAATGAGGTGCTGTAATGCTCGGCGTAAATTCCCTAAAATAGTTTTTACAAACACTATTGGTTTTTGCCAATTTTTAGTATTTATCAGGCGTAGCTGGAAAATACACAAACCACAGCCGCGTGCTAGAGTTAGAAGGTAATCTCTCTCAAGTCGCCAATCTGGTATTTGATGATAAGTATGCATAGTAGGGTTATACCAAATTTGCCAGCCTCCATAATGTATATAAAGCAATGCTTCATAATCATCACCCTGGACAAAAATACCAGGCAACTTGCCGCTTAAACTAGGTCGTTGTGGTACATTTTCACACCATACTTGTTTCCGAACAACAAGCGCAGCACCAGGAGGAAGTCTTAAATTAACTGCATCAAATAAATGTGGATTTGAACCATGTTCTCTTATAGCTAAAAAAGCTTGAATTCTTTCAAAATTTTCTGGTGGCTTTCCTTCAAAATCTCCATGAATCTGTCCACTCCAAGCACCTGCTTGAGGATGCTCTTTGCCAAAAGTATAAGATTGTAAAATCCAATCAGGTGCTAATAGATTATCATCATCTACGAATGCAACAAACTCACCTCTCGCTTCACTTATCGCCCGCATTCTTGCAAAAGGTATTCCTTGTTTATTCTCGAAGAAGTACCTCAAACAAATATTCTGGCTATAAGTTTTTTGATAATGCTTAATTACCTCATTTGTATTATCGTGACTATTATTGTCAATAATAATTATTTCCCAATTTAGCTTTTCTATTCCCGTCTGCTTGAGTAAAAAGTCTAAAACTTGAGGTAAACGTTTTGCACCATTGTATGTAGGAATAGCTACGGTAAAATCTAGTTTTTCAATCATTTTATTCATATATATAATTTCTAATTGTGTTTTTTACTTAAATAGCTATTTTTCCAAAGATAAAAAGGACTAACTAAACTACTTAGAAAAAGTTGCATTTCACAAGCTACAACTAAATCAGTTTTCAAGATATTCCAGTATTTTAGTAAGTGTAAAGTGATTTTACGCAGGTCATTTATCATATAAGATAAAAGAGCAAATGGTCTATATACATGTTTGACATTCACCATTCTAGTTACATGACGGCTAAGTCCAATACCGCGAAAAAATGGAATTAAATACTCTTTTTGCAACCGAAAACTTGGGATTTTGTGAGAAACTTCCATTTCTGGGTTATACCAAATTTCCCATCCTGATTTTTGGATATGAGACAATGTTTCTAAGTCTTCACTGGCAAGCATATTGCCTTGAACTCTCCCAGTTAAAATAGATTTATCTGGTACACTTTCTAACCAGGCTTTTCTACGGACAACAAGTCCGGCAGCAGGAGGTAGTAATTTTTTGGCTGTTTCATATAATAGGGGTAAATTACCTCGCTCTGTAATTGCCAAGAATGGAGCAATTCGCTGAAAGTTTTCTGGTGGTTCTACTTCCCAGTCAGGGTGAATTTGGCTGCCATAAGCTCCCGCTAAGGGGTATTTTTCACCAAAAGCAACAGCTTGGAATACCCAATTTGATCTTGGGTAGTTGTCATCATCTAGAAAACCTATGAGTTGACCTTCAGCTTGTTGCACTGCCCTTTTTCGGGCATAAGCTACTCCCTGTTGCTCTTCAAAGCAATACTTTAAAGGGTAAGGACACTGCCAATTTTGCTGATAGGTTTGAACAACTTTAGCTGTGTTATCAGTGCTGTTATTGTCTACAACTATAATTTCCCAAGATAAATTTTCGGTGTGAAGTTGGTTTTGTAGTCGTTCTAGTAGTTCAGGCAAACGACTTTCACCATTATAAGTTGGGATAGCTACAGTAAAGTCAAGGTTTTCAGTCATTTGACAAAAGTTATCTTTTGATATTTTGATTAGGACGCTTTTTAGATGTTCAGCTAATGGCTAATTTATCAGTGGCTCTTAAATAAATATATCAAACATTAAAACTGCACATGATATTTTAATTTTGCTATCAATGTGCAGTTTTATGTACAGTGGTATTGCGTGTTTTTGAATAAATATTGCTACTTAAAGTACTTAATTGCATTGATTGTCTTTTGCTGTAATCATTGAGCCTAAGAGAGTTTTCACAATGACGCATCGCTTTACGCTACTAGCCAATGTAGAATTTGCAGAGCTTGGTACAGCTACCACTATTTTTAACCCAGGTGGCTCTGTACCTGCTGCCACTGTTCCAAAGTTTGGAGTTGGTAAAGTTGGTAAAGCCCCCATATAGTCAAAGGTAATTTTTGTTGGTGTACTTGAGGGAGGGTAGGATACAGGAGAATTAGTAGTAGAATTGGCAGCGTTTTCACTACTGAGATTTGCACCTAGCAGAAATTTATCAGAGCTAACGCCTACATCCGCCCCTAAAGGTTTCCATGTGCTGATTCCAGCAGTGGTATTATAAATAGCAACCTCCACATTTTGAGTTGTGCTATTTTTCTGAAAACTGACACTGTAGCTAAGTTTATTTCTTTTAGCTTCGCTCTGTGCTTCTTGTAGTGTAGCCAAAACGGCATCGTTAGCCTTATTTACCCGCTGTCGATTTACAAAGCCAAGCCAACCAGGAGCTGCGATCGCTGATAAAATTCCGATCATTAGCAGCACTACAAGCACTTCTATTAAAGTAAAACCAGCATCCTGTTGAGGATTAAATCGCTCCTGGGTATCTTTATTACAGATCCTAGTGTGGAATAACTTTAAAGTTAGGTTGCCCATAATGCCCCACCATTAGTTGTGCTGTGTATATCAAGTTTATTTACTAAATAAATATCCACGTCCCTGTACGCGGCGGTTTGCTGTGGGAAAGTAAGTTTGGTTATTTGAAGAATAATCGAAATTGCTAGTTTGCAACCGAGCTAGTGCATTACCTCGTAAAAACACCTGTGCTGTGGTGTTGGCAACATCAACGCAAGTATAAAAGCCCATATAACTACCTGAGCTAACTGTTGGAGTTATTGGAGAGGTTCCATAGGAGCTAGTGGGACAAGTAAGAGTTGTTGAACCAATAGAGGTTTGATCGATAAAATCAATTAGTACTAAAGGTTGTTGAGTGTAAGCGGCCGTTGCTGTTGTCCATGAATTCATTTTGGGAGTTAGACCTGCTGCTCCTGCTAAATTCAGGTTAAAACGCTGAAAACCTGCATCGGGGCAGTGGTTGGTGTCAATATATGTGTCATTTGAATAACCAGTACAATTCCCAGCAATACCGCTAGTAGTACCACTAGTAGCCAGAACTCCATCGCTAATTTCAAATCTAGCAATACGAGCCGCTTTTGACCAAGTAGTACTACTATCTTTGATTAAATAGTAGGCAACTAGTGAGTAAACAAAAGTATCATCTTTTGTGGTTGATGTAGTGCTGCTGGAAAGTGTAATCGCACCTGAGACAAACTTGCGTTTCCAAAACACCAGAATTGGTTGACAAGTAGAAGAACTGGTACAACCACTAGCTGCCTTAACAGGGGGTATTTGGTCTTGAATTCCTGAGCTTGTTGCGACACTATTTGAATTGGTAGTCAGTGCAGTTTTATCATATATGTAGACAGCTTGTTGTAAATCATTGCCAATGTAATCTAGTGCTGTCTGGATTTCTTGTTCAGAATTTGCCTTGGCTTGCTCATTTTGATCTGTACTGAGAATATTAACCATGAATGTTAGTAGTGGCGTAAGCACGAGGAATGCCAGCACTAAGGCTACCAAAAGTTCTATCAGGGTAAAACCATTAACTTGCTGAACAAATTTAGAGTGTTTCAGCTGAATGCTGAGAAGAAATTTGAGTACATTCTTCATAACTAACGTTTGCCCCTTATTGATAGAAATACATCTAGCGAATGGTGGTGTACAGTTATACTATGTATTCACAAGGTTAACGATTACGGTTGTTGAATGACCACCATCTTGAAAGTTATATCTTTCAACCCTGACTTTTCACGGTATCTGGAAAACCTTTTTCCTAAGAGGAGAGAGGTTTTGAATTTCCCCCCTTCCCTTGTGGGGAAGGGGGCTGGGGACTGTTTTCAAACCCCAAATTAGACTTAAATGTAGGTTGGGTTGAGGAACAAAACCCAACATTTGCGTTGCTTTGTTGGGTTGCGCTACGCTTAACCCAACCTACTTTTTGAGTTTGAAAACACGCCCTAATGGGTTAGGTTTCGCGTTGTTTTTTTCACATAACGTGAAAAGTTAGCTTTCAACCCTACTGCACAGGATTAATTACAAGTGTTGTTACTAGTAGTGCTGTTAGTAATAGCAAGGCGCTGACACAGAGTATTGAAGGAAGTGTTTTTAGAACCAATTACAGTGGTCATTTCCACTAATGGGGATTGGGTATTGCCCAAAGTCCCAATGAAAGTGTTTTGTCTTTTATTGTTACTACTGTCGCTAGCGTTGACAGTTTTAGTAAAGTCAATATCTGACCGATAAACTCGAATTCCCAAACCGTAACCATCAATTGGGAGACCTGTTGTGCTATTAATTGGGGTACTTCCTGTTACTATAAGTTTTACAGCTTGAATGTAAAATATCTTGTTTACGTTGCTTGTACAGTCTGGGTTACTAATAGTTAGGATGTTATTTGTGTCTTTTTTAACGCAATATAACGATGTTGACGTTGATGTTGCAGGAACTGGCATACTTGTGGCGCTCGGGGTAAGTAAATTGTCAGCTAAACTTCTGGGTGTTGCAGTAGCTGATAGAGTCAATGTAATAGTGGTAGCAGGAGTTGTCACTGCACCAGTTTTCACACCATCAATGAAAGTTCTGGCAGCTTGTGTGGCTAACTCTATGCGTTTTGATTGGACGCGGGTTGCTGTTGCAATCACGATTGTAGGTGCGATCGCTGCCACTAAAACAGTAACTACGACTATTGCTACCAGTGACTCGATGATCGTAAAACCAGACTCACCAGATGATTGACTTACTTGCTGTTGTTTGCGCTTAATCATAGTTACTCACCACTTTCTAGGAATTAAAGATTAACTACAGCTAGGACGTTGATCGGCATCGACGGCATAACTACTGTCTGAGGCTTTTTTGGCACACAACAACGTTTGCACCCATGTATCATCTCGACCAACTTCCCGGAAGTACTCATTGGGTTTGTTATTTGGCGTTATCGCTAACTTTTGCGAAAATGCGTCTGGTGATTGTGAGAGCAAGGCGACATCATAACCCCACTGCCGATTGGGAGGCTGGTAATAAGGTATTTGACCACCACCATTATTTGTCGGATATGCTGTCAGGGATGAGCCATTTAAGTATGCTAAAAATGGTGCAGTAGCGTAGGCACTACGAGTTCTTTGGATAAAAGAGCCGTTAATTGTAGCTATATAAGCTGGGATTGAGTCACTTGGGTTCCAATTTTCCAAGAGGCGGACAAAGTTGTGTAAACCACCATTGTCTTCTGTAGGACGAGCTGGGGTGTCTGCCCCTGCTGCGGCTAAGTTAAAGGTGGTAGATGTTGCCCATTGAAGCCAATAAGAATTCTGTACACTGCCAGAACCCAGTACGTCAAATGCATTTTCATTACTAGTGCTGAAAGCAACTCTAATTTGTAACACTGGCGATAAAGCTGGTTGGGTTGTTGTAGTAGCAGTAAATGTTGATGGTGAAAGTACTGTTGGGGGATTATTATCACTGTTGTTTGAATAGAACCATAGAGAATTAGCTGTGTTATCTGGGTGGCTAGAACTAAAAGTACTGAGTGGAAATGAAGTTATTTTCCCGCCCTTGATACCTATAATGGTTGGTTGATTACTAGTAAGCGTGAGTTGTCCAGATGCATTACGGAGAAAGGCAACACGACGAGGATAGCCTAGATATTCAGGATTAAGACCAGTCGGTGATTGTGCTTGTGCTGTTGTACCTGCTTTATGTTTTGTCAGCAAAAAAGGCTGTCCAATAACATCAGTAACATTAGAGGCTTTTAGACCTAATGAATATGTAGTATTACCAGTAGTATCATTGGGTAGTGTTACCCACCAATCAGTTGGATCGCAAGCTGAAACAGGTAGTTTCTTACATACTTCCATTAAATACTCTGGGGCAGTTTTCCTTCGCTGGATGGGTGTAACAAAGTTGTTGAGGTAAGAACTGCTTTTAGCGGCAAGGGGCAAGCCTTGATTAGAGCCAGCGTTAGGATCATACCAGGGAGCATTAACGACATTACTGTTGTTGGTAGCAAATCCATTTTTATTAAATCCGAAAATATTGGGAATAATACTGGTATTACCGATAATGGAATTAGTATCTCCCAAGTTATTATTCAGGTCATAGTCTCCATCGCTGCGGTAGCCCGTCTTATAGGTAGTAGAAAGAAGTGTGATCGCATCTGACAATACGCTGGCAGGTCGCCATGCGTCCCCAGTGGTACAATTTGGTAGTCTAGGATCACCAGTACGACAAGCAAAGTTTGGATTAAGGTCTGAGCGAGAGTAAAAATTGCCCAAATTACTAGCTAGAGCTGTTATAAACTCTTCTTGGCTATGTTTATTAAAGTCGCCTAAAATATATACAGGCAAATTAGAAGCTAGAACCAAGCCTTTTTCTGCATCTGTGTAAGCCTGAACACGCCAGATTGGGTTGCCATTGATCAACATAATGGCGTTGGGACGGCGAGTTGGGTCAAGTTTATAATCTACAGGGCTTTGTGATTTTTGAGTATCTTGTTTTGTTTGTCTTTGTGTCGCTGTATCTGCTGCTAAAATTCCAGCAGGATAACTCAAATCAGGCAATGCATCATCACGAGTAGCGTAAATAATACCGCTATTGGGAATTAAGTATTCTTGTGGTGTTGCTGTGCCATAAGTAATTGTCCGCAACTTATTAATGTCTAATACAGTGGCGCGAATTTCCAGAGGTTGGCGGGTTTCTTTGAGGAGTTCATAGTCTGGAGCCGAGGAACCAGTAGATGGATTTGGTACATTTGCTACTGTCCCAGTTCCATCTCCATTTACACCATCAGCGTTGGTGAATGTTTCTACACCAACTGTTGATACATCTTTATGAATTGCCTTAATCTGTCTAGCATCTAAAAAAGCGTTTTCGTAAATTGCGCCGTGAGGGATGACGCTATTACTTGGAGCGCCGATACTACCATCTAATATTTGGATGGCACAAATAGAAGCATCAATAGCAGACTGCTGTGAGATTGTGAGTGTCCCAGAGGCAGCGACTAGCCCCATAGCGGTGTTCAGTGTTGGATTTACCAACCGCCCATTGGGATACATTAAATTAGCTTGGTATTTTAGTAAAGTTAAATAGTCAGAAACACCCTTTGTTGGAGCTGCGTAGACAATACCATTATGGGAGTTACCACCCGCAGCTTTGTCATAGATAAAACTTGGCACAGACGGAAGACTAGGACTATTGAGGTTCTTAGCTGTAGTGCTATTTGTCGGGTCGTAGAAGCTACTTATACAAGCAATAGGTTTAGGGCTTGTCGCACTATAGCCACTCGCTTGGTAGTGATAAACTGCTGTAGCCCGCATCCGTAAATACGGCGTGTTAACAGGATCGGGTAATACTATATTAGTCTTGTAAGTATCTTGATTAATGCCAATAGTATTAGGCACGGGCATCATATCTGACCAAATTCTATTTGTAGCTGCCGCCGCCGTGTTTAAAGCAGTTAGGGTACTACTAACAGTTAAAAGTGGAGGTAAATAAATCCCTGCACCAGTGACTACCCGCAAGCCACCCACAGGAGCGGCGACAGTAGTTGGTACTGTAGCAGCTGCCACTTCCCAATCTCCATCTCGGTCAACAGTTCCTAAATCAGCTAGTTGCTGTACACGACTGCTGCGAGTCCGAGTTCCACTGCCGCTATCCCAGTTAATATTTGCAATATCTTGGGTATTTGTGGTAACATCTGAACCAACAAATGTCGTTCCATTCCACCACAATGCAGGCAGGTTATTGCCAAGCAAAATGCGATCGCCAATGTATTGTTCTTTACCTAATGTTTGTTGCGTAACTGGTTGTGTAGCACCAGGTAGCAGCTTAGTACTATTAGTGTTAAGTGTTAAATTTGAATAATTAGTTTTAGTTTTACCATCACTAGGAGCAAAGGGATAAACCCAAGTGTCTGGTGGACGCAGTGACTTATCACTTCCTTGTAAGACTGTAGTAGTCGTATAATCTGTACTAGTTGTAGGATTTATTATTGCATTTCCACCAAAACCAACTTCACCATAGGGTACACGCCGGGTACGTTTTTGAAAGTAAAGTACTAACTGGTTATTACGGACAGTGGATTGTTGCGCTACACTGGCAGTAGCTGTGGTTAGATTTAATAGTTGTAGTTGCTGTGTAATGGCATCTTGAACTTCCTGTGGGTCAGTAGATGCAGCCTTATTCGTCTGTGCTAGCACCAAAAGATTGATCCGCTGTGCATAAGCTAGGCTATTGTAGGCAATATTATTCGTTCCGTCAGTGACTGATATGTTAGTGCTAGTATTACCATTTTGACTAGGAGTAACTCCTTGTCCTTGGAATAAATCCACTATAGTACCGTTACTTGCACTACCAGTGAAACCACCAGCTCCTAAATTGCCACCTACAGAAATTTTGCTATTGTCCTCAGTATAGAAACAGGAATTTACACTACTAACCTGATAAAGTCTCACATTATTGCTACCAGTCAAAAAGTTACTATTAGTCAAGATCCGTCCATTTAGGTTAAAATTGGGACCAGGGGTAACTTCTATATCATCGTTATAAACCACCGCATTGTTAACTAGCGGTAGTTGTATACGGTCTTGTTGATATTCTAAACTTGAAAAACCTTTATTCCCTTTAAAAGTTTCGTAATTACCAGTTGCTAGTTGGTTAGTGATGGGAACATTAGCAGTGTAGACAAAAAAGCTTTTTTGGAGCTGACCAGCAGTACTAACCCAGCCCGTAGTCCCTACCAAAGTAGCACTTGTTGCTACAGTATTTTTACAACTGCTGCTTACACTACCAGAACTCATGGGCGGAGTTCTTGCCTCTAGAGGATTTCTAGGGCGACTGTATGTGCCACTAGTTATAGGCGGAGTTCGGAAGTAAATTCCATAAAGAGTATAGCTGTCAAATTTCCCATTGTTATCTGTATCAGTAGGGAACATCCATGCAGTTGTTAGATCTAGTGGCTGATCTTCTGTTGTTGGTTTTGTTGGTGTTATTGGTGGTGTTGTTCTTGAATAAGCATAATGTAGCGTTAGTGGAGTTTCGTCTCCAAAAGTAAATTCAGGCAAATTAACAGTACTACTTAAGGTATCCTCTAAAACTTTATCTGAAGGTACGGCTCGTGGTAGTCGGCTGTCATTGAATAGCTTGTCTAATTTTGCTCTAGCTCTGTCAAGGGCTGGTGCTGCGGCGTTAAGTACAGCCTCATTCACCCGGACATTACTGGCATTTTTAGAGCGTTCAAAAGACCGATATAAAATGGCAGTGGTCAATAATACGACTACTATTAATACCATTGATACTGTCGGCAACAGAAACCCAGCATTCTCCGAGCCGCCTCTTCTTCGAGTGCCAGAAATAGTTTGCAGTAGCCAAATGATTTGCTTGTTAATTGCAGATAAAAACTGCTTACTAATTTGTCTAAAGGTTTTTTGAATTACCTTGAATAGCTGACGTTTTCGAGACATAGCTGCTTACCTATCAAGTGGTTTATAGCGGATTTACTATTTTTTAGACATCTTCATTCGCGCCTGTCAAGTATTTTTACAGACAAAATATGAAATTATGTTTAATATAACTACTGGATCTGGTTTTGCTAACTTCCAAATAAAGTGGCTACAAAAAAAGATAATTTACTTCAAGTTATATCATTGATGAATTGTTGATTTTATCCGGTAAACACTGATTTTTTCAGAATTATTTAATTCAAGTCTAATAAAGAATAAGAACAGAACTTTACAGTAAAATTGCGGAAATGTATTTTATTTGAAGGCAAATTTATGAATATTTTGTTAGCAGAGCAAGCTTATAATACCCACCTGTTAAAGGAAAGATATCAGTTTGGTGCAAAATAATCAGATATAGCGGTTCTCACTTCGGTGCAATACTGTTGGAACCTCACCCCGCCCTTCGGGCACCCCTCTCCTTACTTAATAAGGAGAGGGGATATGAATTAGGCGCTAAAGTATTTTGCTACTGGGTGGTAAGCAATAATCGCAGTAGTAGACTGTTCTGGATAAAGTTGTTCACTTTCATCCATATACAAGTTAATTCTGTCAGTCCCCAATAACTCTAGCTGCTTGTACTGGTCTTGGATATTTGGGCAAGCTGGATACCCAAAGCTATACCGTGAGCCACGATAACGTTGTGCCAATATATCCCGAATATTATCGGGTTCCTCAGCAGTAAAGCCTAACTCTCGGCGAATTCTGGCGTGTGTCCATTCAGCCACAGCCTCTGCCACCTGCACCGCCATGCCGTGGAAATACAGGTAATCTGTGTATTGGTTGGCAGCAAATAGCTTTTGAGCGAACTCTGTTGCAATCTCCCCTACAGTCACCGCCTGCATTGGGAAGACATCAATAATTCCCGACTCTTTCGGTGCAAAGTAATCTGCTATGCACAGCCGCCTTAAAGACTTTTGTCTGGGAAACTCGAAAGTTGCAACTTGTTGTGATTGGTTTTCTGAGTCATATATATGTAGAGAATTTCCTTCAGACTGACAAGGGAAATACCCATAAATCACTTGGGGATGCAACAGATTCTCTTCAATAATCCGCTGTTTCCAAGTTTCTAAAACTGGGTACACTTTCTCAGCTAAGAAAGCCTGATATTCTTCCTTAGATTGCTCCTTTGGCTTGCGGAATTGCCACTGTCCAGCAATCAAAGCTTGTAAATCTAAATGCCAGAATATTTCCTCAATGGGAATATCATTAGGCTGCAATAACTGCGTTCCCCAAAAAGGCGGTGTCGGGCGTTCAATATCTATCGCCACAGCATCAGAACGTTTTGTATCTACTTCTTTTGGTTGAGCAGATGCTGTTTCCTCAGCAGTTGTAGCTTTTGGTTCTTTGTGACCATTCGTCGAAATTTCAGCAGTTTCGGCAAATTCATCCAAAAATCCCTGCAAATCATCCCAGTTACCAGCAGTCTTCGCTGGCATTAATTTATCCATGAAGTGCAAGTCAGAAAAGGCATCTTTGCCATAAACAACCTTACCTTTGTAGGTTTTTTGGCAATCTTCATGCACAAATTTGGGAGTCAGCGCTGCACCACCTAAAATCACGGGGACACTAATTCCTTTTTCGTTGAATATCTCCAAATTCTCTTTCATGAAGGCGGTGGATTTTACCAGCAAACCACTCATGGCAATACAATCAGCTTTGTGCTCTTCGTAAGCTTTGATGATGTTTTCCACCGGCTGCTTAATTCCCAGGTTAATCACCTTGTAGCCGTTGTTGGATAAGATGATATCTACCAAGTTTTTACCAATATCGTGGACATCACCTTTCACCGTGGCAATAATAAAGCTTCCCTTCCCATTGTGGCCAGATTCAGATTTTTCCATAAACGGTTCTAGATAGGCTACCGCCGCTTTCATGGTTTCCGCAGATTGCAAGACGAAGGGTAACTGCATTTGTCCTGAACCGAATAATTCCCCGACAACTTTCATGCCATCTAGCAGGAAGGTGTTGATAATTTCCAAGGGGGGATATTCTTCTAAGGCTTTTGTGAGATGTTCTTCTAAACCAATGCGTTCGCCGTCGATGATATGGCGCTTGAGTCGTTCGGGGATGGGGAGACTTTCATCTAAGGAGCGATCGCGTTTTGTCGTCACCCCGGCAAACACTGTGGTAAGCTCTCCCAAGGGATCGTAAACGCAGATGTTACCCTCAAACTTTCGCTCGTCATAAATCAACTGGCGACAAATTTCTTGATGGCGTTCTTCAATCTTAGATAACGGTAAAATCTTGTTAGCACTGACAATGGCTGCATCCATTCCTGCCGTCGTCGCCTCGTGCAAAAACACTGAGTTCAGCACCATCCGCGAGGCTGGATTCAAACCAAAGGAAATATTGGAAACACCTAAAATCACATGACATCCAGGCAATTCTTGACGAATTCGCCGGATAGATTCGATTGTGGCTTTACCGTTTTCTCGGTCTTCTTCAATCCCGGTGGAAATGGGTAACGCGAGGGTATCAAAGAAAATTTCTGTGGGAGGTATGCCATATTCTACAGCTTGACGGTATGCACGCCTCGCGATCGCAAACTTTTTATCTGCTGTCCGCGCCATCCCATCTTCATCGATAGTACCAATGACTATGCCAGCACCGTACTTTTTCGCCAACTCCAGCACTTTCAAAAAGCGCGGTTCCCCGTCTTCGTAGTTGGTGGAGTTCAGTAAACACTTACCACCGGCAACCTTTAAACCCGCTTCCATCTTTTCCCATTCGGTGGAGTCAAGCATTAAAGGCAGTGTCACATTATTAACAATGCGCGAAACTAATTCGTGCATATCTCGCACGCCGTCGCGTCCCACATAATCGACGTTGACATCGAGGATGTGTGCGCCTTCTTTTACTTGCGCCCTCGCCATTGAAACGAGTCCATCCCAATCTTCGGCATTTAGCAAATCGCGGCACTTCTTGGAACCACTGGCGTTGAGACGTTCGCCAACAATCAAGAAGGAATTATCTTGGTCATAGGGCTGAGTGGTGTAAATTGATGCTGCTGCGGGTTCTAAGCTAGGTTGTCTAACTTTTGGCTTCAGGTCTTTAGCAACTTCTGCCAATTGTTGAATGTGTTCTGGACGTGTCCCACAGCAACCCCCAATCACTTGGACACCCAAATCTTCAACAAAATGCATCAGCGACATCCGTAATTCCAACGGTGTTAGGCGGTAGTGTGCTTGACCACCGACGTTTTCAGGTAAACCTGCGTTGGGAATACAGGAAACGATAAAAGGTGAATGTTCTGCCAGATACTTGATATGTGGTTTCATCAAGTCTGGGCCTGTGGCACAGTTTAGACCGAGAATGTCAATTGGGTAATGTTCCAGAATTGTCAGCACAGCACTGATTTCTGAACCTACCAACATTGTGCCCATGCTTTCCATTGTCACAGACACCATCAACGGACGGCGATCGCCTTTTTTGGCAAACACTTCTTCAATGCCATTCAGCGCCGCTTTAATTTGCAGCACATCTTGGCAAGTTTCCACCAGAAATAAATCGACGTCACCATCCCACAGCGCTTCTGCTTGTTCAGCAAAAGTAGCTTTCATGGTGTCAAAGTCAATATGTCCCAAGGTAGGAAGTTTAGTTGTCGGGCCGATGGAACCTGCCACAAATCGGGGTTTTTCTGGTGTGGAAAATTCCGCAGCGACACGCTTCGCCAATTCGGCGGCTGTCTTGCTGAGGTAATACGCTTGATCTGCCAAGTCATATTCTGCCAGCACCAGGGACGTACTGCCAAAGGTATCGGTTTCAATGACATCTGCACCAGCGGCGAGAAAGTCTCGGTGAACCTTAGCGACAGCTTCGGGTTTCGTGTGGACTAAGTATTCGTTACAACCTTCATACTGTGGGCCGCCGAAGTCTTCAGCAGTCAGGTTTTGGGTTTGGAGGTTGGTTCCCATCGCCCCGTCGAAGACGAGGACTGGGCTATCTGGACTACGCAGGCGTTCAAGGAAAGGATGAGTCATATTTTCCTAGAATAAATGAGCAAATCAAGTGAGTCTTGTGATACTCTACTTACTTTATTATTTTCCAAAATTTTGGAAGTTTCGGCAGTATGTAATGAAAAATTTTTGATGCCGTACTGGAATTACTTATGTGTCTATAATATCACTGTATAGTGAGCTAGTTCATATAGAGGTTGTTCTATGGAAAGAAGGAAAATTTTAATTGCAACTAGAACATACCCTTCAATTAGCACCAAATATCAAGAAACAGTCTGTACAGCAGGAGTTTTGTTAGATGAAGACGATCAACCAGTTCAATGGATTCGCATTTATCCCATTCGGTTTCGTCAATTAGATTTTGATAAGCGTTATCCAAGATGGTCAATTATAAGTGCTAAAATAGAAAGAAATGACAAAGATTATAGAGAAGAAAGTTTTCGTATAGATGATTCTTCGATAGAAGTCATACGAAAAATTGATACTAGCAAAAACTGGGAAGAGCGAAAAGCCTTGGTTTTGCCACTATAATTCAAATCTATTCTGGATATTAAAGAGCAAGGTAAATCTCTCGGTATTATTAAACCACAAACTATAAAAAAATACTTTTGCAAGAAGGAAATAGAACGGGAGTGGAAACCAAAACACCAAGCAATATTAGATCAGATGGACTTGTTTGAGCCTTCAGTACAGTTAGATAAAATTCCTTACAAGTTTGGTTACGAATTTTTTTCTAAAGATGGAAAGAAGCATCGTTGTACAATAAATGATTGGGAAATTCAACAACTTTATAGAGGCTGTAGAGATAGATCAAAGGAAACAAGTATGGAGAATAAAGAAAAGGAGGCTTTAGAAAAAGTACGCCAAAAATTAGAAGAAGAATTTTTAAGCAAAAAAGATTTATACTTTATTATGGGAAACCTAAAAAACCACAAAAATAGCTTTATGATTATTGGGATATTTTACCCACCAATAATAAAAATATAATATTTAAACTTTATTGTTCCAGGAATTAAAAATGAAGATTAAAGATATTGCCAAAACAAGATGCATACTTACCTTCGGATATGGTAATCGCAAAGACTACGATGCCTTCTTGGAATACCTGCAAAAGTTTGATGTCGAATGTGTTGTTGATGTGAGGATGGTTCCTCGTGCTTGGAGTCGTAAATGGTACGGCGACAAAATTAAAATATTCTGTGAATTAAATAATATTGAGTATATTTCTAAAACCGCTCTAGGTAATACATCTGGTAAAGAAAATTGGATTCCAGTAAATCAAGAAGAAGCAGATAAAGCTCTACATGAAATTGCACAAGTTGCTCAAACGGGTAATGTTTTACTCTTGTGTGCTGAAATGAACCCGAATCGCTGTCATCGGAAAGAAGTTGCTGATTGCTTGGGAAACTTAGTATCAATGCCTGTTAAGCATTTAGAGTAGTAAGGGACTTCCAAATAAAAAAATATCCCAAAACTGACGCAAAAATCCTCTTTATTTCTCCTCTCTCTGTGTTCTCTGCGTCTCTGTGGTTCGTTTATTTGGATAATTTATTTCTTGGAAATCCCTAAACTAAAATTTTCTCGATACTTAGGGAAGAGTGTTTAGTAATCTCATTTCACAAGAGACGATCGCCTGTAGCGTTGGTGGTGCCGCAGCTACGCCCGCCCTTAGACATCGCTATTATCAGGTGGGCAATATTATAGATTTATTGTAGGGGTATGGCATTGCCCATTGACAGAGGTGAGGTTTCACTGATTCTACACATAGCCAGATGAAATATTTTCATCAAGTTTCTTATCTTAGGATCAGAACTTAGAGTTGTCACTTTGTTCAGCTCAAAGATGGAAAAAACACCAAAAGTATAACTTGAGTCCCACTATGGATTTAATTTCTTTGTTCAACCTAAATACATTTATTGAATTATTACTGGGGATTAGTTTGAGTGCGGCGGCTGGCTTCAGAGTATTTGTACCACTGCTAGCATTGAGTGTAGCTTCAGTTTTTGGACATTTTGATTTGCCGACTGACTTTGATTGGCTGGAAACACCTCAAGCTTTAATTGTATTTGCAGTCGCTTGTTCGCTGGAAATTATCGGTTATTACATTCCTTGGTTGGATCATCTGCTGGATATTGTTGCCACACCTGCGGCATTTATCGCCGGGACAATCGTAACAGCATCTGTTGCTCCAGAGATGAATCCATTGGTGCAATGGACGTTAGCTTTAATAGCAGGTGGTGGAACGGCAGGATTAACTAAAGGATTAATGAATACATTGCGGATAAGTTCTACAGGCGTTTCAGGTGGATTAACCAATCCTGTTGTGTCAACCATTGAGTTGGTTATGGCAATTGCACTGTCTGTGCTGGCGCTAGCTTTACCAGTGGTATCAGGAATAATCGTGATTGGTTTTCTAATAATAGCTATTCAAAGAATCTGGAGTTTCTTCAATAAACCATCTTCTCAAACTAACGAAACCGTTTCTCCATCAAGAGAATTGGGATAAGTACTTATGGATTTGTTTCAAAACTGCGTAGGTGTAGCCCGTCGTAGACATCGCAATTATAAAGCGATCGCAGTCGTAGGGTGTGTTAGCGCGAAAGCGTAACACACCCTTTGAACTCCGTTAATGAGTCTTTGATACTCGCCGACGAGTCTTTGATACTCGTGAACGAGTCTTTGATACTCGCCGACGAGTCTTTTATACTCGTGAATGAGTCTTTGAACTCCGTTAACGAGTCTTTGATACTCGTGAGAGAGTCTTTGATACTCGCCAACGAGTCATTTATACTCGTGAGCGAGTCTTTGAACTCCGTTAACGAGTCTTTGATACTCGTGAATGAGTGAATATTGTTGCAAGGTTAGCGATGTCTACGACTGGCTACGCCTACGCACCCTGCTAATTTAAATATTACAGCCGTTTTTATGGACATGAACATGGTAATCCAATCTGTAACGCTTAGTTACGATATACTACTTTAGTAAATATTGCTACAAAGTTGGTGAGGTTTGCAGGTGACAAACGAAGAACTGTTGCAAATTATTGAACAAGCTGCCAAGGAAAAGGTAATCATGTTATTTCTTCAAGGAAATCAACTAAGTAGCCTTCCATCAAAAATCTGCCAACTCTCCAACCTAAGAACTCTAGACCTCTCTACCAATCAACTAAGCAGCTTGCCGTTAGAAATCTCCCAACTCTCAAAATTAACAACTTTATTTCTCCGAAATAATAAACTAACCAGCCTACCGCCAGAGATCGGTCAACTCTCCAACTTGACAACGCTATACCTCGATAACAATCAACTCAGCAGCCTGCCGCCAGAATTCAGCCAACTCTCCAACTTGACAACGCTATACCTCGATAACAATCAACTCAGCAGCCTGCCGCCAGAAATCTGCCAACTCTCCAACTTGAGAACGCTAGACCTCTCTAACAATCAACAATTAAGCTCGCCGCCGCCTGAAATTGTCGAGCAGGGAATGCAGGCAATTTTCACTTATCTTCGAGAAAGGTTAGAGGGTAGCCAACGGCAGTGGGTTTCTAAACTGCTAGTTGTCGGTGAAGGAGGAGTGGGTAAAACATCCTTGTTAAGAGCATTACGCGGTGAAGAGTTCGACACCCAGGAATCTACTACTCATGGTATTGAAATTAAATGGCTCGATTTAAGCCATCCCAGCAAAGTAGGTACTAACATGCATCTGAAAACCTGGGATTTCGGCGGACAGGAAATCTATCATGCTACGCATCAATTCTTTCTCACCAACCGCTCCCTATTTTTACTCGCCTGGAATGCTCGACTAGGATTTGAGCAAGGTAAACTCTATTACTGGCTAGATACTATCAAAGCCTTAGCCCCAGAATCCCCAATTTTACTTGTCGCCACCCACATCGATGAACGAGATGCCGACCTTCCCATAGTTGAGTTACGCCGCAAGTATCCCCAGATTATTCAACACTATAAAATTAGCTCTAAATTCATCCGAGGTGTTGAAGAACTGCGGCAAGCAATTGCTGAAGCAGCCGCTAAGTTACCTTTAATGGGGGAAATCTGGCCTACCACCTGGCTAAATGCTGCCAGTGCCATCCGCACCCAGCCGAAAAAACAAATCACACCCCAACAATTGTGGGACATCATGGCTGATTCCCAAGTTGCTGATATAAGCAAGGAAGTGCTGGCGCGATGGCTGCATGAATTAGGTGAAATTCTTTACTTCCAAGACAACGAAGAACTTAACGATACCGTTATCCTCAAGCCACAGTGGGTGACTGAATATATCAGCAAAGTTTTGGAAAGCAAAGACGTAATCAAGCGTTGTGGTATTTTCACCCGTGAGGAAATGAATCAACTTTGGCGCGACTTAGATCCATCCATGCGGGATCACTTCCTGCGCCTCATGGAGCGTTTTGACCTTTCCTACCGCACTCAAGAAAATCGGGATCTCAGTCTGGTGGTGGAACGTTTGCCCCTCGACGCGCCTAATTATGAACAGGAATGGCAGCAAATTAAACAAACAGGAGAGTGCCATGAAATTTCGATGAAATTCCAACTCAATACTATTCCTGCGGGGATTCCCACTTGGTTTATTGCGCGTCAACACCGCTTCACAACTGGCATCCATTGGCGGAACGGTGTCTTATTTGCTGATTCTGAGAAAAAACATTTAGCTTTAGTGCAAGCATTTAAGAGCGATCGCTATTTGCAATTAACAGTCCGAGGAGCATACCCCCAGAATTTCTTTGCGCTGCTCAAAGATGGTATTGAACTAACTCTGGCAAGGTTTCCAGGATTGCAGATTCAACGCTTTATTCCCTGTCCTGGTCATGATGGGGAAGCATGTATTTACCTCTTCAACTATGCAAATTTAGAGAAAGCTATTACTAGACATCCACCAATTATAGATATGCAATGCCAGGAAAGTTTTGAGACTGTTGCAGTGTCATCTCTACTTTTCGGGTTGGATTGGCGCACACAGGATAAAGTGCTATCACGTATTGACCAGTTAGAAAAAACAGTTGTTGACACAGTTGTTGGTGGACAGGAAGCAATTCTTGATCAACTCAACAATATGAGGGAATTTATGCAGCGGGAATTTACCAATGCATTCCGCCGTGAACAAGCAATCATAGATTCTCACTGTCCCAATGTCTTTGTGTTGCGTCTACATGGCGATAAAGCTTGGAAGAGGAATCTAACTGGACAGAAATTAGATTTACAACTCTATTGCCAAGCACCAGGCTGTTGGCATCCCACCCAAGAGGGCGGTTTATATGAAATAAATGAACCTGCTAAATGGTTGAGAGCGATCGCACCCTATCTTGGTAGGTTATTTCGCGTCTTGAAATATGCTGCACCAATAATTGGCCCTTGGCTGGGTGTGGTAGATCCCAAAGAATATGAAATGCTATTCAAAAATGACTTAGAACTATTTAAAGAAGTAGCAGCAAAATTACCTGAACTCAAACAATCTGAAGATTTAGAATTAGCAGAAAAAATTCCTAGAGGTGAAAATTTAGATCCAGAACGCGCCGATGGTGCTGGTTTACGTGCCTTGCGTCAACTTTTAGATGAAAACAGATCCACAGCAGCACTGGGGTGGATTAAAGAACGTCTTGACTCCAGAGGGACATTACCTGTGGCTATGCGAACACCACGCATCAGAGTATAAACGCTAACTATTTGAGATTTGAGATTGTGATCTTGAATTGTAGAGACGTAAAAATTCGCGGTGTCCAGATCCCCGACTTCTTAAAGAAGTCGGGGATCTAATTTCACGGCAGCAATGGTTTTGAGAGCATTTAAATAGCTCCATAGACAGAGGAAGCATCTAAAACAATTACCTAGCATTTCAACATATACTAGTAACGTATTTTTCACTAAGATTAAGGTATTATAGCGATTCTCGTTTGGATACCATAGGCGGCAGGGGTTAAAAGAAGTGCGCCCAATACGGTTCGGTTAAGCTGCACAGTCCTTAAAGATCCCCCTTAGTCCCCCTTAAAAAGGGGGAAATAGAGCCATTTTCAGCCCCCCTTAAAAAGGGGGGTTGGGGGGATCAAGTCTTATCCGAACCGTATTGGAAGTGCGGCTCTATGAAAAACACGCCAGTTTAGCTATAAGTTAATATCTACCGTTTTACGGGTGTTAGAAAAATGAGGTTTACAGACTGGGCGACTAGGGTGCTATTAATCTCGCTGATGTTCATGGCTCTAATTGTAGTGCTGCTAATTGGACGAGCGACAAAATTACACAATAATTCGATAACATACCATACATCCAATCCACGGGTTACAGCCTGGAGTCAATATCCTCAGGTGCAATTCCAATCAGCGAAAAGCTCAGAGAAGAAATCTCAACGTGTTCTCAAGTCCCCAATCAAGATTAACAAGAAGCCTATAGCAAGGTACGTAACCACTCAAGCTTTTGCACAGTACAGACCTAATTATCAAGTTGCTTCGGTTGACCCAAGTAACTATGGAGAACGGTACGCCCAAGATGTTAACGGCTTAACTCTCAGCAACCAACCGATTATCGTCCTCCATGAAACTGGTTATTCTGCTTCCAGTGCGATTAATTTCTTTCAAGTAGCCCATACCGATGAAACTGTGCAAGCAAGTTACCACGCTTTAATCAAGCTAGACGGAACGGTGATTTATCTAGTACCGCCAGAAAAGCGAGCTTTTGGTGCAGCTAACTCGGTATTTGAGAGTCCAGAGGGAGTGGAAACTGTGCAGACTAATCCGAATTTACCAGCATCTGTGAATAATTTTTCTTATCACGCTTCTTTGGAAACACCGCCAGATAGTTATGACAGTAGCAGCCAAGAAACCCATAGCGGCTACACGGAAGCTCAATACAATTCTCTTGCTTGGTTAATTGCTCAAAGTCAAGTCCCAGACTATCGTATTACTACCCACCATCTAGTAGACCGTTCCGGTAAAAAAGTTGACCCGATAAATTTTGATGGGAATAAATTTCTGAACTTACTTAATACTTATCGTCAGGTTAGACCAATCTATAGAGTAAGTAAATAAAAAGTTGTGCCGTACTCTCGGCGATAACACCGCCTTGTATATTGAAAGAAAATTATCGAAGTTATTTGCTAAAGCTATAAATTTGCTGCGTCTCCAGGCGATCGCTAATCGATGAAGGCAGTGTACCATCCGAGAATGTCTGTCGATCCAGTTGGACTTGTAAATTACTCAAAGGATCGCAACCAGAAGAAATCAGAAATTCTAGTTTCTGGATGTAAGGCAAAGTTGCTAGGTTGTCCAGAATTTGGAAGATTGCCTGTATATAAGGATGACCACTTTGGCGATACCAATCGCAGCTAGCAACTTTTGCCTGATCAAAACCCAAGTGTACTGTTAAAGATGGCTCGTCAAATATAGCGATCGCTAAAGGACGCGCTTCTTCCTGTAACAATAAATCATTACTTCTGGCTAAGTGTCGCAGTTTTTCTAAGCGTTCATAACGTTCCGTCACCGCTTCCGGGTCATCTTGCCAATGAATTGCTACTGTTACCAAATAAGTCTGTAACAGCATATGACCCAGCTTTTTCGCCTTTGTCGCCAGATAATAAGAATTGTAGTCATTGGCCTCAATTAACAATGGCAAGCGATCGACTACTTCCAACCCATAGCCCTTGACTCCAGCAATTTTGCGGGGATTATTGGTAATCAGGCGAATCTTTTTGATGCCCAAGTCCATGAGCATTTGTGCCCCCATCCCGTAGTCTCGCAAGTCAGCGGGAAATCCTAAACGCTCATTCGCCTCTACTGTATCCAGTCCCATATCCTGCAATGAGTAGGCTTTCAGCTTGTTAATCAAGCCGATTCCCCGTCCTTCTTGACGCAGGTATACAACTACACCTTGCCCAGCAGACTCAATCATTTTCAGTGCGGCTTGTAATTGCATCCGACAGTCGCAGCGCAAAGAACCCAAAGCATCACCAGTTAAGCATTCTGAGTGCATCCGCACCATCACAGGCTCATCTTTGAAGTTAGCTGGATCACCCTTGACAATTGCAACGTGTTCTGTATTATCCAGAGTGTGGCGATAGGCGTAAATTTCAAATTGACCGAACTGACTAGGTAGCTTGGTAATCACCTCACGAAACACTAGGCGATCGTGCTGTAGGCGATAACTGATTAAATCCGCAATACTAATAATTTTTAAATTGTGACGTTTAGCATATTCAACTAACTGCTGCAACCGCGCCATTGAACCATCAGAGTTTTGAATTTCACAAATGACCCCAGCTGGGTATAGCCCTGCGAGTCGAGATAAGTCCACAGCAGCTTCCGTATGTCCTGCCCGTTTGAGTACGCCTCCCTCCTTAGCCCGAATCGGGAAAATGTGACCAGGACGACGTAAATCAATAGGTTTTGTGGCTGGGTTGAGAGTAACCTGGATAGTGCGGGCGCGGTCTTCGGCTGAGATGCCTGTAGTCACGCCCAAATCTGGACCAGCATCAATACTAACAGTGAAGGCAGTTTGGTTAGTATCAGTAATGTTGCTTACCATCAAGGGTAAGTCTAGCTCGTCTAGGCGATCGCCTGTCATTGCCAAACAAATCAGCCCTCTAGCTTCCACCGCCATGAAATTAATCGTGTCGGGTGTGGCAAATTGGGCAGCACAAATTAAGTCGCCTTCATTTTCTCTATTTTCATCATCTACCACTACAATGACGCGACCAGCTTTTAGGTCTGCTAAGGCGGCATCAATCGAATCAAATTTAAAAGCTTGTGTAGTATTAGGCTGTGACACAGAAAGATTTCCAGCTACCAACGTAAATTTTTTTAACAATTTCTTCTTTTAGATTGTAGCTCCTTTATCAGGCAGAGAAGTAGACTAGCAATGATTTGATCACGTGGCAAAAATTTCTGTCATTAAGATTGGGGTTTAGTAATAGAGTGCAGCCAGAGTTAAACACTCACTGCGTAAAGTCAAGAGCAAAGCCAGAGACGCTCCGCCTCCTGTCAAAGGTCAAGTATCAAAAACTGTTAGACTTTTGACTTTTTTGGACTTTTGACTTTCCAAAACAAAGTGGAGGGGTTTGGGGCATTTTGTGCGCTGCGCGTCTAGTCGCTGATATTGTTGATAGCTGAGAACGAATTAACCATTCATGGGATAAGGATTTCAGATCATGGGCAAATTTAGACGCGTACCCGTTGGGATTGTTGGCGCGTCGGGCTATGGCGGAGTACAGTTAGTACGACTACTGATGGATCATCCAGAAGTCGAACTGGTTTATTTAGGCGGTGAGAGCAGTATCGGGAAATCCTTCGGGGATCTCTACCCGCATCTGGCTCATGCAGCTAATCTGCTAATAGAGGCGGTAGAACCAGAAATAATTGCTCACCGCTGTGAAGTAGTTTTCCTGTCTTTACCAAATGGTCTGGCTTGCCAAATCGCGCCCAAACTGTTAGAAAAAGGCTGTAAAGTACTGGATCTGAGTGCAGATTATCGGTTCAGTGATTTGACAACTTATACAAATTGGTATGGCACAGAGAGAAGCGATCGCCCAATTGCAGCTACAGCAGTTTATGGATTACCAGAACTTTATCGCGATCGCATTGCCGAAGCTCAACTCGTTGGCTGTCCTGGTTCCTATCCCACTGCTAGTCTCCTTGCACTTTCGCCACTCTTAAAGCAAGGTTTAATCGTACCAGAAACAGCTATTATCGATGCCAAGTCTGGCACATCTAGCAGTGGACGGCAAGCTCAAACTAACTTATTACTAGCTGAAGCCGACAATTCCATAGCAGCTTTCAATGTCGGCCGTCACCGTCATACCCCAGAAATTGAGCAAATTTGCAGTGACTTAGCTGGTCACGAACTGATGATCCAATTTACACCCCACCTTATCCCAATGGTGCGCGGTATTTTGGCAACGGTATATGCCACACTGCGAGATCCTGGTCTAGTCCGAGATGACTTAATCACAATTTTCTCCGCCTTCTACCGCAACTCTCCTTGGGTGAAAATCTGCGGTAGCGGCGTTTATCCCCAAACCAAGTGGGCTAACGGCAGCAATCTTTGTTATATCGGTGTAGAAGTTGACCCGCGCACAGGTCGCGTGATTGTCATGTCAGCAATTGACAATCTAATTAAAGGACAGGCGGGTCAAGCGATTCAGTGTCTAAACTTGATGATGGGCTGGGATGAAACCTTGGGGTTGCCCAAGTTGGGATTTTATCCTTAAATCAGTTAGGAGTTAGGAGTGATAAGTTATGAATTAAAAACTCTTAACTCCTAACTCTGTCAATTTTAGATTTTGAATTTGGGATTTTGGTGAAGCAGCGCGGTCTTCTCCCAAGGGGAGAGGCTAGCGCCAAGGGGGTTTCCCCCATGAGTGACTGCACCAAGCCGAAGGGATTGAAGAAAAAATCTAAAATCTAAAATCCAAAATTGAATGACTCCTAACTCTACTTCGGCCCTAAACCCACAGCACCAGCATAAACGGCGCGATCGCCTAGTTCATCTTCAATTCGCAGCAAGCGATTATATTTTGCTACGCGTTCGCTGCGACAGAGGGAACCTGTTTTGATTTGACCGGCACGGGTTGCTACGGCTAAATCGGCGATCGTTGTGTCTTCTGTTTCACCAGAACGATGGCTAATTACTGAACGGAAACCGTTACGAGTTGCCAAATCAATCGTTTCCAAGGTTTCGGTGAGAGAACCAATTTGATTGAGTTTAATCAAAATAGCATTAGCGGCTTTTTCCTGGATGCCTCTTTGCAAGCGTGTGGCGTTGGTAACAAACAAGTCATCTCCTACCAACTGCACCCGCGAACCTAACTTTTGGTTGAGCAATTGCCAACTTTGCCAGTCTTCTTCATGCAAGCCATCCTCAATTGACACAATTGGGTATTGATCAACCAGTTGAGCAAGGTAATCAATAAACTCTGTGGCGGCGTGAGGTTTACCATCGTAGACATACTGTCCATTCTTGTAAAACTCACTAGCCGCCACATCCAATGCCAAAGCTACTTCTTCCCCTGGCTTATAACCAGCTTTCTTAATGGCAGCAACTAGCAATTCCAAAGCCACCTGATTGGATTCTAGGTTAGGGGCAAAGCCACCTTCATCGCCTACGCCAGTAAGCAACCCTTTCTCATCCAACACCTGACTGAGGGTAGCAAACACCTCTGCACCCCAGCGCAACGCTTCCCGGAAGGAAGTTGCCCCAATTGGGACAATCATAAACTCTTGAAAATCCACGTTGTTTGATGCGTGTGCCCCACCGTTAATCACATTCATCAGCGGCACTGGCAACAAATTCGCTAAAGGACTACCCAAATAGCGATATAGGGGAATTGCCAAAGACTCAGCACCAGCTTTAGCTGCTGCTAGGGAAACCGCCAAAATCGCATTAGCCCCCAAATTAGATTTGTTAGCAGAACCATCTATAGCGATCATCGTGCGGTCTAGCAGTTCTTGGTTGAGGGCATCCAAGCCTAACAATTGGGGAGCAAGTGCTTCTTTGACGTTTTGTACTGCCTTGAGTACGCCTTTGCCCCCGTAACGGCTTTTATCGCCATCACGCAGTTCGTGAGCCTCAAAAGTGCCAGTAGAGGCACCACTCGGAACCTGCGCCAGTCCTACAACACCGTTGGCTAAATGCACTTCGGCTTCAATTGTCGGTCTACCCCGTGAATCGAGAATTTCGCGAGATGCGATCGCCTCAATGGCAGTATCTAAAATGTTAGTCATCTGTGTTTTGTCCTTTATTCGAGTGCGTTCTTAGCCTTTATCGCACACAGTCCAGTAGCTAACCCAATCGCTAGCATAGGCGTTTAAGTGACTTTGTAGGCTGAGATTAAAGAAGATTTCCAGAGTTGGAGTCAACTAACAGGAGAGTTGATCAGATTCTGCAACCCGCCTACACGGGATTTACTTATGTAGCAGCGAATTAAATAGACTTATTTGTGGTTTATCTGTTAATAGATGCAACATCTGAGTTCTTGAACTCCTTTAAAATGTTGTTGGCAGAGAGTAACACTAAATCAATTACACAGAACAAGTCAATATGCGATTACTACACACAATGCTGCGGGTGGGCAACCTTGAAGAGTCCTTAAAGTTCTACTGTGAAGTTCTAGGAATGAAATTACTGCGCCGAAAAGATTATCCCGGGGGAGAATTTACCCTGGCTTTTGTTGGCTATGGCGATGAAAGCGATGAGGCGGTGATAGAACTAACTTATAATTGGGGGGTGGAAAAGTACGAATTGGGTAATGCCTACGGTCACATTGCCCTTGGCGTTGATGATATTTACGCTACGTGTGAGGAAATCCGCAATCATGGCGGTAAAGTCGTGCGCGAACCAGGGCCGATGAAACATGGTTCGACAGTAATTGCTTTTGTGGAAGATCCAGATGGATATAAAATTGAATTGATTCAACTGGGAACTCAAGGGTCAGCAGTCAAACAGGAATCACAAGAGCAACTTGTGAGTCAGTAATTCTTATAATCAAGAATATAAATGATGGAGTTGAGCATCACTAGTGCTGAGTCACCAAAGTTCAGAGCAGCGGTTTCCGTCGCTCCTACTTTTGCCTGAGTGCGGAGTAACAACTCTATCGAAGGCAATAAAGCGATCGGAAAATCCACACCGATGTCTTGAAAAGTTGAGCTAGATACGGGGAGATTGATTCTTCCTGCCCACTGGCATCTCGTACCGGGAAACCCAAACGCGCCAGACTTTTCGCTTTTTGCCTCCCCTTTTTAGGCGGGTTACGGGATCTTCTCTGAGTAAATTTTATTAGTATTATCCCTATCCTGTCGTTGATCAGCAACACTAATAGCGTCACCGCACAGCCCGTCGTAAACATCGCTCCACTAGCAGCATTTGGCAAAGTCTGCTCAGAACAGTGTTTTCGTTTTAAATTAAGAAATGGGTAATGGATCAAACTATCACCAATTACTAATCCAAAATTGCCACCGGAGATACACGCGGATATACGCTGAGAATGTTTGGATAATTATCTGGGTACTAAGGAGTAGGGTTACAACCACTCCGTACTCCCTTTAATAATCCCCAATCCCTAAACTAAAAATTCAAAATCCAAAATTCTAAAAATGCAACCTACAGATCCCAATAAATTTACTGATAAAGCCTGGGAAGGAATTGTTAAATCTCAGGATATAGTCCGTGCTTATCAACAACAGCAACTAGATGTTGAACATTTAATTATTGCCCTGCTAGAAGACCCCACGAGTTTAGCAATACGTATCCTGGCTCGATCTGAGGTCGATCCAATCCGCTTCCAACAGCAGCTAGAAGCCTTTACCCAACGTCAGCCGAAAGTTGGTAAAAGCGATCAGCTTTACCTTAGCCGCAGTTTAGATGTTTTACTAGACCGAGCTGAGGAAGCTAGAGCCAGGATGAAAGACTCCTTCATTTCCGTGGAACACATACTCTTGGCCTTTGCTGAAGACGATCGCATTGGACGAAAGATATTCAAAGGCTTTAACGCGGATACAGCTAAACTAGAAGCTACTATTAAAACCGTTCGCGGTAGCCAAAAGGTAACAGATCAAAGCCCAGAATCCCGCTATGAAGCCTTACAAAAATTTGGTAGAGATTTGACAGAACAGGCAAAAGCTGGAAAACTCGACCCGGTGATTGGGCGGGATGACGAAATTCGGCGGGTAATTCAAGTATTGTCTCGTCGGAGCAAAAATAACCCCGTATTAATTGGTGAACCTGGGGTAGGTAAAACTGCGATCGCCGAAGCTTTGGCACAGCGGATGGTAAACGGTGATGTTCCTGAATCTCTGAAAAACCGCCAACTCATCTCTTTAGACATCGGTAGTTTAATTGCTGGGGCAAAATTGCGAGGAGAATTTGAAGAACGCCTGAAAGCAGTCCTCAAAGAAGTTACGGAATCTAACGGGCAAATTGTCCTGTTTATTGACGAATTGCATACCGTAGTCGGCGCCGGTTCCAGTCAACAAGGGGCAATGGATGCCGGAAATCTGCTCAAACCAATGCTGGCGCGGGGAGAACTGCGTTGCATTGGCGCAACTACCCTCGACGAATTCCGCAAACACATTGAGAAAGACGCTGCCCTAGAACGCCGCTTTCAGCAAGTATTTGTAGATCAGCCAAGTGTGGAAAATACTATTTCCATTCTTCGAGGATTGAAAGAACGCTATGAAGTCCATCACAACGTCAAAATTTCTGATTCGGCTTTGGTAGCAGCAGCAACTCTGTCAGCACGTTATATTAGCGATCGCTTTTTGCCAGATAAAGCCATTGATTTAGTAGATGAGGCAGCAGCACAGTTGAAAATGGAGATTACCTCCAAACCAGCGGAATTGGAAACCATTGATCGCCGCCTCATGCAGTTAGAAATGGAAAAGCTGTCATTAGCTGGCGAAGAAAAGGGTACTCCCCAAACTAAAGAACGTTTGCAGCGAATTGAGCAAGAAATCGCCAATTTAACGGAAAAACAGCAAATATTTAATGAGCAATGGCAAGGTGAAAAGCAGATATTGGAGGCGATAAGCGCCTTAAAGAAAGAAGAAGATGCGCTGCGAGTGCAAATTGAACAGGCGGAACGTGCCTATGATCTGAATAAAGCTGCCCAACTCAAGTATGGCAAATTGGAGGGAGTGCAGCACGAGCGCGAAGCCAAAGAAGCGAACCTTTTAGAAATTCAAAACCAAGGTTCCACGTTGCTGCGAGAACAAGTCACCGAAGCTGATATTGCGGAAATCGTCGCTAAATGGACAGGAATCCCCGTCAATCGCTTGTTGGAATCAGAACGGCAAAAATTACTGCAACTAGAAAGTCATTTACATCAACGAGTCATTGGGCAAGAAGAAGCTGTAGAAGCGGTAGCAGCGGCGATTCGCCGCGCCCGTGCGGGGATGAAAGATCCCTCGCGTCCCATTGGTTCATTTTTGTTTATGGGTCCCACGGGTGTGGGCAAAACCGAACTCGCTCGCGCTCTAGCTCAGTTTCTCTTTGATTCTGATGATGCATTGGTGCGCTTGGATATGTCTGAGTATATGGAAAAACACTCAGTTTCTCGGCTGGTGGGAGCGCCTCCAGGATACGTAGGCTATGAAGAAGGCGGTCAACTTTCCGAGGCGATTCGCCGCCGTCCCTACTCTGTGGTACTACTGGATGAAGTGGAAAAAGCGCACCCCGATGTGTTCAATATTTTATTGCAGGTGTTAGATGATGGGAGAATTACTGACTCTCAGGGAAGGACGGTAGATTTTCGCAACAGCGTTATTGTGATGACCAGTAACATTGGTAGCGAACATATCTTGGATGTATCTGGTGATGATTCCAAGTATGAAACGATGCGGATCAGAGTAATGGATGCTTTGCGATCGCATTTCCGCCCGGAATTTATCAACCGCGTCGATGACATTATTCTCTTCCATACTTTAAATCGCACGGAAATGCGGCATATCATCCGTATTCAACTCAAACGGGTAGAAAATCTTCTGCGCGAGCAAAAAATCTTCTTTGAGATATCCCAATCAGCCTGCGATCACCTTGTTGAATCAGGCTATGACCCAGTTTATGGTGCCCGCCCACTCAAACGGGCAATCCAGCGAGAAGTAGAAAACCCCCTTGCCACCAAGTTATTGGAAAATACTTTTATCTCTGGAGACACGATTTTCATTGACAAAAATGAAACCGGTCTGTCTTTTAGCAAAAAACCACCTGTGAAAATTTCAGTAAATTCAGCTACTGTCCACTTGCTGAAATCAACACCTGAATAATCAAACTAGAGACGTACCTTTACGGCGCGTCTCTACATTTAGATTTTTCTAAAAATACCAACCCAGCCGTCTTTTTTGCCCAACCAGCCCCCTGATATTAGACATAACAATGTGCTAACAAAATCTACAACCTGATAAACCTTTGTAGTCCAGCTTCTAACGTATTTTCCTCTCACAAAAGTCAATCGATACTGTCTCCGGCGAAACTTAAGGTCTGTTAAGCTAAGTTTATTTCGCGAATAATATTGAACTTGAGTGGCAGCTTTACCGAACACCATGATGATGCTAAGGGGAGAATATGGTTTAATATGGTCAAAATCATCATAAAAAGATTTAGTTAACAAGGGAGTAGCAATGATTAAATATCCACCCAACTTCAGTTTGTCAAGATAAGCATCCATAAAATCTTTTAAATCAGATGGATGAAAATGTTCAATAATATGAGACATTAGAATAATATCAAACTGGTCTGTATTTTGAGAAAATTCTTCTACTGTTATACAGTCCAGACCCTGCTTTTTATTGGCTTCAACAAGCTGGGGATTTACATCTACACCTAATACTTCATAGCCAGATGAAGTAATTCCCAGCATTTTATGCCCATAGCCACAACCAACATCTAAAACCTGACATCCTCTCTGATGATTATTGGAGTATTTCTTAAGAAAAGTTAGGATGATTGGCAGATCGTAATCATGGTTAATAACTGAATAATAAAATTCTTTCACTTGTTCATATACTTTGTTAAGATGAGGATTACTCATAGTCTTATACTCCAGGAGTTTTAGAAGATAAATTTTCAGAGCAGTAGATTCAAAAACTCACATTTCAGCTAAAGAGGCAAAGAGAATTATAGCGATTCCCATTTGAATGAGTGTACAGAGATAGGGGCGCAAAGATGTCTGTCTACAAGAGCATCTGTATTCATCTATGGTTAATTATTTCTTTTTGTACCTTACCCATGCAGGAACCGATATATTTATCGTTAACAGCCTTTCCAGTGTTAATGACAGTGGTTATCTAAAGTTATGTTACATCTGTGTTAGTAATAAGTAGGGAAATCCGAATCTCTTATGTGCAGATATCCTCGACTACTCATGAGTGATTACCTCACAAACAGCCGTTAAAATCCTTATTGAGAAACTTTTATTTAATTAAAAACCATGCTGGAACAAGGAACAATCAGTATTCATACTGAGAATATTTTCCCGATCATTAAGAAGTCGCTTTACTCAGATCACCAAATCTTCTTGCGGGAACTGGTATCCAACGCTGTAGACGCCATCCAAAAGCTGAAAATGGTATCCCGCGCCGGAGATTATGCTGGAGATATCGGCGAACCAGAAATTGAAATTGCCATTGACAAAGATCAGAAGACTCTCTCCATCTCCGATAACGGTATCGGGATGACCGCAGAAGAAGTTAAGAAATATATCAATCAGGTTGCCTTCTCTAGTGCTGAAGAATTTATTCATAAGTATGAAGGCAAATCAGATCAACCGATTATTGGTCACTTCGGTCTTGGCTTCTACTCCTCATTCATGGTGGCGCAAAAGGTAGAGATTGATACCCTCTCATATCAAGAAGGGGCGCAGGCGATTCACTGGACTTGCGATGGTTCCCCAGCTTTCACTCTAGAAGAGTCGCCCCGAACAACTCGCGGCACCACTATTACTCTCAGCCTGCAAGGAGAAGAGGAAGAATTTCTAGAATCAGCACGAATTAAAAATCTTGTCAAGATATACTGCGACTTCTTGCCAGTCCCAATTAAACTCGATGGCGAAGTATTAAATAAGCAAAAAGCACCGTGGCGAGAGTCTCCGAGTAATCTTACTCAAGAAGATTATTTAGAGTTTTACCGCTACCTGTATCCTTTTCAGGAAGAACCACTATTATGGGTACATCTAAATACAGACTATCCCTTTATCATCAACGGGATTCTGTATTTCCCGAAAATGAAGCCGGATGTAGATGTTACTAAAGGGCAGATCAAGCTATTTTGCAATCAAGTTTTTGTTAGCGACAACTGCGAAGAAATTATTCCGCAATTTCTAACTCCAATGCGGGGTGTGATTGATAGCACGGATATTCCCCTGAACGTATCGCGCAGTGCCTTGCAAGGCGATCGCACCGTGCGGCGAATCGGTGATTACATTGCCAAAAAAGTAGGCGATCGCCTCAAAGAACTTTTCCGCGATAATCGCCAACAGTACATTAGTGCTTGGAAAGACCTCGGCACATTTGTGAAATTCGGCGTTCTCAACGACGAGAAATTCAAAAAACAAATCGAAGATATTATCGTCTTCCGCACCACCGCCAAGCTGACAGAAAAACCTGCTGCGGAAACTCCAGTGGTTGAAGTCCAGTCTTCAGAGGGGGATGCTTGGCAAGATGTAACTCCTCCCTCACCTAGTCCTGAAAACTCAGCACCCAGCGCTCCTTACACCACGCTGAAAGAGTACCTAGAACGCAACAAAGAACGCCACGAAAACCGAGTTTTCTACAGCACCGATGAAGCAACCCAAGCTACTTATATAGAATTGCACAAAAATCAAGGCTTGGAAGTCCTGTTTATGGACTCCTTCATCGACACCCACTTTATCAACTTCCTAGAGCGGGAATATCAGGATGTTAAATTTACGCGGGTGGACTCCGACTTAGATAATACCCTGCTGGAACAAGACAAAGCTACGGAAATTGTTGATCCCAAGACGAACAAAACTCGGAGTGAGACGATCAAAGAGTTATTTGAGAAATCCCTCAACAAACCCAAACTCAACATCCGCACCGAAGCTTTGAAATCAGACGATCCCCAAGGGACACCACCTGCGATCGTGCTTTTACCAGAGATTCTCCGCCGGATGCGAGAAATGAATGCGATGATGCAGCAGCAGACAGTAGATTTTCCCGAAGACCACATTTTGCTGGTGAATACTGCTCACCCGTTGATTCAAAATCTGGCAAATCTTAACCAAGGTACTATTATTCAAGGTGACGGTGAATCGCCTACAGATCAGTTAGTGAACTTGATTTGCCAACATGTCTACGATTTAGCGCTGATGTCTCAGAAAGGGTTTGACGCTGAGGGGATGAAATCATTTGTGGAGCGATCGAATGAGGTACTCACCAAGCTGACGGAACAAGCTAGTAAATAGTGCTGAGGCTGAGTTAGGAGTTAGGAGTTAGGAGTTAGGAGTTAGGAGTTATTTCTCCCCCTGCTCCCCCTGCTTCCCCTGCTTCCCCTCCTCCCCATCTCGTCTCCTACTTCTGTTGCCTAAGACCTAAAATGGAAAGGCTGTATTAAAATAACAATCTGGAGATACTTGCTATGTCCCGTCGCTGTGAATTAACTGGTAAGAAGGCAAATAACGCCTTTGCTGTATCCCACTCCCATCGTCGTACTAAACGCCTTCAGCACGCCAATCTGCAAAGCAAGCGTGTTTGGTGGCAAGGCGGAAATCGCTGGGTGAGATTAAAGCTGTCTACCAAAGCAATCAAAACCTTAGAAATTAAAGGGTTAGAAGCAATGGCAAAAGAAGCTGGCATTAACCTGAATCATTACTAAGTAATGTATATTTCATCACCTGAGACTTTCATAAAGTGGAATACAGGTGATTTGTAGGGGCGCACAGCTGTGCGCCCCTACTATTTAATATCAAACCTAATCTCACAAGGTTGTTGAGGCTAAAATCATAGTATTTGAGCCAGTTCCAAGGGCGATCGCTGTTGCAGGGGTATCGCGTTGTGATGATTTACCTCTAAACTGAGTTGAGCAATTTCCAAAGCTTTTTGGTAGAGTATTCTAGAAAATCCAGATGACGAGAATAGGCGAACGCTCATCGCAATTGCCAGTTTATTGCTCAAAATCGAGAACGCAGTTGCTATGATCAAACGCCTGCTTGTGGTAGAATCTCCGGGAAAAGTCAAAAAACTCAGTCAAATTCTGGGTTCAGATTGGAAAGTTCTAGCCAGTTGTGGTCACATCCGAGAACTTAGCAATGAAGGGGACGATTCCTTGGGCTTCGTCATGGACGGCAGTAATGTCCGGTGCAATTACGTGCCGCGTGACCAACGAGCAAAGGAAACAATCCAGAAGCTCAAGTCTGCGGTGAGGCAGGTTGATGAAGTTGTCTTAGCAACTGACCCAGACCGGGAAGGCGAAACAATTGCTTGGCATCTCAAAGAAACGCTGGGTTTAAGGGAACCGAAACGAGTAATTTATACTGAGATTACAGCATCTGCGGTGCAAAGTGCGATCGCTAATCCCAGAAAGCTAGACCAAAACTTGATTGGTGCTGGGCTGTGCCGAGATTGCCTAGACAAGTTGGTGGGTTACAAAGGTAGCCCTTTAGTTTGGGCATTGAATAACGGGGCTAAGAGTGTTGGCAGAGTCCAAAGCGCGACGTTGCACTTGATTTGTCAGCGAGAAACCGAAATTCTGGCTTTTGTTCCCCAAGATTACTGGAGTGTCTGGGTAGATTATGCTGAAGGATTTCGGGCTTTTTACAAAGGGACGGTCAATTCTGCAACAGATGCAGCAGACCAAGAAACTGAAACTCACGATGACGCGAAGGTAAATAATAGTACGGAAACACCGGAGTCTAAGCGCGTTCTTTCGGAAGCAGAGGCTACACGTATAGTTGAAGAAGCACTACGGCATCCTCATCAGGTTATTCATTTTGAAGGAAAAATCGTTAACCGCCAGCCACCTCCACCATTTACAACTTCCAGCCTTCAGCAAGCAGCCGGTTCAAAGCTGAGGTTTGCTCCTGACAAAACCATGCTTGTTGCCCAAAAGCTGTATGAGGCAGGGCTAATCACATATATGCGAACAGACTCAGTGATGCTGAGTCCAGAATTTTGTGCCAGCGGCCGTAAATGGTTAGAGCAAAATGATCCGCAGAATATACCGCAGCAAGTCTCCAAACATCGCAGTAGCAAATCGGCTCAAGAAGCACATGAAGCGATTCGTCCAACGGATGTGTTCCGTCCTTCAGTTCAATTGCGCTCTGAACTTCCTGATGATCAGTTTAATCTATATGTGATGATCTGGAAACGGTCAATTGCCTCTCAGTGTCGTGCTGCCCAATTGCGTAAAACTTTGGTGATTACTCAGTCTGGTTCTCTACTGTGGTCAGCCAGAGGGCAAGTGATTGAATTTTACGGTTATGCCCGGTACTGGAACAATCTCAGCAAGGATAGTATTTTACCTTCATTACAACAGGGACAAGCATTGAAACTGGAGAATGCTGGACATGAGCAGAAGCAGACCCAGCCACCACCCCGTTATAGTGAACCAAAATTAGTGCAACTGATGGAACGTAAAGGAATTGGTCGCCCAAGTACCTATGCTCCTACTGTTGCTACCTTAAAAAAACGAAATTATGTCGAGTTGAACAAAGACCATCTTCAACCGACAGCGTTGGGGTTAGAAGTTGATGCGTTTTTGCTCAAAGCATTACCGGATTTACTAGAGGCGGAATTCACAGCAAAAATGGAGGATGCTCTTGATGCAATTTCCGAAGGAAAAAACTCTTGGCAGCATTATTTAACTAGTTGGAATCAGAATTACTTTCTACCAGCGCTCTCCAAAGCTAAAACTGTTGTTGCAAGTTCCTCAACAGGTAAAGCTAATGGGATAAGTGAGCGCAAATATGAAACTTCCAAGACGCGATGCCCTGAATGCAAAAATTTTCTCGCCAAAATTCCCAGCAGTAAGGTTAAAAAGAAATATTTTCTCAAATGCACAAAAGGCTGTGAAAATGTCGTGCTGTTTTGGAGCGACTTTAACAAAACTTGGCAGCCACCACAAACTAAAACAGTCCAAGCTGAGAATCAACAAAAGCCTCCCGTCAAGATTACCATATATCCCTGCCCAGTATGTAAGAAACCTCTAGACGAATACAGTTATATCAAAGAGGGTCAGAGTAAGACAATGTTGCGATGTTCTAACCCACAATCGCGTAAGGATACCAAACATAAAGATGTGGCTTATTTCAGTACGCAAAAAGGGTGGTGGAGTCCTAAGTTTGGGGAGATATCAAAAACTTAACTAATTTTAGCTATTAGTATTGCAGGTGACTAAGTAAAACGGCGTGAAAAAACCAAACTATGTAAAGATAAATAAATACGGAGAATGTATCTACTGAGGTAAGTAAGATATGGGTGCGCGTATAA
>NZ_JBALCZ010000011.1:0-226498 GCF_036917615.1 Nostoc sp.
CTAATGACTAATGACTAATGACTAATGACTAATGACTAATGACTAATGACTAATGACTAATGACTAATGACTAATGACTAATGACTAATGACTAGTAAATATATCCCAAAACAGCATTAAGGAAATCACCAACAACATCACGCCTGCTGATTTTTCTACAGTTTTCGGGCTGAGTCGGGTGGCTATCCAACTACCTAAAAGCACACCTAATAAGCTGGTGGTTATCAGCGCAGCCGCAGATCCGATAAATACCACCCACGGCGAATGAGATTGTGCACTCATTAACAGAGTCGATAGTTGAGTTTTATCTCCAATTTCTGCTAAAAAAATGGTTACAAAAGTTGTACCAAAAACTACTAGCGCTGATTGCTGCTTTTCAGGACTATCGACAACCACAGGCTGAACTGGCTGGGCGATCGCATCAGTTAAGTTAAAATCAGTGCTGTCTTTCAGTTCTAGCTCGATCTGAGTTTGAGATATGCCAGAAATATCCAAAGGAGCAGAGTCAAGTTTCACAGGCAGTAGTTTGGTTGTTGGGTTGCTTTCATATTTCTATCATATTCTCAGATTATTAATAAATTGCAACTCCACAGATAAATACAAAAAAATTATCGAGTGTCTTTGCGTCCTTCCATACTCTTCACAGCCCTACAGTTTTATTGAAGCGTAGTATTTCCAGACTGCGATCGCCATATACTCCCTCTATTTGCTGGCGACAGCAGTCAATAGCAAAATCGTTAACTTCTTCTGGTTCAACCCCATACATATCTTGAAACACTTCTGATTCCACACGGCAGAAGCGAGGACGATTGGGGTAGATGCGACATTCTCGCGTGGTATGGTCGAAATTAACGCACCATCCTCCTTCGCCTACCATGCTGAGGTAGAGTTCTAGTTCTGGTGGTGAGAGATACTCTTCCAAATCTGGACGCTCTGCTGGATCAAGATTACAGCAGGCTCCACATTGCTTAATACATTGCCAAGTTGCCATTTTGTATTAGGGAGTGGGGACTGGGGACTGGGGACTGGGGACTGGGGACTGGGGACTGGGGACTGGGGGAGGCAGGGCGAGAGTTCCTAACTAATACTTCGGCTTCGCTCAGTACAAGTGACCAATGACTAATGACTAATGACTAATGCCCCTATTTTACGTTTTTATGTCTTTTCTTATAATTTTGTTAAGTAAATTAAATCTAGCAGGCCATAGCCAGATATGATCGATTGCGGGTTTTATAACTAAGTTCTTGAATTTTTCAAGACAATTGGCAGGAGAAGAGGAAAAATGTTTGACGCTGTGTCTGACTTGTTTAACGCTTTTACCAGTATCAATTGGGAAGTCATTTTCCAATTGCTGTCCGTGGCGCTAATTGTGATTGCTGGCCCAGCAGTAATCTTTGTGCTGGCATTTCGCAACGGCAACCTTTAACAGTGCAGAGTGCTGAGTACTGAGTGAGAAGGAGTGTGGAGTGCTGAGTAAAAGAAAACTTTGGAATTTAAAACTCATAACTCATAACTTATAACTCATAACTCATGACTCAGCGCTCAATACCGATAATGCCTGAAGGGCAGCTTGGATAATATTGTCATACTGTGGTTGAGAAATATCAACTTCTTTGGCATTTTGACGATTAGTGCCCAGCAAACCAATTATACGTCCTGGCTGCATGGCTAAGACTTTGCCTTCAGAATTTTTAATTCTTAATTCTGCTTGAATACCGTTTTTATAGAAACCACAAGTATACTGTCGCTTGTTGTACTCAAAGGTAGTGCTTGACTGGATAGGTGGCGAAGCAAAAAATTGTTGAAGCTGAATTGGCAGTCTGACTCCTATTAACTCTAGCTCGATGGTGGTGTTACCGTTAAAGTAATTTTCTCGCAGTTTGTAAGCGACATCCACTCGCGGTGGTAAGCGGAAGTAGTCGCCCCAACGCCAGGCGATCGCTTTAATTTTGTACTCCTGATGATCAATAGTTTGAGCAATTGTCAGTTTAATGTGACCCTTACCAACGATTTTTTGCTCAACCACTTGAACATTATGTGTCCAAAAAACTGGATCGGGGTTGTCCATACCACAGGGGTGTAGAGCATTAAGCTGTTGATAAAGCTGCTGATTGATTTGATTGAGGTTGACTTCGGCATCAATTTTTAAGAGAGGCTTGAGATGTTGGGGTTCAAGACACTGGTTAGCAAACTCAATCAAACGCGATCGCAACACCTGTAAATTTTCTGCTGCTAGAGAGAATCCCCCGGCTGCTTTGTGTCCACCAAATTTCCCTAGTAAATCGTGACAATATTCCAAAGCTTCAAATACATGAAACTCTGGAATTGAGCGTGCTGAACCGCGTATATGTTGCTCATCCTCATAAGTACCGATAAACACGGGAACACCGTAGCGTTCCACCAAGCGGGAGGCAACGATACCAATAACGCCGTGATGCCAATTGGGTTGAACAACAATTAATACACGGTCTTTTTGTAGAGAGGCAACAAATTCTGTCTCTACATAAGCGATCGCTTCTTGTTCAATTTGCTGACACATTTCCTGGCGAGAGGCGTTGATTTGTTCGCACTGCATTGCTCTTTCCAGCGCCACCCCCATATCATCTGTAGTCAGCAATTCAATCACAGTCTGGGGATTACCAATCCGACCTATAGCATTAATTCGCGGCCCCAAGCGAAACCCGATATCTTCAGGCTTTAGTGATTTGGGATTTGAGGAGTTAGGAGTTAGGAGTGAGGAGTTAGGAATATTAAATTTTTTCTCCCCTGCTCCCCCTGCTCCCCCTGCTCCCCCTGCTCCCCCTGCTCCCCCTGCTCCCCTGCTCCCCTGCTCCCCCTCTCCCCTCGCCTGCACGCCGCTTACCTGAATCAACGCCTGCACCCCAGCTAAGTTGGATTTGGGTAAATGCTGTAAACCACGTTTCACCCAACGGCGATTCACGCCAGTTAAGGGGGCTAAATCTGCGATCGTTCCCAATGTAAATAGTGCTAGCATCGGCTGGATCAAGCCCTTAGTTTCCCCTAGCTGTTGTGCTAGAGACACTGCCAAAATGTAGGCAACACCAACACCAGCAACACCCCGATAAGGTGAGGATTCGGCTATTAGCTTAGGGTTGAGGATAGCGTTAGCTGGCGGTAATTTTTGGGGGATATCATGGTGATCGGTGATAATCACTGCAAGACCAAGTTCTCTAGCTCTAGCAACTGGTTCAAACGCAGATATGCCATTATCTACAGTGAGAATTAATCCCACTCCTTCGCTGTGAAATTCTTCAACTATGCGTTTATTAATACCGTAGCCTTCGTGCATCCGGCTAGGGATAGCATAATCTACTTGTGCGCCTAAAGTGCGGAGACTACGTAAAAGTAGAGCAGTGCTGGTCATCCCATCAGCATCGTAATCACCACAAATAGCAATTTTTGTTTGAGAAGCGATCGCATTTTGCAACAATTCCAAACTAATCGCCAAATCTGGGAAATCTTCCAACGGCGAAGGTAAGACTAAAGACTCTGGCTCTAAAAATGCTTGTACCTGTTCTGGTGTTTCCATACCCCGATTAATCAGCAGTTGACTGATAATGGGGGAAGTATTTGTCAAAACCGCCAGCTTTTGGGCAAATTCTGGTTTTTGTGGATAAATTTGCCAGCGCTGATCAGGTAAGCGCTTGCTAGGTTTTGATAGTTCAGATACAGCTCGGTCTAGCACAATAAAAGTTAGGAGTTATAAATTAGGAGTTTTTAATTAAAAGTTATTTCTTAACTCCTAACTCCTAACACTTATGTTAAAACACGTTGATTCTACCATCATCCATAATATATAACGAGCGATCGCCCGGAGAGCGCAAAGTCGGACGGAGTTCCAGCCGCAATGTGCCAAAGTTAGGTTTCGAGACAATTGCTTGTAATGATAAACCCTTTTCGCTCCAAAATATCAGAGATGTATTTGGCTCTGTACCCTCTATTTGTTCTAGATTTAATTTCTGTCCTGGACTCAAGGATATTGCATCAGTCCCAGAGGGTTTTTGGATTTTAATCAGATTAGGTGTGCTATTTACAACTTCAACCCGGATGTGTTGCCCAGGTGTAAACTGAATCGGGGGCGAACCACACTTAGAAGCACAAGTTCGAGCTAAAGTATTGCTGGGATTATTTATTGATGTCACTAAAACGGTAGCTGCAACTAAAGCAAATGACAAAGGCTTAAACATAATACACAGTATAAGTACTAAACTGAAATATTACTTTGATTTAGTACTATTAAGCCTCAGCATATTTTCCAGAATTAACGTAAATTCGACAGCTTATATAGTAATCAAAAAAACCTCTCCTTGGTTTTACTACGCAAAACCGTCCCTCTCCGACTCGGAGAGGGACAGACTTGAACTTTAGTTCAAGACAGGGAGAGGTTTGTCAAACTCACATCAGAATTAGAACTACAACGCATTCCCTACCGTCATTACGAATTTAACCGAAACGTCCACTGATATAATCCTCAGCTTCTTTGGTTTGAGGAGAACTGAACATTTGCGCCGTAGGATTAAACTCAACTAATTTTCCGCGACGTTTACCATGCTCGTCAATTTCTGTATTGAAGAAAGCCGTGAAGTCTGCGACTCTAGAAGCTTGCTGCATATTGTGTGTCACCATAATAATGGTGTATTGTTGCTTGAGTTCTAAGCAGAGTTCTTCTACTTGGCGGCTAGAAATTGGGTCTAAAGCAGAACATGGTTCATCCATTAATAATACATCTGGCTTCATAGCGATCGCACGAGCAATGCAAAGTCGTTGCTGTTGTCCGCCAGATAATGCAGTCCCCTTCTCTTTAAGTTTATCCTTCACTTCATCCCAGATAGCAGCGCGTCTAAGGGAATCTTCTACCAATTCATCAATGTTACCTTTATAACCGTTAGCACGCGGCCCAAAGGAAATATTTTCGTATATTGACTTGGGGAAAGGATTCGGTCTTTGAAAAACCATTCCGATTTGGCGGCGCAATTTGACCGAATTTATCTTAGGATCGTAAATGTTGCGATCGCGGTAATTAAGTCTCCCTTCTACCTTAGCTCCAGGAATTAAATCATTCATCCGGTTGAAGCAACGCAATAAAGTACTTTTACCACATCCTGAAGGCCCAATAAAAGCAATAATTTGTTTTTCAGGAATCTTTAGATAAACATCTAAAAGTGCCAAAAATCCCCCATAGTAGACCTTCAAACCTTCAACATTGAATACACCCTTGTCTTGGTCTATTGTGGCACTATCTGATTGACTTCTACTATTGCTATAAGTCATTTGGCTGTTCTCCTAATATCCGTGAATGTATCTAATTAGATATTTAATTACCTAACTTATTGAGAAGCGTTGTCGAATATAAATTGCTACACCATTTAAGACTAAAATCAAGATTAACAACGCAATAATTGTCGCTGCTGCTGCACTAGCAAAACCCGGTTCAGGACGAGTTATATAACTGTAAATTTGAATGGGTAATGCCATAAATCTCTGAAACAAACCAGGGTTAAAGGTGAGAAAACCCACAGCACCTACAACAATCAGAGAGGCTGCATCACCAATAGCGCGGGATACAGAGATAATTACCCCCGTCAAAATACCAGGAACAGCATAAGGTAACACGTGACTGCTGATAGTTCGCCATTTTGTGACACCTAATCCGTAAGAAGCATTTCTTAGGGAATCTGGGACAGCGCGAATTGCTTCTCTAGCTGTCACAATAATTACTGGTAAAGACAACAAAGATAAAGTCAATGCACCAGAAATTAAAGCGGGGCCAAACCCAAGCAAATAATTGAAAACCCCTAAACCCAGCAATCCATAGACAATAGAAGGCACACCTGCCAGATTACTGATATTAATCTCAATAATCGCTGTCCACCAAGCTTTAGGTGCATATTCTTCTAGATATAAAGCTGCTCCAACACCAATTGGGACAGTTACTAAAATCACAACAGATCCTAAAAGCATACTGCTGATAATCGCAGGACGAATACCACCTTGGTCAGGAAAACGAGAAGGAGTTTCTGTAAGAAAGCCGGGTGATAAAAATCTGCCTAATCCGTCTTTCAAAATATCAAAAAGTAGTAACGCTAGGATAAATAAACCAATCAGCAATCCTAACAAAAAAAGTACTTCAAATACTTTGCCTAATTTATCCCTACTCTCAACATTATCGGTAAATTCTGCCGCAGATTCTAAAGAATCATCTTGTTGATAACTTGTAGCCATATCTATTTAGTCGTATTTTTCTTTAAAGCGATTAGCAATCCAGTAACTAACAATATTCAAAGCAAGCGTAAGTAGAAACAGAACAGCGCCTACAGCATATAATGTCCTGAAATTAAGACTACCACGTGGACTATCTCCACCAGAAATTTGTGCCATGTAAGCTGTCATTGTTTCTATTGATTCCGCAAAATTAATAGTTAGTCTTGGTTGTTGTCCGGCGGCGATGAGGACAGTCATTGTTTCACCTACAGCGCGAGAAATACCCAAAATAATTGAGGCTATAATTCCAGAAAGCGCGGCTGGTAGAACTACTTTAAAAATGGTTTCCAGTTTAGTGATACCTAAAGCATAAGCTCCTTCTCGCAAAGAACGGGGAACTGCTCGGATAGCATCTAAGCTGATAGAACCAACAGTAGGAGTAATCATTACCCCCATCATTAACCCCGCACTCAAAGCGTTGAATATTTCCAGAGGGATAAAATTTCGCAGCAATGGTGTAAGGAACAACAGTGCAAAGTAACCATATACTACCGTTGGTATTCCTGCCAAAAGCTCCACCGCTGGACGCAAAATTGCCGCAACTTTAGGTTCAGCATATTCACTCAAATAAATAGCAGAAGATAAACCCAAAGGAATAGCAACTGCCATTGCAATAGCTGTAGTTAATAAAGTGCCATTAATCAATGGCCAAACACCAAAATGTTTATCGGCAAATAAAGGTGTCCATTTAGTATCAAGAAAGAATTTGGCAAAAGAGACTTCTTGGAAAAAGCTGAATGTCTCCTGAAAAATAATTACGACAATACCAAAGGTAGTCAAAACCGAGACTAAAGCACAAGCAAATAAAATCGCCGCAACAATTTTTTCTGAAATATCTTCAGATGCATTTTTTTCTAATGACTCTCTGGGTTGTAGATAAGGATCGTCTTGATAATTGGTACTTTGCATAAACAGTAAATTTTTGACTACAATCAGACTACAATGACTGAGACTTTATTTAAATAAAGTTTGTGATTGGTTCACCTGGTTTTGCTTTTTTAAACTTTGTCCCAGTTTCACCAGTAGCAAATTTTTGTTTGACTTTGAGATAAGCTTCATCCGGTAGTGCCACATAACCAACACTATCTACCCACTTCCAAGAATTTTCTAGATAAAAATCTACAAATTCTTTGACTGCTGACTTATTGTCTAAGGATTTTTTACTAACATAGATGAACAGAGGACGAGATAAAGGTGTATATATGTTTTTAATTACATTATCCACTGGCACTGGTTTTTCACACTTTCCTGCAAGACTTTCTACAGCAACTAGATTCAGTTTTTGTTGATTTTGAATATAGTAAGATATCCCTACATAACCCAAGGCTGTTACATCACCTGACACTCCTTGTACGAGAAGGTTTTGATTTTGAGTGGCAGTGTAATCTGTACGGCCATTCTTGGCTTTACCAGTCACAGCTTGAGTCATATAATCAAATGTTCCCGTATCAGAAGATGGAGCATACAGCTTCAGTTTTTGGTTAGGAAACTTGGGATTAACTTGATTCCATCTCAATACTTTACCATCTGATTTGCCACCCCAAATCTTACCCAGTTCCTTGATAGTTAAACATTTGGCAAAGTTATTTTGGCGGTTAGCAATCACAGCGATGCCATCTAAAGCTATAGGCAACTCGACAAATTCAATATTCTTACTTTTACATTTTTTGATTTCTTCATCTCTAATAGTACGAGAAGCACCAGCTATATCAATATCGCCATTACAAAATTTACTGATACCGCCACCAGTACCACTTGAGGCAACGCTTACTTTAGCTTCAGGTTTGACTTTACCGTATTCTTCTGCGACTGCTAAAGAAATAGGAAAACCTACAGCTGCACCATCAATACTCACCTGACTTTTCTTTTCTTCGTTGCTGCTACAAGCAGTGATACTGCTGGCAATAATCATTAAAAATATCAGGAAAAATTTATCCTTAAATCTGCTACGTAAGCTCATAAATTATCAATTGAGTAAAGTGATTTAAAATTCCTTATGCTTGGCTATCTGTTAGTAGATAATGCTGCACGAAAAGTATAGCTATCATGCTTTGCTAGCAGCCTTAATTTTGTCAAAAATAGCCCCATCTCCAAAAAACTTTTTCTGGATAATATCCCAGCCACCTAAATCTTGAGATGTGAATAAAGTTTTAATTGGCTGATATTGTGATGCTACTTCTTGAGTGACAGTGGGGTTAACAGGACGATATTGTAATTTAGCAAATTCTCGTTGAGCTTCTGTCGAGTAAAGAAAATCAACAAATGCTTGTGCAACTTCCCTTGTACCGTGTTTATCAACGTTTTTATCAACTACGGCTACAGGATTATCAATGGAAATATTGACTTGGGGTACAACATAAGGTAGTTTAATCCCATTTTTTCCTGCTAAAATTACTTCATTCTCGTAGTTGATTAAGACATCACCCTGATTTTGTTGGAAAAATAAATTGCTAGCTTCACGAGCATCTTTCGTCAGAATAAGAGTGTTTTTATAAACTTTGGTGACGTAATCTAGCGCTGTTGCTTCGTCACCTCCGGTTAGACTCACGGAACCCCAAAAAGCCAAGAATTCCCAGATAGCAATACCAGAAGTTTTTGGGTTAGCGGCAATCACTTTCACGCCATCTTTTGCTAAGTCTGCCCAAGTATTGATACCTTTGGGATTGCCTTCGCGGGTGACGATCGCAGCAACCGATTTACTAACAATACCATTTCTCGGAGCTTTGGTTTCCCAACCTGATTTAATCAAACCTGCAAGAGCAATTTTGCTGACATCCAGAGGAAGTGCCAAATGTACTATATCTGCTTCTTGCGAACCAGCAATGACAGCACCCGCTTGAGCGCCAGAACCCCCATAACTTTGCTCAAATGTGACGTTTTGGTTATGTTCTTGCTTCCACTTTTGGACAAATTTGGGAATTATCTGGTCATGAGCCGCTTTGGTAACAGAGAAAGAAACGAGTTTTAGCTTAACATCATTTTTGCTAGCTGAACTGCTTCCAGAGCAGGAGGCAACTGCTATACTCAAAAAAGTACTTATTAAAAACAGACTCACAAAGCTTTGCAAAGTGTGTCCATTCAACCAACTTTTAATTGTCTGTTTATACGAGAGTTGTATAGTCTGCAAAGCTTTCATGGCATAAGCCTGCATTGCCTCAGTGAGGAATTTACTTAATTGTGTCAGTTTTTGCGACTTGCTCATCAGAATACACCCCTAAATCTACGGTATTTCTAGACGGATACCGTAATTAAAAGAATTATAGGATATATAGAACATTAGTTCTCATCTGGCTTCAATTTTTTTTATTAAGTCGGGAGTTTCTCATCAAAGTAGCAAAGATAGGGTATAAGCTTTGCACTCTGCCAAACTCTAAAAAGCTGATTTATTTACGGACTACATACATTATTTATGTATAAAATGCTAGTAATAATTTTTTGCTAAGAATTGGGAAAAAGCAAAATTTTTCCTCCTTTTGTCTGTAAAAGACCAAGACCACTGCAACTTCACAGACCCAGAATCTCGGATTTTGATAAATAGCTGAGAGCAGGGATTTAACTAACATTAGTTCAGTTGGTGACTTAGGCAATTCTGAAAAATCGATATAATTCGTAAGACAGCTATAAGTATCTTCACTAGTTATTGCGTTGTCTACTCTATCCGTATTGCCACAACCAGCTTAGGATAGACTAAAAGCACTTTTTGCGAAAAATGGTAGAAAAAATCACAGCTGTGTTTAATGGTAAAGTGTTCTATCCGGCTGAACCGATCGCACTGCCAATCAATACCCGCGTGCGAATCAGTATTGAAATTTTACCGCCAGGTGAACATGAAACGGTATCATTTCTGCAAACGGCGCGATCGCTCAACTTAGATGGGCCACCTGACTGGTCTACCAATATAGATAAATATTTGTACAGTAAGTAAACTTTCCATGCATTCTGAAGTCTTTCTTGATACATCATTTGCCATTGCCTTATCTGCACCGAGCGATCGCTTGCATGACCGAGCCTTACATCTGGCTAAAATGTTACAAGTAGCAGAAACACGTTTGGTGACAACACAGGCGGTGATGTTGGAAATTGGCAATGCTTTATCCCAACGACCTTATCGTCAAGCGGCAATCATATTATTAAATTCTCTAGTAGCAGACTCCAAAGTAGAAATTGTTCCTCTCTCCCAGGAACTCTACGAACGTGCTTTCGAGTTATATCGGGAACGAACAGAGAAAGAATGGGGATTTGGGGATTGCGTATCTTTTATTGTGATGCAATATAGCGGAATCACTGAAGCACTAACTGCTGATGAGCATTTTCAACAAGCAGGCTTTCGAGCATTACTGCGAGAAAATTTACCTTAGAGATTGGGGATTAAAGACTGGGATTAAGTATTGAGAAAATGAATATTTTGGAGGTGGAAAGAAGTCGGGAATCAGAAAAATCTGCAACTCTTAGTTTGCGATCGCGACTTTATGACTATTGGATAATGACTAAAAAACTTAGATAACTGACATGGTATGTAATTCATCAAAATTTAGCTTTTCTAATAGGGATTGATTTATCAGGGATACCTTATATTCATTCAGAAAAATCTCTACTGGTAGTTTGGAAGTTCTATTGTTATTTCGTAGAGCAAGAATTACTATCGCCACAAATTGCTGGAAACCAATAGACATAGGAGTGAAATTAAATATGCGTTATCCAGAACCTTTGTATAAATGTAGCAGTGCTATGCCTCTACATTCTTTCTCACTTTTATGTCTATTGAAAAAATTAATGGGAGGTGTTTAAAATATACCTCCCATTCCGTACCTCAGTGATACAAGAGCGCTAATTATGATTAAAAAACCACAAAGTTGTTTATGGAGAGTGTCACACCAGCAGTAACTAAAGCAAATTTTACCTGAGTAAACTCAGACGCACTGCCATCTTGATCAAAGAACAATGCACCTGTAATATTGTTATAGATAAATCGTTGATTGCTTGTCGTTGCAGATGTTCCGAGTGTAAACTGACTTTTCTGAAGTGAACCTATTGATAACCCGCCACCAAAACCAGCAGCCGATACCTGAATCAATTCATTAGTGGCGTTGAAGTCATAAAGTCTATCAATACCTCCATTGTAATCATTGAAAGCAAAGGTATCAGTACCAGTTCCTCCATAAAGGCTATCATTACCAGAACCACCTCTGAGGTAATCATTGCCATTACCACCAATGAGGGTGTTCTTACCATATCCCTGAGAGGCTGTGAGAGTATCATTACCATCGCCTCCAGAAAGGAGGTTATCGCCTGATGAAGAATTGCCAACAATCAAGCGATCGTTGCCATTACCACCTATGAGGGTGTTCTTACCAGATGCCAGAGAGACTGTGAAAGTATCATTACCATCGCCTCCAGAGAGGAGATTATCGCCTGATGAATAGTCAACAATCAAGCGATCGTCACCTGCTCCCCCATCTATCGTATCATTGCCATAAGCATTGACCCCACCGAGTGTATCATTGCCATTGCTGCCAACAATATTGTCATTGTAGGCTGTACCTGAGATATTTAATCGTTCGATATTCTTGTAGCTAACCCGACTTGTGCCTGCCGTAATTGCTCCAATGTTAGTAGTGGCATTGAAACTGGTTGTAATACCCCCAGTAGCATTGCTGTAATTGACGAACAACACATCGTCACCTGTACCGCCATCGATGGTATCTTTGCCACTCGTGCCCGTGGAGAGCGTATCATTGCCATTGTTGCCAACAATATTGTCATTGTAGGCTGTACCTAAGATATTTAATCCTTCGATATTCTTGTAGCTAACCTGACTTGTGCCTGCCGTAATTGCTCCAATGTTAGTAGTGGCATTGAAAGTGGTTGTGATACCCCCAGTAGCATTGCTATAATCGACGGACAACACATCGTCACCCTTACCCCCATCGATGGTATCTTTGCCACTCGTGCCCGTGGAAAGCGTATCGTTCCCACTGTTGCCAACAATATTGTCATTGTAGGCTGTACCTGAGATATTTAATCGTTCGATATTCTTGTAACTAACCCCATACTTGCCCGCCTTAATCGATCCAATGGTAATAGGATTAATTGTGGTTATGATCCCCCCTGTAGCTAACGTGTAATCCATAGACAACAAATCGTCACCCTTACCCCCATCTACCGTTTGAGTCACTAAATAAGAGGGGGCAGTATCTGGAAATGTGGGGCTTAGAGAGAAGGAATCATTGCCATCGCCCCCAGAGAGGAAGTTACTGCCTGTTGAATGTTCAGCCCCCAATGTATCGTCACCAGCACCACCGTTGAGGGTGTTATTGCCTGAGGAGGAGAAATAAAGGCTGCCACCGCTGTACTCGAAAAGATAGGCAGAGATGGAGAGAGAATCATTGCCATCGTCCCCAGAGAGGAAGTTATTGCCTGTTGAATACTCAGCTCTCAAGGTATCGTTACCAGCGCCACCGTTGAGGGTGTTATTGCCTGAAGAGCTAAAATTAGGATCCCCTCTATAAGTAGAAACACCAGAAGTGGAGAGAGAATCATTGCCATCGCCTCCAGAGAGTAAATTATTGCCGCTTTTTGGAGACTGAGCATTTAAGGTATCGTCACCAGCGCCACCATTGAGGGTGTTATTGCTTGAGGAGGGGTAAGAGATGTATCCGCTGACAACGTTAGAGGTGTTAAGATAATCATTGCCATCGCCCCCAGAGAGGAAGTTATTGCCTGATGAAGCCCCAGCATCCAAGGTATCGTCACCAGCATCACCGTTGAGGATGTTATTGGCTGTTGAAAATTCAACATTCAAGTAATCGTTATTCACTAGAAATCATTAAACAAGGATCGAAAGATTCAGCTTGAATGCCTAAAACCCATCCTTAATGTTTGGTTTTTGCCAGCGTCTAAGTCCTACTAGAAGAGAAAATGGTTAACAGTTGACTGTTGACGGTAAAGAGATTTTTATACCCTCCTTGTAGGCTATTCTGTGTGGGTGTCTAGCTTGAAAATAGATAATATCTGAATAATCTCGCAATAACTACACAGTAAATATATTACTTAGATATCCATGCGGAAATAGTCATCTTTGCATACTCTTCACATTAGACAAATGACAAACTAAAAAATGAGGATAAATGATGGATGCTTTGGTCAATCAACATCAGGAACTTTGCACTGTACTTGAGTCTCATACTCTTAAATACTGATTAGACAGCCAGGGACTCCCCAGTCCCCACTCCCTAATCCTTATTATCTCGTTACAATCGGCATGTGCATTAGGCATTCAAGAGTTATCAGCCATGAAATTGATTTCCGATCCACCGATTCCTGTAAAAATTCAAAAGATGAAGGAACGCGTGCGGTGGATGCATCCAAGTTTTGTGCAACGGGGAATTGACCAAACCAGCATGGTTATTGACGATCGCAGGCAGGATAGTCCAGAATTTTCCTTTTTGGTTATCGGTGATTCCGGTACCAAATCCCATTCTCGACACCACCCCCAACGAAAAGTTGCTGAACTAATGCTTTCTCACCGCGATGATTGCAGTTTTGTGTTGCACACAGGCGATGTAATCTATGTGGTGGGTTCCCAAGAGTATTATTCAACAAACTTTATTGAGCCTTACCGGGAATTTCTTGTCGGTGGCGACAACCCGAAAAGCATTCCCTATGACCGCATGGTATTTAATCTGCCATTCTTGCCAGTACTCGGTAATCATGATTACTACGATGTGCCGTTGATGTACCGTTTATTTACTGGAACAACATCGTCACTACGTCGCCTGTTCCGCTACAAAGATATCGAGATTGGCTGGCATGGATCATATCAAGGTAATGCCTATGCACGAGCATTTATGGACTACACTCAGGCGATGTCTTCCCCAGAATTAGAACGTCATTTAGATCAACACTATACTGCTAAGACTGACACAGGGCGCTGTTTGCGTTATCAACCTGGACAGTTTACCCGTTTACCCAATCGCTATTACACTTTTCGTTACGGCGGTATTGACTTTTTCGCACTGGATTCTAACACATTTAATACACCATCACCCTTACCTGCAACTCAAGAGGGGGAAATTTACCGCCGCCAATTGCAAAAGCGTCGCCAGGAAATAGATCAAGAAGAATTGCAGATTTTGGAAATATACGATCGCCTCAACCCAGATAAACCCACCCAAGCAGAACAACTCGATGACCTTAGCGCCAAACTAGACCAAATAAACGAGGTAAAAATCGACATTGAAAAACAATTGGCATCTGAGAAAATGCCTGCGATCGACTTTGAACAACTTGAATGGTTGCGAAGCAGACTAATCGAATCTTGGAACACCTCCGAGGTGCGCGGACGTGTAATCTTTTTCCACCATCCACCGTATGTCACAGAAGCTACTAAATGGAATCAGGCACAAACCTTGGCAGTTCGCCACCGTCTGCGCTGGGTGTTTGAACAAGTGGCACAAACTCTTGGTTCTCTAATTAAAGAACGTCCCATAGTGGATTTAATTTTAAATGGTCACGCTCACTGTTTGGAGCATCTTTGCACAACTGATACCGGATTTGCTGACTCCCACATTAACTGCATTATCTCTGGTGGTAGTGGTCATCGCCCCCGCTATCAACGGCGAAGGGGGACTGAATTGATGGAGACTTTTACTGAAATTGCAGGTAAACCCATTCGGAAAGTTGCTGATTCAATGCTTTTTGTGGGTCGTCACGACTACCCTTTCCAGAACCGCCTGCCTTACTCATGCGTGCGAATTGATGTTCTGGATGGTAGTCCACCCAAGTTTATCATCAGACCGCTGATTACTGAACGTATTGAAGATGAGTGGTATAACTGCGAACTTGAACCATTTGTGATTTAAACGGCAATACAGTTCCGTTAAGCATTTCTTCCTTCTCTTCCTTTGCGTTCTTCTCTACCAGACCAGAGGCGAATGCATTACAAACCCAACAATCTTTGCCTGACCTCTATGATGGTAATCCAAAGCGAAAAACTGTAGACGCAACGCGGCTTGTTGTTAGACATCGCCCATCTGCCGAGCAAATGCTTCAGGCTTTTTGTAATCTAACTCTCTATTTCCTCCCTGATACCATCTTCGTTACGCCTATTAACGAGCTTCAAAAACAGATTCTTTCATTCATGAAAATGTCTGAATCTCTTTATGTGCTAGATTCCAAGCTGTGCAAGACATAATTACCTCTGGCCCTTGCAAAATCAGCAAACGCACAGTAAGTGACGTACCCTTCACAAAATTTTTATAGTAAGTTCTTATTTTTACAGATAAATGTATTACTATACATTTTTTATACTAATTTATCTCAGAATAATTACTTAAGTAGAAATAATTAAAAATAAAAATACAGTATATTCTCTAACTGCCAATCAAGCTAGAGCGCTACTACGATGTAATGAAATATATATCACTCACTATATGGAGTAGTGAATTATGAGCTAAATGACCTTCAAAAAACCTTTGATAATCAACCAACCAGAAGTTGGCAAGCTCATTCGGGAAATACGTATATTTAATCAGTTAACACAAGAACAATTTGCAACAGCGATGGGGGTAGTATATCCAACAGTGAACCGCTGGGAAAATGGACACGCCAAACCATCGCCAATGGCAATGAAGCAAATTGAGTTAATACTGCAAGAGATGGGTGAGCAGGGGCAGGATTTGTTGGCGAAGTATTTACCGAATTGATTTGGTGAAACTAGATGGGGTGCGCGGGATATTTACATGGTACAAGCCAAACGCAAAGCCAATACTGGCAACACTATCGGGCTACTAATTCCTACCCTCTTACAGGGTGAGGTTGAAGGATGGCGAAATATGGGTTGGGCTGGTGTCACTCAGACTAGGTTAGAACTTTTAAGCTATCTGTTTGAAGAGGACAAAGACGGGCCACAGTTTCATCGATGCCAGCAGCAGTCCATTGAAACTCTCAGCGATGGCCCGTTCATAATGGTGACGAACTGGCAGCAGTTCCGGTTTGCCAAGGATAACCCGTCACTGTGGGAAGAACTTATGGGGGAACGTGAGGAAATTCCGAAAGCAGAAATTATTGCAGACTTACTAACTGAATATCCTGATATCTGCGTTCTTAATGATCAGGCTCACCACGTCCATGCTACCAAAAAACCTAATTTGGAAATAGGAAAAAGAGATTTTTCTTTGCATACATCATGAAAAAGCGATAAATCATAGCTTTTTGAGATAAATAATTCGGCGTTGCGAGTTGATTACTTATTCACACACCATAGGATGCTGTTATGACCAATACTCTCCTCGTTCCAATTCATCTTGATGCGCTCTATCTCCCCAACGATACGTCAGTACTAGAGAAGATGACCGACTATAGTAAGCTTCCTTACCGCGATCGAGTAGGCAACGTAACAAATCGTGAATATGCTTATCTCAGCGAAACTGTATTATCTCCGCCGTTTGAAAATCTCAACTTGACGCTGAAAGCAGGCATTCACCTCCACTGGGCAATGCCTGATGCTCTAACTAACGGGATTGCAAAAGCCGATGGCATTACATTTCCTCTCCTTCCTAACCGCTGGTTGATTGTCCGGCGTGGTGGCAATAAACCAGAAAAACAATGGGTTGTCGAAAGTGATTACCTTTATGCCGAGGGCGAGACACCACAGGACGCGATTAATATTCTTTGTCACCCTGGTACTGGCGAGTACCAGCCTTTTCGCTTTCTGGGACGCAAGTCGGAGTTAGCTCAATGGCCTTCAGGCTCTGCAAATGCCCGATATGTTGAAGCATTGACAGCCATTGGACCCTTTGCCAAAGTCGATAATTTAGATAACGAAAAAGCCGCCTTTGCTGGTTTTTATCCCAACTGTCGCAGTGTCTTCGGATTTCACGATGATGAGTTTAAAGGTGCAACCCCGCCAGGTGGCTTGCAATACGATCTCATTGGCTGGTACAGCAACAGCGAAAAAGATTGCCTTGCCCAATTTGTAAGAGAACATTCAGCGAACAGCGCTCAAACCCTGTTGGAAGCTCTACAAGAAAAAATGGGTTGGACAGCGGAGTTAGGGAGCCAAAACTTCCCCGATCGCATTCTGTGTTACTCGCAATTGACATTTAGACCAGGTGGTTCTCTGAGCGATCCAGCAGCGACTCTTCCCAATCCGACGATCGCAGTCGGCAACACGCAAGAGGAAGCGATCGCCGCTTATTTAGCCCGTCAGCTTGATGCTGGCACAGAAAACCGCAAAATTATTGAAGAACAGTTAGAAGCGCTGCAAATGAGCGATCGCCTAGAACAGCAAAAGCTGGATTTCGGGCCGAAGTTTCGAGAAACGCTGCACGAAAACGGCTTTGCCGGACAGACCAAGGAAATGCTTTGGCGGGTAGTGCCAGAAGGTAACTCAACGGTTCCTGCCAGTGCTGCCCAAGGAGAGGCTCAGGTGCAAGTGACGTTACCAACCAGCATCGGAGACCAGATTAATACAACTAACGGTTTACAGCACCAATACGACCAAAAATTAGCGAAAATTGGCTCGATTCGAGAACAAGTCTATGCTGACTGGTACAAGTATATGCTCGCCACTTATACCCATAACGTGGTTGATAAGACAATACTAAAGAATAAACCCAAGCCGGTTAAAAATAAAAGCGATAGTGATTTAATCAAAGCTTTCATTGAATTGCCAGCAAAAAAGCAGCCAGGTAAAAAATCAGTCAACCAATATGGACTGCCAGCCTTAAACGAGGAGATCAAAGCTGCTGGAGTCTTGAGCTTAACAAAAGACGAGCGAGATGAAATTGTCAGCGCCTCAGCCCCCAATTCTGAAAGCACCTCCATCGCTGCCCAACTTGTTCAGTCGATTAATAATCTAATCGCTAATATCAATCGCTTCAATAAAGAATCCCGCTTTATTGCTCCTAAAGGTAGCCAACTAACTGTAGAAGGCAGTTGTACCTTAGCTGCGGATTCAGTGACGGGTAATTGTTTGAAATTCAAAGACACTGAGAATTATTTCAAAGTGTCTGGGTTGAACAATGTCCATGCAATCTCAATGTGGGTAAAAATTCCAGATGCGGGGCGAGGTTATCTCTTAGATGCTGAGAATCATCTAGCAAATAGTGGGTTTGCTGCCAGTGAAATTGGCAGCAATTGGGCAAAGATGTATGTGAACGGGCAAGCAACCGATTGCAGTTGGGCGAACCTTCCTAAGAATCAGTGGGTTTGCCTTTATTTGGAGGCAAAGACTTCCTTGAACGGTGTGATCCACTTGATGTCTAACTTCAACCGCACTGAACGCACTGAAAACCTAACGGGCAGTATTGCTAGCGTTTACTTTCACCAGCAGCCTCTATCACCCGACGAAATTAAGCAGAGCTACGGCGAAAAAATTGGCTTGCTCAGACCATCTTACATCCTCAAAATAGTTCCTGGCCCGCGCTACTGGCAGCCCAGCGATCCAGTAATTTTAATGACAGGCGATGCGGTGACAGCCACCCACCGACATGGTGAAGACGGTAGCTTGCGTGAAGATGGTTTGCTGGAATGTGAGTTGTTAACTCAGACAATTAACTGGCAGGAATTCCCAAACAATATCCTAGCAATTCTTAAGAAAAAACTAGACGATATTGCCAAACAGCCAGGGGAAAAAATTGGCTTCCACGACTGGAAAAATCAGCCTTGGAATCCCTTCCTGCTGGAATGGACAGTGCAATTTTTCCCGCTACGGCACAACAGCCAAAACAGTCACAGCAACAACTACGACACTAATATTCTCAAAGATAATTACGAACTGCAAGTAAATGCAGTTGAACTCTCGCTTAAAAGCACAGCTGGGACAAATTATTTCGGCGGCACAGCTAATCTTTACAGTGGTGCAAGTTTCCTTTCTCCCTCTGCTGGCACGCTGCTGAAAGAGAATCTCATTGATTACTTGAAGAAGTATCTGCTGCCAGACTATTACAAAGCGCAGAAAATCCCTCAAGAACAGCAAACAGAAGACTTCCTCAGCCAGAATTTTAAAGCAGTAAAAGACTGGTACAAACCGGAGAATCCGTCAGCTAATAATCCGGTTTACACGGCGCGGCGGGCTTACGAGCAACTCCAATCTCTCAACTGCCTCGCGCAGAGCATCGGTGGCTTTAACGACGCGCTACTCACTTACAATCGCACTATGCAGTTGGGAGTTGACGATACGCGGGCTGGACAATCAGAATCTCGGTTTCTGGAAGGGGTGCGAGGGGGTGTTAACGATGGTGCCCGTGTCGTGCCTGGTAGCATTCTGCGATCGCCCTATTTGTATAACGAATTCAATCCCATCCGTGCGGGAGCAATGAAAATTAGCGGGTTGCGGATCGTCGATACTTTTGGGCGCGTCAAAGTCGTAGTTGATATTAACAATCCCCAAAATACTGAGATTGTCACCAGTCAACCCCTGACACCGCCGCCAAACTGCACGTATCCAATTTACTTGCCGCCACGCTTGGCACAACCTGCCCGGTTGAATTTGCGCTGGCTATCTGCTAGTCAAGGACAGCAGGAAATGAATGACCACCCGACAACAACGCCAATTTGTGGCTGGATTTTGCCTAACAATTTAGATAACAGCTTGACGATTTATGACAATCAGGGCACTTCCTTGGGCATTCTTGACCGCACAGCAACTTGGCGAGCAATTCCTGGCAGCAACCAACTGATTGAGATATCCGATATTGCCAACCAATACCTGCGCCAACTCGTACAATATCTGGTCAGCCAAGCAGACAATGAAGGCTTTTTTACCGATTTCCTTACCACTGTCAATAAAGCCTTAGAAACAATTGACCCAGAGGGCTTCGCGCAAAATCAGGCCATATCTTTGCTGGTAGCGCGTCCTCTGGCTTTAGTGCGATCGCAAGTCAATTTAGAACTGCAAGGACTGCCTGCCATTAGCCAGAATGATACTGCGTTCTCTGCTGATATTTTTGTCAACGATGACCGAACTACCGATGCTTTCCCAAAGGTCGAATTTCCCATCCGCATTGGCGAGTACCAGCAGTTTAATGACAGTTTAGTGGGCTATTGGGTGGAAACAGCCGAGGGTACTTACAAAGACAACAATTTTTATGCTCCTCAGAGTTGCTATGTTCCCCATCGGCAGATTAAAACCCTGTTTGATAATGCGGGCGATCGCACCCCCGATACGCCGGTGAACCTGGAGCAAACCTTAGAGGCAAACACAGCCCAAACCCTAGTGATGTTAGTAGATCCGCGAGGTCAAGTAAACGCCAGTTGCGGCGTACTCCCTGCCAAGAGGATTTCCATTCCGCCGGAACAGTACGTTCCTGCTTTACAAGCGATTGAAGTCACCTTCCTGTCAGCCCCTCTTCTCAGTGACATCAACCAGATTAACCTCTCGCTTCCCGAAGTGCCTGGTTATGTTTGGTCTTGGTTAGGGAAAGAGGGAAATAATTGGTCAACGGCGACGCTTAATCAATTTAATTCCCAAGCCACGTTATCCAGCCCACAAAAAATTTATGAAGGCTGGTTGAAGTTAACTCGAAATAAATCAACTCCATGAATGAAACTCAGGAAATTAAAATTACCTTAACTTTAGGGGAAGTAAACCAAATTTTAGATGCTTTGGGCAACATTCCTTACCGTCAAGTCTTTCAACTGATTGGCAAAATACAGATGCAGGCAGAAGCCCAATTACAGCCGTCCGCAAATTCTAATTCACTTCCACAAGAAACCCAAATCGTCAGCGAGTAATTGATTTTTAACAAGGAGAAAAAACCATGATTGAAAGAGTTGTAAAATCAGCGACAGCGAAGGCTCTTGATCCCGACGAATTTATCTCAAGCCAGCCCTTAAATTTCCAGCTTTATTACGCCAACAAGGATGGCAGGTCAGAAATCATTAATACCGTCTATTTGGAAGATGGCAATCCCAAATTAGATCTATATTTGGAAGTGTTTAACGAGTCTGATGAGGAGATCCGCTTTCAGACATCTGCTGGTAAATTATCGACTGTTGAAGCCGGAGGAAATAGCTCTGCTAGTGCGAACAAATGCCACTTCTCTCTCCGCTGGGAAAAAGACCTTCAGATCGAACCGAGCGAAATTTCAGTAGAACCTGCTGAATGGCAAGTAAATTACGATGAAGATTCCCACTTTTTCACTCTTTATTTTCTCCACAAATCCGGCTTTGTGTTGAAACCTCAAAACTCTGATTCTGATAATAAATCAGATAGAGTTTTGCTAACTCTGAAAAACTTCACAGCTAATAATCGCGCCGTCAAAAGTACCAATGTAGAACTGCTGTATGGTTCTGGTCTACTCTTGAATGGTGGGGAGCACTTTACAGAGACTCTCAGCATTAAGAACACCATTTCGGTCACGAATCATCCCGACAATAAAAATATTCCGCTACAATTCCGTTTCATCGGCCCCAATACCATTCTCAATGATGGAACCACCCCAAATAGCCTGAACTTGCAGATAATTAATCGCCCCCCGTCCAATAATAATCGACCTAATCTGTTATTGGACAAAACAAATTCAAAGTTTATTGTCAGCTTTGAGACTGGCGATAGCGCAGAAGCTCTGACCACATCAACTATAGCCAATAAGGTCATCATTACCTCGGCAGATACAAACAACTGGAAGGTTGACCCGACGCAAAATGCAGCGGAGTGGACGGTTAAGCTAAACGAAAGTTCAAAAAAAGACAAATTAACTTCAAAAGAAGCGATCGAGCTAAATATTAGCAATCTGGTGACAGGTAATGCTTCTGGCGTAGCATATTTGTACATCACCTACCAAAATATTGGGGGCTATCCAGATGGACAGTTGGTTGTACCGATTGAAAAAACGCCGTTTTTATATCGCGGCGCGCAGGTAGGCATCGGGACGACAACGCCAGCAAAACAACTGCATGTTGTCGGCGATTTAGTTTTAGGGAAGAATGATGCCAACAAAAAATTCATTTTTCACTCCCGCACAGGTAATACTGAAAATAATGATTTTCTGCAAATTACTTCTGATAAATCAGATGGACAGTGGGAGTGGGAGCAAGGAATCACCCTAAAGAGAAATGGCTATGTCGGTATCGGCACGAATTCTCCCTCAGCGAAGCTGCATGTGAGTGGTGGGGATGCGATCGTCATTGGCAAGGTCGGTATCGGCACGACTACTCCGGCAGCTAAACTTCATGTTAATGGGAATATCCGTCTATCTGGACAGATTGAGGGTGGATCGGATAAAAAACTTTCTATCTATTCCAACACCAACTCAACCGACAGTCGCGCCTGGATCGAGATGTGGGATAACAGCGCCAGCGACCGAACAGGGGAATTGACGCTGACGGGAAACTGTATCGACTTTCGTTATGGATCGACAACATCCGCTATGGGAACGACAGGTATGAGACTGACCTCTGATGGCAAAGTCGGCATCGGTATAACTACTCCCAGCGATAAAGTGCACATAAAAGACGGAAATTTGCGTATTGATACTGGCTCGATAAAAAGCTGGGGAACAATCGCTTTTCATGCTAATACGGACCAATCTGCTAACGAAGATTTAATTAAGGTTCTGAAAAGCAACGGAACTGATGTTGCCATGCTTGTCGCTCATCAAGGCAACGTTGGCATCGGCACAACTAATCCATCAGCAAAGCTGCATGTGGATGGTGGGGATGCGATCATCAGCGGCAAACTCGCTATTCGTACAACTAACCCGACGATAGATCTGGCAATTGGTGATTATGACACGGGGCTAAAGCAGCAAGGAGATGGCAAGTTAGCTATCTGTACAGATGGTCATGAACGGGTGCGAATTGAAAAAAATGGCAACGTTGGCATTGGCACAACAGACCCTAAACAGAAACTTCATGTTGAAGGACGTATTCGTCTAAGTGATGTGCCGGTGTGGAATGGTGGCGGGGGGTGTGATGTAACATGGGTAGCAAATAATTATGATGGAGCTCACGAGAATGAACACAGGTGGAATTGCATCGCTCGGGAAGGCTCTTCTGAAAGATACAAACAAAATATTGCTCCATTGGAAGATGATTTCCAAAAACTCTTGAGCTTACAACCCAAGCAATATCAAATGAAGGAAGGTTATGGAGATCCGAATACATGGGACTTCGGGTATCTGGCTGAGGATCTCGACAAAATTGGTCTGAAGTCTCTGGTCATTTATAACCAATCAGGCCAACCGGATGGCATCCAATACAAGAAGATGTGCATCTACTTGAATGAAGTTGTAAAGAGTCAACAAAGTTCTATGGAGCGACTTGAGGAAAAAGTTAATGAGTTAAATGAGAAACTCATATCCTCCCTATAGGATGACTCAGTTCCCCTCAATCAAAATTTGAGGAGCGATCGCCAGCTACTCATTTAAGACGGGACAGTAGGTTGAGTAAAGTACAAACCAATCGAATCAACCTACTGATTCTATAGCATTACTTAAAATTCATAACGGAGCGCCCAACCAAAACCTATGCCCCCCACAAAACCCCAATTAGAACAAGAGCTAGAGAAAGCACCCGACAAAACTCAAGAATCGCCCGGTGAGATAAAAATTGAAGTAGGCGATACCGAAATCACTTTCAACTACCAAACGAAAGCCGATGGAACCGACAAGGATGTTATCGCCTACACAGTAGAAAATGAAATCAACGTAGAACTAGGAAGCCTGATCGAAACACTCTCTACAGAAATCGCCAATTTGCTGCCGGAGGGACTGCGAACTCAGCCCATCAGCTTCAATAATCTGATGGTGATTTACAGTAAATATAAAGGGACAGCAAAATGGCTGTTTGGGCTAGATTTAGCGCTCGGCGACGGACTGAGATTGGACAGCCTCCCCTTGGTGGGCAAGGGACTACCCGATGCGATCGCTAATATAACGATAGAGCCATCCCTGCGAATTGTCGCCGCTTCCAAACCTTTTACCCTCAAAGAAATTCGCAAATTCAACGAAAATCTCCCTGACGCGATCGACAAACTCCCCGATCCTGGTGAGGGACAAGGCAAGGATGCAGATATCTCCGTCCGCAAAGGCTTTAGCTTGTCAGGCACCTTGGGATTACCCGATGCTCCCAACATTTTGCCCGTAAGTTCAGAAGAAGGAGGGGAAAGCACCCCAGAAGATTCTGCTAGCGATAGCGAAGCCACTGCTAGCAACCTGGGCATTTGGTTCAGTATTGAAAAAACCTTCGGCCCGTTTTTCCTCAAACAGATTGGCTTCCAGTACGCAGAAACAGACAACAAAGGAGAACTGGCAGTCTTGTTTGATGCCGCGCTCAAGGTATCTGACTTTACCCTCGCTTGCGACGATCTAACCCTGACACTTCCGTTGGATGGCACACTCACACCCGGCTTCAGCCTACCGGGAGTTGGGATAGAATACAAGAGCAAAAACCTCGAAGTAGCTGGCGCACTGCTGCGTACCGAAAAAGTAAAAGACGGCATTGCTTATGAAGAATATATCGGGACTGCCATCATCAAATTTAAGCTATCGAGCAAGGGTGGCAAGGCGGGTAAAGGTTTCGGTGTCAGCGCCATTGGTTCCTATACCTATTACAAAGACGAACCCGCGCTTTTCTTGTACGTCGTCCTCGAATTTCCTTTGGTAGTTCCGCCTTGCTTCTTAATCACCGGATTCTCCCTCGGTTTCGGCTACAACCGCTACCTGAAAGTTCCCTCGATCGAGAAACTAACCGAATTCCCTCTCGTTGCTCAAGCAATGGGCGGTGTCAGCAATAGCGAGACTTCTGAAACCGGCGAACTGATTACCGAGCAACTGAGCAAACTGGATCAATACATTACCCTATCTCCGGGGTCGGGTTTTGTGGCGATCGGTCTCAAGTTTACCTGCTTCAAGATGGTAGACTGCTTTGCCTTGCTGACGATCGCTTTCGGGGAAGGTTTCGAGATGAACCTCCTGGGGATTGCCAGCATGAAAATTCCCACCCCAGCAGAAGACTCGAAAAATCTTAGCTGCATCGCCGAAGTGACGATGCTCCTCAGAGCCAGATTTTCCCTGGATGAGGGAGTGATATCCATTGAAGCTCAACTTGCTTCAGATTCCTACATCCTATCCAAAGCTTGCCGCTTAACCGGCGGCTTTGCGATGTACTTCTGGTTTGATGGACCCCACGCAGGCGACTTTGTAATTACCTTGGGCGGCTACCATCCCGCCTTCAAAAAACCCGACCACTATCCCACAGTTCCTCGCCTTGGCTTTAACTGGCAGGTGGGCAGTGTTCTATCCCTAAAAGGCGAAATGTATTTTGCCCTGTGCGCCCATGCGATCATGGCAGGCGGCAAGTTAGAAGCCAGTTTCCAACTTGGTTCCCTTTGGGCAAACTTTATTGCCGAAGCCCACTTCCTGATCTCTTGGAAGCCCTACTACTACGATATCCTGATTCAAGTGCGGATCAGTGCCGGTTTGGGATGGCTCGGCCCTGTTTGTCTGGGAGTTAAACTGCACCTTTGGGGACCCGAATTTGGCGGTACAGCCACCTTTTGGATTTTGTTCATTAAAGTTACGATTGAATTCGGCGATCAATCTTCCCGCTTACCGACTCCCATCGACTGGACAACTTTCAAAGCATCTTTCTTACCAGACGATGCAGCAGTTTGTACCATTACCGTTACCCAAGGACTGGTTAGACAACTCGAACAAGCAAATGGTGCTCCTTTATTTATCGTTAACGCCAAGGAATTCGAGCTAGTCACCAATTCTGTGATTCCCACCAAGCAAGCATCTTACTATGCTGATGCCTTAACAAAAGAAACAGCAAATACCCATTTTGGCGCTCGCTCAATGGGAATTAAGGATGACGACTTAGAGACAACTCACAATATTAAAATTACCCGCAATGGCGTAGAGGTAAATAAAACCGAGTTTAGTTTTGAGCCAGCCACTCAACAAATCCCTACAGGACTGTGGGGCGATGCCCGCGTCACAACGAGTCGTTCAACGGAGAGACTTCTACCACCAGAAGCAAACGAGCAACAATTTTTAGACAATACCCTTTCAGGTTTCCGCATCCTTCCCGGCAACCCGCCGAAACCTGGCAATACCCAAAGCATTAATGTCACTAAGTTGCAATACGATATAGAACCACAAGGGAATCCCTACGCTTGGAAAAATATTCCCGCTTTCCAGGCAAACTCAGCCTCGGATGAGAGCCGTACAGCTACTATGAAGAACAGCATTGCCAGTACCAGTAATACTCGACGCAACCAACTCTTACAATCTCTTGGTTTCACTCCTAGCCAAGATGTTCAACTAACTAATTCCGTAGCTGACGCTTTTGTAATTGCCCCGCAAGTTAAGTCATAGAGCTTATGGCTCTCGACTACTGACTCTTAATACTCCACTGCTTTTTTTGTAAGAGGATTAATCCAATGTCTGCGTTAAATCTTAAAGTTCAATTCATCGAGTATCAACAACCACCCCTAGACAGTGGTACCTATCAAGTTACGGTTGAGCAAACAATTAAAACCAAGACTTCTGAGAAAATTTCCGAGGAGAAATTTTCGCAAGTTCTTGACTTCGTTGTTACGGGACATCGCTTTGCCGCGCTAACTGTTAATGATATTTACGCAGTCTTTCCACCCGCCGGAAACTTGGGGGAGCATACTAACGCCCTGCCCCACATTACCCTTAAGCGTGGCACCTTACCTTGGGAGCGATCGGTTAATGTAAATGATTCCGATCTGCCTTGGGTAGCCCTATTATTGTTTCGAGAATCAGAAAAACCTACGCCGCAAACCATCAAATTAAAAGACCTCAAATCCACTCTTAGCAATGTCGCTAAATTCCCAGATTTCGCTAATGAACCTGGACAAACTGAAGAGGATGAACTCACCGTTATTGACGTACCCAAAAAACTTTTAGCGCAGATTATTCCTACGCAAAAAGAGGTAGCTCTCCTCGCTCACATTAACGTACTTACTGATGCTGGTGACTCGCCTCTGAGCGAACCTTTGGCAACCGTGTTGGGCAACCGATTGCCTCAAGCAGGCGAAGTCAGTACAGTCCATTTGGTGGCTCTGGAAAACCGCTATAAAGGTAGCAAAGAAAAAGGAGAGTTTGACTACCAAGGAGCGGGAGATAACGACTTAATCCGTTTAGTCAGCTTAACGAGTTGGAGCTTTGCCTGTGTCAATAATCAGCACAATTTTTCGGCATTGCTAAAAAAGCTCGATCGCACACCGGATACCCTCAGACTTCCCGAACCAGAGAATAGTGAGGCTAAGGACTACCTAAATCTGGGCTATGTACCTCTAGCACACGCTCTCCGACAGGGCGATAAAACTATTTCCTGGTATCACAGTCCCCTCAGTTCGGGTAAGAGTCCAGATCGGCTGTCTGCGCCAGTTCCAATGGCTGACGCGCTAATGCGTTATGATTCTAGTAACGGTCTGTTTGATGTTTCCTACGCTGCGGCTTGGGAATTAGGGCGGATGCTAACTCTCCAAAACCAACGCCTTGCTGTTGAGCTGTTTAACTGGAAGCGAGCTAATGCTCAAACTCTGAACAAGTTGCAGCTACAGGTACTCCATTTGCCTTTCCAAGGAGAAGCCAGTGATCCTAAAGTTAAGTTACCAGAAGCGATCGCCACTTGGTTCGCTGATTTAGAACTCCTCAAAGGCATTCCCTTCAACTATCTCGTTCCCGATGAACGCTTACTTCCACCAGAATCTCTCCGGTTCTTTTGGGTAGATTCTTATTGGGTTGACTGCTTGCAAGATGGAGCTTTTAGCATCGGGCGAGTGACTTCCTCTGACTTACAAACAGATACTCAAACAAGCTCTAGCGTGTCAGACACGAGAGCCGATGAACTAATCACTGGCTTGTTGTTACACTCAGAGGTAGTATCAGGCTGGCCCGGTTTAGAAGTAGAAGGTTATAACGTCCTCATCAACGATAAAAGTGTTGCTGACCCTAACAATAAACTGACAATCCTACGAAAAGAGCGGCTGTCAGATAGTATATTACTCTGTTTGTTTAAGGGAGAAGTGAATACGGTTGACTTTTCTCTCAAGTCACAATCGGTGAATTGTGGCGTAGATCCGATTAATAAAGTAGCAGGATCTGACAAACTTCAGATTGAAAAAGGATTGCGAAAACTCGATGGCGACCAGGGAGATAAAAAGATGAATGTTTCTTGCAAAGGTGAAGTTAAAGGAGTGATTGATATTAAGGCATTAGCAGGTGAGATGGCCAAGTTAAATGAGAAAAAAGAAGAAGATTTTACTTCTGCTCAATTTGCCCTGAGCATGATAGAAGGATCGCAAAAAATTAGATTTGTAAGCAAAGAAATAATGACTAGAGCACCAGTCCAGTAAAAGATATTGACAAATTAGGCAGAATATGTTGTCGGTGTTTTATCCTGTGACATTTTCAATAACAAAACCCCTACTTCCGGCATTATATATTCCTGCATTTGACTGCGTACTACTTCTTCGATCAACCCTGACGCTAGTTAGTTCCTCTATGGAAGCGTTTTTGTAGAGTTATTTTAGCGATCGCACCAGCGTGTTCGATCAAAAGCTGGTTTTATTCTTCACTCATGGGTGTTCTGGTAGATAGCGACCGCTGTGATTATCCCTTGAGAATCTCAGATTTAAATTCTCTTTATTGGAAGAATAAAAACTGGGATGCACCCCCGTTTAATCTCATCTTAGAAGCAAAACCTTAAATTTTAGAAATAGCGATCGCTTCACCACTGAAATGGATTGCGATCGCGACTTTATCCGCCAGCAAGTCATCTGTCTCATAACCCCGTTCTGGCCCAGATAAAATAGCGGAACCATCCGTAATTAAATCGCGCCAGAATTGCAAAGCAGCGTTCCCCTCTGGGGTTGCCGCAGGCATCGCTCCTTGATTATCTTGCAAATCTACTGCTGCCGCATTCTGTGAATCACCACTCACCAACTCGCCGCCACCACTCCACATAAACGGTAGCCAGGTGAATACTGTAAATTCTCCCTTTCCTAAAGGCAGAAACATCCCATATTGATCTGGTCGTCCATCGCCATTGGGATCACGAGTTAATTTCCTCGCAACTTGTCTAAACTCCTGGCAAGTGCGAGGTAATTCAGTAATCCCCGCTACCTTAAACAAACTCGGACGGTAAAAAATACCAACATTATTTGTAGCAAAGGGCACAGACGAAATCTTACCGTTGTATTTCATTGATGCATACAAAGTGGGGTCAATTTCGGCTTTTATGGGAGATTTTCCGAGCATTTCATCCAAAGCTAAAATAGCACCAAGTTCCACCAATTGACCTGCGATCGTTGGGTTATACCACAACAAATCTGGGGGTGCATTTCCTACCACCGCCGCTAAAATCTTGGGCATTTGCTGATCCTGTTGCCCAACAGAAAGCGACTCTACTTGAATATCTGAATGGGATTGATTGAATTTGTCTACCAGTTTTTGCAGCACATCCCGATTTGGGGGCGGATTTACACCTTGCCACATGGTTAAATGAATTACTTTATCTTCCTTACACCAGGTAGAATACTTTGTCATCCAACTAAAGCTAGTATGCCCACCAATAATCCCAGCAGCAACCTCCGAAAGTAGTGTGACACTTTCTTTCTTTTTCGCTTGACACGGCGAGGAGGGAAAAAAATCGTGCATAATGTTGATTAAAATGATTGGTCAATTCTCTTAGTTCTCTCACAACAAATTTGTGACTCTGATCTAGCCTTGCACAATTATCTGAAGTCATGGTTTTTGCCAGCAAATATATTCTAATCTTGAATAGAGTTTTGATAATTTCAGATTATGGCAGGACACAGTAAATGGGCAAATATTAAGCGCCAAAAAGCGCTAGTAGATGCAAAAAAGGGAAAAACCTTCACTCAGTTATCCAGGGCGATTATCGTTGCTGCTAGAAGCGGCGTACCAGATCCGGCGCTGAATTTTCAACTTCGCACAGCGATTGACAAGGCAAAGGCTGCAAGTATCCCCAATGATAATATTGAACGAGCGATCACTAAAGGTGCAGGCACTTTTGGGGGGGATAATGCTAGTTTTGAAGCGATTCGCTACGAAGGTTACGGCCCTGGTGGTGTAGCGATTTTAATCGAAGCCCTCACAGATAATCGCAATCGCACTGCTGCTGACTTGCGTGTAGCTTTTAGTAAAAATGGTGGCAATCTTGGTGAAACAGGTTGCGTTAGCTGGATGTTTGACCAAAAAGGCGTTTGTGTAGTGCAGGGTGTGGTTGACGAAGAACAGCTTTTAGAAGCATCTCTCGAAGGCGGTGCCCAGTCTTATGAAATGACTGAAGATGAGATGGCTGAGGTATTTACTGAGATTGCAAATTTAGAAACCCTTAGCCAGACACTCAAAGACCAACGCTTTCAGGTGACTGACGCCGAATTGCGCTGGATTCCCAGTAATAGTGCAGAAGTTACTGATCCGGAGCAGGCGCGATCGCTTTTCAAGTTAATTGATACTCTAGAAGGCTTGGATGACGTGCAAAATGTCACAGCTAATTTTGACATAGCAGAAGAGTTGATGGCTCTCAGCATTTCTTAATTAAAATTAACACCGCCATTATCGCCAAATAGCACTTATTCAAAAAAAGTATAAAATATCATGTTAATCTTTGAAATGCCAGCAAGTATTATGGCTGTGAGTATTTTCTAGCCAAGTATTCCCCGTAAATCTTAAATTTTACGGATGTAAAAATAGACATGAAAGATTCATATCAATTACAAACTGATGACATATGCCTATTGGATAGTTGGATTGTTGATTACCTGATGAGGATTTTCGAGTGAATAAGTTCGCTAAAGTTTTACTTTTGGCTTTAATATTTGCTGCCCCTGTAACCGTTTTTACTTCTGTTGCTCAAGCTAAAACTATCCATACTGGTAGCGTAAAAGCTGGTAAAGTTTATCACAAGACACATCACAGACATCACAGGCATCATGCTAAAAAGCTAATTCATAGATAGTTACTATTACGCGCAAAAGTTTTTAGTAGCTCTGTAATAAAGTTTAGTGTTGGTTTCTCTTAAAAAATAATTGTATTATTTAAGCCCGCTGGAATCCCTACCAATCAGCGGGTTTTTTTGATTAACTTGCTTATGAGAGTGCGATCGCGTAAAAAGAAAAGTTAAGATTTGATATGAAATTAAAATAAAAAAATGGTTCTACCATACCTCTTATGCCAAATAGTTGTCATGAAAGGAACTTTTTGTAGACCTTTCACTTGGATTAATGAGCATAAAGAAAGTTAGTAGAACCCCAAAAACTCGTTACAAACCGTCGTTAATTCCCAAGATTTAACTGTTTACGCTTCCGGGTGGAAAGAATACCGAATGCACCCATTGCTAAAAGACCAAGTACAGAAGCAGGTTCAGGAACTGTTTTGAAACCTTCTGGCGGTTTTTCTGCAAAGTAAACTTCATCCAAAAAGTTTCCTATTGTGGGATTACCACCAGCAGCAGATACTGAGTCAAACTGCCAGCGTGTTTTACCACCAGTGGCAACAGTTGCACCTTGATATTCTACCCAAGCTGTGTTATCAGTGCTGTATAGTTGGCTGAAGAGAGTATTGTTAGTAGCAAGGTCGATAATAGACAAACGCATCGTATCTATACCTTGACGACCTTCATGGAAAAATCGCCAAAACATAGTTGAACCAGCTGTAGTGTCTACATCTTGATATAAGCTAGATACTTGATTAGCATTGAGTTCAGCATATTGATCTGTGCCTAATGCTCCAGCATGGAACAGTCTACGAGTTTGAATTTCAATTTTATTATCTGTAGCTGTAGTCTTCCATCCAGGAACAAGAGATGCATCTATCGAATCCCATGACTTATTACTAGAGACAACAGGCTGCTCAAAACCACCATTTATTAAGCCTGTAGCGTCAGCTTCTTGTGCATTTCCGACAATACCCAAGGACAGAGCCACAGATCCAATAGTTACCACAGCCAGTTTGCTAATGTTTTTCATGTTCACTGATGTATAAGTGTTTCGAGACTTCTCAAATATAAGTTTCGGTACTCCATGTTTGGGTAAAGACCCCGTAAAATAGCGGTCAAAATATATAAAACTAGTATTTATTTTTACAGCAAATATTTAAATTATCCTACGTTATAATACTGAATTTATTGGGAGATGCTTGCTAGCAAAGCGACTCAGCTCGTTATATATCTGACATAAAAAGTCTGTTTAACTTTCGTAACCTTTGGTGGGAGTCAGCAGCGAGGTTTTTCAATCTTTGCCCTTCTCAACTTGCTCAAAGGGGCGCGATCGCGTAAAAATAAGAGTTAAGACGCTGTAACCTAACTTAACAATGGCCCTAACGCAGCTTGAGCAAATTTCCCCTCAACCAACACCGCCAGATGAGCGGGGATATGAATATGATTTGGTAATTGTCGGCGGTGGGATTATTGGGTTAACTCTAGCCTCTGCTTTAAAAGATTCTGGGTTGAGTGTGTTGCTGATTGAGGCAAAAGTGGCATCAGCTGCGGTAGCTAAAGGGCAAGCCTATGCAGTTCACATGCTTTCGTCACTAATTTATCAAGGAATTGGAGTTTGGGACAAAATGTTGCCTCAAATCGCCAAATATTGCCGAGTTCGTCTTTCTGATGCCGATTATCCCAATGTGGTGGAATTTGCTACAGATGATATAGGTACAGCAGAGTTGGGTTATGTGGCGGAACACCAAGCGCTGTTGCAGCCTTTGCAGGAGTTTGTCCAAAATTGTCCAAATGTGACTTATCTATGTCCGGCTGAAGTGGTAAATACGCAGTACCAAAAGGACATAGTAGCGATAGATATTAAAGTTGCCGATCAGTTACGGTCAGTCAAAAGCAAATTACTGATAGCAGCAGATGGGGCGCGATCGCCGATTCGTCAAGCTGCTGGTATCAAAACTCTGGGCTGGAAATATTGGCAGTCTTGCATAGTTGCATTTGTCAAACCAGAAAAACCGCACAATAACACCGCTTACGAAAGATTTTGGTCTAGCGGGCCCTTTGCGATTTTACCTTTATCGGGTAACCGTTGCCGCATTGTCTGGACAGCCCCCCACGAAGAAGCAAAAGCTTTATGTGCTTTAGATGATCAGCAATTTTTAAAAGAACTCACCCGTCGCTATGGCAATCAGATGGGGAAATTGGAATTACTGGGCGATCGCTTTGTATTTCAGGTACAACTCATGCAAAGCGATCGCTATGTTCTCCCCCGATTAGCATTAATTGGTGATGCGGCGCACAATTGCCATCCTGTCGGCGGACAAGGTTTAAATCTGGGCATTCGGGATGCAGCGGCTTTAGCGCAAGTAATCCAAGCAGCGCACCTAGCGGGTAAAGATATTGGCGATATTCAGATTCTTAAAGGTTATGAACGCTGGCGCAAGCTAGAGAACCTGACGATTTTAGGTTTTACCGATTTGTTAGATCGGATGTTTTCTAATAATTTCTTACCTGTGGTGGTGGTTCGTCGCCTGGGTTTATGGTTTTTGCAGCGAGTACCTATATTAAAGGTGTTTATGCTGAAGTTAATGATTGGCTTGAAGGGGCGAACTCCAGAATTGGCAAAAGATAAACGCTACACCACAGCAGCTTGAAAAATCTGGTTTGGGGTGAGATTCAATTCGGGAAAAGTATGGGAAACAATGAGATCGCTATCTCGAAACTTACTTATCTGATATTCCCCATCAACTAAGTTACAAACGGTGATTGTCGGTTGTTTGGGGTTACCGATAAAATTACGTCCACCCAAGGCAGCATAATCGACAATCCAGTATTCCAGGATACCCATCTCTTCATACTCAGCATATTTTAAATAGTAATCGTCTCGCCAGTTGGTTGATACAACCTCAATCGCCAAAGGTATTGATGCACCTAAACTAACGATAGATTCTTTTTTCCATAATTTTTCGTTTGCCAGATTTGCACGGTTTAGCACTAACACATCTGGGATGTAACCAGAATCTTTTTCAGCAGGTCTAACTATAACTTGGTTGGGCATGAAGTAGGGCAATCCTAGACGTTTGATTTCAACAGGAATTTCAATACCTAAAAATCCTTTAACTTCCTCATGTTCCCCTACTGGTTGCCCCATTTCAACAATTTCTCCGTTATGTAGTTCGTACCGTACTCGTCGATTTTCAGGTAGCCAATCGACAAATTCCTCAAAGGTTACTAGCTTGGGTATGGCTTGAGTCATGACTTTTGAGAGTTATTGCTTTGGAAATATTATCTCTAATCTAGGGGACTTCGGACAGCTTTTCTACCACGGTTAAGTCTGATGTGCGCCCAGTGGATTAGACTTTATATAAGAAGTAATAAAAGGAACCTGCCGCATGGGTGTTGAGGTGTTTTTCTCCTATTCCCATAGAGATGAAACCTTGAGAGATGAGTTAGCAAAGCATCTCACTATGATGAGACGGCAAGACATTATTGCTGCCTGGTATGATCGTGACATAACGGCTGGTAGTGAGTGGGCAAATAAGATCAATGTACATCTAAACTCCGCCCAAATTATTTTATTGTTAATTAGTGCAGATTTTCTAGCTTCAGACTACTGTTATGACATCGAAGTAAAACGGGCAATGGAACGACATGAAGTTGGGGATGCGTGTGTAATCCCCATTATTCTCAAACCTGTAGATTGGCAAGGAGCACCTTTTGGCAAACTTCAGGCACTTCCTAAGAACGCGGAACCTATCACTACTTGGGCTGACCGAGATAAAGCTTTTTTGAATGTAGCACAAGGGATTCGGAGGGCTGTTGAAACAATCGTTTCACGTAACTCAACAGTTCAAGTGGCTTCAAATAATCTAGAACAGCCAAAAGCTACTTCGCGGCGTCAGAAAATACAGCAGCAAATCCAGCTTTTGCAGGCAATTATCGATGATGCACGAACTACCTCAAACGTTGCAAGTGTCCGTAAACACTTCTTGCAGTGGAGGAAGGAGACAACCGACTTTCTTTCAGAAGAAGTCGGTAAGCAGGAATGGCTTGCCTTAATTATGATATGTCCACATGGAAAATTCAGCACTGATCAGGCTCGTTTGATCAACGAAGCAACACAAATTCGCAACTACTTACTCACACTATCTCAAGAACTCACTTAAGAGGAACTTCACAATGCCATCAAAGAATTTTTCTAGCAAAGAAGTCGATGTAGCTGTATTGGTTAGGGAGTTTCGTGAGTTTTTTGAGACACAAAATTACAAGGTTGACTTTAAAGAGGGAGCGGCAGGTGCAATTATTTTAGATGCAAATCAGTCTACGCTCATTCGTGACTGGCTTGGTCTTTCGCTGAGGACAACAGTTAGGTTAAACACTGGTTCTGAAGTAACCCGTATTTGGATAGGAAATCAAAAATGGGTTGACAAAATTATTATAGGATTTATTGGTATAGTACTTTTGTTTCTGGCAAAATCTTATTATCCCTATGGGAATACACCTTTGCTTGTAGTCATTGTTATTGGTTTATTAATAATACTTCCTACTGTTGGTGCATATTTACAGCTCAAAATTACACAAGAAATATGGAATGTGGTTGAGAATCATATGGCACTTCGACATACATCAATCTCTTAACGTGAGGGTTTTGGGTGATGCGTTACGCTGGCGCTAACGCATCCTACTTTTCTTTCATGGCTGCTTTGTGTTCCGACCTTAAAGGAAAAGGGCATTCTATGTAAAGACAAGCAACGTTGATATCAAGCAGCCACTAAACAGATGATTCAACAAAAATCCCCTATATTCCCTCATGGGCTAAGGCAAATCGGAGGTATCGTTGTTTTGGCGATCGCCTATTATGGAATGGCTGAAATTTCACGGCATCTTGCCTCCACACCGAACAATGTGACTCCAGTTTGGCCCCCGGATGGAATTGCTGCTGGGGCTGTTCTGTTGTTTGGTAACTGGATCGGGTACGGTGTTTTGCTGGGTTCATTTCTCGCCAACTTCTGGGCGTTCCGAGATTCAACAAGTTTCTTATCCCTGGTGATTTCAACGCTGCCAGTTCTGTTAATTGCGATCGGAACAACCTTGGGGACTATGTTGGGTGTCTTCCTGCTGCGGAAAACTACCAATCTTCACTATCCCTTAGAACGTGTCACCGACGTGTTTAAATTTTTGATCTTAACCGGCATGGTGGGGCCGATCATCAATGCAACTGTTGGAGTGGCTTCCTTGGCGTTGAGTGGTAAAGTTCCCTGGACAGCGTATGGGACAGTTTGGTTAACCTGGTGGATTTCTAATGTTTCGGGAATTTTTATCGTCAGCCCGATTCTGCTTAGTTGGGGGCAATTCATTCAAAAAAACCGACATCCAATCTGGCAATGGTTATCCCTCAGTTCAACCTCAGAGGATTGTGAAAATCTCCCTGATCTTCGAGACTCAAGAGCAAAGTCACGCCCTTTTAGATTCTGGTTAATCGTAGAGCCAGTTATCCTGATGGGGTTGGTCATTTTCATCAGTAAAGTTGCTTTTAGTGAGGGATATCACCTGGAGTATATGTTGATTCCGATGTTGATCTGGTCTGCCTTTCGACTGGGGCAACCGGGTGCAACGCTGTTAACTTTTATTGTGGCTGCGATCGCAGTGATCGCAACCGTTAATGGCAAAGGTGGTTTTGTGGCTGCGGATCTCAACCAATCTTTGATGCAACTGCAATCGTTTATTGGCGTGATTACACTCACCATTCTTGTGCTAACAGCAACGTTCGCAGAACGAGCACAAGCAGAAACCAAGCTGCGTTTAGCTTTTGCCGAATTAGCCAGAACCAATGAAACTCTGGAAGTTCGAGTTCAGCAGAGAACTGAAGAATTGAATGAAAAGAATACGACTCTGAAGCAAACCCTACAAACGCTTAAACAGACTCAATTACAGATGCTTCACAGTGAAAAAATGTCTGCATTGGCACAGATGGTGGCAGGGGTTGCACATGAAATCAATAACCCGGTTAATTTCATTGATGGCAACTTAATTTATCTTTCTGAGTATATCCAAGATCTGCTGAGAGCATTGCAAGTTTACCAACAGCACTATCCAAATCCAGCTGAATCCCTGCACGCAGAATTGGATAAACTTGAACTGGACTTTTTACGGTCAGATGTTAACAACATTCTTCAATCCATGAGAATTGGTACCGAGCGGATCTCTACTATTGTGTTATCGCTGCGGAACTTCTCACGCTTGGATGAGGCAGGATTGAAAGCGGTAGACATTCATCAAGGGATTGATAGTACCTTAGTGATTTTGCAACATCGATTGCAATCGACAGCCGATTGCCCCCAGATCCAGGTTATTAAAGAATATGGTCAGTTACCACTGATTGAATGTGATGCTAGCTCCCTTAATCAAGTGTTTATGAATCTTTTGAGCAATGCTGTTGATGCATTAGAAGAATCTAATCAGGGGCGTTCGTTCCAAAATATTTCAGCCAACCTCAATACCATCTGGATTCAGACTCGTCAAATCGATACAAACCAAGTGATGATTATGATTTCTGACAATGGAATAGGCATTCCAAAAGAGATTCGCTCTAAACTATTTGATCCTTTCTTCACCACCAAGCCCGTTGGCAAAGGTACTGGTTTGGGTTTGTTTATGAGCTATCAAATTGTGACCCAGAAGCATGGCGGTAATCTTTCGTGTAACTCCACACTAGGGCAAGGCACAAAGTTTGTGATTGAGATTCCTGTAAAAGCTAACAGGATTGCTTGAGTAAGCACAATTTAGAGAATTTCCAGAAGCGATGCCTGCGGCGGTAAACTACGCATTTGCTATTTCGGTGATGCCTATGGCTGCTCATCTTAAAGTAGACCCAGTAGAGAAGACTACGACCCCCTGACCGCAGAAGCGTCTACAGACTTCTCTGATGATCTGATAAACCATTTATGATATACCAAAGATAGATGTAATAGTATCTAATATGTGCTATTTACTCAGTACTGCTAACTGTAGGATTGAAAATTAGGATTTTTCTACATAAAATTAAAAATCTAAAATTAAAAATTGGTAAGACTGATGGTTAGGAGTGCTAGAGTTTCAAGAAACTCACCGGAACTTTTCAGCGGGTATTCATGCTGAAGAAACTACAGAAAAAGCAAATTTCGATAATTGCGGGTGCGGCACTGTTTGCCTTTTTAGCTGGGGCAATGGTATCAGCACCTGAGATTGGCAAATCTCTGGGGAAATGGCTCAAACTGAGTCAGAATCAAGCAGGGCAAACATCAGAGGGTAGCATTGCCCAATCAGCTGTCTTTCCACTGATATCAAAATCGCTGCCAGAACGGGCGGCAAAACTAGCAGCGATCGCCGGGCAGTCTCGTTCACCAGATCGAAATCGCGCTCGTTATCTTTTAGCGAGTGATTACATTGAAAGAACCCAAGCAAAAAAAGCGCTGGTTTTACTGGACGGACTAGAGAAAGACTATGCCATCCTCGCGCCCAACATTTTGCTGAAACAGGCGCAGGCACAGGATATACTGGGCGAGGACGGCAAAGCTTCGGATCTTAGGCAAAGGGTGCTGAAATTGTATCCCAAAGAAGCGGCGGCAGTGAAAGCGCTATATCTGATTGCTCAACCGAAGCAACAAGAAATTGCGATCGCTCAATTTCCTGCCAATCCTCTGACTTGGGAAATTATCCGCAAACGGTTGCAAGAAAATCCCAATCAGCCACAATTACAATTAATCTTGGCTAAATATGCCTATGACCAACCAGGCATAGTGGGCGTTTTAGATCAGCTAGTAAAACAGCCTACCCTCAAACCTGAAGAGTGGGAACTCATTGGTACAAGCTATTGGGAAAATAGTCAATTTCTGAAAGCGGCGAATGCTTATGCCAAAGCACCCAAAACATCGCGCAACCTTTACCGAACCGCACGGGGCTTACAGGTAGGAGGCAAAGATAAAGAAAAAGCGATCGCTACCTATAAACAATTGGTGCAGCAATTTCCAAATACTGAGGAAACTGGGAATGCTCTACTGCGGTTAGCAGAAACCGCAAAAACTTCTAAAGACGGCTTACCCTATCTCGATCAGGTAATTAGTAAATTTCCCAAACAAGCTAGTGCTGCACTGGTACAAAAAGCCAAAACTCTCCAAGCCCTGAATAATCAAAAGTCAGCTAGCGAGACGTGGCAATTACTCATAGCCAAATACGGCAATTCTGATGAAGCCGCAGAATACCGCTGGAAAATCGCCCAAGATAAAGCCAAAACCAAAGATTACGTCGGTGCTTGGCAATGGGCAGAACCAATTGTCACCAACAACCCCAATAGTATTTTGGCTCCGAGAGCAGGCTTTTGGGTAGGGAAATGGGCAGCTTTACTAGGCAAACAGCAGGAATCTCAAACTGCTTATGAGTATGTGGTTAGCCAGTTTCCCTACTCTTACTATGCATGGCGAGCAGCGACCATGCTGGGACTAAATGTTGGCAACTTTGACAACGTGCGCGTCATGAACCCGGAAGTAATCGCACCCCAGCGTCCATTACCGCCTGCTGGTTCTGAGACTTTCAAAGAATTATATCTGCTGGGTCAAGACCGCGATGCCTGGTTACAATGGCAAACAGAATTTCAGAACAAAATTCAGCCAACGGTAGCAGAGCAATTTACTGAAGGGTTGATCCGGCAGGCAAAGGGAGAAAATCTCATCGGAATTGACAAAGTTTCTAAATTGGAAGATCGGGAAACACCAGCTGAACTTGCCCAATATCAGACTCTGAGCAAACAGATCACCTACTGGCAAGCCCGTTATCCATTTCCCTATCTCCGGGAGATTGAAAAGTGGTCTACTGAACGTCAACTCAATCCTCTGCTCGTCACTGCCTTAATCCGTCAAGAGTCACGGTTTGAGCCAAAAATCAAATCCGTTGTTAATGCTACTGGTTTAATGCAGCTGTTGCCGAGTACAGCTCAATGGATTGCCCCACAAATCAAGTTGGATATCAAAACTATAAACTTAGAAAATCCCAACGATAACATCATGCTGGGTACATGGTATTTGGATCATACCCATCAGCAATATAACAATAACTCCTTGCTCGCGATCGCCAGTTACAATGCTGGCCCCGGCAATGTCTCCAAATGGCTGCAAACTCTAACTACAAAAGATCCAGATGAGTTTGTTGAAGAAATTCCCTTTGATGAAACCAAAAATTATGTGCGTCAAGTATTTGGCAACTACTGGAATTATTTGAGACTTTACAACCCTGAGATTTCTGGCATAGTGGCAAAATATTCTGTTCAACACCCGCAACTACCCGTGCGATAATCTTAAAAAGTTATGAGTTGTGAGTCTTGAGTTAAAACAATTTTTTAATTCCAAGTTCACAACTCATAGTGATAAATAGAAAACAGTGCTTGTGGAGGCAGCTATGCTAAAGCTGCTCAGGAAACTGATTTCACTGGTTGGCACTTTCGCTCTTTTTTATATTCAGAGGGTGAGGCGATCGCTAATAAGTAGAATTGATCGCATCTGTAAGCGTTAATATATCTTAATATATTAAATGTTCCTTTTTTCGCACCCTCCTTAATTTTGTGCCCCAATGGAGTTAACTTCAAAAGAATTTAAGTCAGAACTGATATTAGAAGTCCAAGCCTGCTTGCAATTGGCAGTTCCTCTGGTAATTACTCAAATATTAGAAGCGGGCATTCCTTTATTGGATGGGGTAATGATGGGCTTACTTAACAGCCAAGCTTTAGCTGCGGGTGCTTTAGGTGCAGTGACCTTTTCTACCCTAGCTTCTGTTTGTCGTTCTATTCTTTCAGCTGCGGGTGTAAGTGTCGCAAATGCTTTTGGTGCAGGAAAAATAGATCAAGTCAACCGTGCTACTGGTCAGGGAATTTGGTTAGCTGTGACGATGTGCTTACCTGTGATGTTTGTCGTTTGGCACTTTGACTATATTCTGCTGCTGACGGGTCAAGAAGAAAGCAATGTATTATTGGCTCAAACATATTTGCGGTCTATTGTTTGGGGTTTTCCTGCTGCGCTCGGTTTTTGTATCTTAAAAGAAGTTAGCTCTGCTCTGAATCGCCCCCAATTCCTAACAGTAATTACGGTGGCTGGACTATTATTGAATGCGGCTGCTAATTACGTGCTAATGTTCGGTAAATTTGGTTTACCAGCCCTTGGTTTAGCTGGTATCGGTTGGGCAAGCACACTCATTTTCTGGCTAAATTTTATCGCCGCCGCCAGTTGGATTTGCTTCGATGACTACTTTAAAGACTACCAGCTTGATAGCGCTCTGTATCACTTCGATAAAGATATGTTTATAGATATCTTTCAAACTGGATGGTTCTTGGGGTTGCAGTATGGAGCAGAAATTGGAGTATTCACTGCCACTGCTTTAATGATGGGGTGGTTTGGGACAGAGACGTTAGCAGCCCATGAAATTACCGTTGAGACAGAAAGTTTCGTCGAAACGGTATCTATAGGTATTTCCTATGCGATCACGATGAGAGTAGGACAGCTAAGGGGACAAAATGATTTCAAGGGTGCAAGCAGAGCAGGATTTGTCTGCATTGCGCTTGTTACTCCCATTGTAAGCATTGTGGCACTAATTTTTTTGCTGTTTCCCAACTATATTGTGGCAATGTATTTGGACACCAGTAATCTGGATAATGTCGAGGTAGTTAAAACGGCAACTTCTTTCCTAACCGTGGGGGCATTAGTCCAGATATTTTATAGTATTCAGACTATTGCTGCTGGTGCATTGATCGGGTTGAAGGACACTAAAGTGCCAGTGTTAATCACTATGTTTGCTTACTGGGGCGTTGGTCTAGGTGGTGGCTATCTGATGGCATTCACTTTAGATTGGGGCGCTATAGGTTTATGGTTGGGTTTATTACTAGGGCTAATCGTGGGTGCAGTGCTTTTAACTTGGCGTTTTTATCTTTTAACTTCCGATATAAGTCTGGTTGAACAGCCCTAAAAAGTTCAACCTTTGTACCTTTACCATGCGGATTTTAGGCTTGCTATAAGTAAGTTGGCGCTAATATTTCAAGTTTTAAATGTACGGTGTATTACGCCATAGGCTAACGCACCGTCAACAATTCAAGGTGCGTTAGCCTACTACGTAATACCAATTCTGTATAAAGATGCGCCAAACTACGTCAAATTTATAGATCAATACGCTTGGGTTAAAGCCAAAAATCTTAACCTACGTAGGTTGGGTTGAGGGACGAAACCCAATATTTTCGGAACTTTGTTGGGTTTCACTACGTACCTCTACTCTTAAGCAAGCTACAACCCAAGCTACAATTATCCTTAACCCAAGCGTATTGACTTATAAATGGGTGCAATTAGTTCATGAATTATTGATAATTAATAAATTTAACCATTCATTGAGTTCCTGTATTAACCACTCCAGCTCTGCCTCAGTGAAATGAGTATATCTATTAAGATAATAAATGGTAGAGTTAGCAGAAATCCGCAATAAAGGCTGATTATTTAAATGATTGGAATTTGATTTGATGAATTTCGATACACATATATTTTTCCGGAATGCTGGAGGAGCAACAAGCCATTTAATTTCTAGAAAATCATGCATCACGACTAACTGATGAGAGTCAATTCTCACACGAGTGCGTTTGCATAGTCCCCAAATAAAGGCAAATAAAAGAAAAGCGATCGCACTCCCTTGGATGCAAAAGCCAATTATCTTTATTGGTAGAGAACTTCCTACTAGCCCAATCGTCAAAACATTAAAACCTAATGCCAAAGGTGTTATCAAGGAGATAAGCATAATTAAGCCAATGCTAAATCCTTTAGGTGGCAAGATAATTTCTAGACTTTTAGAGGTTTTAATTAAGTGAATTTTACTGGCAAACGGTTTTTTTAATGCAAGCGTTGCCTGCTTTCTAGGAGGGGGTTTTTCTAATGCTTGCATTGCTACTTCTGTTGTAGAAAATCTCTGGTCTAAACTTGGTTCAGTTATCCATTCCAACCAATCAGCAAATTCTAGACTGAGATTGCAAGATTGTCGGAATTGAATACGTAACTCCTGCTGTGGTAATTCTGTAGGATGCAATCCTGTGACGAGATAAATTAAAGTTGCACCCAAGCTATAGAGGTCGGAGGCGGGAGTTACCCTACCACCAAATTGCTCTGGAGGCATATAGCCATAAGTACCGACTACAGTAATTGTGCCGCCTTCTTGAGCAGCTAAAGTTTGTACAGAGCCAAAATCTACAAGGTAAATCTGACCAACACTATTACCAGAACGATTTGTAAGTAGAATATTGCTGGGTTTAATATCTCGATGAATTACAGACGGTTGCTGGTGGTGTAAATAAGAGAGAATTGTCAGGAGCGATCGCGTTAATTCTATTACCTCTGCTTCACTAAATGTTCGTCCTGCTTGTAAATGTTCCTCTAAAGATTTCGCCCCTACATAAGTTTGTACTAACCCAAAGCCTTTATCATCGGGCGTATCTAGCTCAAAGTAATCTATATAGCGCGGGATAGCAGGATAATCAAGCGCTTTTAAAGTTTCCGCTTCCCGTTGAAATAACTTTAAGTCTTGCCAATCGAAATCTGGCCCCAAGTACAAGATTTTTACCACTACCTGTTGTGAGGAATGCAAATCCAAGGCTAGAAAAGTTCGTCTTCCAGTTTGTCTTCCTAATTCTCTTTGGACTTGATAACGTTGATTAAATATTTCATTGTTCATTTATTTAATAACCTATATTGCTTTTCATACCACTGAGCAATAGATTTACTAGCTGCTCCCATACCTAGCCCAGTGATAACAGAAGGTGCAATCATGAAAAATAGGCTAGTGACAATTGACCCATCAGAAAAAGAACCATGAAACAGCAGCCTGAATCCAAATAAAGCGGCAGCCATCCCAAATGTGGTGCTGATAATGCCGATTGTGCGCCGATGCAAATGGGCATTTTTTAGCGGGAAGAAGAATAACCGCGTAATAATGCTGACTAAAAATCCATTAACAAACGCAATGGGAAAACCAATTGATGCACCATATAGTAGTCCTGTGATGGTGCCAGCTACTGGAAATACAACTGTGCTATAAATAGCAGCACAACCTGCTACAACTAAGCCTCCAGTAAAGGTGCTGCGCCAGATGGCATTCCACAATAAATCCCTGATGTCCACTGGTTTGGGAGGATTCACCGCAGCTAGGTCATTGATTGGCAACTGACCTGTTTCCAAGGCTTTTAAGGCAATTGAGGCAGATATTAAACGTTGCTCTAGACTGGGTTCTGTTAGCCATTGCAACCAACCTACCAATCCAGGACTAAGTTTAACTAAGTCTTGAAATGCAATTCGCAAATCTTTCTGAGGCAAATCGGCGGGATGAATACCTGTCGCTAAAGCAATAAGAGTAGCACCAAGACTGTAAAGGTCAGAAGCAGGCGTTGCATAGCCACCAAATTGTTCTGGGGGCATATAGCCGTAAGTCCCGACAACCGTTACTGTCTTACCTGCTTTGGTTGCTAAGGTTTGCACAGAACCAAAATCTACCAAGTAAATCTGTCTAACACTATTGCTACGCTCTGCCAAAATGATATTGCTGGGCTTGATATCGCGGTGAATAACTGGAGGCTGCCGCCCGTGTAGATAAATCAGGATATTTAACAGTGCTGTAGCAATTACTTTAACTTCAGTTTCTGTAAAAATCCGCCCAGTTTTCATATATTCTTCCAAAGATTGACCTTCTACAAAGGTCTGGACAAGAGCATAACCTTTACTGTTAGAGGGATCTAATTCAAAGTAGTCGATATAACGAGGAATGGCAGGATGCTCAACTGCTTTGAGGGTTTCGGCTTCTCGTTCAAATAGCTTTAAATCTTCCCAAGCAAAATCATTACTAAATGTTAGCAGCTTGATGATAACTAATTGCTCAGTTTGAATGTCACGGGCTAAAAGAGTACGTCTTCCTGCTTTCTTACCTAACTGTTGCTGAATTTCGTAGCGTTCTTGAAGGATTTGTTTGGGAAAGTCATTGAGGCTTTGACCTGCCATTTGCCCACTCCGAGTTTTCATATTTACAACTTGTTACAGTTGAATCTAGCAAAAACTACAAAGGGAAAATGATAGATTTCGCATTCTTTCAAATATTGGACTTATACAGAGTTGTCAGAGGATGTCTGAGAAGTTAAAAATGTCATGCTGAATGAAGCGATAGCCAAGTGTTGCATCTCATTAACCCACGGTAAATTGCGATTCTTCTCTTCTCTACGAGAGGCTGCGCCAACGAGACGCTACGCGAACGCTCCAGTTCGTTAAGCTCAGAATGACAAATTATACCTTGGGTACACTTTTCAGACATCCTCTGAATAATTTAGGGATAAGGGAGATGAGGAGAATGCTTTTGTTATACCGTTTATTCGTAAAGTTGCAATATATTTTACCCATCAGCTAGTGCCGTACCACGCCAGTCACCACTGATGACTAAATCAACATTTGTACCTTTTCCATGCAGACTCGACTATTTCAGCAATGATTTCTGTGTATGTCACATCACCCAAACGTCCCATAATTACCAGGTCTGAGCGGATATAATGTAGCCCTGGCAGTGGGTTAACCTCCATAAACTGCAACACACCGCTAGCATCGCAACGCAGATCCACGCGGGCAGCGTCACGGCAACCAAGAGTATGGTAAACATCCAGCGCCAGCTGCCTTGCCTGTGCTGCCAGTGGCTCAGGATCTATGAGCAAACGATAAGATACCCGTTCCAGATACTCATCTTTATTGAGGGTGGTATAAGCGAAAGCTTCCGCTACTCCTGTAAAAATTACTTCCATCACACCTACTACCCGTGAGTTGCTGCCGTTGCCAATAATGCCCACTGTTACTTCTCGACCGGGAAGAAAGGTTTCTACGAGTACGGACTGCTGAAATAGTTTGCGTAACAATTGATAAGAATTTACTAGCTCCTCGCGTTCTTTGACAAGAGAACGCCCAGTTACCCCTTTAGAACTGCCCTCTGCCACAGGCTTAAGGAAAACTGGCATTGGCAGCGATACGGCTGTTGCTTCTGCGGTAGTATTCACTACTTCAAAAGGGGCTGTCGGCAAGCCGCGATCGCGCACCACCCGTTTGGCTAGTGCCTTGTCTAACGTTAGGGCACAGGTAAGCGGATCGGAAAAGGTATAGGGTTGAGCGAATAATTCGCAGACTGCGGGGACTTGGGCTTCGCGAGAGCGACCCAAAAGTCCCCCAGCAAGGTTGAAAATTAAATCCCAGCGATCGCCATTTGCTAACCTGAGAGCAAGTTCTCTACCATTGCCGATACGTTCAACTTTGTGATCCAAATCGCAAAGCGTATTTTCTAACCCAATGATGGTTTCTTCATCCTCGAAATCCATCACATCGGTAGCACTGAAACCGCTTTTGAGATAGTCTTCCTTAATGTCACAACACAAACCAATAAAAAGCCCCATATGATCAGATTTTCTCTTTTTAAATTTTTCCAGCAACAGTGCCGAGCATATAAGTTCTTGTGTTAAGCATAATAGTCTTCCAGCGAACCTCTGCGTCGCACGTCCAGCGTCACACAGTGAAAACCTCCTCCTAATGTCCTTGCATGTCTGAGTTGAAGCCCCATAACATCAACATCACGTTTCTCAAGTTCTCTAATTAGCCGAGTTTGAGCTTTATCAACAATTGCGAGATTCGGATTCACCATCAGGAGATTTATACCAATCCATTTCGTGGCAAGAGAGGTGCTTGTATAACAACCAATGTCAACAATTTCATCAAGATAAATCACATCCCACCCTTTGAACAGATTGGGTATATTTTGTTTGCTAACTCGTTCAGCGTTAACTACAACCAAACCAGGACGAATAGGTACAATTGTGGTATCAACATGACTTCCAGAGTAAATGTTATCATACGTATGCACCCGATACTCTTCACCCAAAACTGTTTGAAGCCATAGTGCCCCGCAGAGATTCCCACTATCTGAGACAAGATAGAAAATATCTCGCCCTAAGCGCAATATATTCGCTGCGTCAAATATCGGTTCATAGTCTTTGATAGCAAATGAGCTAGACTCCTCAACATTGTAAATCTCATTGGTAAGCCGAGGTCTAGGAGCTGAAATCCATTTGGCTCCACTCTGCAAGTAATTTATCAGGATGGATTTGTATGATAGGGTTTCAAAAAAACGCGAACGGAGTACTATCGGAGCTTCAATAATCCAAGTCCCAATTGCGGTCAAAATATCTCTAGGGCAGTAGTTATGTTGACCATCAGATTCCCAATCAGGGGTACTAAATTTAATGGAATGGTCGGCTATGCTAGGACGCTGGACGGTTATGCCAAGACGCTGAAGTGTTTGTACTAAATCATCCAAATCTTCTTCTGTTTCTTCAATCACTCGATCATTATATCGACCAGAGGGAATGTTCTGAATCCTGCCATATTCTCTGTACTCGACTGCAAACAACCCTGGATCTGGGCAAGGAATGCGTGCATTAGTTGCACGTCCGACAAGAATTTCTTCAAGCGGGTCCCACTCGTTATAAACTCTGACTTTACTCATTTATGTAGTTTGTTCGTCATCAAATTTCATCACCTCAGAAGTGCTAAAACCAGCGTCAATGTAGTCTGCTTTCAGGTTATAACATAGAGCAATGAATAACCGCATAACCCTATGACTTTCAGTCAAAAAACTTTCTCTGTTAGCTTTAATGTCCAACTCAGGTGTCTTAATTGCAGAAATTTTAATTCCTAAGTCCTCAATGGAGTCAAAGCTATTCATCAACAACATCGAACCAGATAGGAGATATATCTTCAGGTGAACCGTTATAGTTGGCAGTAATTTCTTCTCCTGTTTCTATATCTCGGTAGGCAATTAATTCCACCTCCCCTTCGGCGAATTTTTTCACATAGTAAGTATTCGGATCGTAAGAATGGTTAAACAGGGACATTAAACCAAGTGCGATCGCAGCAGCTTGATTTTCCCAATCGTAGTAATAGTTGCCCAAAATTGTTTTATCAAGGAATTCAACCTGTTCTGCGGGTATAACAACAACTGGCGCTCTCTCAATAATCTCTCCTTTCAAAAAGCGCTTCTGTGCGAAGACACCTCGACCTTTTAGGTTTGTATTACCAACAATCAACATTTCAACTAATCTCCTGCGATTACTTACTTTTTTGGTTTGCCAAGAACTTAACAGAACCATTCCAACTGGCCCTTTTTGATGATGGCGATCAACTCGCGTACAAATATATAGTGTTAGCCCTGCTCTAGTGGATCTACATAGGTGTATGTCTTACCTGCCCAATTTCGCACTGTAGCTGTGCCCTTCTCATAAGCAAGTAGAGTCTCGGCTTGAATGGGGACTTTGCCACCACCACCAGGGGCATCAATTACATAAGTTGGTACAGCATAGCCAGTGGTATGACCACGCAATTTAGAAATTAGATCAATCCCAGTTTGAACACTCGTTCGCAGATGTGCAGTGCCAACAACTGGGTCGCATTGGTAAAGGTAATAGGGTCGCACACGCAGCTTCAGAAGACCGTGAAACAGATTCTTCAGCGCTTTTTCAGAGTCATTCACACCTTTTAACAGCACAGTTTGACTACCTAGAGGAATACCACCATCAGCTAGGCGATCGCAAGCTTGTGCCACTTCAGGGGTAAGTTCCCGCAGATGACAAAAGTGCAAAGACAGCCACACACGATGTTTACGAAGTAAGGCAACCAATTCCGGTGTAATTCGCTGCGGTAAGAAACTCGGCACGCGGGAACCAATTCGGATAAATTCAATATGCCTAATAGCACGCAGTCGCCCAAGCAAATTGTTTAAAGGTTCATCAGACATCAACAGAGGATCGCCACCGGAAATTAGCACATCACGGATCTCGGTGTGTTCCTCTAGGTAAGCGACGATCGCATCCAACCGCCGCGTTACTGGGTACATCTCACCTTGGCTCACCAAACGAGAGCGAGTGCAATAACGGCAATAAGCAGCGCAAGTGTCTAGGGCAAGCAGCAACACCCGATCAGGGTAGCGGTGTACGAGTCCTGGCACGGGAGTGTCGTTATCTTCACCGCATGGATCTACCATGTCTGCGGCACTGACTACTAGTTCTTCTTCCCGTGGTATTACTTGTAACCGTAGTGGGCAAAGCGGATCTTCTGGATCAAGTAGTGATGCAAAGTATGGTGTGACGGCTACAGCAAACTTCTCTGGTGCAATTAAAAGTCCCTGTTCTTCGGTAGCACTAAGCCTTAATAACCTCTGAAAGTGTTCCAGTTTAGTCAACCGATGGCGCATTTGCCAGCGCCAATCGTTCCAGCGTTCCTGGTTGTAAGTCTCTCCCAAAATCTCACAAATTTCTTCACACCGAACATCGGTAACTAAAGGCTCTAAAATAGTGTTTTTGATCATGATTAGAACTAAATTAAGCTGAGAATAATAAACCAATCACAGGCTGGTTTCTTTACCTACAAATTTAGGTAAAAGAGAAAAGTATTGACAACTGTCACCACTTCTGGTCTAAACTGTTCCTCAAACAGGCGATTACCGTTGTAGCATATAAATATAAATAGTTTGGCTAGTTTGATGCCAGAGATGATGGCTTGTTCTGCCTCTGATAACTTCGATGGGAGGATTCCAGTCAGGATTTGGCATATCCTCAGTAAACTTTAGGTAATAAGCAAAAGCGTTAATAATTACCTTAGATTTAGATGCCTCAGCCTTAGCAGCGTGAATAGCTAGCTTTTTGTGAAGATGAGGTGGAATTCTAACAGCGACTTGAATACAGGGCATGAAAACAAAGTTGAACTACTCTACAAATAATACCCAAAGTTTAACAATAAGTATCTTCATACACAGAATATACCTTTGCTGTCATGCTTGTTAATCTAATTCTTTATTCCACCACTAAACTTCAGATAAAGGCGTAGACGCAAAGCGCAAAGCCGGAGATTCCGAAACTCCGGGCTTGTCGCCAGACATTACACTCAAAACTTTTAGTACAGCGATCGCTTGTTTTGCTATGAATAGGCAGGAGCGACCGCTTTTTTTTATAACCTATCTACAAACTTTGACCCATCTGTAGTTAGTTATCTAAATCATCAATATTGCTCAATGATGTCAACTGCGACTCGACCGCATTGAGATAACTTCGAGCATTCAAAACTTGTGCTGGTAACTTGTTAGCCTTGACAGCAGCCTGAACCACATCTTTTGCAGTCAGTTTTCCTATTTGGAATTCAGATATCAAAGCGCCCCCACTAGGAATACCCTGCTCTTTGAAATAACCTTGATAAGCTAGAAAGGTAGTATTGAAAGGTTGGAGATAGCTGGCATTTGGGGAATTAGTACGTAAAGTATTAGAGTTGACATCTGTGTTGATTTGTGCGGCACTATTGTTCTTATTAGCTGTTTGAGCGCCAACAATTCCAGGTATAAAAGCAATACAAGCAACGATAAATGCAGAATTGAGCAAGTTTTTAATTTTCATAATTTTAACCTCAATTTAACTAGATTAATTAATGTTAGCTAGTAATAAAGTTCTCTTGTTTAGCAATTTTGAATTATTAATATTAAGTTAATATATCGATTTACTGGTTCTTCATCAATTCAAAAAAATGATTTTATAAAAATTGGAAAAATTAAAACTTCACTAAATTAGCTAGTAATAATGCAGCAGTTCGGAAAGATTTTACGAACTTAGACAAAACTATAATTAGTAAAAGGATGTAGTTTACAACTCGAAAGGACACAGTTAACTTAAATCATTCAAAATTACTAAGACCCATCATATGATACGCAATAAAGCTTGTATCAAAGGGTTTGAGGTAATTTATATTCGTGGAATAGCTAGATAAAGTGTCAGAGTTGACGGCTGGGTTTATTGATGCGCCACTGTTATTATTATTGGCTGTATGAAAGCTAGTGATTTTAGGCATAGAATTAATCCCAGCAAGAATATGTGCAAAATTTATCAAGTTTGTAAGTTTCATAGAGTTATCCTTAACTAGAACAAAGTACAATCAATCAGTGTTCTCTAATAATAGAGTCCACTGTTTTATAAATCTCCACCTACTACACTCAGTTCATTTGATAGCTTGATTGTTAATTACCTAAACGGCTGAGTCAAATTGACCCAAATATCAGAAATTGGGAATTCGTAGAATATTTAATAACTAAAAACTCAGAAAATGCCAAATTGCGCTACATAAAATCTCTTATTCGCAAGCATTTCTAGAAGGTGCGATCGCTCACATATGTGTAATTATGGTCTTCTCTTCTAGATATTTTTTGCTTTCGGCTATAAACTGAAATCCAACTGTGTTTTGGCTAATTAAGTTTGCATACCAATATGCTAGAAAACCTTTATGATAAAAGCAAATACATTTAATTCTTAATTTGATAAGTAAAAGTGATTATAATTAATCCTGGCATCGCAATGTTTTCTATAAACCTTACTGACTATTCATTTGAGCTTGGATGAACTCTCGTGTAAGTTAGCGGTTCATAAGGATAAAATAAGCTGATAGTGTCAAAATGTTAAGTGTATAGTTTATTTGCAAACTCACTTATGCCGAAAGCAATTTGGAATGGCACAGTTTTAGCTGAGAGCGATAATACCGTAGTTGTGGAAAACAATCATTATTTCCCTGCTGACACCATTAACAAGCAGTACTTCACAGACAGTAACACCCACAGTACTTGTCCTTGGAAAGGTGTCGCCAGCTACTACAGTATCGACGTTGATGGGCAAATCAACAAAGATGCTGCTTGGTACTATCCCAGCGCCAAGGAGAAGGCTAAGAATATTGAGGGCTATGTAGCCTTCTGGAAGGGTGTAAAAGTTGAGGCTTAATAAAGGTTCCTGAAAGTATTTTAGTTTCAGGGAATTGATATTATGTCCGGCTAATTGCCTATAAAATAATTAGCCCGCGCAGATACAAGTCTGAGCGGGCTTCGTATTTAAAGTATTTGCAAATTTATTTTAAGACGTAATTATACCTTCGCCTTGCGAAATGCTACTTGCTTTCTCTTTGCCAGCCAAGCCAGACTAGCAGCAAGTATACTACCAGCGATCGCGCTTGGTTCGGGTACTGGTTTTGATATAATAGCATCGGGTGGGAGAATTATGCCGATTGCTAGTAGAGTTAGCTCTTTTGCTAGACCAGCGCTGATTTGGTCAGGATTGCTGCTGTTGATGTTGCTGAGGGCAATATTTAGGTTTTTAGTAGAGATAGTTAAATTGCCGGCGTTAGTGGTGTTACCTAGAGTCGTTATTTTACTATCATCGAGCAGCAAATCTATATAATCCGTAGTATTGATATTTACAGTATTGTTACCGCTGATGATGGTATTGATAAGCCTTAGGCCACGACCATTAATATCTATCTTAAAATTGTCACCGCTGATTGTGCTATTGGTAAAAGTTAGGTTACTAAAATCGTAAGCATTGAAATCACCAGCGATCGCTAGCCCAGAAAGTGTAACATCGGCGGCGCTAATGTCAAACACGGGGAATTGATTATTGCCACTGATGGTAAGTAAGTTAGCTCCTGGGCCATTAATAGTCAGATTCTTAGCGATCGCAAGTGCCCCACTAGTCAGGTTAATTGTACTAGGATGACTTCCCAATAAGAAGTTTACCACGTCATTGCTAGTTGCAATGTTGATAGTATCTCGCAATGAGCCAACCCCACTGTCATTGAGATTGTTAACAGTCAGGGTAGCAGCTTGCGCTGATTCCACTTGCATTATCACCCAGCCCAGAGCAACGGCTGTGGAAATAGCTTGAGCGACAGCCTTTTTTCTATTGTTTTTTGTCACTTAAAACTCCTCGCATTAATTTGTCAAAAAATAAAAAAAGTTACTTGTACAGTTCATGAATATATAATATTCAAATTTAATTTACAAAGCGGGTTTTGATAACTCACAGATTCAAAACCTAATTGAAGAATTTTCAAAAGGCTGTAAAATTTTACCTGTCTTGCTAGAAACGCTTCAATATGCAGCAAATTTGCGCGTAGGCGTAGCCCGTCGTAAACATCGCTATTTGCTATCGTTTTGGGATAGTCTCATTGTTGCCAGTGCCGTTTTAAGGTAAGCAAGTATTTTGTATTCAGAAGATATGCAAGATGGCTTAATTATTGAAAATGCCTTATAGATTGTCAATCCATTTTTGCACAAAAAGACATAACTCTCGAAGTTCACGCCAAGGTATCAAACCAAGAATGGCTATATTTTGTCGTTGATTGATAAGTTTTGCTTAAGCTGTGGTAATAATTGCATAAGCTTTGTCACAAATAGATAAGCATTATGAACGAAACAAGTTGTATTGTTAACGAACGGACAAGTTTTCGTTAACAACGGATAAGCATTATGAACGAAACAAGTTGTATTGGTAACGAAGGGACAAGTTTTCATTACTAACAGATAAGCATTCGTAACGAAACAAGTTGTGTTGGTAACAAACTGACAAGCTGTGGTAACGACAACAACTTTATTTGTAACGTCTGGTTCTTCCTTTGTAATGAACGGCCAAGTTGTCGTTACCACGGGAACTTCATTTGTAATGTCGCTGCTGCAAAAGTACTTAAATTATTCTTGTGAAGAGGATTCTCTTTAAGCTTCGCATCGCACGAGTAGCAATATTATGGTGGTGCCAAGCTTCATAGAACTTGGGGTAAGGCATATTCTGGGCGCATTTCCAGGCTAAATCGTAGTAATTATGAGCCAATAGCAAATAACTATTTAAAGCTTTAACTATCTCAAAGTGATCCTGATTATTCTGTATAATTCTCCCTAAGCTATATGCTACCTGCGAACGGGTGGAGTTGTTCACAGTAGTTGATTGCAGCAGTTGCACCAAGGCTGCGATCGCAATTTCATTGCCCGGAATGTGGGCTATAACAATCATTGATGGCATGAAAGCTAGAAGTTTAAAGGGTGGATATTCCCTTGAGCGTCTTATATTTAATTACGCCTAGCTACTTACGGGAAGGTTAGATATTTTTATCTTTGTGTCTTAGGATCGCTTCAAAGATATGAAAAGCTGTACGCTAACACTCTCAAACCTCTATTATATAGAAATCGAATACTTTCGGGAACGTGGATTATCGATTCTTTTGGAAGCGTCTAATATTTCTGAGCATTAAGAACAGATTCAACTAAAAATTGAGATATATAGCGTATTGCAGGTAAATGAAGTACACGGGTAGGGGCACAACATATTGTGCCCCTACGATTATCTGTACCTCACCTTGGCGTAGCCTCTCGTAGAGAAGTTGCAATCTGCTGTATTTCTTCGCTGCATCTCTGTCTGTGCATGACGAGAAATTTTATACTTCATTTTTATCCTGTTTGCTTATCAAGCATGGTCTGATTTAGGCAGAAGCTAAATACTAATTGCTTTTATAATTATCTAAATTATATAATTCATCTTCTAAAGAATCTGGATTTTACGAAGTAGGAATGCAAACTTTAATACCAATAACTAATTGATTCTTATCAATACACATATTAGTTACACACAACCACATAATAGACATCTCCGAAAATTAATTATGCTTTCACCCAAACCCTTGTAGAGAAGCGAAATTTTGCGTCTCTACATTCTTTTCTGGAGATGTCTAATTACAACCTGTCTATGCATACTAAAAATACTTATAGCAGTCCTAAATCATTTGTAGAAATAAATTAACCGCAGAGGCGCAGAGAGAGGAATCGGAGATTTTCACAACTCATTTAGGATTGCTATATTCAGTATAAATATTTTATGTAACCAAAATAACATCTATAAATAACTATTTAACGATTAAGAATAAAAAGTATTACAAGAAATTTACAAAATAGTGAGCTAATACTTTAATACAGAGTCAACAAATACAAAGAAATATTTCGTTTTTTATATCGATTTGTATCAGATAGACGATAAAATGCCCAGTGGGCAAGTGTTTTCTGATAAAAAACACATATTGCCGAAAAATAAGAAGTTAACTGTGGCAGCTAATGCCGCTAATAACTTCTAGTAGAGAACACGCATCAAAGGAGCCGAGGAAGCATGTTCACCCACGTCAAGTCCACCATTAGACACATTGCGCCTGATAACTTACGCGGACGTAATTTAATCAAGGTGGTCTATGTCGTGCTTGAGTCCCAGTACCAGAGTGCATTATCGCAAGCGGTTCGCACGATTAACGCGAACAATCCCAACTTGGCGATTGAAATCAGCGGGTACTTGATTGAGGAACTCCGCGACCCAGAGAATTACGAAGAGTTCAAACGAGAAATTGAGAGTGCGAATATCTTCATCGCTTCCCTCATTTTCATCGAAGACTTAGCACAGAAAGTAGTAGCAGCAGTAGAACCACACCGCGATCGCCTAGACGTTTCCGTTGTCTTTCCATCCATGCCAGAAGTCATGCGCCTGAGTAAAATGGGCAGCTTTTCCTTGGCACAGTTGGGTCAGTCAAAAAGTGCGATCGCGCAATTCATGCGGAAACGCAAAGAAAAATCCGGGGCGGGATTCCAAGATGGGATGCTGAAGCTTTTGCGTACTCTCCCGCAAGTGCTGAAGTTTCTCCCAATGGATAAGGCACAGGATGCCCGAAATTTCATGCTCAGTTTTCAGTATTGGCTAGGTGGTTCTCCAGAAAATCTGGAAAACTTCTTGTTGATGCTAGCTGATAAATACGTATTTAAAGGTTTAGAGAAACAAAGTTTTGCATCTTCTACATATCAACAACCGGTGGTTTATCCCGATTTAGGGATTTGGCATCCTTTGGCTCCCAGTATGTTTGAAGATGTCAGAGAGTACCTAAATTGGTATACAGCTCGTAAGGATATCTCTAGCGATCTCAAAGATCCCCTAGCTCCTTGTGTCGGGTTAGTATTGCAACGCACTCACCTAGTTACAGGGGATGATGCCCATTATGTAGCAATGGTGCAGGAGTTGGAAGCATTAGGCGCACGGGTATTACCTGTGTTTGCTGGTGGTTTGGATTTCTCCAAGCCTGTTGATGCTTACTTCTACGAACCAAATACCAACACACAGTTGGTAGATGCAGTCATATCGCTAACTGGTTTTGCTTTAGTGGGTGGCCCAGCTAGACAAGACCATCCCAAAGCAATTGAGTCACTCAAACGCTTAAACCGTCCTTACATGGTGGCGTTACCTTTAGTCTTCCAAACCACAGAAGAGTGGATGGATAGCGATTTAGGTTTGCATCCTATTCAAGTAGCTTTGCAAATTGCGATTCCGGAATTGGATGGGGCAATTGAGCCGATAATTTTGTCAGGTAGGGATGGGACTACAGGGAAAGCCATCGCCCTGCGCGATCGGGTTGAAGCTGTGGCTGAACGCGCCTTAAAATGGGCTAACCTCCGCCGCAAGCCGAAGCTTGATAAAAAAGTCGCAATCACCGTTTTCAGTTTCCCACCAGATAAAGGCAACGTCGGAACCGCCGCTTACTTGGATGTATTCGGTTCCATCTATGAGGTGATGAAAGCCCTGAAGAATAACGGCTACGACTTACCCGAATTGCCAGAATCAGCCGAAGCGTTGATGCAAGAAGTCATCCATGACGCTCAAGCGCAGTACAACAGCCCTGAACTTAACATTGCTTACAAAATGTCGGTTCCTGAGTATGAGGCACTCACCCCCTACTCTCACCGCTTAGAAGAAAACTGGGGGCCACCTCCGGGACATCTCAACAGCGATGGGCAAAACCTGCTGATTTATGGTAAGCAATTCGGTAACGTCTTTATCGGTGTCCAACCTACATTTGGTTATGAAGGCGATCCGATGCGGCTGTTGTTCTCCCGTTCAGCTAGTCCTCACCACGGTTTTGCTGCCTACTACACTTACCTAGAGCAAGTTTGGAAAGCTGACGCTGTGCTGCACTTTGGTACACACGGTTCCTTGGAATTCATGCCAGGTAAACAGATGGGGATGTCTGGTGATTGTTATCCAGATAACTTGATTGGCTCAATTCCCAACTTGTATTACTACGCAGCTAATAATCCGAGTGAAGCGACAATTGCCAAACGTCGGAGTTATGCCGAAACGATTTCCTACTTGACACCTCCTGCAGAAAATGCTGGTTTGTATAAAGGTTTAAAGGAACTCAGCGAGTTAATTGCTTCTTATCAAACTTTAAAAGATAGTGGACGCGGCATTTCCATTGTTAACAGCATTATGGATAAATGCCGGATCGTGAATCTGGATAAGGATATCAATCTGCCAGAAACCGATTCCAAAGAGATGAGTGCTGATGAGCGGGATAATATTGTTGGCAACGTCTACCGCAGGTTGATGGAAATCGAGTCTCGGTTGTTGCCTTGTGGGTTGCACGTGATTGGGAAACCGCCAAGTGCAGAAGAAGCGATCGCAACTCTGGTCAATATTGCCAGTCTAGATCGTCAAGAAGAAGAACTTCAAGGCTTACCGGGAATTATCGCTAACAGCATTGGGCGTAACATTGACGATATTTACCAAAATAACGACAGAGGCATTTTAGAAGATGTCCAGTTATTGCAAGATATCACCTTAGCAACCCGTGCAGCAGTTAGCGCCCTTGTGCAAGAGCAAATCGATGCGGAAGGACGAGTTTCTCTGGTTTCCCGATTGAATTTCTTTAACATGGGCAAAAAAGAACCTTGGGTAGAATCATTGCATAAAGCAGGTTATCCCAAAGTTGACACAGCCACACTCAAACCCCTATTTGAATATTTGGAATTCTGCCTCCAACAAGTTTGTGCCGACAACGAACTAGGAGCATTACTCAAAGGTTTAGAAGGCGAGTACATCTTACCTGGCCCTGGTGGTGATCCCATCCGCAACCCGGATGTCTTGCCTACGGGGAAGAATATCCATGCACTAGATCCGCAATCCATCCCCACAACAGCAGCAGTCCAATCAGCCAAAATCGTTGTAGATCGACTTTTGGCACGTAACAAGGCAGAAAACGAAGGAAAATGGCCAGAAACCATCGCCTGCGTCCTTTGGGGAACCGATAACATCAAAACTTACGGCGAATCCCTAGCGCAAATTATGTGGATGGTGGGCGTGCGTCCGGTTCCCGATGCCTTGGGACGGGTGAACAAATTGGAATTGATATCTCTAGAAGAGTTGGGAAGGCCCAGAATTGATGTGGTAATCAACTGTTCTGGTGTATTCCGCGATTTGTTCATCAACCAAATGAACCTGCTAGACCAAGGGGTGAAGATGGCAGCTGAGGCGGATGAACCCTTAGAAATGAACTTTGTTCGCAAACATGCTTTGCAGCAAGCTGAGGAAATGGGGGTTAATCTCCGTCAAGCAGCGACGCGCGTCTTCTCCAACGCTTCTGGTTCTTACTCGTCAAATATCAACTTGGCGGTAGAAAACAGCACTTGGGATAGCGAAGCCGAGTTGCAGGAAATGTATCTCAACCGCAAATCTTTCGCCTTCAATTCCGATAACCCCGGAATCATGGATGAATCTCGGAAGATTTTTGAAAGTACATTAAAAACTGCTGATGCAACTTTCCAAAATCTCGATTCTTCTGAGATTAGCTTAACGGATGTTTCTCATTACTTTGATTCAGATCCTACAAAGCTTGTGGCAAATCTGCGGGGTGATGGCAAAAAACCAGCATCTTATATTGCAGATACAACCACAGCTAACGCTCAAGTGCGGACATTATCAGAAACTGTGCGCTTAGATGCTCGTACCAAATTATTAAATCCCAAGTGGTACGAGGGGATGCTGAATCATGGTTATGAAGGTGTGCGCGAACTCTCTAAGCGATTGGTTAATACAATGGGTTGGAGTGCGACAGCCGGCGCTGTGGATAACTGGATTTACGAGGATACTAACGAAACCTTCATCAAAGATGAAGAAATGCAGAAACGATTGATGAACCTTAATCCCCATTCTTTCCGCAAGGTTGTTTCAACTTTGTTGGAAGTGAATGGACGTGGTTATTGGGAGACTAGCGAGGAGAATTTAGATCGTCTGCGCGAGTTGTACCAAGAGGTTGAAGACCGGATTGAAGGGATTGAGTAGGTTATAAGTATTTAGAAATGCAAAATCAAAATGTAGAGATGTTATATCTAACGTCTCTACATTTTTATAGATTTTGACAGTAACATAACTTAAAACACTAAAATATCCTAATAGTTGTGATTCATATCACAACTATTTATAATTGCCTTGTGATAATAATCATAGATAACTCATTTATATATTTACTGATTTTTACAATAAGCGCTATTTGTAATACAGTTAGGAAAAAATATATGGCTGGTAACGATAGCATAGTTCTCGATAATATTATCAAGCAAAAAATAAATAAAAGTGATAATACATTACCCGATGATGAATTCTTTGAAATGTTTACTTTTGAACAAATATTGAAAAAATATGATCTTTCATATGACGAGTTAAATTATGGAAAAATAGGAGGAGGTGATGATGGTGGAATTGATGGTTTCTTCATTTTTATTAATAATGATTTTGTTAGTGAAGATATAGAATTAGACAATTTTAAGAAAAGTCCTTGCATACAACTATTCTTAATTCAATCAAAACGGTCTGATTCTTTTTCTGAGAAAGCTATTGAGAAATGGCTTTCAACTACAATGAATATTTTTGATTTAGAAAAAAATATTGCTCAGATTGAAAAATATTATAATTCTGATTTAATTAATAAAATTACTTTTTTTCGTGAATTGTATCTTAATCTCGCATCACAACATCCTTCTATTGAAATAACATACGTATATGCAAGTAAAGGTGACGTATCAGCTATAAATCAAAAGGTACATAATCAGTCTGAAGTCTTAAAACAAAATACTGGTAGATATTTTTCCGGAGCAAAAGTTGATGTTAGCTTTGTTGGTGCGCGAGAACTAATAGATTCTTCTAGACTTGAAAAAAGCTATACTTTACAGTTAAAATTTATTGAGAATTACATTTCTAGAGGTGAAGATAACTACGTTATTTTAGCATCTTTGAAAGATTATTATAATTTTGTTACTTATGATAACGATGAATTACGTAAATATATATTTGCGTTTAATGTTCGAGACTATCAGGGTAGTAATGTAGAGGTTAATAAAGATATAAAAGCTACTTTAGAGTCAAATTAAAAGCTAGATTTTTGGTGGCTCAATAATGGAATAACTATTTTATCTTCAAAAGCAAGTGTTGCTGGTAAAACAATTAGTCTAGATGATGTACAAGTTGTAAATGGTTTACAAACAACAAACACAATTTATCATTATATAAAGAATAAGGAAAATAATAACAATGGGTTGAATGAAGAAAGAGCTATTTTAATAAAAATAGTTGTTACAAATGATCCAGAAACTAGAGACCGTGTTATCAAAGCAACAAATTTTCAAACGCCTATTCCACCAGCCTCTTTAAAAGCTACAGATCCAATACAATTAGACATAGAAAATTTCTTTTTAAATCAAGAATGGTTTTATGACCGTCGAAAAAATTATTACAAGAACACAGGTAAACAACTTGATAGAATCATTAGTATTCCATACTTAGCTCAGTCGGTCATAGCAATAGTTTTCCATGAGCCAGATATTGCACGTTCAAGACCATCATCAATCCTTAAGAAAGACAATGATTACAAACGAGTTTTTAGTCAAAAAATTAGTCTTGAAATATATCTATTCTGTGCGAGAACTATGAAAAACTTGGAAATTTCTATTCGTAGTTTTATATCTAATAAAGCAAGTAACATAGCTATTAACAAGCAGTGGAACCATGCTTCACCAATTCGGATATTAATGTTTCATTTAGGGATGTTGCTAGTAGTAAAAAGACTTCAGAAACGTGACTATAAGCCTAAAGATGTAGAGACACTTAAAAATATTGATTTCTCTAATGAATTTATTAGTAACACCTTGTCTGAGTTAATTCAGTTAACTAATAATTATGTCAAATCCAAAGCTCTGCCGATTAATATTGGTATCAAACAAAAAGATTTTGTTACATACATATTAGAAAATGTGGTATTGGATAATTTAAAATAAATTCGCTAAATACATATTAGTTGTCACAACAGGCGATCGCACTCACTCTTCCACAACAGGCGATGTCTAACGACAAGCCGCTATGCGTCTACGCTTTGTTTTTGAGGTTTTCTGCAAGGCGATCGCTTTTGAGAATGTGCGAAGTGCAATGCATTGTTTTTGAGGTTTTTTGTAAGACGATCGCACTTTCTGTTCCACAACAAGCGATGTCTAACGATAAGCTGCTACGCGTCTACGCCTTGTTTTTGAGGTTTTCTGCAAGGCGATCGCTTTTGGGAATGTGCGAAGTGCGATCGCTCACTCTTCCACGACAGGCGATCGCCTTATTTTTGAGATTTTCTGCAAGGCGATCGCTTTGTTTTTGAGGTTTTCTGCAAGGCGATCGCTCCTCATAAACTATCGAAGCATAAAATTAAAGCATGACTATTCATAAAACGGATATGCTAAAAACGCTTTGGGCTACTGTTCGGCAAGGAAAAATAGAACTGCTGGAGTCAGCAGAATTACCGGAAGGAACAAGAGTGCTAGTGACGCTGCTTCCTGATAATGAAACTGAATTTTGGCTTCAAGCCAGTCAAACATCATTGGATGCAGTTTGGGATAACGCAGAGGATGATGTCTATGCCGAACTACTCTAAAAATGACATCATTTTGGTTCAGTATCCCTTTTCAGATTTGTCTAGCTCAAAAATTAGACCTGCTGTTGTGGTAAGTGCGCCACACATTTCTCAAGACATCCTAATTACGCCCTTGACGAGCAAAACTGGAGCATTACTAGAAGGTGAGTTTGTCTTGTCTGAATGGGCAGCAGCAGGGCTAAACGTAGCTACAGCAGTCAAGAGAGGTTTATACACAGTGCATAAAAGCTTAGTTGTAAAAGTGATTGGTAAGTTAGCTGATGCTGATGCTGAACTGTTACAGGAGTCTTTGCGGTGTTGGTTGGGGTTGTTATAAAAGCCAGCAATAGTATTGGCAACTTTGCAAAATAGAGAATTAAATGCCTAGATAAAGTGATACCTTCGGTAAGCTCCGCTAACGCTTACTCTTCCACAACAGGCGACTACATTTGCTATATCGGCGATCGCATTTGCTATTTCGGCGACTACATTTGCTATATCGGCGACAGCATTTGCTATTTTGGCGATCGCATTTGCTACTTCGGCGACTACATTTGCTATATCGGCGACAGCATTTGCTACTTCGGCGACAGCATTTGCTACTTCGGCGACAGCATTTGCTACTTTGGCGATCGCATTTGCTATTTCGGCGATCGCATTTACTACTTTGGCGATCGCATTTGCTATTTCGGCGATCGCATTTGCTATTTCGGCGATCGCATTTACTACTTTGGCGATCGCATTTGCTATTTCGGCGATCGCATTTGCTAATTGTGTTTATCCCGAAATAACGGACAGATATAAATGGATGAGTATAAACACAGATAAACAGTGGCTCTACTCGAAAGCGGAGTACGAGTAAAAAATCTATTTCACAAGTTCCTTGAGTTATAGCGGTTCCCGCCACTCAACCCACCCAAACTGTAACTAACGGCAAAGGTAGCTTGAGTAATGTCTAACGACAAGCTGCTACGCGTCTGTACAGCTAACCCTGTCATTACAGTTTTAGAATCACATCCACGACTCACACGTGAGGAAATTCAAGCAGCTTTGAGAATTAAATGCCTATCGTTAAACATTGCATCCATCTTTGGGAGAGTAATATTTTACTAAATAGGAACACACAAATTTCAATTCTGCAATGGATGGCTTAACTATCAACTTTATCCCGGTTATTCAACTGACAGATGAGCAATTCTTCCAGTTATGTCAGATAAATGAATTAATCAGATTTGAACGTAATGCTGATGGCACATTGCTACTAATGCCTTTAGTAGGAGGTTTAACCAGCAATCGCAATGCTAATTTAACTGCTCAACTTGGAATGTGGAATCGTGATGAGTCATTAGGTATAGCTTTTGGTTCTTCGGTTGGGTTTATTTTACCAAATGGTGCAGTTCGTTCTCCTGACGGATCTTGGTTAAGACGTAACAAATGGGATTCTCTCACACAAAAGCAAAAAGAGGGATTTCCACCTGTATGTCCTGATTTTGTAGTGGAATTGCGTTCTGATACTGATTGTTTAACAAGGCTACAAAATAAAATGCAAGAGTACCGAGACAACGGTGCTAGATTAGGTTGGTTAATTGATTTAGAGACTCGGTAAGTAGAAATTTATCGCTTTGGTAGAGATGTTGAAGTGCTGCATCCTGCTAGTTTATCAGGAGAAAATGTGCTACCGGAATTTGTGCTTAATCTTAAACATATTTGGTAAATTGATTAAAATAGGAAGTGCGATGTCTACCACGGGCTATTCGGCGTCGCAACCCAAAAAAATACTCAAACTAAACTACTAGTTGCTCCAACACTAACACTGATAATCTTGGTAACGATGGCAACCGCACATCATTTGTCAAGAATAATGATGCACCTCCACGAATAGCAGTAGCCATCTGAATAGCATCTGGGGTTCTTAAGTTATAATCTGCCCTTAGTTGTGCAGCATTTTCAGCAATATCAGGAAAAACTTCGATAGTAGTCAAACCTTGGGAATTGAGCAGAATGTCACGATATTGTTGAGCTAATACTGTGTTTCCTTGTCGCAAAGGATAGACTAACACTTCCGTGATCGTCAAAATTGATGTTATAACACTAAACTCATCAGAAAACATCGCTTCAAAAAAAGCATTTGTAACATCCAAATAATTAGGATTTTCTTCAATAAAGTAAATCAGTGGAGCAGTATCCAAGCCTACAATTTGCCCCTGTAACTGGACTAGCCATTCCATGAATCACGTTCCTGATTAACGTATTCTTGAGCATCAATACCATTCCAAATTTCTTTACCCAAGCCACGCAATTCCAGAATGCTACGCTTTGGCTTAGGTGTCATCGTTACCCGTTGACGAATTAAACTTGACAAGTCTTCAATTAAACGTATTTGCTCTTCAGGAGTTAGGCTTTGAGCTTGTTGTAGTACTTCTTGATAATTAAACATAAATACACTTCAGGCGATCGCTATTATCTTGGAATAATATCAAAATATGATATCATGAAATTTATGGTTATACTCAACTTAACTGTAAGATGGCTGTAATTGTATTGATTAAATGGCTCTCAATAACAAACAACGTCAGATATTAGAGTTAATTTTTACAAATTCTATACCATCTAATATTCTTTGGAAAGATATTGAAAGTTTATTCATAGCTCTAGGCGCTGATATTACTCAAGGTAAAGATTCGCGGGTTCGAGTGAAATTAAATGATGTGAAAGCTGTTTTTCACGAACCGCATCCTCAAAATGAGACAGATAAAGGAGCAGTTAAATCTGTTAAATAATTTTTGATTAAGGCAGGAATTCAATATGATGAATTATAAGGGATATACAGCTAGTGTAGAAGTAGATGTAGAAGCGGGAATACTTTTTGGTCAAGTCCTAGATATTAATGACGTGATTACCTTTAAGGCAAAAACTGTAGATGAAGCGCGTCAAGAATTCCAAATTTCTATTGATGATTATCTGGCTTTTTGTGAAGAACTGGGAGAGGAGCCTGATAAACCATTCTCTGGTAAACTTCCATTCCGCACAACTCCAGAACACCACCGCAAAATATTTAATGTTGGGTTACCCTTCAAGATCTTGCTACGTTGCTCAACCCAACCTACATTGGAGTTATTTTTTAGGCTTAACCGAGCAATATTGGATATGAGGTGCGATCGCAACTGTTGACGAATTAAGCTTGACAAGTCTTCAATTAAGCGTATTTGCTCTTCAGGAGTTAGGCTTTTAGCTTGCTGTAGTACTTCTTGATCCAGCAGATTGCAACGCCGGTGAGGTACAGATGATTTTAAGGGCACAGCAGTGCTGTGCCCCTACCTGTGTACTTCATTTACCTGAATCTGCTGTAATTAGACATAAAAGCTAATCTGCTAATTCATCGGATATACAAGTCATTCTAATTCGGTTCGGATCAATACGGTTCAGTTAAGGATTTTTGGTACTGATTTGAGAGCTGTAGAGACGCGAAATTTCGCGTCTCTATCAAGGATTTTGGGCTTAACTGAACGGTATTGCGGTTCGGATAAGACTCGTTCTCCCCAACCCACGCCACTTGACCAAATAATTACTAATTCGTAATTCGTAATTCGTAATTATTTGGTCATTCGGATCTCAAGCCTGCATTTCAGCCTACAGTAAATAATCGTTGCCAAGTTAATTTTTTTGTAGTCTCATCCCAATGCCAGCGTAATAAATTAGCAGGTTGACTCTTGGCAATTCTTAGTAAACCAATCGCTTGTCTAGGCGCATTAGTAGCTAAAGCGATCGCACTTTCTACGTCACAAATTTCCCATTTCACCAAATTTTGCACTCCCACCAACAAGGGTAAAGTCGTCCCCGACAAAGTGCCATCCGCCAGTTGTGCCGTACCGTTTTTAACTTCAATTTGCCGATTATCCCAAGGATACACGCCATCGGGTAGCCCCAAAGGTGCAAGAGCATCGCTGACAAGAAACAGCCCTTTTTCTTGATAGCTAGCGCGAAGTAAAATTTCCAGCATCGTGGGCGAAACGTGTTTACCATCAGCAATAAAACTACACATCACATCAGGATGAATAATTGCTGCCCCTAACAATCCTGGTTCGCGGTGATGTAACGCTGGCATGGTGTTGAAAGCATGGGTTACCATCGTTGCACCCTGCTCAAAAGCACGTTGCGCTTGGGCAGCTGTTGCTTGAGAATGCCCTAAACTGACAGTAATCCCCAGAGAACGCAAATATGGAATTACTTCATCAGTGAAATCTAACTCCGGTGCTAAGGTGATCACTTTTACAACATGAGCATAATTACCCAAAACCCGCTTTACCTGATCAATTGTTAAGGGTAACAGGTACTCTGCTGGGTGTGCGCCGCGCTTTTGGAAATTCAAAAATGGGCCTTCTAGATGTACTCCTAGAATCTTGGCACCTGATTGTTGACTGGGGAGAACCTCAGCAATAATCGCAAGCGATCGCTGAATATTTTCTACCGAAGTTGTTACAAGTGTCGGTAAAAATCCATCTACCCCGGCATCCCACAAAAATTGTGAGATTTTCCCCAGCAAGTGAGCATTAAGAGCCGTCAATTCGGGAAATGCCAAACCCAACGCACCGTTAATTTGCAAATCAACGCCGCCTAAAGAAATCCAGTCACCTGCTACATCTAGTAGAGGCGCACGGCTGTGTACTCCTGCTGTACCCATTGGCAAGATTTGCTCAATTATGCCCTCTTGATTAACCAAGAGCATCTGCAAATCTTTGTACCCTGGTACTCTAGCATTGATAATATCTACAGGATTTTGTGTTGCTTGGATCATCACACTGGCTAGGGAATAATTAAACCTGACCCGATTTTAGATGGAACAATCGGCAATTAATCCAAAATCCAAAATCCAAAATCCAAAATTCTATGACTCCCCTAGTCGGTATTATCATGGGCAGCGATTCTGATTTGCCCACTATGAAAGACGCGATCGCAGTTTGTGAAGAATTTGGCGTTGAGAAGGAAGTGGCGATCGTTTCTGCTCATCGTACCCCCGAACGCATGGTGCAATATGCTCAACTTGCACACCAACGCGGTATTAAGGTGATTATTGCTGGTGCGGGTGGTGCTGCCCATCTGCCTGGAATGGTAGCGTCTTTTACTCCACTTCCTGTGATCGGTGTTCCTATACCCACCCGTAATTTACAAGGTGTGGATTCTTTGTATTCTATTTTACAAATGCCTGCGGGTATTCCTGTGGCAACAGTAGCGATCGGTAATGCCAAAAATGCCGGACTTTTAGCAGTACAAATCCTCGCAACTGGGCAACCAGAATTGCTAGAAAGAGTGCAACAATATCGCCAAGCCCTATCTGAATCAGTAATTGCAAAGCAAGTAAAACTAGAACAACTAGGCTATGAGCAATATTTACAGCAGATGTTTTAATAAATGTTAATAGCAGAGGAGAAGACCAGGGGGCAGGGGGAGAATAACTAATGACAAATGACAAATGACTAATGACAAATGACTAATGACTAACCAAACTCTTCGCGTAATTGCCCGTATTATTGCTTTGCCTAACAAAGTAGAAGAACTAAAAGCTGTACTGTTGGAACTCATTGAGCCAACCCGTCAGGAAGCAGGTGTGATCAAGTATGAACTTTTGCAAAACCAGTCCGACCCGACAGACTTTACTTTTATAGAGGAGTGGACTTCTGAGCAAGCCCTGAATACTCATCTAAATTCACCCCATTTCCAAGTGGGAGCAGCCAAACTCGAAGCTTTAGTGACTACTGCACCAGATGTCCGCCGATACCATCTTTTAGCATAGTCATATATTGCTAACTTGAAGTAGATTCTTTATTGTTGGGGATCATTGGGAATATCTCAGCCTTAAATTTTGGGATTGAAGCGATCGCTCCAGAATCAATGCAGCATTCTGAAGTATCTTGATCCTGAAGCTTTAGTCAAAAATTGAGCGCGACAACATCCATGTACGAATTGATTGTAAACTACTAAATTTTAAGTAAACGTGAGACAATTATAGCCAAAAAGCATTACTGGGAGTAATGCTTTTTTTAACTTATCAGTCTTTTTTAGGATCGAGTTTATTTTTTTGACAGTAACACGTATTAGTTAGGCAATAGTTATTAAATGGTTAGATGTTAAGTGGCAGATAGAAAGTCTTCTAATAGCGCCTCAATGGTCAATGAGAGAAAAATGTTTTATACTGCTTAAGGGAACTAAAAACTTCTCATAACATTTGCAATATCGAATTTTTCGAATGCCTAAAAATGTCAGGTTAATGTAAGGCCAAATACGTTTTTAATTTTCAAAAAGCTCTAAAATAGTACGTTAATGGGATGAATAATTTTATTGACGGCTGAAACTAGTCTTCTAGCCTTATTATGTGCCAATTGCTCGGAATGAACTGCAATGTTCCAACGGATATTTGCTTTTCTTTTGAAGGGTTTTCTGCACGGGGAGGAAAAACGGATGATCATAGCGATGGTTGGGGCATTGCTTTCTTTGAAGGAAAGGGATGTCGGATGTTTTTAGATGCCCAACCTTCTATTATTTCTCCAGTAGCGGAGTTGGTGCGGAGTTATCCCATCCACTCAACCCATGTCATAGCCCATATCCGCAAAGCCACTCAGGGTGAAGTTGCCCTACATAACTGCCATCCTTTCCGCAGAGAATTGTGGGGTCAGTATTGGGTGTTTGCCCACAACGGTAATTTGCCAGATTTTGAGCCGGAAAATTTAGGTTTTTATCAAGCTGTAGGTGACACCGATAGTGAAAAAGCATTCTGCATGATGCTAGAAACATTGCGACAGCACTTTCCTGAGGGTAAGCCTGACATAAAAGAACTATACCCTGTGTTGAAAGAAATTAGTGATGTGATTGCCAAAATAGGTATATTTAATTACTTATTATCTGATGGAAAACACTTATTTGCTTATTGCTCAACCAAACTCAGCTACATTGTCCGCCAAGCGCCCTTTGCAGCTGCCCATTTAATTGACCAAGACATGACCGTAGATTTTCGGGAAGTGACTACAGAACGCGATCGCGTTGCTGTCATTGCTACCACACCCCTGACTGACAACGAAGTTTGGACACCAATCCAACCGGGACAATTACTAGTTTTTCAAGATGGATTACCTCTGAAATATGCATTTAGTTAAGAATAAATAATTGCTCAATTTTTCCCATTTAGAAACTTTCTAGATGGGTTTTGTTTTTCATGCTTTTCATATATTATTAGCATTTTAAGCGCAGCCGTTTTTACTGATACAAGAAGAATTGTTTTTTGGACAAATACAAGTTTTACCTACTTCGGCTGTAGAATTAGCTAACACTTCTTTGTAGATACAAAGTAAATTTTCTAGATGCTCTCCGCTTAATTGGTTAAAGGGTACAGGAAATTCTTCTATAAGGTATGATATCTCCATCCTTGACATTAAAGCTTAGAGCGCAAGTACCAATCGTAACATCTGCATGAAGATAGACTTTCTGAAGTTCACAACCTAGATATTTAGTAATACGAAGTGCGACCTCATAAGTGCCTAATTCACCAAAACCTTTTACTTTACAGCTAACAGAATCAACAAATTGGTAAATACTGTGAAAGTTTTCAAAACTACTAATATAGTGACCATCAAAATATTCTAAGGCAATCTTAGCCGCTAAAGCTAGACAATAGCGACCAACACGGCATTGATGTCTATGAACTTTTCCCTGCTCGTCTTTGCTAAGAAAAGCTTTTTCGACAGCATCTCTTAAATTGTCAGCTTTTTTATACCAAGAATATTCCTTCTCTGCACAGGGATAAACATTATCACGATAGTAGTTATATATGTCAGTATAGGATTTCATTTCTGAAAACTCATCACTTAAGTTTTAATGTAATGCTCTCAAGCATATTCATCAATTTTACTAGGGTTTCTCTAGCTGCTGATTTTTAGCCAACCAAACACCTGAGCAACAGTTAACTCCAAATCTATCCCCGATAACACTGGTAAACGCTAATCACCCTGCAAACGGCCTACTGATAGCTTCGCCCAGGTTGGAAACTGGAGTATCCATCGACACGAGGGTTAAATAGTTGAAAGTAAAAGCATTGTAATTGCTCACAAAACTGGTAGAATCACCATATTCTTGATAAAGAATATGAGGTTTTTTAGTGTTTACAACTAGATAGATGGAATCATCCAGTATGATAAACACTATATAACTGTATTCCCATCAATTATTTGTAGATTTAGTGGAGGAAATAGAATGAGTTTGTGGCAACGCCCACTGAAAAGGTTACAAGCGATCGCTGAACATAGAACATATCGGTTCAGACTAAATTCGCTCAAAAGCTTTGTATCGCTCTTTTTAGTAGGTACTTTATTGAGTATGGCGCTTGCCGCCTGCTCCGGTGGAACTGGGAGTAATTCTTCCTCTGAAGCCCCTACTGCTAGCCCTGTGGCTGCAAGCAAGGATAATGTTGAATTAACTCTTGTATCGTTTGCAGTTACCAAAGCAGCTCACGAAGCGATCATTCCTAAGTTTGTAGAACAGTGGAAGAAAGATCATAACCAAACTGTTACCTTCAAGCAAAGCTATGGCGGTTCTGGTTCCCAAACTCGCGCCGTTATCGATGGTTTGGAAGCAGATGTTGTTCACTTGGCACTAGCTGGAGACACCACAAAGATTGAGAAGGCTGGATTGATTCAGCCAGGATGGGAGAAAGAAGTTCCCAACAATGGTATTGTTTCCAAATCTGTTGTAGCAATAGTCACTCGTTCCGGCAATCCTAAAGGCATCAAGAACTGGCAAGATTTAGCCAAAGACGGTGTGAAATTGATTACTCCTAACCCCAAAACTTCTGGCGGTGCTAAGTGGAATTTCTTAGCACTATGGGATTCTGTAATTAAAACAGGTGGCGATGAGGCTAAAGCTACTGAATTTGTGACTAAAGTTTACAAAAATGTGCCAATCTTGGCTAGAGATTCGCGGGACGCTACTGATAAATTTGCCAAGCAAGGGCAGGGGGATGTCTTAATCAACTACGAAAACGAAGTTATTTTGGCACAGCAAAAGGGCGAGAAGGTTGATTATGTCGTTCCCGATGTGAATATATCCATCGACAATCCGATCGCTGTGGTAGATAAAAATGTGGATAAGCACAGAACCCGCGAAGTTGCTGAAGGTTTTGTGAAATACCTCTATAGCCCAGAAGCACAGCAAGAGTTTGTTAAATTGGGATTCCGTCCTGTGGATGAGACTTTAGCTCAAACCAAGGAAGTCACAGACAAATTTCCCAAGCTGAAAACTCTGGGTACAGTTGCAGATTTAGGCGGTTGGGGAGCGATCGATCAGAAGTTCTTCGCAGATGGCGGTGTGTTTGATAAGATTCAAGCCCAAGCTAAACGGTAATTAGTCATTAATCAATGGTCGGTGGTCAGTAGAAAAAACAACTGACCACTGACAAAAAACTTTTTTTGAAATTAAAATTTTGAATTTTTGACTATGACGACTGTATCTCCTTCTGTGGAAGTTGAACGCAAAACGCCATTTTGGAAGAGATTGGGGCGGGTTCCTTGGACTTGGCGAATCACCATTGCATACCTGACGGTGATGCTGTTTATTCCCATAATTGCCATGTTCCTGAAAGCAAGTACGGAAACTCCGGCGAAATTTTGGGCGATCGCAACCAGTGAGATTGCATTAGCTACATATAATGTCACTTTTGTTACAGCAATATTTGCTGCCTTACTAAATGGCATTTTTGGGACTCTAATCGCTTGGGTTCTGGTTCGTTACGACTTTCCCTTCAAACGCTTGATTGATGCCACAGTGGATTTACCCTTTGCACTACCAACTGCGGTAGCAGGGCTAACCCTGGCAACAGTTTACAGCGATAATGGCTGGATAGGTTCACTACTAGCACCACTAGGAATTAAGGTGGCTTTTACCCGCACGGGAGTAGCGGTGGCTATGATATTTATCTCACTACCTTTTATCGTCAGAACTGTGCAACCCGTGCTTCAGGAAATGGAACATGAAATTGAAGAAGCCGCCTGGTGTCTGGGGGCTTCTCAATGGCAGACTTTCTGGAAGGTGATTTTGCCACCTTTATTTCCGACAATTTTAACTGGTGTTGCCTTGGGTTTCTCCCGTGCAGTTGGGGAATATGGGTCAACTGTGATTATCTCTTCCAATACCCCATTTCAAGATTTGATTGCACCTGTGCTAATTTTCCAGCGGTTAGAGCAGTATGACTATTCTGGTGCAACAGTAATTGGCATAGTTTTACTATCAATTTCATTGGTACTGTTATTGGCTATTAATTTCTTACAAGCATGGGCAAGGCGATATGACAGTAGATAAGCCAAGTTTTCACTCATCTTCTGGGTCTGATACAGAAATAGCCAAGCCTAAAGAGCAGAAGAGTTGGGTACCAATAGTTTTAATTGGGATAGCGATCGCCTATTTAGCCTTAGTTCAATACATTCCTGCAATTAACGTTTTTATCCAAGCCTTTAGCAAAGGATTTGGGCCGTTTATGTCCAACCTAACGCGACCAGCTTTTCTCCATGCAGCTTGGCTGACACTGTTGCTAGCTTTGATTTCTCTGCCTATAAATACAGTATTTGGGCTATGTGCAGCCTGGGCGATCGCTCGTCATAAATTTCCTGGACGCGCCGTAGTTTTGAGCATTATTGACTTGCCCTTTTCGATTTCGCCCGTAGTCGCAGGATTGATGATTGTGCTACTTTACGGACGCAATGGGTGGTTTGGCCCTTGGCTCCAGGCTCATGATATCAAGATAATCTTTGCCTTTCCAGGTATGGTGCTGGCTACAGCCTTTGTGAGTATGCCCTTTGTGGCGCGAGAAGTAATTCCTGTTTTAGAGGAATTTGGTAAGGAGCAAGAAGAAGCTGCCAGAACTCTAGGTGCGAAAGATTGGCAGATATTTTGGCGCATCACCTTACCTAGTATCCGCTGGGGCTTACTCTACGGTTTAATTTTGACCAATGCCAGAGCAATGGGTGAATTCGGGGCGGTTTCGGTGGTATCTGGCAACATTGCCGACCAAACCCAGAGTTTACCATTGTTTGTAGAAGATGCTTACAAACAGTACGAAACCGAAGCTGCTTTCTCTGCGGCTGTACTGTTAGCGTTGTTAGCAGTAGTAACCTTAGTTCTGAAGGAGATTCTGGAACGGAAAACCCGGATTAAAGATGTTGAATAGAAAAATCAAGCGGTTAGAACAGTTATCCTTTAAATAAGATACAAGCAAATCAGGGGACATGGTACGATTTACCTAGTACCGATCAGGAAATTACCATTAAAGTTAAGGGTAGTTCTGTACCAATCCCGATCAGGGATTGAAATAATTCAAATATGGCTAGTGACAATACACTTACCAATAAACGGATTCGACTAAGAATTCCTAAGGATTATCACCAGGAACCTGTCATTTCTCGCCTGGTGTCTGACTATGGATTGACTGTGAATATCACCGCAGCAATTTTGGGAGCCAATGCTGTCGGTGATGGTTGGTTTGATCTTGAACTACAAGGAACAGATGCACAAATTCAGAGCGGGTTAACCTATCTTCACGACTTGGAGTTGCAAGTCTGGGATGACACTCAAGCGAGTGATTGGTAAGGGTTAACCTCTCTCTAAATCTCTCTCCTAAAAGGAGAGAGACTTTGAATTTTCCCCCTTCCCGCGTCGGGAAGGGGGTTAGGTTTTTCTTTAATAAACGATAGAAATTAGTTTTTCAAAATCTTGGTAATCAAAATTTTGTTGTTTTTGGGAATATTTACCACATAGATCATAGTAAACTTTATTTCCTTGTATATTGAAGAAATATCCTTCTATTTCGGATTGCTGTTGTTTTAGTTTAAAAACTACTTTGTTAGTTGTATATTTACCATATTTCCTAATCAGATAAGCAAAACTATCAAAATTTCCATTTTGAGCTTTTTCAAATTCTAATAAATCATCATTATTATCATTGCTTTGTAAAATTAATGTCTGTATGTCTCTAATACTTTTGAGACGATTAGTTTCAAATTGATCATCTTTTCTAGTAAAGGCGATAATTTCATGATAATTATACAAAATTCCCATATCGCAACTAGATTTTTTTAGATACCTTTGAATCTGATTATAATGATTTTTTAAATTTACGTCTTCTCGTTTTACTTCCACAATTATTAAAGGAGATTGATGTGGCTTAAAGTTATCATTTTTTTGCTTTTTGGATATTTCTACATCATGACTATTCACCTCAACTTCGATATTAATGATATCTGGAAATAACTGAGTTTCTTTAATAAAAAAATGAATAAATATTTGTCTAACCAACTCCTCTGGTCTTCCATTAATTGGAATTTGTATTTCCCTAATCAAACATTTTGTATATTCTTGATAATCTTTTGAATATTTGATGATTTTTGTGGATATTTCTTGTTTTAAATTAGTCATATATCTTCTGATAGCAATTAATGGTGGATAAAATAGTTTTAAGGACACAATTATATTGCGCCCTAAACTATGTATTAAATATGCAATTGATAAATTGTCTATTTTTCCCCAAAAAAGCCTAGCATTTTGATAACTAATTTCTCCCAATGATATTCAGCTTTGCTTTTTAAGAATGTATTTAAGTTTTTCTCTTCCAGTTCTCGCTGAAATATCAAACATACATTATCGACAAATGTTTCTCTCTTCTTCCTCTCCTTACCTTTTTCATCAAATAGAGCCTTCCAAAAAGCCGAATCTTCGTTTCGAGGTAATAGTTTTATCGTGATTTCTTCTTCAACTTCTTTGCCTACTTCGTATATAAAATCGTCATATAATACGTAAAATTTTTTAACTAATTCAGGGAACAATATTTTTAAAGATTCATTCGCAGATGTAAGCTCATTGAGGATATTTTCTAATTCCTGTTTTACTTCTTTGGTAAATTTTTTCAGCATTTTATCTTCATCTGTTCCCCCAGCAACAACTCTCGCATCGTAATAAATATCTATATCTCTTGGCTGATAGTAACCGAAATTTCTATGGATAGCGTGTTTCGTGTTCCATGCTGGATACTCATCGCGATAGTATTTATTAACATATTCATCAATAAAATCTTCATAAACAAAACCAGGCACTCTTTTACTTAAATCCCGTAAACTCTTTATCTTCTGAATGGCATTTTGAATTGCCTTGATTTCTGATTCCTTTAAAGCATCACTATTTTTGATTTTCGCCGAGCTTTCTTTGATAGCCTTGATTTCATCTAATAAAATATTTCGCCTACGTTCTATTACACCCGCTATAGCTTCGATAAATTCATTTTTATCTTTCTGTACATCTTCTTCATCGTAGTTTTCATTTAGCTTAACTATATCATCACGATAGTATCTCAAAGAATCATAGAACAAGATATTTTTTTGGAAAAAATCTAAATTCAACTTTTTGAATGTAGCTTGAACTTCGTCTTGTCTGATTCTAATTCCTAAATCTCTATCTTCATCAGAGCCATGAACTTTTTCAGGCTCATTTTTGCGAGGTAATACCAAAGTTACAAATCTATGATGAAAGTCTTTGGATTTAGATGTAAGATGATAAATGATTAATTTCCTAATATTAGCTTCAGGAGCATCACTAAAGGGAGTTACAAAGAGACAGATGGTATCCTGACTGTCAATATATTTCTGTAAGTCTTTACGAATTGGGTTCTCATCAAGTCCTTTGGTATCAACAACAGAATCGAACTGAGACAAGTTAGAACCAGATAAAATATCATCGCTCAGATAAAGATATATTTTCCTTGGAATAGCAAATTCCTTTAACTGGACATTATTGATGGCAGCAAAGGTATTTTTTATCCATTCTTGCTCATTATTCTGGTTGTCAAACTCAATTTTAGTAGTATTTCTAGCTTCGAGATTTGCATTATTCAATGCAGTTTTTTTCAGAAAATCTACTCCTGACTCATTAAGTAACTCCTTCGCTTGATCAGTTATTAAAATGTTCTTCTTGTCACCATCATCGACTGTTTTAGAAGTTATTTTAAGTTCTGTAATATTCCTAATAACTCTCTCAATTTCTTGAGAAATGATTATTTTCTCCTCTGACTGCGTATTATCTCTATTAGCAAGAGAATCGCAGAAATCAAAAATAAGATTTTCCATTTCATCAACTGTATAACGCTCTATCTCTATGTAAGTTTTTTCAGATGCCTTAATAATTACTTCACATATAGTAGTTCTGCCCGCTCCGGTTGATAGTAACTCTTTCGTTTCGGTTACATTTTTAGTTTTGCCATTAATTGTCTTGGAAACCTTGAAGTCGCTAATTAGGTTAAAAAGATGACATATGGCTGTAGTTTTTCCTTTACCAATAGTACCTATAAAAACAATTTTATATTTATCTATACTAAGAATTCTCTCGATTTCTTCTAATCTTTCTAGCTTTGAATTCAGGTTGTTGATGCCTGAAGCACCTGCTAGTTTTTTGATTTCACGTCTTAAATTTTGCTTCAATGATGTAATTTCTTCTTGCGGCTGTGTCGTCAACATACTGTTTTTCCTGTTTCGATGCTACTTACTTGATACTTGCAGTATGCCCACTATGAAAGAAAATCTAACAAAATTCTGACAACACCACTTAACCTGACTTCGGGAACTCTTTAATCACTTGGTAATGAGTAAAACGATGTCTAAGACGGGCTGTGACGCTCGTGACGATGACTCGCTAACGCCTTTGGCGTCTCAGAGGCTAGCGCCAAGGGAAAAGACTCGCTAACACTTTGCTATCAACGTCGCCCTCCACTTTTGATTCCAAGATAATGAGGATATCAGCGAACGGACAGATGTAAGAGATTCTCAATTGGTTTGGCGTCAAAGTACTCCAGATAAATTGAGCCTAATTTACGTGAATTTATTTATTGTTTATTTGTGGTCTTTGTGGAAATCTCCTTTACATAAGAAAAATTGCATTAAACCGATAGAGTTACTGTAGTTTAATAAGAGCCAAAAAGATGAAAATCTCTATGAAGCTGATATTCAATCAGGCACAGTTGAGGCTGGCTTAGTAGATATATCGATGTATTTGCCACTCATAAAGCTAAGTCTGGCTATGTTTGGGCAAAGATTGTTTCAAAGTCCCATTAGCTTTTATAGATTTAGTGGATTAAAAATAAATATTATTAATAGTTTTACACCTTTAAGATAATTTTCAATTAACTTAAATAAAAAGGTATCTGAAATCACAGTAATAAAACCAAAAAGCTATTATCTGTCAACTCCCCTTGTAAATAAATTCTGATAACTATTTGCAATTGCTTAGTCATATCCTGTAATCTGTATTCTCAAGTAGCTGATTAGATATCTCAATAGCTAGCAGCTATTTGCTGATTTATTGAGAGTTAATGGCAGCCGGGGAGTAAGTGTAGGGGTGGTAAATGGTGTTAAAGCAAATATTGAAAGTTCTGCTGGTTACAAGCTCTATTTTGTTCTGCGTTCCAATAAGTGCAATTGCTCAAGAAGTCAACAAACGAGCAGAAAGTAAGTATGTTACATCGGTGCTACGCGATTCTAGGGTGATTGGAAAGATTCTAAGACTCAACGAAGTAGAACTTCCCAATACCAGCGCTCAAATGCTTGTACAGTCAACAACAACACCGAATATGCCAACTACTGAAGTTACGCAAGTGACAGGAGTTAAGGCAAATCCCACCGACAAAGGTCTGGAGGTGATTTTACAGACATCAAGAGGGCAACAGTTGCAACTAGTAAATAACAGTGTTGGTAGCAATTTTATCACTGACATTCCCAATGCTCAACTGCGCCTAGCATCGGGCGAAGCATTCACATTCCGCTCAGAAAAGCCAATAGCGGGTGTTACACAGATAACGGTAACAAATCTTGATGCCAATACTATTCGGGTGACAGTGACAGGTGAGGTGGGTGTACCAACTGTTGAGCTATTTGATAGTCCAGACGAGGGTGTGATTTTCTCTGTTGCGAGTACTGCACCTTCTATGCCATCACAGCAGCAACCCCAAACACCACAACAGCCAACGAACCAGACACAACCAAATCAACCATCAGCTTCGGGTGATCAGCCAATTGAATTGGTGGTAACGGGTGAGCAAGATGGATATCGCGTACCTGATGCGTCAACCGCGACTAAAACTGATACGCCTCTGCGCGATATTCCCCAATCGATTCAGGTGATTCCACGACAAATAATTGATGATCAAAAAACAATTAGATTGCGGGATATTCTGCAAAATGTCAGTGGGGTAACACCAGGTGCAGGCTATCAAAACTCCTTTGACAGAGTGAGAATTCGGGGATTTACGCAAGAAATAACTTTTCGAGATGGAATTCGTGACAACTTTGCGTCCACAGATTTTGCAAATGTGGAACGGGTTGAGGTACTCAAGGGGCCAGCATCTGTGCTATTTGGAGAAACTGAACCAGGTGGAATTGTCAATATTGTGACGAAGCAACCTCTAAGTGACCCCTACTACAATGTCGATCTGAGTGCTGGAAATTATGCTTTCTATCGTTCAGCTTTGGATTTATCAGGACCTCTGAATGTAGACAAAACCCTGCTCTATCGCCTCAATATTGCCTACGAGAATGCTGGTAGTTTCAGAGATTTTATTAATTCCCAGAAGATATTTGTTGCACCAGTCATCGCTTGGAAGCTTAGTGAAAATACGGATTTAAAGCTATTTTTTGAATATAATGACAGAAATTATAAACCCGATCGCGGAGTAATAGCAATTGGCGATCGCCCTGGGTCAGTTCCGATTAGTCGATTTTTTGGTGAACCCTCTATTAACGAAGGCACTGCTACAAACTACAAGTTTGGGTACAATCTTGAACACCGCTTCAGTCGGGATTGGCAATTGCGTCAGACCTTATCTACCAACATATTCAAGAGTGATGAAATCCGCGTTCAGGTGGACGAACTGCAAGCAGATGGACGCACAGCGACTAGAGACATCGCTAATTTTGGTGGAACCACCCAAGAGGACTACAGACTCCAGACAGATGTTATTGGTAACTTCAAAACAGGAACAATTACCCACAAGCTGTTGTTTGGCGTAGATCTGAACCGTTACACCAATGTTTCCAATGGCTTTACAAACGGGCCTTTTGCATCTATCGATGTTTTCAATCCTGTCTACTTTGTTCCGATTACCCGTCCCACGACTCCTTACATAGTTCAAAATTTTACAGATACATTAGGCTTTTATCTGCAAGACCAGGTAACTATAGCTGAGAACCTCAAGCTACTCTTGGGCGGTCGTTTTGATACGGTCAGTATTTTACAGAAGGACTTGGTAGCCCAAAGTGCAACGAACGACAATAATTCCGCCTTCACACCGCGTGTTGGTATTGTCTATCAACCCATCCCTCCTATTTCTCTGTATGCAAGCTATGCGGAATCCTTCGTACCACAGTATGGACGCTCTAGGGACAATTCACCTTTTACTCCCGAACGCAGTAAACAGTACGAAGTAGGCGTTAAAGGAGAGCTGCTTGACGGCAAAATCTCAGCAACATTGGCAGCTTACCACCTCACAAAATCTAACGTTTTAACTAGTGATCCCACTGATTCCAATTACTCCATTCAGGTGGGGGAACAGACCAGCAAAGGGATTGAACTTGATATCGTCGGACAATTAACACCAGGTTGGAATGTGATTGCTAGCTATGGTTATATAGATGCCAGAGTCACGCGCGATAATGACTTACCTGTAGGCAATCGTTTGCAAAACGTGGCAGAAAATACTGCCAGTTTCTGGACAACTTATGAACTTCAACAAGGTAATTTCAAAGGATTGGGCTTTGGTTTAGGTCTTTATTATGTAGGCGATCGCCCCGGAGAAATTGACAAATCCCTTATCCTGCCAAGTTATTTTCGCACAGATGCAGCGCTGTTTTACAAGCAAGATAACTGGAGGGTTGGTCTCAATTTCAAAAATCTTTTTGATATTAACTACTACCTGGAAACTCAGGGACGCGACGTTGTTTACCCAGGTGATCCATTTACGGTGATTGGCTCTGTTTCTTTTACATTCTAAGCTCAATAGGCATCTGCATCAAAGCTACGCACGATGTGAGGTTTTTGTCATCTTGAATAATAAGGTGTGTGGAGAGAAAATGAATAAGCAAATATGTAAATTCAGTTACAGACGAGAGTGGTTGTTGATACTTTTCACAATTTTGCTAGTTCAGCCTGCAAAAGCGCAAGATATTCCTAAATTTGATAATCGGTTCAATCTAGCGAAAACACTACCACAAGCCAAGCCACATCAAGCAACTGGGAAGATTAGGCAATTAAGTGAGCTAGAACCTGTTGTTACCAGCGCCAAAATGTTATTAGTGCAATCATCAACACCACCAAACACGGCACAAACAGAAATTGTACAAGTTACCTCGGTAAAGGCAAATCCCACATCTAAGGGTGTAGAGGTGATTTTACAGACATCTAAAGGCGAACAGTTGCAAGTCACAAATCGCAGTGCGGGTAATAATTTTATTGCTGATATTCCCAATGCTCAACTGCGCTTACCCAGTGGTGAGGCATTTACATTCCGCTCAGATAAACCGATAGCTGGAATTACTCAGATAACAGTTACTAACTTTGATGCTAATACTATTCGGGTGACTGTGACAGGTGAGACTATTGTGCCAGTCGTTGAATTGTTCGACAGTGCAGATGAGGGTATAATCTTCTCTGTTGCAACTGCTGCATCCTCTACGCAATCACAACAACCTCAAACGCAACCAACTCAGCTACCAAGTCAGCCAGAAACTCAGACACAGCCAAAACCATCAGCACAAGTTGATCAACCGATTGAATTAGTGGTGACAGTTGAACAAGATGGGTATCGAGTGCCAGATGCAACCACTGCTACTAAAACTGACACCCCACTGCGCGATATCCCACAATCTATTCAGGTAATTCCTCAACAGGTGATTAAGGATCAAGGAGTTACCCGAATTTCGGATGCATTACGCAATGTCAGTGGCATCGCCAAAGAGGGGGGCTATGGAGACAGTCAAGATGACTACCGCATTCGAGGTTTTGTAAGCTACGACAGTTTGAGGAACGGGTTCAGGATTCAATCTCCGATTATTAATCCCACCAGCCTGGAGCGGATCGAGGTACTCAAAGGACCAGCCTCGGTACTATATGGTCAATTTGAGCCGGGTGGGATTGTCAACTACGTGACCAAACAACCACTCGATTACCCCTACTACTCCGGTGAATTTACTGTTGGCAGTTACGACTACTATCGGCCCTCGATTGATGTTTCAGGCCCACTCACGACTGACAAAAAATTACTGTACCGCCTGAATGTTGCCTACGAAACTACTGGTGATTTTGTTGATTTTGTCAACTCTAAAATGTTCTCTATTGCCCCGGCGTTGACCTACAAATTCAGCGATGCCACCACATTAACCCTGGAATATCAGTATTTAAGTACAGATCGCGTTTATAACGATGGACTTCCGCCTAACCCAATTGTTTTTCAGCTTCCCATCAGTCGGTTTTTAGGAGAGCCGGATATCAACAGTTTTCGCCAGGAAGCAAACAACCTCAATGTGACATTTGATCATCGGTTTAGTGAGAACTTACAACTCCGCAGTGGATTTGCCGCCTACTTCTCTGATCAAACGGTGCGCTCAATACGACCAAGTGCAGATTTAGAGGTGGATGGCCGGACGATACCTCGTCGCTTTGTTCCTAGCGATCGCATAATCAACTCCGCCTACACCTTCCAAACCGATCTGATCGGTAAGTTTAATACAGGGTCGATCAAACATCAAGTACTCCTGGGTTTTGCTTGGGATCAGTACAACTATAAAGATCCTGCCTACTTTCAAACAGATGGCTCACCCATTGATATTTTTAATCCGGTGTATGGCTCTCCTCAACCAACCGATGTTCCGTATAGTTTCTACAAACAAGGTTTCGACGAGTTTGGCATTTACCTGCAAGACCAAATTACCTTACTCGCGAATCTCAAGTTACTACTAGGTGGCAGAGTGGATTTCATTCATAGCAGCAGCTTCAGCCAAAATTTCGATAGTGCAGGTATCGCAACCGACAATCCGACTGAAACGCGTTTTTATAACAATCCTTTTACTCCTCGTCTTGGCGTTGTCTATCAGCCGATTGAGCCGATTTCACTCTACTTTAGCTACGCCCAATCCTTCAAGCCAAACTCGTCACGCACAGTTGATGGCAGTGCTTTACCACCAGAGCGCGGCACTCAGTATGAAGTGGGAGTTAAAGCCGAACTGATTAAAGACAGGCTATCCGCCACCTTTGCCGCCTATGATATCACTAAGGAAAATGTCGCTACAACCGATCCCATTCCAGGGAACTCTGACTATTCCATTGCGGCTGGAGAAGTGAAAAGTCGCGGTTTAGAATTTGACGTTTCTGGGCAGATTCTACCAGGCTGGAATGTGATTGCTTCTGCTTTTATCAACGATGCTTTTGTAAGTAAAGATAATAGCCTGCCAGTGGGCGACTCCTTGGTAAATGCTCCCGGTAGTGGGGCTAGTCTGTGGACAACTTATGAAATTCAAACTGGTGATTGGAAAGGATTCGGTTTTGGTGGGGGAGTATTTTATACAGGCGATCGCGAAGCTGAACTCCCCAATACGATCAAAATCCCCTCCTATGTGCGTGCTGATGCCACCATTTTTTACAAACGGGATAACTGGAGGGTGGGGCTGAACTTTAAGAATCTTTTTGATACACAATATTACGATTCTCAGGGCTACTATCTGCGTCCTGGTGCGCCGTTGACTGTGCTGGGGACGTTTTCTGTGCAGTTTTGATCCAGCAAAGATGAGGGAACAAAAGAGTTTTCTACCTGAGGGGAAGACAAACCAATTCTTCCCCCAGTGCAAAGGGGGAATGAGCCGATAAAAATCAAACTAAAAAGTGGCGATTATGAACCGGAAAAAACTACGCGATATTGTTTTTTACCTGCACCAATATATCGGTCTTTTTGTTGGACTGGTGCTGGTTATCGTTGGCTTGACAGGCAGCTTGTTGGTGTTCGAGCAAGATTTTGACCACTTGATGATTACTCAACAGTATGGAATTATTACTCCCCAACAGGTGCAGTTATCCCCAGAGTTTGTGCTGAATACAATTGAGGCTAAATATGCCGCGCAAGGCGATATGCATCTTTTTCGGATTTATTTGCCAGATACTTCTTCTTCTCCCTACGTGGGGCAGTTGTCATCACCTGATGAGGAAAGGACAGAAGTTTTTATCAACCCTTATACAGGCGCAATTATGGGTGAGCGTATAACTTATAAAACTTTAATAGGTATGCTCCTTAAGCTGCACTACAGCCTAATGGCAGGCGATACCGGAACTATGTTTGTTGGCATTACTGCCTTTCTAATGTGTATGCTCACCATCACAGGTTTAATTCTCTGGCCCGGTTGGCGTAAGCTAATTGCAGGCTTCAAAATCAAGCTTGATGCTCATCCCAAGCGGGTGAACTTTGATATTCATAAGGTAGCTGGCATTATCGCTGTAGTTTTTTTATTCTTTACTGGCTTTACTGGCTTTTGCTGGAGCTTCAGCTTTCCTGAGCCGATTATTTACGCTGTTACATTCACCCCAAAACCATCCGAGCCAGTATCCAAGCCAATTCCTGGAAAATCAACCTTAGGGCTGACAGAACAACTCAAAATTGCCCATGCTGCCTTACCTGGTGCTGTTACTAAAAGCATTTATTTTCCTGATAAACCAGAAGATGCTCTACAAATTCGCATGAAGCTGCCGCAGGAAAATGTAGAGTATGGGAATAGTAATGTTTATCTCGATCAGTACAGTGGTAAGGTTTTAAGAGTTGATAATGCTTTAAAGATGCGGTTGGGCGATCGCGTCCTCAACTCTTTTGTACCCCTGCACTACGGCACATTTGGCGGTTTACCTACTCGCATTCTCTATGTGTTTGTTGGACTTGCACCACTGATTCTATTTATTACTGGCTCTGTGATGTGGTGGTATCGCTATCGGGCAAAAACTGTAGTTAGTGATGTCTGATGATAAGCCCGGAGTAACGCAATACAGTTCAGTTACTATGCAACCATTCAAATGATTCTCAATCGGTTTAGCGTCAAACTACTCCACATAAATTGAGTCTAATTTACGTTAATTTACTTATTGCTTATTTGTGGTCTTTGTGGAACTCTCCTTTACATCACAACTAAATTTATTAAATCGATAGAGTTACCGTAGTTTAATAAAAGCCAGAAAGATGAAAACCTCTATGAGGCTGACATTCAACCAGGCACAGTTAAGTTGTAGGGGCACGGCATCAGCAAGATTCTCTGCCGAACCCAAAAAATTGCGTAGGCGCAGCCGCAAACTCTTCTCTACGAAAGGCTGCACCAAGGAGACGCACTCGCGTTATCACTATTGGGAATTAATCTAATGTCTGAGAGTAAATCTGTAGAACCTGCTTCAGTCCACAGCCGAATTCTCGTGCCTCAGCGGTATCACAGGCAACCTGTAATTTCCCGACTGGTGTCTCGTTATGGTTTAACCGTCAATATTAAAGGTGCATCCCTAACATCAGATAGTGACAGCGATGGCTGGTTTGATTTGGAACTTTCAGGAAATCCCCAAAAACTGACAAATAGCCTATCTTACTTGCAAGGATTGGGAGTGAATTTGCTGCAACTAGCGATCGCTAACCAGATTCAACCCAACCAGCACTCTTTACCTTTCCCCAATCCAACTAGCAAGCTGAATCCCAAAGACTCTGCGTCGCTGACAAATCAATGGCAAGAACAATTCCAGCAATGGATTTCTCTAGGTCAAACCAATCGATTGCGCTTGCAACTGTGCGTCTTAAAAACCTATTACCAGGAACCGATGATTTCGGAGTTAGTTTCTGGTTATGGACTAACAGTCAATATCACTAGTGCTAGACTTCAACCCGATACCCAAGATGACGGCTGGTTTGACTTGGATTTGTGGGGGAGAACAAAGCAACTCTACTCTAGCCTGAGTTATTTAGAAAAACTGGGGCTACCGATTTGGCTGGATTTGTCTAGCGTTTATAGCGATCGCTAGTTAATAACCGTCAAACCAATTCTCAAACCAGATTATCACTGGTTCCTTCAGTCTATGAAAAAAGCCAAGTCACTCAGATTCGTCTGCGGAACATATTCCCAAATGCTATCTGCAAACGCCTGTGATTTCGCAGTTAATTTCTGCTTACGGCTTGGTAGTTAATATTACTAAAGCTATGCTACAACCAAATACAGATGCAGAAGGATGCTTTGATATTGAACTGCGGGCAACACTGCCACAAATCTGTAGCGGTCTGGCTTACCAGGAATCCCTGAATCTTAGAATTGTGGGCAAGCCGAATGCTGACGGCGATAGCTAGTTTTGCTGAAATAATTTAAATTTCGTAGTACCAAATTTCTTCTTCTCGCAGCACAATTCGATGCAGGGAAAGACGATCAATCAAGCCCTCTTGCTCAAACTGCCCAAGAACACGAGTGATGGTAACACGAGTTGAACCGAGCATTTCCGCCAGGTCTTCATGAGTCAGACGCATATCTATTAAACGTCCCTTCTCAACTTCCGAACCAAACTTTTTGGATAACCATGCCAACAGCTTGATGAGCATAGTATCCACTTTTTTATGGCTACGAATGATCATCAATTCTTGAGCCTGTTGGATATGGGCAAGTAGAGTTTCTGTTAGTTGAGTCCACTCGTTTAGAGGTAAGATTGTCACCTCCACTTTAGTTAGGCATTCCATCTGATAAGGTTCTAATTTTGACAAAACCTTACCAACGACATCTCCAGGGCCCCACAATCCCAGAGCGACGGTTGTACCATCTTCCAGATAGGTAAAAGTCCGCACAAAACCCGTTTCAATCTTCCAAAGGCCGTTTTGATGCTCTGGCAGAAATGACCTACGGGCGAAAATTTGCTTAGTATTATTACTGCTTGTGCTCGAAACGCTTGTGTACAAAGACACCATATTATATAACACTATTCTCCGATAAATTAACCGTAGTATTATATTTATATCAGGTTCTAAGAGCCTATGGGTATTTTAAACAGGAGACTGCGGAAGAAGCAGGGGAGCATACTTTGACACTTCGGCATGGTTCGACACTTCGACAAGCTCAGTGCATCGCTGCGCTCAGTAACCAGGGGGGCAGGGGGCAAGGGAGAGAATAATAAAATTACCTCTTTCCCCTCTGCTCCCTGCTAAGAGCCCCTCTGCCTCTTCCCAATGCCCCATTCCCTAAATTCCTGCACCATCAAGAAAATCTTCAATTATCCCATCAGAATTTTTGCTCTTAGGATTGTCGGTTGGTTCGTCGTCAACCTCAGTTGGGGACAAACTTGATTGATCTTCCTCTTCCAACTGCTCGAACTGTTTCTCTAGAACCTTGACACGTTCAAATAAAGCGCGGATTACTTCAGCTTCTACGTCACGTACTTTATCATGATCCAGAACATTAGTAGGTAAGTTGTTTTGACGAGTTACACGCCCTGGAATCCCGACTACGGTGGTGTTACTGGGCACGTCTCGCAGCACCACAGAACCGGCTCCAATCCGGACGCGATCGCCAATTTGAATATTTCCCAAAACCTTCGCACCCGTTCCCACAACTACATGAGAGCCTAAAGTTGGATGGCGTTTGCCGCTTTCTTTGCCAGTCCCGCCAAGGGTGACACCTTGATAAATTAGGGCATAGTCACCCACGATCGCAGTCTCACCAATCACTACTCCCATACCGTGGTCAATAAACACTCCCTGACCAATTAATGCGCCAGGATGGATTTCAATTCCGGTTAAAAACCGACTAATATGAGAGATAAACCGAGGGATGAAGGGAATTCCCATTTTATGCAGCCAGTGTGCCAATCGATGAAACACTAGGGCATGAAGTCCAGGGTAACAGAACAATACTTCTAGCCAGTTACGGGCTGCTGGATCACGCTCAAAAATGGTTCGCAAATCAGTTAGTAGCATACTCAGTTGAGATTTTCGTTGGTAAGTGAGGCTCTGAAAACAGAAACTCAGGATAATTCCCACAAAAAGATTAAATCATTCATGGGAATTGTGTAAGATAATAATCTACGGTAAGTCGATAGGATAAAGTGTTTTTGTGGGTAATAAGTGGGATGCTATCACATTCCACACTTTCAGAAAAATTAATTTCGCATAAACTGCGATAAGTCCCTCAATTCACCGTAGTATATTGAGTACAGTCTTGAATAGCCAAAACTACGCTCTCTTGGATCTGTCTTCCAAAGTGGAATACGCGCTGCTGGCACTCTTAGAACTGGCAAGCCACCACGGAAAAAAACTTCCTTTAACCATGAGCGAAATCACTGCCAAGCAACCTATACCAGAGCGCTATTTGGAACAAATTTTGACCAACCTCCGGCGTGCTGGTGTGGTGCAGAGTCAACGCGGCTCTAAAGGAGGTTTCGTTTTAGTTCGTGAACCTTGGCAGATCACAATACTTGAAATTGTCACTTTGGTCGAAGGCGAGCGGAAAGAGAAAGATACCTCTGACTCTTCCACTCTAGAAAAGACTCTGGTATATGAAGTTTGGGAGCAAGCCAACGCTGCCTCAATTGAAGTTTTGGGGCGCTATACACTCCAAGACTTGTGCCAGGAAAGAGAAACTCGCGCCCAGCAAAGTCCGATGTATTATATTTAGACACGACGGAGTACTCACATGCAGATAGCAAAAGATATCACAGAGTTAATCGGACGAACTCCTTTAGTTCAATTAAACAAGATTCCCCAAGCTTCGGGAGCGGTTGCTCAGATTGTGGTGAAGCTAGAAAGCATGAATCCAGCATCTTCTGTGAAAGACCGGATTGGCGCGAGTATGGTGGAAGCGGCAGAGGAAGCAGGCTTAATTCACCCCGGAAAAACTATTTTAGTGGAGCCGACTTCTGGGAATACAGGAATTGCGCTGGCGATGGTGGCGGCCGCTAAGGGTTACCATCTTATTCTAACGATGCCTGACACAATGAGCCAGGAAAGACGATCCATGCTCAAAGCTTATGGCGCTCAATTAGAGTTAACGCCAGGGGTAGAAGGGATGCGAGGAGCGATCGGTCGTGCAGAGCAGATTTTAGCTCAAACGCCCAATGCTTATATGTTGCAGCAGTTCCGCAACCCTGCTAACCCGAAAGTTCACGCCCAAACCACAGCAGAAGAAATTTGGGATGATACCGATGGACAGGTGGATATTCTCGTGGCGGGAGTAGGTACCGGTGGAACGATTACGGGAGTTGCAGAAGTTATTAAAGGGCGGAAGCCGAGTTTTCAAGCGATCGCAGTTGAGCCAAGTAACAGCCCAGTATTAGCAGGTGGTAAATCGGGGCCTCACAAAATTCAGGGGATCGGCGCGGGATTTGTCCCAGCAATTTACCGTTCAGAAGTGGTGGATGAAGTGATTCAGGTAGCGGATGAGGAGGCGATCGCTTACAGCCGTCGCCTAGCAAAAGAAGAAGGATTGCTATCAGGGATTTCTACTGGCGCTGCTTTATACGCGGCTATTAAAGTGGCACAGCGACCAGAAAATGCAGGTCGCCTAATTGTCATGATCCAGCCTAGCTTTGGCGAACGCTACCTCAGTACCTCACTGTTCAAAGATCCAGAGGAGAATGAGTGGTTGAGTAAAGTTTGATTCCATATAACAATTTGAGATTTCAGATTTTAGGGACTGACAAAAATGAGCAGACGTAGTGATGGACGGTGGAACAAAATTTAATGCTTCCAGTAAATTTATTTTCATTGAAAAGGTAAAATTACTTGCCTTCAACAGCTTATAATAGCGAGGTAAGAAAAGACCAAGTAGGTTATCTAGCGTGGTTTCAATTAGCAACGCTGTGATAATCGCAAGAAGGCGGTGATCGTTCATACCTTCTATCTTCTTGAATAGTTCAGATAGTTCGTTCTTACGCAAGAGATAATAAAAAGGTTTCCTGAACAAGCTATCACCAAATTTTCCATTAAATAGCCCGCGCACTTCTTCATTGTTTTCAGTCATATATTACCTCTTTTTTGCAGCGAACTAGTTTCAAACACCAAGGGTAAACTTCTCAAATAGGGTTAGTTATATACTAGAATTTTTGCCAATTTCATCGGTACTTTCATTATTTTTCACCAAAATCATCAAACACAAACAACTAGCAGCTAGCTTTATTAAGCTTAAAGCTCCACTTTTTAATACAATAAAAGCGCCTAATCCTATAAGAACAAAAGGCACAAGATTATTAACGTAACGAGTCAATACATCAGCTATGACTCTGTTGTTAGTCAATTTGTATGCAGCGTAGCACCAAACTCCTAACAATAGAAAAAATAATCCGATAATTACCACAAAACTCTCTAAGTTACTACTAGCAAATAAAGGCACGTAAACACTAATATTATCGCTACCATTGGCAATTGTTACGGCTGCCACACTATAAGCTTGGGGAGAAAAAAAACTAGTAATTGTTGATGCTTCCGTTTCTTCTGTTGCAGCTACAACTTCTTTTGATGAATCTTCTTCCCGATTCACTAAGCTACTGATACCTATGGATATTGGTAGTAAACCAAGTAATCCAATCCAGCTTTTTGATAAAACTAACCCACCAAATAAACCAGAAAGACTAAGGATTAATAGAACTGTAAAACCTAGAAATTGACCAGCAACTATATGCCGGGGGCGAAAGTTAGCATTTATTTGAGAAAAAAACAACAATAGAATGACAATATCATCAATATTAGTGGCAATGAATGCAATTGCCCCTGTAGTAATTGCAGTAACTAACTCGTTCATATTTTAAGAGAAACATAGACATGCTTTTATCTTGGAAGGAGCATCTCACCTTTGATCTTATATTTAATTGTAACCACCTACTTAGCCCCTCACACTTAACATTTACCTCCTGACAAGAGCGTGGTCAGATTGAATATCAAACCAGTGAATATCTTCAGGGGGTAATGTCAGTGTAATATCCTCGTTACTCCAATTTTGGTCTGTTGGCAACAAAGCACGGACTGTAATGGCTTCAGTTTGTGAACCTTCAACCCTGACACTCACTAAATAGTGCATACCCAAGTTTTCTACTAGATACACTTGTCCTTGGATAGTTTGAGTATCACCTAGTTGGGCAATGCGAACGTTTTCTGGGCGGATACCTAGCACAATTTGGGGTGGTACAGTTGGTATATCTGGCAGAGGCACTTGGAAGTTCCCTAGCATGGCGTATCGTTCCTTACAAGATAGAGTCAGCAAATTCATCTGAGGACTACCAACAAATCCAGCCACAAATAAATTAGCTGGATGGTTATAGATGAGTTCGGGTGGGTCAAGTTGCTGAACATAGCCATCGTTGAGTAAAGCTACTTTCGTGGAGAGTGTCATCGCTTCTGTTTGGTCATGGGTAACATAGACCACAGGGACTTTCTGAACTGCAAAAATTTGCTTGAGGTCGGCTCGGACTCGTTCCCGCAAAAGTGCATCCAAATTACTTAACGGTTCATCTAGCAGATACACATCGGCATTACGCACTAAGGCCCGACCAACCGCAACACGCTGTCGCTGACCTCCAGACATTTGACCAGGCTTGCGGTTCATTAACTCTTCTAGTCCTAAAATTTTTACCACTTCTGCTACTCGCTGTTTAATTTCTACAGGTGGTACTTTTTTTAGCTTGAGTCCAGAAGCGAGGTTTTCGTACACTGTCATGTGCGGATAGAGTGCATAGCTTTGAAATACCATTGCGATGTTGCGATCGCCTGCTGACTTATAGGTGACATCCACCTCGTTGATTTTAATCTGACCACGAGTAGGTTCTTCAAGACCTGCAATCATGCGTAGAACAGTGGATTTGCCACAGCCAGAAGGCCCAAGTAAAGTGAGAAACTCATCGTTATCTACTGTTAAGCTAACGTCTTTGACAGGGACGACTTTGGAAGTATAAGTTTTATTCAAGTTTTTGAGTTCGAGTTTAGCCATTTTTATTTTTATCCTTTGACAGCACCAGCAGTCAGACCTTGGACAATCCGGCGCTGGAAAAACAAAACTAGTAAAACCAAAGGCAACGTCCCTACAACAGTAGCAGCGGCGATCGCACCGTAGGGAATTTCAAATACTGTTGCACCACCTAACTGAGCAGCAGCAACCGGAATCGTCTTCATCTCTTCACGGGTCATAAACGTTAGAGCGAAAATAAACTCGTTCCAGGCAAAAATAAAGGTGAGAATTCCAGTAGTCACTAAGGCGGGAAGGGTCATGGGCAGCACGATTTGCCACAGTAGTTGAAAGGTGTTGTAGCCATCGACCCTAGCAGAATCTTCTAAGTCTTTAGGTAATTGTTGGAAAAAGCTTCTGAGTACTAGAATTGTCAGGGGCAAATTTATGGCAGTGTAGGGTATAATTAGCGCTAGATAGTTGTTACCCAATCTAAGGGCTTGGATAATTTCTAACAGTCCCAGGAACAAGAGAATTCCAGGAAATAAAGTCACCATCAGAACGCTGGCGAGGATAGCTTGTTCACCCCAAGGGCGTAACCGTGCCAGTGCATAAGCAGCGGGTGCGCCGATCGCTAAAGCTAAAGCTGTAGAAATAATCGACACAAAGGCACTGTTGAAGATGTAGCGCCAAAATGGACGACGAGTGAATAACTCAATGTAATGACTAAAAGTGAATCGCGTAGGGAAATAAACAGTGGGAACAGCGGCAATATCTTCGTTAACTTTAAATGAGGTTAGTAATTGCCATAGGGCTGGCGCGAGGCTAAATAACATTACGAATGCAACTGCTATTAGCAGCAAAATTTTTTTCACAGAAAATCTGGTTTTTGCTGTTGGTTGTGGAGTTGAACTCATGGGTTAAATAACTCCTGATGTTTTGGCACGGTATTTATTAAGCAAGAAACTAGCGATCGCCACCGCAGCAATTAATATTAGAAATGTCACTACTACCAGGGCTGCTCCATAACCAAAATCTAAGTAGCGCATCACCGTGGAATAGATGTATAGCGACACTACTTCAGTTGCACCACCAGGACCACCCCCGGTCATCACAGCAATCAAGTCGAAAATCCCGAAAGCTTGAGCAAATCGAAATAGGACTGCAATTAAGATTTGTGGCAGCAGCAGTGGCAAGGTAATATTGCGGAAGCTTTGCCAAGGATTTGCCCCATCAACAGAGTAGGCTTCGTAGAGGTCTGCTGGTATTGACTGCAAGCCAGCCAACAGCAGAATACTGATAAAGGGTGTAGTTTTCCAAACATCAGCAAAGATCGCTGCGCTCATCGCCAGAGTGGGATCTCCTAACCAGTTAATTCCAGTTTTAATCAGCCCTAACCGCCGCAGAATGTCGTTTACAATCCCAAATTGGTCGTTAAAAATCCAAGCCCATGCCAGACCAATCAGAGCGGTAGGCAAAGCCCAAGGTAGAATCGCAGTTGTCCGTACTACGCCCCGTCCAAAAAACGCCTGATTGAGAACTAGAGCAATCAAGAGTCCTAGCAGTAGTTCTGAAAGCACGGATGCTGTTGTGAACACGGTCGTAGCCCACAAACTCTGCCAGAAACGACCATCCCCTGACATCCGCAGATAATTGTCCAAACCAGAAAATACAGGTTGTAGTTCTGTTCCCAAATTCCTAGTAAATACACTTAACCAAAATGCTCGTAAAATCGGGTAGGCAAATACAAACAACAACAGCAATAATGCTGGTGTTAGTAAGATCCAAGCAGTCCGTTGTTCCCGACTTCGGAGTGTATGTAAATTAGTCATTTGTCATTTGTCATTTGTCATTTGTCATTTGTCATTTGTCATTTGTCATTTGTCATTTGTCATTTGTCATTTGTCATTTGTCATTTGTCATTTGTCATTGGTTATTAATTCTTCTCCCCCTGCTCCCTGCCCCCTGCCCCCAACAGTCGGCGCGTTTCATTAGCAGCAGCTTGCATTGCTCGTTCCGGATTTATCCGACCGGATAGCGCAGCGCTGAGATAACGCTGCAAAATATCCGATGTTTGGTCATATTGCGCGATCGGCGAACGTAAAACTGCATTGTCCACAACCTCTAGTAACTGCGGATAGTGAGGATATTTGGCAACAATCTCTGGGTCTGTAAATAAATCCCGGCGACTTGGCACATAGCCTGCACTCAAAATGAATCGGCGCTGTGCCTCCCGACTGGTAAAGTACTGAATTGCTTTCCAAGCTTCTTCGGGATGTTTAGAAGATTTAGCAATCCCTATACCCCAGCCTCCTAAACAAGCTGCACCAGTCTTACCAGGAGCATGAACCATCGGTTTAATCGCAATTTTGCCTCGGATTGGCGAATTCTTTGCTTGGGCTAAAGGCCATGCATAGGGCCAACTACGTAAAAACGCTACTTGACCACTTTGGAACAAGCGCCGGGTGTCTTCTTCCTGGTAGGTTGTGACTCCAGGAGGAGAAACGCCCTGGCTGACGGTACTACGCAAAAACTCAACGGCCTGTAATGTTTCTGGCCTATCCAGCCCCACCTCGAAGGTTTCAGGATTAACCCAGAAGCCACCAAAGCCATTAAGGACTTCCACAAACATTGCTACGAGTCCTTCATATTGCCGTCCCTGCCAAACATAGCCCCAATTCACTTGGTCTTTCTTCTGCAAGGTAAGGGATATTCGGATCAAATCCTCAAAGGTTTCTGGTGGTTCCAATCCTGCTTCTTTGATTAAATCTTCCCGGTAATAGAGCATTCCCACGTCGGAACGCACGGGAATGCGGTACAGCTTGTTCTGGTAACGTCCGCCTTCTACATCCTTGGGTGAAAATGCTGCCAACTCCTGCTTGGAAATGCGATCCTCTAGGGGTAGCAACCATCCAGCAGCAGCAAACTTGGGCGTCCAGATCACGTCCATATTCACCAAGTCATAAGGGGATTCACCTAAGATAAAAGATGAGGTGTACAGGTCTTCGAGCAAATTTGTGGCATTTGGCCCCTCAACTAAGTTAATCCGAATTCCTGGGTTCTCAGCCTCAAAGTCTTTAATCAAACCCTGCTTCCAAGGTTGGGCATCAGGGGCAGTAATTAACATATTAAGGGTAACTGCTCGTTGCGAGAGTGCTACCCAATTGAACAATATGATCCCCAACAGAATTGCCAGAAAAATCCCTATATGTAAAAAACTTTGTTTTTGGATAAATTTTTGCAACTTGTTTTTTGGGTTTTGATATAACATGATCAATGTAGCGATCGCTAGTGACAATAATTCTATATAGCAATCCTAAATCAGTTGTGAAAACTATCGAACCGCCAAGCCGCCAAGAGCGCCAAGAGAAGAAACAGAGAATTTCATAAATCATTTAGGACTGCTATAGTTATCTTTTAAGGCAACTGTACAGCCTGTTTGCGAGGCGCAACTATTCCTACTACTTCTTGTTTCTGCTTTTCTTCTTAGATTATACTCTCCTGGTAGTAGCAAAAAGGGATAAGGTAGCAAGACCCTTAAGTTCTCAATAAGCTGAAAAATAGTCGCATTAATCGCTGCTTATTGACAGATATTTAGGCGTAGGCGTAGCCCGCCGCAGGCATCGCTTTGAGTCTCTTAAACTAAACCAAACGATAAATGCTGATTTTTTCGTTGGTTCTTAACATTGGTTGCAATCAACAGTAATTTAGATGCGTTTGTCCTGCTTAGACAATGACCGTGTTAAATTTAACTGCAATAGCTATGATTAACTTTTCGTTACATACTGGTAAATTTTCCTGCCGACTTACTTGTGAGGATAATTACTTTGTCATTTTAAAGTTTAGTTATACCAGAAGGTTAAAAAAATTCGTAATTGAATTAGTTGGTAATTTAGACTCCAACTTTCTTCTAGACCCCCAACAAATATAATTTGCTGGGGACTTAAATCTAATAATTACGAATTAGTTAATTTGGTATGGTGATAAATCGTAGGTTCTAAAAATCCAGCATGAGTAAGCTAGGGACAACCTTCAGTGAAGCGATAATTGCCTTTATAGGCACTAACATAGATGACATCATTATATTGTTAATATTTTTTTCACAGGTAGATGTTAATTTTCGACGACGGCATATCTTACTCGGTCAATATCTGGGTTTTACAGCCATTATCATCGCTAGCTTACCAGGATTTTTTGGTGGCTTGGTCGTACAGCGAGAATGGATAGGATTGCTAGGACTGCTACCAATAGCAATTGGGATTCAACAATTAGTATATAGAAAAGAAGAAACTATAACAGTTCAGACAGTCAGCAGTGATTTTAGGCAGTCCACACCTACTAACCCGGTATTGTCTTTTATTTTGAGTGTTTTGCATCCCCAAACCTATAAAGTGGCAGGAGTAACTGTTGCTAATGGTGGTGACAATATTAGTATATATATCCCTTTATTCGCTGGTCATGATCTTGCCAGCTTGGGAGTAATTCTAAGTATATTTTTTGTCATGGTAGGGGTTTGGTGTGCGATCGCTTATTTTTTAAGCCGTCAACCTACGATTGCTTATATTTTAAGTCGCTACGGTAAAGCTATCGTACCTTTTGTGTTGATTGGCTTGGGTCTGTTCATTATGTATGAGCGAGGTACATTTACTCTACTGCCTTGGGTGAGAAGTTAATCAATGTTGGATTTGGAATTGAAAATCTAAAATTGGTCACACCTGATGAACTAATTTCCAACTCACCATCATCAAGATGGCGTAAATAATAAACCGTAGTGGGCGTTGTGGAGCTACCTGGCAGATTTTAGCACCTAGTAACACCCCTGGCACAGAGCCTAGCCATATAGGCACTACCAGACTCCAATCAACCGTTCCCAGGCTGAGGTGACCGAGGGCTGTAAACAGCAGCAAAATTGCTGCGTGTGAAATATCTGTACCCACTAACTTCCGGGCATCAAGCCGGAAAAACCCAATCAGCACTAGGGCAAACATTGAACCTGATGAGACGCTAGTTAGACCAACTAAACAGCCTAAAATTGCTCCTAAAGTGATTGTCAGGATACGACCCAAATTAGTTTCTAAGTCTAACTTTGGTAGTTCAGGTAAATTAAATTTGGGGAAAAAAGTTAATAACAACAATTGCACTAGTGCTAATACTGTAACTAGCAAAATCATCCCGCCAAGCAAACGGAGCAAGATGTTATCCAGGTTATACTCACCTGTACGTTTAATTAAGTGCAAAATCCCCACCCCGGACAGTGAGCCTGGAACACTCCCAAATGCCAGCCATTTGACAACTTCTGTATCAAGGGTTTTCTGTTCCCAATGCTTGACGCTACCAACAATCTTCATCAATGTGGCAGCCACAACATCAGAACTCACAGCGATAGAAGGCGGAACCTGAAAAACAAAAATCAACATTGGGGTGATGAGAGAGGCTCCGCCAATTCCCGTCAAACCAACGATGATGCCAACAAAAAAGCTTAAGAACGGTAGTAATAAATAGTGCATACTCTTCGGGGGTTTCAAGTACAATCAGATTGAACTGAAAGTCAGCTAGAGCTTCACTGCTAGAGAGCCGCAACCCAGCCGAACTATAGCCCAGTGCCAGACAGAGCTAGGGGTAGTAACTTATTGTGTTTATCAAAGGATGAGTGATACAAAGGTTATCCAGCTAAAAGTTGGGGTAGAGGCTTCCTGGATAACTCAAAACCGGTCTGGAAGTTTTGGAAGCATGACAACTGGGATTTAGCTAAAACAGACTTTGATAAATATTTATCGGTCAGTTGCTCAGATCAACTCAACTTCTAACTGGTTTTTCTGTGGTTTTACATATAAAAGCCGGTAAGGCGATAAACTTACCGTATTTTAATAGTAAACATGATTAAACGTCCAGCGTATTCGCGTTGTATATCGCTAGATTATCTGAACCCTTGACTTGCAAGCACCTATCATGCTATTATAATCAGACCATTCGGTCGGTAATATTTGATTTACAGCAATTTTCAATTCAATAAACTACACTACTTCCTACTCTCCGTAGTCCATTCATCTAATAAATCGCTGTAATGTCCAAAGGTGAAGAAACAAAAAGCAGAATTCTCTATCAAGCAGCCGAACTGTTTAACCAACAGGGATATGCAGGCTCATCAATGTCAGACATCATGCGTGTTACTGGATTGCAGAAAGGAGGAATTTACAATCACTTCCAAAGCAAAGATGATCTCGCGCTACAGGCTTTTGACTTTGCGATCGCACGCATCAACCAGCATACTAGATTTGCATTACGAAGCAAACGCCACGCAGTAGAACGCCTGCAAGCAATCATTGGCGTATTTAGTAGCTTCGCAGAAAATCCACCTATCAAGGGAGGGTGTCCACTGCTGAATACTGCTGTGGAGAGTGATGATGCTCATCCAGCGTTGCGAGAACGTGCTCAACAGGCGATGAACTCTTGGCTGAATCTGATTCGTCGAATTATTGAAACGGGAATTGAAAAGGGTGAAATTCACCCGGAAGTGAGTGCTGATGAAATCGCTACCATCATAATTGCAACGCTAGAAGGAGCCGTAATGATCAGCAAGCTTTATGGAGATTCAATTCACATGCACAGGGTAATTAATCACCTGAATCAATACTTGGAAACTCACCTTTAAATGTATGGTAAAAATCAAGGTATATGGTTTAGGAGACAAATTAAATCCTGTTAAAACGGAGCTATCAAATATAATCCATGTCTCTGTTATTGAGGTTTTACAGCTTCCGCCTGAAAAAAGATTTCACCGCTTTTTTCCACTGAATCAATCAGATTTTTACTATCCAACTGATAGATCAGACAATTATCTGATTATCGAAATTAGTATGTTTGATGGACGCTCGGTGGAAACAAAAAAACAGTTGATTCGCCTGCTGATTAAAAATATTAATGAACAGTTAAATATTCCTGTGTACGATATTGAAATCACAATTTTTGAAACGCCCAAATCTAACTGGGGAATTAGAGGTTTACCTGGCGATGAGTTAATTTTAAAATACAAAGTAGAAGTTTGAAACCATTATGGCTAATGCAATACGCTTGGGTTAAAGCTAAAAACCAAAACCAGCGTAGGTTTGGTTTCACTACCCTGCGGGAAGCCGCCTCCGGCGTCTAGGTTCAACCCAACCGACAAATATCCCTAACCCAAACGTATTGATGGCTAATGGGTTATTAGGCAATTAATAATTACCTGTAGTTAAAAGAGGTAAATAATTTTAATATTTTACAAACCGAGCAGTCTTAAAAACAATTTATCGAGATAAATAATGCTAGTAAATAACAACTTGCATAGACCATTAGAAGTAATATTAGCAATTCCTGTAAAAACATACGACATTGACTTTATGGGAATCGTTAGTAATATTGTCTATATCAGATGGCTAGAGGATTTACGTTTAAAGTTTTTAGATGAACACTGGCAACTCAATCAACAAATTGAGCAAGGATATACACCGATTCTAGCTGGAACGGAAATTCAATATAAACGTCCAATAAAGATTATTGATCAAGTGATTGGACGTTTATGGCTGAGTAATTTAGGACGGTTGAAGTGGACTGTGCAAGCTGAAATTTTATCTAACAATGAGTTAGCAGCAGTGGCTACCCAGAAGGGTGGTTTTGTTAGTTTGCAAAATAATCGTCTTATTCCCATTCCAGAGGAATTACAAAAGAAATATTTGGAGTATCAAAAAGTGAATCGGAAAGATCATTTATAAAGTAATACGCTTGAGTTAAGAGGTTGTTTGAAAAGTGTTTCACTGTGACTTTAGGCACTTCTAGATCCCCCCTAACCCCCCTTAAAAAGGGGGGAACCGGAATCAAAGTCCCCCTTTTTAAAGGGGATTTAGAGGGATCTAAAACTTTTAATACCGACAAGAGGACTAAAGGAAAATGACATTCCCTTGCTGAAAATTCTGTAATCAGCCTATTTGCTACGGATGTTGTAAGAACAACTATTTATTGCGATTACCGACGTTAATCAATTTTCAAATACACCAATTTACTTAGCACCAACTAATATACTTTCGATGTCTTCTAGCTGCACCACTCCTGAAAAAGTTGGACTATTAATTACAAAGAATGGTGTGCCAGGAACACCCAATTTTTCAGCTAGCTGGATATCTTTCTTAATTGCGGGAGTGGCAAGAGTCAGATCGCGTTTAAACTTACCTAAATCCAGATTCAGTTTTTTAGCAATATCTAAATATAACGCCTCACCTAGTTGCTTTTGATTAGTAAATAGCGCATCATGATATTCCCAAAATTTGCCTTGCTGATATGCTGCCCAAGCCGCTGTCGCAGCTAGCAATGCTTCAGCATGAATTGAAGTCAGCGGAAAATTCTTGTAAACTAATCTTACTTTATCTGGATACTTTACTAATAATTGTTTCAGGGTTTTATGCGCCTCAGCACAATAGGGACATTGAAAATCTGAAAATTCTATTAACACAGTTTTTGATTGACTTGAACCTGTGGTGGGAGACTTATCAATTACTGTTTGAGGATTCTTCTTTAAATCCTGTAAAAATGCTTGCTGTGCTTGTTTTACTTTCTGTTGTTGTTGCTGCTGATAGCCTTGAACAGATTCAATAAGTACCTCTGGGTGTTCCCGGATAATTTGTAATACTTGCTGTTCCAGTTGCGGATCAATGCGGCTAGCAGCTTGTGCAGGAATTGACCAGGTAACAACCAAACATAGCAGACCTATTGCTGTCCAAGTACGCAGATACTGAAATAAAGGACTAAACCAATCAAAAAATATACCCATACAAAACACTCATAAATATTTTTTATCTAACTGATAGACGCGCAGTCGCTTCGACTTAGGAGTACACTCCAATTTAAAATCCCATAATTAAAGTTATGGGAATTTTATTTTTACTTATTAAAAAGATCCAGCAATCATTCCAGCAAGTAAAATAAAACCAATCCAGACGTTTTGCCGAAACATTTTACCATAAACAGGATTAGGTAAGTCTAGCTGTCTTAATCGCAGAGACTGCCAAACCCATCCGATAGTAGCAACTGCAAGGCTAATCCAGAAGGCTAAGTGCAGATCTATGAGTACACCTAACCAAGCCAATAACAAGATTGTGCCAGCAAAGAAAATTCCAATAACTACAGGGGCATAATTCCCAAAAAATAGAGCGCTAGAATTAACACCAATGCGGCGATCGTCTTCCTTGTCGCTCATGGCGTAAACTGTATCAAATCCTAATGTCCACAGTACAGTCGCGCCCCAAAGTAACCAAGTTGGCTGGGAGATGGTTTGTGTCACTGCACTCCAGCTAATTAACACGCCAAAACCCCAAGCGATGGAAAGCACCAGTTGCGGTACAGGAAACACCCGCTTTGCACCTGGATAAAGCAGAATTACAGGCACTGCTGCTACACATAACCAGAAACTCAGGGGGTTAAGATAAAAGGCCAGGACTGCTGCACATGCTAGCGAGACTATAGCGACTACAATCCCAACTTTCACAGACAGGGCGCGAGAAGCTAGGGGGCGATCGCGTGTTCTCTCCACTTGTGGATCAATGTCCCGATCCCATAAATCATTGACAACACACCCAGCCGCACTCGTGGCCAGAGTACCCAATATAATTACACCAACCAGAGGTAAAGGCGGTTTACCAGAAGCTGCCAAAAACACAGCCCAAAGGGCAGGAATCATTAGAATTAACCGTCCTTCTGGTTTATGCCAGCGCAAAAGCCGGATAATTACAAGCCAAACTGGTTGCTGGGGGCGTTCTGGCGTCGTTAACATAGAAATCAACAAATAACTTTAGATAGATGAATTCACACATCTTTACATCTACAGAATAACGTTATTTTATATTTGTAAAAATATGCCTCTATTCGCCGAATTATGCCAACGATACAGCATCAATCCAGTAGATAACAGGCTATTTTCTATTTTATATTTCTAATTCACACATCTTTACATCTAGAGAATAACGTTATTTGTTATTTGTAAAAACATAACCCCAAGTGGCAACTTAAAATATCTTTAAATAGTCACTACGGTTAGAAGCAGTAGGGTGAATATACTTAGCTGAGTTCCCCCCGACTAAAGATGAAGAGTGCTGAGTATTTTTTAATTAACTCAGTACCTAGCACCCAGTACTCAGTTTGAGCAAGTGTGTTGCAACAAATATCAGCGCCAGCTACCCCGACATACCACCGTTTGCCATTTCTTATAAAGAGAGAAAACTAGATGCTGAATTTAGTTGCTTCGGCTAGCTGGGAGAGTGTTCCAACTCAACCAACTAAGCAAGACCGGATTATTGCTGCCATTGACCTGGGAACAAATTCTCTACATATGGTAGTAGTGAAGATTGACCCCATACTACCAGCTTTCAGCATTATCGCCAGAGAAAAAGAAACCGTCAGACTTGGCGATCGCAATCTTAGTACTGGGGAACTCAAACCGGAGATAATTAAAAAGGCGATCGCTGCTTTAGGACGCTTCCAAGAAGTTGCCAAAACTATTAATGCTGAAACAATCATTGCGGTGGCAACTAGTGCTGTGCGGGAAGCCCCCAATGGGAAAGATTTTTTGCACAAAATAGAAACGGAGTTAGGTTTAAGCGTTGACTTGATTTCTGGTCAAGAAGAAGCGCGACGAATCTACCTTGGCGTACTATCGGGGATGGAATTTCACAACCAGCCCCACATGATTATTGATATTGGCGGTGGTTCCACAGAATTAATTTTGGGTGATAGTCACCAAGCACGTACTCTCACCAGTACCAAAGTGGGTGCAGTGCGACTCACTAGCGAGTTAATCACCACTGACCCAATCAGCAACACCGAGTTTCAGTATCTGCAAGCTTATGCACGCGGGATGTTAGAACGTTCCGTGGATGAGGTACTAACAAACCTCGAACTTGGGGAATCTCCGCGTTTAGTGGGTACGGCGGGCACAATTGAAACCCTGGCGATGATTCATGTACGAGAAAAGTCAGGTGTCATTCCTTCCACTCTCAATGGTTACCAGTTCAGTCTTAAAGACTTGCGAGAGTTGGTAAATCGCTTCCGGAAACTGAGTAACTCAGAAAAGGCTGCGATTCCGGGTATGCCAGATAAGCGCCCTGAAGTTATACTCGCTGGCGCAGTCATATTACAGGAAGCAATGACCCTTTTGGGTAGTGAATCGGTCACAGTTTGTGAGCGTTCTTTAAGGGAAGGCGTAATCGTAGACTGGATGCTAACCCACGGTTTAATTGAAGATAAGCTGCGTTACCAAAGTTCAGTTCGGGAACGGAATGTTCTAAAACTAGCTAATAAATACCACGTCAACTTAGAATATAGCGATCGCGTGGCAACATTTGCCCAGAGTTTATTTGACCAAACTCAAGGTACACTACATCACTGGGGATCTGACGAGCGACAACTGCTGTGGGCAGCTGCAATATTACACAATTGCGGTCATTATATCAGCCATTCGTCTCACCACAAGCACTCTTACTATCTAATTCGCAATGGGGAATTACTCGGTTATACAGAAACCGAGATTGAAATCATTGCCAATTTAGCGCGTTATCATCGCAAATCGCCTCCCAAGAAAAAACATGAAAATTACCAAAATTGGCTGACTAAACATCAGCGACAAATGGTCAGTCAATTGAGTGCAATTTTAAGATTGGCAGTGGCATTAGATAGACGACAAATCGGTGCGATCGCCCAAGTGCAGTGTGAGTATTATCCACAATTGAGGCAGTGTAATCTGCTAATATTCCCATCTCAACCTAATGATGACTGCGCCTTAGAACTCTGGAGTTTAGATTATAAAAAAGGAGTGTTTGAGGAAGAATTTGGAGTAAAATTAGTAGCGAGTTTATAAAAGTCTAGCGTTGCTAACTTCTCCTAGAAATTAGGGTGCGTTAATGCTGTATAACGCATCTGCTGAATCAAGTATAAGCGTATATATATGCGCTTATACAAATTATCTGTAAATTACGCATCTGCTTTCAAAATTTCAGTTAATTCTCATATACTTTTTCATCATACTTAAGTATGAATTTAAAAACTAACTCAAGAAATATTTTAAAAACACAAATTAGGACTTAGACTAGAATTAACAATCTATTTAGTGTAGGTTATGTTGCTATAGGATATCTAAGCCGGGAAAACTTAGGTATCCTTTTATGAAATTTCAATCAAGCAGGCTAAATTGCTCAGTTTTCTGCACTGGAGAATATTCAGGCTTCAGCATATAGCTTAGATTTCTTGATTAGACCTCTTGCAAAAGTCAAAAAATGACGAATATCATTCTGTTCGCGCAGCGTTACCGCAGGGTACGGAACGTAGTGGAGAGAAGAATCTCACTACTTTGTTTCGCTCTGCTCAACATGACAATTTAAGCATTTATGCAAGAGGTCTATTGTGAGAATTTCTCAGCTTTGAGAGCTATGATCGTTATCAAAGCTTGAGGGAAAAAATCTGATAAATTTATCTGTAACAACTTCTCTTACTAAAACTGTACCTAAGTTAAGTTACGATGTGTTGATTGAGAATCAACAAGATGGTAGGGTTAGTGCGACAGTGCTAGGCTTGCCAGATATTAAAAGCTCTGGTGCGACAAAAGAAGAAGCGTTAGAGAAACTCATTCAACTTTTACAAGAGCGAAAACCAGAAATAGTGACTTTGGAAATTGAACCTCCCCAAACCGAACATCCTTGGATGAAATTTGCGGGAATGTTCAAGGATGATTCAACTTATTTGTTTATAGTAAAAAACTTCAGAGTAATATTATTAGCTTCCCAGTATTCTTTGGCTGAATTTAAAATATCCAATGCTATTTGATACTGTGTCGGTTCAGCTTGAGCAAATATTTCAGCATGGTCATACAATATCACGTATCTCTCAGCCGGACACCATGTTAAATCGGTGATACATTCATCAAAAGCATCCCAATTAGCACCAAAGTATGTAGGAAATTGCATTGCTTCAGCAGCTTTACTTAAAAATGTTTCTTTGCTACTAATTTTTTTACCATCAAGATAAAAAACTTTAGTTCCTGGTTCTGCGGCTATTTGTTCCACTGCTTCACGTATACCTTATTTTACGTCTATTGAAACATTTAGGAATTCACTCATATATTCTTCCTTAGTTATCACGACTACTAGATGACTTCTTGAAACCTATTGTGTAGCCGTATTGGTTGATGATGCAAGCTGCCAAATCTTGATAGTCTTGTCATCACTCCCACTGGCAAGGATTTGGCCATCTGGACTGAAAGCTACGGAAGTAACATAAGAGGAATGCCCCAGAAGGGTGTAGATTTCTCTTGCCGTGCCTACATCCCACAGTTTGATAGTCCTGTCATGACTCGCACTGGCAAGGGTTTTGCCATCTGGGCTGAAAGCTACGGAATAAACATAGTTGAAATGCCCTTGCAGGGTATGGATTTGCCCTCCTGTTGTCATATCCCACAGTTTGATAGTCTTGTCACGACTCCCACTGGCAAGGGTTTTGCTATCTGGGCTGAAGGCTACGGAATGAATCCGGGAGGAATACCCTTGTAGGGTATGGATTTGCCCTCCTGTTGTCACATCCCATAATTTGATAGTCCTGTCACGACTCCCACTGGCAAGGGTTTTGCTATCTGGGCTGAAAGCTACAGAATAAACATAGTTGAAATGCCCTTGTAGGGTATGGATTTGCCCTCCTGTTGTCATATCCCACAGTTTGATAGTCTTGCCACGACTCCCACTAGCAAGGGTTTTGCTATCTGGGCTGAAGGCTACGGACTGAACCCGGGAAGAATGCGCTTGGAGAGTGCGGATTTGCCCTCCTGTTGTCACATCCCACAGTTTGATAGTCTTGTCATCACTCCCACTGGCAAGGCTTTTTCCATCTGGGCTGAAAACTACGGAATCAACATAGGAGGAATGCCCCTGAAGAGTGGAAATTTCTCTTCCCGTGCTTACATCCCACAGTTTGATAGTCTTGTCACCACTTCCACTGGCAATAATTCTGCCATCTGGACTTAAAGCTACGGAATGAACAGAGCCGGAATGCCTTTGCAGAGTATGGATTTGCCCTCCTATTGCAACATTTTCTATAATTTTATCTGCGGCAAAAGCTTCAGGTTGTGATGTTGATACAGAAAAAGCAGATTGTTGTTTTGGTCTAGCAAAGCTAGGAAATATATCAATACCAAGTTTTGTAGAGCGATCGCACCAATAACACTTACCATAAGTTTGGCTGTAGTAGTGGCTGTCTACCTTTCCACAGATAGTTAACTCATTAACAGCAAGTCTCAGCGCCTTTACCCAATCCCCAGCAGTTGGGCGCAAGTTAGAATTTTTATAACCATCATTAAAGCATCTGAGAAAACATCGCTGAACCTCTGGGTGAATAATCTCAAGAGGAATTGTCCTTTCTACAGGTTGAATCAAACGGTTTGGTGCATACAGCCATAAACCCTGACGGATAAGTTCATTAGTTTCTGGAGTTTCCCCCGCACCTATCCACTTTCCTGCAAAAGGAGTTTGACCACCAAACAACAACTGATAGATAATGACTGCTAACCGGAAGCGATCGTGTACTTCAGTTTGCTCAATGCTAGAAAAATCTTGATCAATCAGTTCCGGTGGTGTAAAGCCCTCTGAACCAACTAGACAACGATAAACCTTATTATTTTTTGGATTCCGAACCTGAAAGGAGTCAGTATCAATAATAGAAGGTAAGGCGCGATCATTTACAAGAATATTTTGCGGCTTGATGTCACCCACAACATAGCCAGAAATGTGAATTTCTTCAATAATTGAGGCGATATTCAGCGCCGTTGTGTGGAGAAAACGCCAATCAACATCAAGTTTTAAAGTCTTACGGCGCTTGAGGTTGTAAACATCAATAAGTTCTTTTCCCTCCTTAATTTCCGGCATTAAAAAGCCCACGCAATTAGCCTGAGCATCTTTCAGTACCGACTTAGGCCAAGCAAAAGAAATATGATTGAGATCAGAGTTTGGCTCTTTGGGTCGGTGCGCTATCATCACCGCCAATTTTTGCACATGCTCAGGAGTTGGCGAGTGGTAAATTTTTGCTAAGTAACCATTGCGATTAGTTCGCCAAACCTGACCTTCACCACTATCAGCTATTAATTCACCCAGCAAAGTAATCGATTGACCCGTACTGGCACAGGTGAGAACTGTCATCGAATTTTACTCTCTATCAAACAAGCATAAAAGTAAGGTTTTATCATCATCAGTGCGAGAATTTAGCCGTTCAGAGTTGAGAAATTCTATTAAATATTTATCTTCTTTCTCTGGATTAACAGTATCATGCAAGTATTCCTCGAAAGGTTTAAAGAAAGGTGGGAAGGGTTTCCAGTCGCTCAAGCGAATTGCTACTTTTTCCAGTCCATCAGTGGAAGCACAAATAAACTCTTGTTTTTCTAAAATAATTTCTACCTGCATTTCTTTTACTGCATTTGTTGAGGTGATAAAAGTCGTTTCATTGATGAATTCACCTTTATTTGGCTCAAACAACAGTTGATATTCTGACTCTTGGGAACGTACCACAATAAATCCATCCCCAATTTGCATAGCTGCAATCCAGTCAGGAGTCGCCACGAAAACCAACAACGTACAAGCTAAATCATTGACAGAATAATTTCCTTGGGCTGCTTGATTATGTAACTTTTCAAGAGCTATTTCCAGAATCTTAGCAAACAGTTTATGAACTTCTTCTTTGGACAGTGGTTGAGAAAAACCTTCTTCTAATTCTTCTTGCTTCTGAGGAGATTCATTAATATCAGAAAAGCATTTAAGTACCGTTTCTACCGCCAACTTAGAACCAATATCAGAATATTTTGCACTACCAGCACCATCGGCAACAGCGCCTACAATCACATCATTAAAGATGCGATAATCCCCATAATCTTGACAACGTATCCCCTGGTTTTGATGACTTGTTCCGATAGCGTAACGTGCAACAGCTTTCCAATTCACAAAATTTCCTCTAACTGGTAATTTGACCCCATCCCATAGCCGGTAAAGCTACAGCTTGCCCTACTTTGCCACTAGAAACCCGTTTGATCGAAGCAGAAAGCCAGACAAACAGCTCACGAAAATCTAAGCCATTTAGCATAACTGGTGGACGTTCAGGTGGGGAAATTTGTTTGAGGATATTCATATCAGCACCTTTTACACCAACTGCAAAAAATGACAGTCGGCTTTGTGCTTCTGCTTCTCTCAATCTTTGCGCGGCTGACTGCCAGGAGTCTGATGGCGCTCCGTCTGTAATCAAAAACACCCAAGGGCGATAATAGAGAATACCGTTATCTTTATAAGTCTGTTTCCGGTTCTCTAGAAAATCCAAAGCATACTCAATCGCCGCACCCATTGGGGTAAAATGATTTGCTTTCAATATAGGCGGTGTAAATTGGTCAATCGTCACAAAGTCTTGCGTGAGTTTAACTATGGGGCCAAATGTGATCATGGCCACTTCCACACTCAGCGATGCTTGGGAATCTTTTAGTACATCTTCTTTGAAAGCAGCAAGTCCTCGATTTAACTCTTGGATAGGCTGACCTGACATAGAACCAGAAGTATCGAGTAAGAGAATTACAGGGCAACGATTTTCTGGATTTTCAACGAATTCAGGCAATCCTACAGACATTCGATGCTCCTAAATTGAATCAACTGGTCTGAGAGATCAATCATTTATATTGTCAGCTTTAAAAAAGACTTTTACAGTAGTATTTATACGTATAAATACTATTGCCTATTTGCCTGATTTAAGCTGAGTTTGACGGCTTATGTGGTGTTGCCTAACGATCTGAATCGAAAGACCTCTAAGAAGGTTTTACTACGCAAAACCGCCCCTCTCCGACGGGCGAGAGGGACAGACTTGAACTTTAGTTCGAGTCAGGGAGAGGTTTATCGAACTTAGGTTAATTTAAAGCGTTTGTGCTTGTCATCTAATAAAGCTTTTTAAAGCTATCCGTCTGATTACAATCTTCCGCATCCTGCAACCTTAGCTAAACCTGAGTATTCTTTCCTTCTCTGGCAGACACGACGCGATGGTGCAAAGCACCCGCCAGAGGCGATGTCTACGACGGGCTATGCCTACGCAAAACTACATAATTCGGTAAAATTGGGTAAAGCAATTTTTGCGCTTGTTAAACAAAGGCATCAGCAAACCCATGCAACTGAAACTCAGTGCATCTCGATTTCCCTTCGCCCCCTTTTTGTTAATTGCTCCCTTTTTCCTATGGGGAACGGCAATGGTAGCCATGAAAGGAGTGATACCCCACACCACACCGCTATTCATGGCGGGAGTGCGTCTGATACCAGCGGGGATGTTAATTTTGATTGCAGCAGCATTCATGGGTAAACCCCAGCCCAAAGGTTGGGCTGCATGGCTGTGGATTGGATTATTTGCCCTGATAGATGGGACGCTGTTTCAAGGCTTTTTGGCAGAAGGATTAGTCAGAACCAGTGCGGGGTTAGGGTCTGTGATGATTGACTCCCAACCCTTGGCTGTTGCCTTGCTATCGTTGTGGCTATTCCAGGAACATATTGGTTTTTGGGGATGGCTGGGACTAGGACTAGGAGTCACAGGCATTAGTTTAATTGGTTTACCTAATGAGTGGATTTTACATTTTCTCGACTCAGGCGCAAATATCACAATTGGGAACTGGCAAGATTTGTTTGCCCGTGGCGAGTGGTTGATGCTGTTAGCAGCGCTATCAATGGCAGTGGGAACAGTGTTGATTCGGTTTGTGTGCCGACATGCTGACCCAGTAAGCGCCACGGGATGGCACATGATTTTGGGTGGATTGCCACTATGGGGAGTTTCATCAGTTGTCGAATCCCAGCAGTGGGAGAATCTAGGAGCATCTGATTTAGTGGCTTTGGGTTATGCTACCGTATTTGGCAGTGCGATCGCCTACGGGTTATTCTTCTACTTTGCTTCTAGTAGCAGTCTCACCAGTCTTAGTTCCCTCACCTTCCTCACACCCGTCTTTGCCCTACTATTCGGCAATCTTTTTCTCTCAGAAGTCCTCAGTCCGTTGCAGTGGGTCGGTGTTTTCCTGACTTTAATCAGCATCTATCTGATTAACCAACGTGATACTTTAGCAGCGCAAACCGACACAGTTACTGTCGGCGAAAAAGCTAATATACAGCAACCAGTTTTAGAAGCATCTGCTAAAAAATTAAACCCCATAACTTTAGCAATCAGAGAATCTGAACCCGAAATTTTGCCCTAACTCGTTAAAATAATTCGTAATTCCTAATGACGCTCTCTACGAGACGCTAAAAGCGAACGAATACTCGCTCTAAGCGTTGACCAACGGCTACGCTCAGGACAAGCTCAGTAAGTAAGTCGGTGCAATAAAACCAAACTGTGTGAAGAAAAGTAAATAAGGCTCAAACTTTTTCTCCTCCTGCCCCCTGCCCCCAGCAATAACTGCCTTATCCCAACAATAATTATTCACGCCGACCTACTTAACAAGTGCCCAATGGCCAATACCCAATGAAAAATAAGAGTTAACATTTGGTCATCTAGAAGTTATTGTGGGATCGATGATTTCAAAAGCACGTTCAGGCTGAAACTTGCAATATGAGGCTACGCCCTTCCTCAATTTTGATATTTACCTGTTTTTCTTGCCTGGGTTTTTACCCAAATCACGCAAGTACAGCCACACCTAACCTAGCACCTGCAATTTCAGAACTTGCACAAGCTAGTTCGACAGTTACTGCTAGTCCGGCTGTTTTGAGATATGGTAGTCCAAAATCAGATGTGCAGATACTACAAACCCAATTAAAGGAGTTGGGATACTACAATGGCGTGGTAGATGGAGAGTACAGCGCCAGTACGGAAATGGCTGTAGCTAAATTCCAGAAAGCAAAGGGTTTAGAAGTAGATGGGATTACGGGTCTGGCGACTAGGGGGAGACTGCAAGCAGCTTTAGTTGCCAAAAATCAGATTGTCACCTCTCCATTTGTTGTCTCTCCTGCTACGACTTCCAAACCAACTGCAAAACCCAAGCCAATCGAGAGAGGTTTTGTCTGGTGGTTACTATTTGCCATCGGAGTTCTAGGAAGTATTGGCGCACTTGTTTACCTGCTGAGGTGGTTTCGTCAGGTACAACAAGTGCAAAAGTCGGAAATATCAAATACTAAAAGTTTGAGTGAAGCTAAGAAAGACCCGATGACACCACCCTCACCAGAGACTGTAACTAGTCCACAAACAGCTACGCCACCATTCGCCACACAATTACTGCTACCGGAAAAAACTTCCCGGCTTGCTAAACTCAATATCATTGACGAATTAATTCAAGACTTACGCAGTCCTGACCCAACGAAGCGACACAAGGCTATTTGGGATTTGGGTCAGCAGGGAGATTCGCGGGCAATTCAGCCTATGGTTGACCTGATGATTGATGCCGATTCTCAAGAAAGCAGCTTAATTTTGGCAGCTTTGGCAGAAATTGGCATCCGCGCACTCAAACCGATGAACCGTGCTCTAGCAACTTCAATCCAAGATGAAAGTCCACAAGTGCGGCAAAATGCGATCCGTGACCTGACGCGCGTTTATGACATGATGAGTCAAACCAGTCAGATGTTGCTCCATGCGCTGGAAGACCCAGATCCCGAAGTGCAAGCAACAGCACGATATGCTTTAACTCAAATCAATCGAATGCGTGGCTTGCCAGAACAACAAAGTCTACCAGAAGATTCATACAACGATTCGCGAGAATAGAGCAACTTCGCTTTTTGGTCAGCCTAAAAATATTTCAATTGGATTTGGATATAAGTGTTTGGGCCTGCGACCACAAATGCTGCTTCGCTAAATTTGGGCGCTCTTGTGCGAATTTCTGGGTTGCAGGAAAATCCAAAGCCTTCGCTTGGTATACCAAGTCCATTACTATTGAGAGTGCCGTCATTATTTTGATCGTGGAAGATAGCAACAGCATAACTACCTGCTTTCAAGTTCTCAAAGGTAATGGTTAAGGGAGTGTTAGTAATCTTGCTACACTGCTTTTGTAAGCCGCGATCGCGATCGCTAGGAAATCCTTCACTGCTTGTAAATATACTGGCACAGACTTGTCCTTCTTTATTCTTCAAGCCATCAATTTCCACGGTGAGTTTGCCGTTAAAATTTGCCTTAGCAGTAAATGACCATGCCAGATTTCCCAGAACTGCCAATAGCAGCATACTAGCTCTCAATCCTTTAACCATAAAATTGTCACAAGCTAAAATAAGTTTTGTTGAAATTAAGTTTTCACTTTGATTCAGATCACGCAGATTCATACTGACATTATTCGGTCAATACTCGCAAGCATCCTGCCATATTTCGTCTTTAGATTTATCTTGTATACGCAGTAGTCAGTCATCCCGTTCCCAGGTTCTCATAGCCATCTACTGGAATTTCAAACCCTACCTGCTTTGGGCCTTTCAGATTCTATCCTCCTAGTTTTAAAGCTGGGTCTATTAAATCATACAAAAACCAGCGTTCATGAAAAACACTAAAAAGGCAGCGATCGCAACCCACAGGGTGTCAAGAGCAACTTTGAGTTCTGCTATCCTCTAAAAGGATAAATTTGACTGATTGTCTATTTACTCAAAAAAATGTATTAATGTATTGCATAATACATTTTTGCGTCTGTTATGGCGTATATCTCTTAATGCAACAAATAAAGCAACTATATCCTTTAAACATAATCCAGAAGCTACCATCGGCTAAAAGAACCGATAGATTGCCCGCAGTCTCCACCATCTAACCTTGTTGATAAAAGTGACGGGCTGTAGAGATAAACTCAAGACAGGAGTCAACATAATTCCTAATTCATCTCTGCGAAAAAATTTTGTATTAGACATCTCCGGAAAAGAATGTAAAGACGCGAAATTTCGCGTCTCTACAAGGGTTCTGGATAACGCATATTTAATTTTTGGAGATGTCTAGAACCCGTTGGCCTTGGTCTTTGCCAGGAGAAGGGTACGAAGTGTTCGCGGTAGCATAGCTTGCTTCGACCTAGAAGTACGTTGTACTCGCAATTACATATCGTAAATGATTAGGCGGATATGAGAGGCGATCGCGATCTTAATTGATCAGACGTACCAGTTGAGCAAAGAGGCTCTGCCTCCTGGCTTATCGTTAGACATCGCTTTGGTCATTGAGCATCAATCAGTCAGGGAAACATCTATTGAAACTCCCATACAAGCTTATAACCTGAGTTAAATAGAATCGTAGTGGTAAACAAGGCTAACAAACCTAATTTCCTAAAATAAACCGAGTTTAGAGTACCTGTAATATGGGAGACTTGGCAATATTCCCTATAAATCAGATTCAAGATGATTAACACAATTTCGGACATCGCAGTCAAGACCATCAACGGTGAGGATAAGCAATTAAACGACTATATTGGCAAGGTACTCTTAATTGTGAATGTGGCTTCCTACTGCGGTTATACTTCTCAATATGAGGAGCTAGAAAAGTTGAACCAGAAGTATGGGGAAGCAGGGTTACGTATTTTGGGGTTTCCCTGTAACGATTTTGGAGCGCAGGAACCAGGAAGCAATGAAGATATTTCGCAATTCTGCACGAGTAAATATGATGTTACCTTTGAACTATTCGATAAAGTTCATGCTAAAGGCTCACAGCAGCATCCACTTTATCAGCGACTTACCAAAGCCGTTAAGCCAACCGGAACTGTTGCTTGGAACTTTGAAAAATTTATAGTTAATAAACAAGGTGAAGTGATCGCTCGATTTAATAGTAGTATCCAGCCCAATTCACCAGAGATAATTGCCATAATTGAGAAAGAATTAGCAAAATAGTCATTAGGTAAAACTTTCTGTCTTATTAACTATTGACTGTTAACTCTGGACTGTTAAATTTATTTCTGTCCAGTCCCTTAATTGAGAATATTATCTCGATCATTAGTTTAACTTATTTGTATCTAATTTGTCATGAACGTTGCAATTATTGGTTGTGGTTATGTTGGTTATAAAGTTGCTCAATATTGGCAGCAGAAGAGGGATTTTGTGATCAGTGTAACCACAACTTCCCCTGAGCGTGTCCCTGCACTACAATCAGTATCCCAAAGAGTTGTAGTTACCTGCGGAAATGACCTAGATAGTCTAAAATCAGTTTTGCACAATCAAGATGTTGTACTTTTGAGTGTTGGTGCAAAAGGTGCGGAAGTTTACGAAGAAACTTATCTACAAACTGCTCAAACTTTAGTTTCATGCTTGCAGCAGATTAAGAGTGTAAAACAATTGATATATACAGGAAGTTATGCAGTGTATGGTGACAGAAATGGTGTATGGGTAGATGAAGAAACACCGGTTGCACCCGCTAATTTAAATACACAAATTCTCCGAAAAACAGAGGATGTGTTGCTATCAGCATCTAACGAAAATCTCCGCGTTTGTATCTTCCGCTTAGGAGGGATTTATGGGACTGACAGAGAACTGGTGAAAATATTTAACAGATATTCTGGTGCAACCCGTCCTGGCAATGGCGAGGATATCACAAATTGGATTCATTTAGATGATATTGTTAGTGCGATAGAATTTGCCCGTCACCGTCGTTTGCAAGGGATTTACAATCTAGTCGATGATGCACATTTTACCAGCCGAGACTTGCTAGAGTGCCTATTTGAAAAACATAATTTACCCAAAGTTAAATGGGATACTTCTATCAAGAGTACTCGCCCATATAATGCTTGGGTATCGAATGAAAAGCTCAAAGAGGCTGGATACCAGTTAATTCATCCACAAATAATTTTTTAGCAATTATTAAAAACTGGGAATTATGCAACCATCAGCTATAGCTAACACAACCAATTTGACAGCATCTCCTAGCCAGTTTTACAGTTGGCAGAATTATCGTTGCGCCTACGAAGTTCATCAACCAATTAATACAACATCTGAGGGTATTCCCTTACTGTTAATTCATCCTATTGGCGTCGGATTGTCGCGGCAATTTTGGCAGCGATTTTGTCGCGAATGGTATAATACAGGTCAGCGTAATTTAATTTACAACCCTGATTTATTAGGATGTGGCGAAAGTGATATGCCTCGTGTGGCTTACACTCCTAGGGATTGGGCGGAACAGTTGCAGTACTTTTTACAAACAGTAGTGCAAAAACCTGTCATTGTAGTAGTACAAGGTGCTTTATTACCAGTTGCGTTGGCTTTGCCCGCCGCAGGCATCGCATTAGTCCAAAAGGAATCAAACTTAATTGCCAGACTTGTACTCTCTGGGCCTCCAGCGTGGGCTTTGATGACAAATAAATCACCAGAATGGCAGCAAAAAGTCCTTTGGAACCTGTTAGATTCGCCTTTTGGGAGTGCTTTTTATCGCTATGCACGCACTCCAAAGTTTTTACATTCTTTCTCGACTCGTCAACTTTTTGCTTCTGAAAATGCTGTGGATGCAGAGTGGTTGAAGACATTGGTTGCAGGAGCAGAAAATCCTGCTAATCGCTATGCAGTATTTTCTTTTTTAGCAGGATTTTGGCGACAGGATTATACTAGTTTTATCGCCTCTATTGGGCAACCAACATTAGCGGTTGTGGGGGAAACTGCATCGAGTATTAGTCAAGACAATAGAAAAGAAACGCCAGATGAACGCTTGGCTCACTACCTCGCTTGTTTACCTCAAGGTCGAGGTATAAAAATAAATGGGCGCAATGTTTTACCATATGAGTCAACCGCTGAATTTGTTGGAGCGATCGCTCCATTTATTAATGAAGTTTCTTAGCTGATTGATAGTTACATCATACTCGTCTTCCTATGATAGGTTATGACTGGAATTGATTACTAAAGGCAAGCAAAATTATGTTCTCCAATCGCCAAGGACAAGAAGTACCCAATGTCACTTTCCATACTCGTGTGGATAACCAGTGGGTGGATGTGACAACCGATAAATTGTTTGCTAATAAGACAGTGGTTGTCTTCTCCTTACCGGGTGCTTATACTCCGACTTGTTCATCAACTCATCTCCCTGGTTACAACGAGTTGGCTAAGGTTTTCAAAGAAAATGGTGTCGATGATATTATCTGTGTTTCTGTCAATGATGCCTTTGTGATGAATGAATGGGCAAAGGATCAAGAAGCAGAAAATATCACACTAATTCCCGATGGAAATGGTGAATTTACTGAAGGCATGGGGATGCTGGTAGATAAATCAGACTTGGGGTTTGGGAAGCGATCGTGGCGCTATTCTATGCTGGTGAAAGATGGCGTAATCAACAACATGTTTATTGAGCCAGAGGAGCCAGGAGATCCCTTTAAGGTGTCCGATGCTGAGACAATGCTCAGATACATCAATCCCCAAGCAGTGAAGCCCGAAGTAGTTTCCCTATTTACGAAAGTCGGTTGTCCCTTCTGTGCCCGTGCTAAGGCGATGCTCAAGGAACATGGTATTAACTACGAAGAAATTACCTTGGGTAAGGATATCACTACACGGTCGTTAAAAGCCGTTACGGGTGCGACAACAGTTCCCCAAGTGTTTATCGATGGTAAATTAATTGGTGGTTCTGAGGCGCTAGAAGCCTACTTCGCTGCTAAATAGGTTTCAGTTGGGGTATACAGCTGTCACCTGTGTCAACTTCAGGTTGTTATGAAAAAAGGCGGCGATCGCCCTTAAATGGGTCAAGCGCCGCCACTCTTATGTTTTAAGTTAATGTGATATATAAGGCTAGATTTAGGGTGTACTAATGTGGATGTGATCCCTTAAATTGGTGGTAGAAGTTGTTAGCATTCTGAGCATTATGAAGCGCATTTGCACTATGGTTAATATTTTTACAATAACTTCATTATCTGCTTTTGTATTTGCTAGCGCCACTACTTTATTGCTAGTGCAGACAGTCACAGCTAAACCTGTACAGACAAAAAAGCAAGTCAATCAAGCAAGACCATTGAACTCAGAGTACGAATATACCCTGCAAATAATAGCTTACTAGCAAGCCGCTTGATTACGATTGAAGGTGCGCTCAAAAAGTCTAGTAATATGCAAATAGCAGAAGCAAAACTTACAATATATGAGGAATTCGCAGCCCAAACAGGAATGTACAAATCATCGATTTCTACCAACCGCATGGTGTGGATAGTGACTGGTTTTGTCAAGGGTTAGTTGAGAATGTCTAAAGGTAGAAGTGTCTGCACTGATAACGCCAAAATTGTGGAATTAATCGATGCAGAAACTGGCTATTCATTTGGTAGAAGTATTTACTGCCCTCCAAACAATCAGATAAATTTTATGCCGTAAATTTGACGCAGAAGCAGAGAGCAAAATTTAATTAAGGTATACGCTGATTAGTTAGTCTGCGAGATTGCTATAGTTATCTTTTTTATTCAAGATTCCAGTAATTTGTAATCAGTGAAGTCGTTAATCAGCCTTTTTTATTTAGATATGGAAAAAGTGAAAAAAGCCAATAAAGAGAGTCAGTCGCCTGTTTATTTTCTCAGAAACCTGTTGATTGCCCGTTGGCGATCGCTCTTACTCCTGTTGATAGGAGTTTATTTACCTTTACAGGTATTTGAAATCCTGACAGTGAAGATATGGCAGAATCAAGCTGGCTTACCGTGGGATGTACCTATTTTGTTAGCAGTTCATTCTACAGCAAACCCACAGTTAGATGTTTTAGCAGTGACGCTAGCTATAATTGGATTGCCTTGGACGGCAATACCGATTTTGGGTGCGATCGCACTAATATTACTACTTCAAAAACGCTGGCGATCGCTAGCTTATTTACTCACCGCCTCACTGGGAAGTGTGATTATCAACCGCACAGCAAAGGAATTAATGCATCGAGTCCGTCCACAGTTGTGGCAGTCGATTGCGCCTGAGTCGAGTTTTGCATTTCCCAGTGCTCATGCCATGACGAGTGTAACACTGGTAGCAATTTTGCTATCCTTAAGTTGGGCTAGCCCTTGGCGCTGGTTGTTTCTGATATTCGGCAGCTTATATGTAATCGCTATTGGATGGTGTCGTCTCTATTTGGGGGTTCACTTTCCCAGTGACATTCTTGCGGGTTGGATGGTTGCATTAGCTTGGACAATTGGTGTCAGTCTAATTATCACACCATATAGAACTAAAGCCAAATCTCTAGATGGCGATGGCTACGCCAACGTCTTTGACGAACGCCCTGAGGATGAAACTACCTTACTTCCTGAAGAAAGAGAGTTGATAACTGAGGAGTGATATTATGTTCGCTTAAAGACTTAATATTTAGGGTGACGCATAGACACGCAGACACGAAGAGATTTTAATGATAAACGATATGAAAGCTTGTTGCCGTGTCCATAACTAATAAGATAGATTTATATATACAAATTCTGGACACAAAATCAGGTTCATTTCTCCTCTTGATCAATAGGGGGGATAGCGAAACGAATCGGAAATCTGTACTACCACAGTCAGTGAGTGTCACAAATAATTTCACTGTTTTGGCGATCAGATTGAACCACCCTAAAGTGAGCAATTGGAATTAAGGATCGATTTATATGCGCTTGCCAATCACAATTAATGCCATTTTACTGGTGTCTTTGGGTTTGAATGCACCTGTTATGTCTCAACCTCCTATACAGGTAGCGCAAACACCAGCGTTTACTAGTTTCACCTTTGAAGAATTTAAGATTAATTACCGATTATGGAAACGGCAAAGAATCCCTAACTATCGCTATGAATTCACTAGAAGTTGCAATTGTTTACCCAAAGCCACGGAACTAGTGATTATTGAAGTACGGAACGGTGTCACAACTTCTATCACTTCTAAAGAGACTGGTAAACCAGTAGATGCACAATTGTTTCAAAAATACAATACAATTACTAAACTCTTTAATATCATTAGAAATGCGCTGATTCGGAAAGCGGCAAATCTGACTGTACAATATGCTCCGAGAATCGGCTACCCAACTCAAATTAATATTGATTATGATAGTCGAATAACTGATGATGAAATATTCTTCACAATTAAGAATCTGCAACAAATAAAATAAATATAGCTAACGAGGCATTCATATAATAGAGAGTTCTGCGTATTATTAGTAATATTTTCAAAGGTTAAGAGAGAAATTTAAGCTTTTCCCCTTAACCAAAAGTATTCAGATGCACCCAGAAATCAATTTGTCAGACCCATTACGATCCTTGTATAAGTTCATTGATTGAACCTATGCTTTGTTTAATTTGTTCTGTCAGAGAAGTTATTAATAAATCAAGGGTTTCGGCTGAAAGATTAAGTAATCCCAAAGCATATAATAGGCTCGAAATACCAATAAATAGAGCCAAAAATCTCCCAAAACAACCGGGATTAATTTCAATAAAACCTAATTTAGATTGCCCGATGACAGCAATCGTTATAAAAACAATTCCTGCTATTAAAAATGTGCTATTTGGAGTTAAATCTGTCATTTTGTTATGAAGATGCCTCAGTATTTTTATTTTAGCTATTATTAGTTCAAATTTCTACACAGACTATATGTAAAAACATAAAAATTTTGCTACCACTCACCCCACCCTAAGGAGGCTCTAGCTATTCCAGTATCGGTGTTGGATCTCATCGCGTGCTATGATTTAGAAAGATATATTCTAATTTTGAAACCTATTAAACGAATTTGGATAGGTAATGGGTATACATTAGAGGCTTTGTTCCGTAAGCTAAAAAGCCAGTGATTAAAACCCACGCCCACCAGAGATATGGTTTTTAGGCATATTGAGGATGCGATCGTGGTCAGATTGGTGTTGACAAACTCTTCAAAACCGTTTCGTTCAGTTGGCGAATAGTTTCTACTGGATTCTTGAACATCCTATCGTACTTCCTCAGCTTTAACGGGTGTGCTGATCAAAAGAACAACCGCACTTGTCAACAACAGGCTTTAAAAAAATTTATCTAACTTTATTTATCCCCTCACACTCAATAAAATTGCTTAGTCACACCAAAACATCAATGATTAACAAGCGCGATCGCTATTTTGCTCTATAGCGATCGCGTTTGTGTTATTGACAAGAATTGATGCTATTCGTCCTGACCACAACTAGTCCTACCACCACCACAATAAGTAGGCCACCAAGGATTGAATTTCGCCTTATCTTCCGCATCATTGCTCATGTTTATCATCGTTTGAAAGCTCGATTTTTCATCTCCATAGCGAAAGTGACTATGGATTGGTTCACCTTCAGGAGCTTGCAAACTCAGATACTTGAACTGGTACCATCATTTTGTTCCGTCTTATCAGATCCTATTGGTTCATTTTCATTGGACAAGCAATCATAGCGACCACCAAGCAGGAGTTTCAGGTTATCACTAAAGGCAATTTGATTCTGAAGGTAGACTCCGTATGATTGAGTCTTGGTCGTACCAGCAAAATTTAATGAATCAAATTCGGGTCTTGGAATATTGTAATTTGGGTTGAGGATATCGAGATCGGGCAAATTATTAATACTAGGGGAAAAGTATGCAAAATCCGTGAAAAAGTGGTTTAAATCAAAGCCCACTAAAAGTTGGTGTGAAATCGATCCAGTATTAAATTTCCCCAGCACGTCGATTTGTCCAAAATAGTTTTCAAGTTTGATGTCACCCTCATAAGCGGAATAGCCTGTTAGGAAGCGATCGTCCACTATTCCGCTAGGAAGAGCTTCATTTCGGGTATTACTATTAAGAACTACAGCAACATTATTCCGAAACTGCCAGTTGTCGCTAAATTTATGCTTTAGCGTGTAGCCAAATTTTTGCGTCGTAATATCGCTCAAGTAGAAATCAGGATAGGTGGCGTAGAAGCTCTTAGGTGGCAAGCTACCATCGCTCAAGAGCGGAACAAAACTTCTAGGAGGATTTGCAAAGAAGTGAGTGTATTCATAGTACAGATTCAGGCTTGTCCGATCGCCAAAGTTGACTGTGATTGAGGGTGCAACAGTGGTCAGTTCGGTGTTAACAAACTCTTGAAAACCGTTTGCACCCTGATAGCTGGCGATCAAGCGGTAAAGCACAGTTTTATCGGCAGTCAAGGGACCAGAAAAATCAATCAAAGGCTGATAAAAGCCATAATTTCCTGCCTCAAATTCGAGCTTGTAATAGGGTTCACTCAAGGGTTGTTTGGTGACAATGTTGACAATTCCACCAGGCTCTAGAGCACCAAAGAGAACCGAGGCGGGTCCTTTGAGAACTTCCACTTGCTCAATGGTTCCAACTGGTTCCAAGAGGTTGTCAAAAGAAGCGCTGCCTTCTGAAAAGCCATTGCGTAAATTTGTTTCCGAAGCAAATCCTCTGATGGATCTGCCTCCGCCAGTCGCACCGTTCAAGTCTCCACTATTTGAAACGCCACTGACCGTTTCCACTGACTCGTTTAAAGTTCTCACATTACGATCTTCCAGCACCTGCCGGGGTACAACTTGAATCGATTGGGGAATGTCCCGTAGCGGGGTGTCAGTTTTTGTCGCTGTTGTCGCATTTGGTACGTTATAGCCATCCTGCTCACCCGTCACCACCAATTCAATCGGCTCATCCTGCTGCGCTGCTGGTTCCTCTTGGGGTGTTTCACTAGCAGGCGTTTGCGGTTGCTGCGGTGGCTGTGTCGCCGTTGCAGCAGATGCTATCCCAAAAACCAGCCCCACATTATCATCAAATAACTCAACCGTGGGCATAGCTGCAACACCTACCACCGTCACCCGTACAGTATTTGCATCAACATTCGTTACTGTTATTTCAGCAATTTCCGCAAGCGGTTTTTCCGAACGAAATGTGAAAGCTTCACCCGACGGTAAACGCAATTGCCCGCCAGATACATCTGCAATAAAATTGCTGCCAGCACTGCGATTTGTGACTTGCAGTTGACTACCTTGAGGTGTCTCTAAAATTATCAGTGCTATAAGAAAGCTGTTTTGGTCGCTAGCGGGAGTTTTTTTTGGTCGCTATCAGGAGTGTTTGCGTTGCATCAAGTACTCTTTAGGGTTAATGCCAAATTTCTTCCTAAAGGCAGCAGCAAAGTGATTCCGACTAGCAAAGCCGATTTTTTGGGCAACTTCACTCACCTTCATTTCCCCAGTTTCCAGCAATTGACGCGCCTGTTCTAAGCGGTAATCGTGGAGATAAGCAAACAAGGGCTTGCCGAATACCTGTAGAAATCCGCGCTTAAGTGCATACTCATTGAGTTTGACTAAACGTGCCAGTTCTGCAATAGAAGGTGGATTGTCCATCTGTTGCAATAACAAGTCTCTGGCATAGAGAATCGGCTCTAATGTTCCCGACTTTAGTGGCCTGTGTGTCCGACTTCCCATGTGAATTTCTGCTTCTTGCTCCAGCAGCAGTGCTAACAGTTCCAGCACTTTGCCTTCCAAGTACATGCGCTTAATGATACCCTGATAAGGACAATGCAATATCCGCTGCACATTATATTGCATCATCGGAGTTATGACGTTGGAGCGAAAGTGGTAAGGTTGCTCTGGCTCACGCATCAAGTGTTGCAATGCTTTTGGTAGTTCCCCAGAAGAATTGCCGATAAAGGACTGCAACAGTTCTGGTTCTAAATGCACACCCACCAAAAGTTGGCGTCCTTGTGAAAACTCATCTTCTCCTTTAATAGCCATACCACTGCCGAAAAAACCGTACTGTCCGGCTTCCGTCTCATTAACTGCCCAAAGAGAGCTTTCCCGCCACTGTCCTGAAAGCATAAACCAAAACTCTAGGAGATGTGGATGGTCAATGCTTTGTATTATTAAATTATCATGGCGCTGATAGCTCTCAATCTCCAACAATAAACTCTGTCGCAATTCAACTCGTCGAGAATATCCTTCTCCCAATGCCTGGGGATACTTGTAGGTAATATCTAACTCATCATCGGGGTCGTTGTTTTGTCGGGTTTCATTCACTTCTTGAAAGAGTTGCTGATGCGACTGTGCTGAAAGAATAATGGTCATGATTAATCAAACTAGAATTTATTGAGATTAATTCTCACTATTTCTTTAACCCTACACAAGTTAGATGACCGACAGCTATGATCAATTTTTGAGAAAAATCTCACTATTACAGAGTAGTATTTAGCATCTAGCAATAAATCTTGGGTTTTGCTGACTTTTCCGGGAATGTGCAGTACATTACCGTAGGCAACCGTGAAGGGGAGGCAAAAGCTTTAATGATTATAATTTCTACTCACTGGGGATTTTATTGCTTGGAAATCCCTTAGCAACAACGATTTTAGCAATGTAGTCTTCGGTCACGATCGTCTGTCCGTTTTTTGGGTAAGGCAAAACCTGTCTCAATGTCACCGTATATTTCTCAAAAAATTGAATTGGTGAAACATCACGACCTGGTATAAGGGTTAGCATTAATGTTGAAAACTTCTTACCATTTTTTATGATGTCTAATCCAACAATAACTTGCCCTTGCCAAATACAAGTTACATTAGAAGGGCACCTAGAGTCCTAGATAACTTTTGAAAATTTGATTTCAATATCTTCAGTAGGGAGGTAAGCTATCTGTCCATACTTCAGATTAAATTGGGTATCTAAGGTAGTTTTAACTCTGTCAATAAAGTGTTGATGATTACCTTGAGCAATTGATTGGACTTCTATTCTTGAAAACTTGCTCCTTGATAAGAGTCCATAGCTAGGAAGACAAATTACTGCACCAAGAAATATCAAAACCAGAAAAACTCTCGAATTTATCATAATTTGCTATGCAATGTAAAATAGGTAATATAGTAAGCCGGAATGATTCATGAGAAAACATTATATTCCTTAAGGTTTGTAAAGTCAAAAATTTTACTATAGACACAAAACTCGAATAAAACCTTAACGACTGAGAACGAATGACAGAAAAAGTAAAATTCTCTCATTGCACAGATCGAGCTGCCTAATAGTTGCAAAGACATTATTCTTATCCTTCATGCCATCACCTTAGCACCTAGTTTCTGGTAGTCAGCCCAGGCGATTTTACCCATGCGATCGCCCGACTCCTGTACAACCACATCCCGCAGTGCTGCCCGTTGATAGCCACTGTAAGGCATCACCGTGCCAAAAGTGGAAAATTGTACGCGCTTGGTTAAAAGTTTTATACAGCAATGCTTTCATCAAGGTATATCTAAGGTGATATTTCATCTCCTAGAGATGCAACTTGAAGTTCGTTTAAGAAACGTTGATGACTGCGTTTCTTACTTTCCACTTGAAAGCCAAGCGTGAGAGCGCACTTTCCAAGCCTTAACCGGGCAACGACTCTTTTCGGTCGAGGTTTACTAAATTTCTGAGCGTACAAAAAACCGAATGGCGCGGTGATGCCTATTTCAATTACTGTAAATGCTCTCAGGTTTTCTGGAATCCTGTTTAGTCACATTGAAGTTAGAACTAAACGTTAACAAAGGATTCACATGCGCTTGCCTATTGCTATTGGTGCAATCTTAGTAGTATCTGTGAGTTTGAACGCCCCAGTAATGTCTGTGCCTCCTACGCATGGAGTACAAACAGAGATTGCTAGCTCAAACTTAACACAGATTCAAATTAATCACCGATTGTGGAATCGACAAAAAATTAACAACTATCGCTACAAACTTAGTAATAGTTGCTTTTGTATTCCCGAATTCAGAGGGCCATTAATCATTGAAGTACGTAACGGCATCACAAGTTCGATCATGAATGCTGAAACTGGTAAGCCAATAAATTCACAGCTATTACGACAATATAGTACAATTCCTAAGCTCTTTAATTTGATTCGGAATACGATTAAGCGTGGAGAACCCGAACTAACTGTGGTGTACAACCCACAACTTGGTTATCCAACCCAAATTAATATCGGTAATCTAGCTGCCGATGCTGGTGTATTTACTACAATTAGCAATTTTGAAGAACTTCATCAGGGTTCATACATAAATCGATGAAGCTATTTTTGATCATCTGCTGCGGCCCTTATTATGTCTGTATCCTAGTCCTGGCGAGTGCGAGCTAACAAATCATTACAATATGCGGTCAAAGCCAATGGTGCTTTGCCCGTTTTTTTCAAGCTCTTACTTTAAAAAAGCAGAATTCTTCAGAAGTAACCGAAATCAGATTATTTCCTAACTTAGACATTCAAGTAGCTCTGAAAACGCCACAAGCCTTACCATCTTAAAGAGAAGCAGAATCGATTTTGAGAAACGTTATGAAACTTTTTGACCCGGCGCTGCTATGGCAAGTAACCCAACTTTCGCTGAAGATATAAGCATCAACTCAACGCATTTTTATCATTTGCTTTGAGGCGATCGCACCCCATTACAAACCTTAAAAAGTGCGTAGACGAAGCAGCGATCGCTCAAAATCTTCTTGGCAGTTATCCTCCTGCTTGTTTAAACAGCAGTTGGCGCGGCTTTCTTGGGATCGCGCCAAGGCGGCCCAACGACTTTACTCTTTTGGTTTAGACACACTCAAACAACTTGTTAGAATGAAATAGCCCTGACCCTGACGATTCAGTAAGAAGCTTAATTTGATACTTCATTATCGCCTGATTTATAGCGTAATTACTATTGACAAAACTGATTTCGTCTTAGCCTGTTACGAATGCTGAAGGATTAACCCAGATTCTGCAAGAAGCGATCGCATTCATGCGCCTCTGGTAGAAATCAGTTATTGTTAAGTTGCAGCTGAGTTAAACCTAAATTTTGCTTTTTACTATTTTGCTGAAACTATTCACTGGTAAAATTTTCAGCATCAAAAAACCAAAATGTTATCACTCCTGTACTAGACTTTGATTTAGTTTATATATTAAACTACACTAAGACGATAGGAATAGTAGGTTTTTATGGAAAGCGTCCAAAACGTTAGTCAAGAGTTGAATGTAACAGGAGACACAACTCTGGAGGACTTACAACAATCTACTCCAGATGAATTCAAAAAAGACATTTTCAAAAAACTCAGAGGTGGATTTTTTCTCATACTGGGATATCTGTTGTCACCACTATGTTGGTGGAATGACCTACTATTCAATCTGCCAATAGCTTATGCTTTTGGGTATGCATGTAGTTTACTTTCCCCAAAATTACTTCTACCTTGTTCAATTATCGGGTACTGGCTCTCTAATATTGTGGGAATTCTCTTGATGCAATTCGGTTCTAAGGACATTTTTCAAAAAGAACCTCAAGAGCACAATCTCAAAAAAGAATTATTCACCGGTCTAATTTCTTCAACAGCTTATACCCTGTTGATTATCCTATTGATCCAGTTGAAGATTCTCGATTCTCCAATTTTATTCTCCAACGGTTAATTGAGTTTATCACGTTTCTACAAAGGAATTGGTTTTAGGGCGCACAGATGTGTGCCCCTACGTTTTATTTAGCAGATATTTCGTGAAAAAGAATATCAATTTTCATCAAATTTTAAAATTTCACTTAAATTCAACAATTTTGGAGCTTCCTTACTTACAATTAATGGCAGCTTCCCATTCCATTTTTCTATTGCTTGCCTTTGGAGAATTTCTGGAGTTAAACCATCACGTAATAATCTGTGCGCCTCAGCCTCTCCTTTTGCTAAATTAACTTTTGCTTCAGCCTCTTTTGTTGCTTTTAGCGCGATAAACTCTGCTTGTTTTGCTTCTTGTTCAGCAATCTGCTTCGCCTCTACCGCCTCACCAAATCGTTCGGAAAAATGGACATGAACTAGAGAAATATCATCAACTGCAACGTGATAGCTACCCAATCGTGTGGACACTGCATCATCTACTCCATGTTTGACTTCTCCTCGTTTAGTGATAATTTCTTCAGCAGTATACTTTGCCATTACTGCTTTTAGTACTTCTTCAACGGCTGGGTTAATAATCCGAATAACTACATCTTGTTCATCTCCAATTTCCTGAAAAATGGCATTTGCTTCCTGGGGAATAATATGCCAGTTGAGAGCTACATCAGTGAAAACATTTTGTAAATCTTTGGAAGAAGCCTCAGCCGAAATTTCCTGCTTTTGAACTCGAATACTCAACTTTTTCACCGTATTGACTACAGGAATAATTAAGTGAAGTCCTTCTCCTAATATCTGGTTTTGAACTTCACCAAATTTCATCAATACGCCACGTTCACCTGCATCTATAATCACACAAGGCGTGAGAAAGATAGTTATCAGGAACAAAAGAGCAGTCAGTTTACCGGCACTGTTAAAAGTTGTATTTTTTCTCATCTGTATGAAACATTTATGAATCTTGCATAGAGACACATATTTAGGAGTTGTAAGCTTCTTGACGTCATGCTCTTATAACTTTGGCTCTAAATCAATTTTCATGTCACTCTAGCCAAGGTAACAAAACAGTATTACCAATAAGTAGCAAGTCCATGACTGAGCAGTTAATGCGTTGAATGTACAGGCATATAGGTAAGCCGCCAATGTGTACTTTACTACCCAACTTTTGAGATAGTGAAGGTTAGAGTAGCTGTATGTTTACCTAAATTACTGTAATGATATCGAAAAACCGTAGTATTTGAAAAGGTAAGTTTGCCCCCATTAGGCATCGCATCACCCAGATCAGAACGACTTTTTCTCCATAAAAAAGCCCCATCTAGTGATGGAACGGTTTGCTAGGAAAATCCCTTGGGTTACCTCGCCACGTACATCCCTGGCACAGCACGTAGAAAATGGCATTGACAACCGCATATATTGCTACATTACGTGGACGACCACCAAGCTTGGCTGATGGAAACTCTTCTGCTATCAATACCCACTGTTCCCATGTCAGATTACTAGGATATGCTTTAGTCATTTGCTCACGAGGTGTTGGTATTTACAAATTTCAGCTTAAGCCTTGTGAGCTTTCTTACTATACCCCCTCACTTTTAAAACATCCTCTAAAGGCGTTGTTGCACGAACAGAGAAAATGGTACATTATTTCTGTTCGTGCAGCATTTAACCGCATGACTCAGTTAGGCTACCCGAACAGGTAAACGCATAACTAACAACTCAAACACGGATTTACTATTCAGAATTAAGGAGACTAACTACTATGGTTAAACTTATAGTTCCCCCTAATGTAATTGGGACTGGCAAAGCCGACACTGTGCTAGGGGAAGAGAAGGCTAATACTTTGGCTACTGGTATTCAAGTTTTAAACGAGGGGATTATTAACACTTATTCAGGAAAGGATACTATCACTGGTACTGGGGCACTCACTTCAACTAACGGTATCGCTACAGGTATCTCCAATGATGGCATCATTGAAACCGGGAACGGAAACGACAAAATTAAGGGGATTGCAAGTAGCGCAAAGGTTTCCTTAGAAAGAAGCACTGATGCGACTGGTATTGCTAACTCCGGCATAATTAGTAGCGGGAATGGAGATGATTCCGTTGTCGGTATTGGTACAGGCGGCTACGCTGATTATGGAATCTTTAACACAGCTAACGGTGTTATCAACACCGGGGGTGGAAACGATAAAATCATTGGAACTGGCACTTGCGAAGTTAAAGGTGGCAATGTTGGAGTTGGCATCGGTCTCAACGCTGGTGGTCTTATCGATGCTGGAAAGGGAGATGATTCCATTACAGGCACTGGCATTGGTAATAACAACGGCAACTCTGGACGCGGTATTGACATCTTTGAGTCCGCTATCAGAGGCGGGGACGGGGATGATTCCATTATCGGTACTACCACTGCCAGTCAGGCAATTGGCATTACTAACATAGGCGGCAACATTAGTGGCGGAAACGAAAATGATTTGATTAAGGGTACTGGCATTGACGTTGGCAAAGTCATCGGTTATGGAATTGACAATAGCAACATCTTTGGTGAGAAAGATGAGGATACCATCAACGGTACTATCGATGGCGGTGATGGTGACGATAGCATTATTGGTATTGGTATCTCCAGCAGCTTAGGAGTTGGAATTAACAACCTGTCTGGACAGATTGATGGAGGCAAAGGCAACGATAAGATATTTGGCTACGGAACTAATGTGGGAATACAAGGCGGAAGTGTAGCTATTATCAGTATCGATGGCGGCATTGGTAATGATTACTTCAAGTCCAGGAAGGTAGACAGTCTTGATGCAGATGGTAATCCCATTGAAAGTGCAAATCAAAGTGGCTCTATTAGCAATATTCTCATTGCTGGAGGAAAAGGAAATGATATATTTGATGTTGGCTATGGCAATGCCACACTTGATGGTGGTAAGGGGTTTGATACTTTAATATTACTTGGCTCGTCTAACAATTACAGCATTCAAAACAGCAACGGAAGTTCAACTTTTGTACGTGATGGTTATATGCTAACCGCCTTGAATATTGAAAATATAGTTTTCGAGTCTGAACCGTTAGGTACAAAAGTTGTTTGAGGCAATCTAATTCAATTCCTTTTTCAGTTGGGTAATGGGCTATGAGGTAAGCAGTTAGAGAAAGGATAGCATTGGAATTAAAGTTAGCGATGCCTGCGGCGGACTACGCCTACGCAGTATGGGATGACGCAAATAGTCATAGCTATATCTTGTATTCTGGAAAATTAGCTATGTAATATTACTGTTATATAGGTCTTTTTTAACCTTTAATTACTTAAAAAATTATCTTCATCTTGGGAATGTCTTGTCTAATTTCCTCGCTACAAGAACCAGCAGCCAGGGCGTAGGCGTAGCCCGTCGTAGACATCGCAGCTACTGTATCCACATCCACGGTAAAAGCGATACAATTTTGTAAAACTTTGATGATCCTGTCATTTCGGATCACCGCAGTAATCGCCGCCCTGACACTCATCCAGCCTTTGAACTTTATTTTACCTTCCCACGGTGTAGCTATCAGGAATGAGTCGAAAACGGGGATATTTGACGTATCGACTCAAATCGTTGTCAACAATCATCTCGTCAGCATATTCAAAGCCTGCACCGTAGGCATCTGCGTAGGCGTAGCCCGCCGTAGGCATCGCTAACTCTAGCAGCATATTGGTATTAAACTAAAAATGGACGCGCCAGAAAAAAGCTAGAAACTGATTTAGCATCTACCGGCTCTCCCTCGAGAATAGCTTTCTCTAATTCTTCGGGAGTCAAAAACACAGTTTCGATATCCTCGTCTCCATCTTGTGGTGGTGGTGTCTCTAGCTTTTCTAAATCTCGCGCCAGAAATGCATAAATAATTTCATCAGAATAACCGGGTGCGAGGAAAAATTCGCCTAGTTTGTCCCATTTTTGGGCACTATAGCCAGTTTCTTCTTCTATTTCACGCTGTATTGTCTCTAAGGGATCTTCATTTGGTTCTACAGTTCCGGCCGGAAATTCTAATATCCGTCCTTGAATTGCAAAACGATACTGGCGCACGAGTACAAGTTTACCCTCTGGCGTCACCGGCACAGCTAGGGCGCCACCAGGGTGACGAATACATTCCCATTCTCCTTCCGCTTTATTCGGCAAACGCAAGCGATTAACTTCAAAATCAAATTTGCGTCCTTTATAAAACAAGCGTTGTTTCAGCAGTTGTGGTAATTCTCTACCTAATGGCATAGTAAAATCTGATTATCTGTGAATACAGAGGTAAAATCAGTGTTCTTCTGCATTTAAGGATGGTAATTTTAATTGCCCATGAATAAATGTACATCAGAACAGTCTACCTCTTTCAGCAGTTCTTTAATAACACACCCAGAAACTGGTTCTATCCAATCTGCGGCTATTTCTGCCAATGGTACTAACACAAAGGCCCGATCCCGCATTCGCGGATGGGGAATCTGGAGATTTGGTGTATCCACAATCAAGTCATCATATAATAACAAATCCAAATCCAGGGTTCGTGGCCCCCAGCGTTCCTGACGCACACGCCCAAATTGTTGTTCAATTTTTAACAAAATTTCTAATAACTGCTGGGCCTGGATTTCTACCTGCAATGTGACGCAGCCATTTAGGTAATCTGGCTGTGGTGGGCCGACGGCTTTGGTTTGATACCAATTGGATCTGGCTTCTAAGAGAATACCTGGCATTTGGGCTAAAGTCTCTATAGCTGCTTCTAAAATGGTCTGTGAATCGCCGATATTACTACCAAGGGCAAGGGCGCTTCGTCTGGGTTTTGCGTAGGTGTAGCTCGCTGTAGGCATCCTACTCTCCTTAAGTAAGCCGTTTTCGGGCTGTATTTGCGGATACTTTGCGGCACTTATTCCCGAAAATGTCAATAGTTTGTATATTCCCAGTAGTTATCAAAATTGCAGTAGTTTTACAGCACTAAATTAACTAAATCTAAAAAACATTATTTTCTGGTGAATTTAGTTAATTATTTATAGGATATTATACTAACACAATGGTGGTACGCTAACCCCCAAGCTGATTGATGGTGGTTAGATAATTACTACTTTGAGCGAGGAACTGACGTGGGGAAGCTTACCTCCTGGTTCAAGCGAAAACCAACTAATTTGAGTGACTCTGGACAAGGAGGAACAAATGAGAGCTTACCACCAGCATATATGGCGCAGGCGAGGCAGTTACTGAGCAAAATGAAAATTTTCCCATCTAGGATGAGGACTAATCAGGCAACTGGCGGTAAACCACTCTATCGTCGCATCTGGTTTTGGGCAGGCTTGGGTGTAGGTAGTGGGATAGTTGCCTTGATCTACGGCATCAGTTTAATAGATCGGACTTTGCCAGATAAGGCACAGTTGAATGCCGTGCTGAGAGAGCAAACACTGACCATCAAAGCTGCTGATGGCACTATATTACAACAACAAGGTGAAGCGACTAGACAACAGCTAAAACTCGAACAAATACCAGATAATTTAAAAAAAGCTTTTATCGCCTCGGAAGATAGAAGGTTTAAGCAACACAACGGAGTTGATCCTCAAGGGATTCTCAGAGCGAGTTTGAATAATTTGCGATCGCAAGGTGTAGTCGAAGGTGGTAGTACCATCACCCAACAGCTAGCACGGATTCTGTTTTTGAAACAAGAACAGACAATCTGGCGCAAACTCAAGGAAGTTCGCCTGGCACAAAAAATGGAGCAGGAATTAACCAAAGATCAGATTCTAGAGCGTTACCTGAATCTGGTTTATTTGGGAGGTGGAGCTTATGGTGTGGCAGATGCAGCCTGGGTATACTTTAGTAAATCGCCAGATGAACTTTCTTTAGCCCAAATGGCAACGATTGCTGGATTAGCTCCTGCTCCTAGCTTATACGCCCCAGACAAGAATCCTGAAGCTGCGAAACGGCGGAGAGACTTGGTATTACTACGGATGCAAGAAGATAAAGTAATTACACCAGAGCAAAGGCAGGCAGCAGTTCAGGAGCCACTAACCCTCAAAAGCAGTTTACCCAAGCGAGTACAAGTAGAATCACCCTACTTTACCAGCTACATCCAAAAAGAATTGCCGAAGTACGTTTCTCCTAACGTGCTGACAAGTGGGGGTTTAGTAGTAGAAACTACGCTGAATCCGACTTGGCAAAAGGTGGCAGAAGAGGCAGTAGCTAAAACACTGCGAAATCAAGGACGCTGGGAAAACTTTAAGCAAGGAGCAATGGTGGCCATTGACCCCCGCAGTGGTGAAATTAAGGCAATGATTGGGGGAAAAGACTTTGGAAAAAACCAGTTTAATCGGGTTACCCAGGCACAGCGGCAGCCAGGATCGACATTTAAAGGGTTTGTATATGCTACTGCGATCGCTAGCGGTAAAAGTCCCTACGATACCTATGAGGATGCACCCATTGTCGTAGATGGCTATGAACCGAAAAACTATGGTAAAAACTTCCACGGCTCAATGAACTTGCTAGATGCTCTCACCCGCTCTATCAATATTATTGCGGTGAAGGTGTTGATTGATGTGGGATTTACGCCAACGATTAAACTTGCCCATGATATGGGGATAAAATCTGAACTCAAGCCCACCTATTCCTTGGCTCTCGGCTCCAACGAAGTGAATTTGCTGGAATTAACCAGCGCTTACGGCAGTTTTGCCACCCAAGGATTGCATACAGAGCCTCATGGTATTACTCGCATTCTCAACCGCCAAGGCAAAGTAATCTGGTCAGCTAATTTCACGTCTAAACGCGCTCTTGACGCTGACAGTGCCGCCATCATGACTTGGATGCTACGCAACGTTGTAGAAGCCGGGACTGGTGGTGCTGCTCAGTTAGATAATAGACCAGTTGCTGGCAAAACCGGCACCTCCGACGAAGCCCGTGATTTGTGGTTTATTGGCTACATTCCCCAGATGGTGACAGGGGTTTGGCTAGGTAACGATGACAACCACCCCACAGACGGCAGCAGTAGTAGCGCCGCTTATACTTGGCACGAATTTATGGAAAAAGCGGCAGAGGGGATGCCCGTAGAAAAGTTTCCCAAACGACCCAAGTTAGAAGGTCGCAAAGGCACCATCAAAGCCCAGTCCATCAAGCCCAAACAAGTGCTGAATCGTTCTATTTCTGATGATGATGACTCAGAAGGGGAAAGTTCTAGAAATTCTAATTCTGAGGATAGTGGTTCATCAAAAAGACGTAGAAGCAGGAGAAGCTATTCTCAAGAAGAACAGCAATCAAGCAATTCTACCCCAAGACGGAGAAGACGCGATCGCAGCGAAGAATCAAGTTCCAATCACTCTTCTGAAAAATCATCTACTTCACGGCGGCGCTCTAAAAGAGTAGAATCTGATTCTCCTTCTTCTTCCCCACCTCGAAGAACTCGGCGATCTTTGTCTCCCCCAAATAGTTCCGGTTCTTCATCATCAGAGCCTAGCTGGCGGGATAAACTTAGACCTTCTCAGCAATGAGCAGTGGGCATTGGAAAGCCAGCGCGCTCTTACAGGGGTTTCTACGCCACTTCCTTCTCCTGTCGGAGACGCTCTTGCTAGCTTGCTTCTCCGTAGGAGTACAACTCTTGGAACCCCGCAACGGAGTGGCTCCCCTTTCCTAGACTGGCGTCATGGGGCATGGTTATTCTCCTTGTCTCCCTGATCTCCCCCAGCCCCCTGCTCTTTCCTGTACAATATTAAGTTGCTCAAACTAAACTATGGGAGGATGTTAAGTGATAGGCTCTTTTTATAGTGTATCAAGTAGTGTTACTTAACATTTGGAGAATATACTCATGCATATATTGATGCAGGCAGCAGATTCAGTCGCAACAGGTGGTGGTCAATTTCCTTTTGCTTTCACCTTGGTGTATGTCGTTGGTTTTATTGCTGCTGTAACTATTGGTTCAATAGCTTGGTACAACTCGAAACGCCCCGCAGGTTGGGAAAGCAAAGAGCGTCCTAATTTTGTGCCCAAAGTTGATAAAGAAGAAACTCCCGGTGTGGGTGAACCGAAGTCAAAGTAGTGATAAGTCACCGTTCGCCCTTGGCGTCTCCCCTTCTCTACGAGACGTTACGCGAAGGGACAAGATTTTATCGGCCACCGAACTTCTGAGCGCCGTCAACCGGCGCTCAGAAGTTCGGTGGCCGCAGCTCAAACTGCTCGCTGAGTGATGAGTGATAAGTCACCGTTCGCCCTTGGTGTCTTCCTTTGGGACAAGTTCAGTTCGCCCTACAGCCCTTCTCCTAAAGGAGACGCTGTTCGCGAACGGGCATCCTACAGCAGGCGTTGGCGCAGCTAGACGCTGGCGGACTCGAAGAGGCTGCCCTATGGGCCCAAGCTGCCGCTCGGACTTCTCGCGCTCGTTTGATTGCCAATACTTATAAATCATTAAAAGACGCGAAGAATCGCGTCTTGCCAACTCATAACTCATAACTCCTTGTTAGTTTTGCACTTCAACCCAACGGCGGTAAAGCTTTTGAATTTGTTTGAGAAGCAGAGTATGAGCTGGTTGAGTTGACTCATTCGGCTTGGCCATGTCCTGCAATTGGGTCAAGAGTCTGGCTTCTTCGACGGCAACTTCACCATCGCTATAAATTAAGCCACTGATGGCTTCAATCAGATTTTCACAATCTTCAAGACTGGGGCGATCGCCTAAATACTCCCGCACCCAGTCATAGCACTCTTTTGGTTGTACAGGAACTAATTCGTACAGCCAAGGCTTAATTTCTGGATCGTTAGCCAAACCTTTTGCTTGAGCTATTTCGCGCAGATATTGCCGTTCTTCTGGCTGGATTCTGCCATCGATCCAGGCTGCTCCAATCAGGATTTTAACTAAGTTTTTCACATTGGAATCGGTAACCATTGCTGCCTCCTCTGGTAGATTCAGGCCTCCATCAAATCGTACAATCCCAAACAGTATTCACTCGGAATTATTGGTTTTTCTTAAGCGCACCATAAAAAAGCCATCCATGTCCTGTTGATGGGGCCAGACTTTAAACCAACCTTGAGGCGTGGTATGAGCAGAATAAGGTAACTCAAGACCTCTGGGAGACTCAATTTGCCAATCAGGTGACTTAGCTAAAAATGCCGAAATTACTTGTTCATTTTCTGCTGGATGCAATGTACAGGTGGCATAAACTAGTACACCACCCGGTTTGACAAAAGTGGATGTATGTGTTAATAATTCTTTTTGCAGCAGCGAAAGTTCTCGGACAGATTCTGGTGTCTGTCGCCAACGAGCATCAGCATGACGGTGCATGGTTCCTAACCCAGAACATGGAGCATCCAGTAATACGCGGTCTGCGGTGTTTTTAAATTGGGCAAAATGACGGCTATCACCAGTGTAAATTTGAATAGATTGTAAATTCAGCCGTTGAGAATTTTCTTGGAGTTTGCGAAGACGAGAAGGAGTGCGATCGCAAGCCCAAATTTCTCCCTTATCTGCCATCAATTCAGCGATGTGGGTTGTTTTACCTCCTGGTGCAGCACACGCATCAATTACCACCTCACCTGGCTGGGGGTCGAGCAAATGACTTACCAATTGGGCACTACTATCTTGTACAGTCCACCAACCTTCTTTGAAACCAGGTAGTTTTTGAATTGACCCAGCACTACCAATCAGTCGTAGCGCTTGGGGTAAATGACGAACACGCTTCACCAAAATACCAACAGATTGCAAAGCCGCCTCAACTTCCTCGATTGAAGTGCGAAGCGGGTTAATACGCAAGTCGATTGTTGGTGATTGGTTCATCCATTCACACAGTTGTTCTGTCTCGGCAAAATCCAGTTGTTCTAACCAAACTTGAATCATCCAGTCAGGAAAGCTGTGTAAAATCCCCAAGCGTTCCACCTGACTTTTAACGTCATCTGGAACGGAACCTAACCCCCCAACCCCCTTCCCTACAAGGGAAGGGGGAAAATTCAAAGCCTCTCCCCTAAAAGGGGAGAGGTTTGGAGAGAGGTTTTCCAGATCGGGTGCAAAGTCAAAGTGTTCCACTAAGTTCTCTGGAAGTTGTAACGGATCTCCCTTTATCTTCTCTGCAAGGCGGATGTACTGGCGTAATAGACCGTTAACAAAACCCGTGAGTCCAGAAAAACCGTTTTCTTTAGCTAGTTGGACGGTGGTATTAACAGCAGCTGAGGCGGGGATACGCTCTTGATAACGCAGTTGGTAGAAACCCAGATGTAAAATAATCCGGAGTTCTTGTGGTTGTTTATGAGATTTCTTTTTGGCGAGTTGATCAATGAGACTATCAAGAGTGCGCTGCCTTCTGACACTGCCATAAACTAATTCTGTTAGTAAGCGGCGATCGCAATCAGCCAAATTAACTTTTTGCAGCACTCTATCTAGGGCAACATCAGCATAAGCCCCCTTATAAACATCTCGCAGGGCAATAAAAGCTAGTTGACGGGGGTTTGTCATGGAAACATGAGTCAGGAGGCTTTTGTATTTTAACTCTGCCAATTTTAGATTTTGGATTTTGGATTTTAGATTTTTCCTTCAATCCAAAATCTAAAATAGAATAGACCTCTTGCAAAAATCCTTGAATCACCCCTCCCCAACCCTCACGCCACTTGCTTCAAGTCGGCAGAGCCGCCCAACGCAGTGGCTCCCCAATGTATTGGGGAGGGCGCAAGATTTCAAGTTTCCCCCCTTTATAAGGGGGGATTAAGGGGGGTCTATTCAACTTAGGGACTTCCAAGAAATAAATTACCCAAATAAACGTAGACGCTTCGGCTTGCCGCAGGCTACCACAGAGACACAGAGAACACAGAGAAATGAGGAGGAGAAAGCTTTTTCGTTAATTTTTGAGTATTTTTTTATTTGGAAGTCCCTTATGCAAGAGGTCTAATGACTCATAACTTCCCTATCAAGTCATATACGGGTCTACAGTAGCGATTTCAAGCTCACATGCTCTAGAAACCTGTTCTGCTGGTAATTTCCCAAAGCTGATTAATGGTAAATATGTGGGGTTTGCCATTAGTTCTTTTGCTAATAAAAACCCAGTAATTGTCCAAGTTTGATATTTCCTAGCTTGTTTCCCAATCAGTCGCCCTTTCTTACCGTCGTAATACTCTGGCCATTCATCTGTACTCAGCCGTCCTTGGGCAGTTTCAATAGCCTTTTGTGCAAGACTTATTTTGTTAGTTTTCATAGCCGCAGCTGCTAACATCCACATTAAAACTGGCCAACTACCAGCATTATGATACGACCAGGGGATATTTTTTGGGTCACATCCAGTTACAATTCTGTATTCTTCATGTTCCAAAGCTGGGAAACAAATTTTCATTGGCATATCTCCCACCAAATCTTCCCATCGTTCCTCGATGAGAGTCATAATTGCTTGTGATTGTTCTTCGGTGGCTAAGTCGGAAATAATTGCCATTAAGTTTCCCAGTGAAAAGAAGCGAGTATCTAGCTGTGACGGTCCAACATTACCCGCTAAATAACCACCTTTTTTTGATAACCACTTATCTAATTCATAATAGGGAACAGAATCTACATATATGTTGAACAGATTAACAGCACCCTTGCCATATTCTTCACTTTTGAAGTGATAAATTGCATTCAAACGATTAATATCTATCCAATAATGCTGGCGAATATGAGCACATAAAAGAGGCAATCGGTTATCAATGGCTTCAACAATATCAGAATTTCCTTGACAAATTAGCAGTTCACGAGATGCACGCAATGCCGTGTAAAAAAGAACTTGTAGTTCTAGAGGATGCCCATAAATGCCCATCCGACGGTCAATCATACAAGCACCATCTGGAACCAACAGCGTTGGGTACATATCAAAACGATTCGCCAAGCAGATTTCCATGATTAACCTGATACCATTTTGAAATTCAGGTTGATAGGCTAAAGAAAAATCTTCTGTGGCGACTACATAAGCACGTAATAAAATAATCCACCATAGGCAAGAATCTACAGGTGTAACTCTAGCGATCGCATGTTCACCAAAGTCTGCTTCTAAATATTCTTGCCCATTTTCTGATACAACTTTAAAGCTAGCTGGTATTAATCCTCGTCCCGGTTTATAGGCATCTAATGCCTTTTCTTTCGGCTGTAACTTTAAGGTTTCTTCTAAGAAATTACGAACAATATCTGTTCTACCTTTGATCAGAAAAATTAGACCGGCAGAGACAAAATCCCGAACAAAGCACTGATCATAATTAAGCGCCTCTACAGATCCATCATAAGCGGCTACCGTACCAACGGGGCGGCCTTGATAATAGAGAATTGATTTTTCTAGTGTTTGCCATGCTTGTTCCACTTCTTTTAAATTTTCAGTAGTTTCCAATTCGTTTAGGTGCATCGCCAGAATAACTCCATTTGGGTTGTGAATTTGTGGTAGATGCGTCTTCATTTATTATTTTTGCTATTCTCAGCATAACAAAAACGATTCTTTGAATAGCAAATATAATTTACCGAAAAATTAATCAACTAACAAGGAAGAAATCTGCTAACATTTATGCAGCTATGTTGCTAGTTAATTGGCTTATAATTGATTCTTCTTTTGATGAATTATAGTTGCTGTTTTTCATCACAAGTAGTAACATGATTATTAAAAACAATCACACAAGATATATTTTTAGATTATTTATTGTTCCCTTTCATGTCCGGAATCTTTGCTTTACCAAACAAAAACATATCTTCAGTGCTGTTTAAGGTTTGTGTGAAGTGAAAACTGGTTCCAGTATATTTACTTGAGCAAGATTAGTTTTTGACACTAAGAGGTTAGATTATTCCCCTATAACCTAATAATTTATAACTTTTTGTCAGAATATGCAAGATGAATGCTTGAAAAAGTTAAGATGTCAATAGTTCTGAAGAGTTATATATTTTACCCTACTGACATTTGTGAGCGTTTAACTGCTCCTGGAATTGTTTATAAGCTTGATTAATTCCTTGCATTGAAGCTTTTGCGATTGCAGAACTGTTGACGTCAGGATGATATTGTCTTGCCAATCGAAGGTAGGCAAGTTTAACAACATTGAAATTATCACTCTGATCTACACCCAAGACTTCCCACCATTCCCCAGATAATACAGAGTCGAGAGTAAATTTATCAAAGTTTTGGATTTGACTCCAAATCTTGATGCTTCCGCCATTACCGCCACTTACCAGCGTCTTGCCATCAGGACTGAAAGCAACGGCATTTCGCCCAGAAAGATTTTGTAGTAGTTCCCCAGTATGTAGGTTCCAAAGTTTGATAATCCCGTCTTTGCTGCTACTGGCGAGAGTTTTTCCATCGGGGCTGATGGCAACAGACAAAACTGCCGCTGAGTGTCCAGTCAGAGTGGAGAGTAATTCTCCAGTTTGGAGATTCCACAGTTTTATTGTGGTGTCTGTGCTACCACTAATAAGAGTTTGACTGTTAAGACTAATAACAACTGTATTCACAGCTCCCAAATGTTCAGTGAAAATATAGCGCTGTTGCCAAGTTTTTAAATCCCAAAGCCTAATAGTTTGATCCGCGCTACCACTTGCAAGGATTTTACCATCGGGACTGATGGTGACAGACAAAACCGCATCTGAGTGTCCATTCAAGGTGCGTTTTATTGTTCCCGTGTAGCGTCCCCAAATTCTAATCGTCTTATCGGCAGCACCACTGGCAATAATTGCCCCATCAGGACTGTAGGTTACCGAGTTAACAAAACCATTATGACTGTAGGGAGAACTTAAATAAAAGAATGTCCAGTGAAATTTTCTTGTGTCCATCTGCCAACTGCTGATTTTGCGGTCAACACTGCCACTTGCAATTTGTTGTCCATCAGGGCTGATAGCAACAGATAAAACTGCCTCTGCTTGTCCAGAGAACGTGTAAAGCCATTTTCCTGTTTTCAAGTTCCACAGATAAACTTGTCTGTCATCACTGCCACTAACCAAGGTAGTACCATCAGGACTGATAGCGATCGCATTAACTGCCCCTAAGTGACCCTTGAGTGTGCGTACACATCTCCAGCTTTCAGGTAACTGGGTTGTCGAAGATATTATTTCTGGTTCAATATTGCCAGTAGAAGGTTTAGGGGTAACAAATTTTGATTTTTTCTTTAATTTAGCTTTGAGCGCCTGTAACTCAGCTTCGACTTCCAAAGCAGCAAATTTTTGGTTGAAATCCTCACCAGATAAAAATGCTTCTAATTCCATCACTGCTTCTGAATAGGCATCCATCTGCAAAACTTTCTCTTCCATCCGCTCAAAAAGCTCTGCTGGAGTTTCGCTAATTCCCGATTCGTCTAACAGTTTGGCAATACCATAGGCGGCGAGTCCCACCACTGCACCAATTCCCGCCATCGGGACTGCACCAATACCAAATGCCAGCCCTACTTTAGGCGCGACTAAACCCATACCACCGACGACGCTATAAACTAGAAAACAAGCCAGAATTTTTATCTCTTTCTAAAAGCACTCCCATGCGATTCGGTGTCCCAAATCCTTGAGATCCAAAATTAATCCCTAAAGCATGAACATTAAGAATAGGTTTGATGACTAAGAATGCTTCTTGTTGATTTTTTGATTCTGGTGCTTTACAAACCTCAACTTCTAAAGAAGGGTTTACAAAAAATGGCAGTGTTTTAAAAATATATTGAAAATAGGATAATAACTGAATTTTATTTGTATTAACATAAGTTTTACTATAATAATTATCAGATATTAATTTTTTAATTCTATCTACATCTTTTGAGTCAATAGATTTTTTTAAATCCCTAAAAAATAGTAATAAATCACCTTCTAAACCAAAAGGTTGCCATCTGGCTTCATGTAGTTCACGAAATAAAAAAATTCCTTCTTTAAAAACTTCAAACAACATAAAATTAATTAAATTTAGCTTGACTTTTTCCGGAAAGGCACACCCTTAGCTCGGTGGCTACGTCTACCTAAGCTTAAGAAACAAAACCTAGAACGCCATCAGAAATTTCCGCAAAGCAGAAAAAAGCTAAAATCCTCAAATCCACCGACTTATTTATGAAGTTTGAACTATTAGTACAAATTTTTAGTTAGGTAAACTCATCACCCTACAGATTTTAGTGCGATCGCACTCTCTATGACATGATGATTTTGTGCGATTCCGACAAACAACTTTGCTAACTCATTACAAAATAATCGGAACTAATGCTGATGCGGTTATATTTGAATCACAGGTTAATAAGTGCACTTCATTACCTTTCATTGCTAAAACTAGCGCAGTTGCAGTAATTTGTCTATCGTGCATTTCATTAATAGCAGATAAACCTACAGTTGTTTCAATTACATCTTTGTCCAGGGGATAAATTTACACATGGAAATCAGCTTCAACTGCTGAAAGTAAATTCTTGGCAGAAGGAATAGATGTTCTTCCTTTCTCAACAATCCAAACAGCTTCGGCTAATGTTGTAGCTGGTAGAACTAACTGGGAATCAGGATTAGAAAGAATAGCATTGGCATTTGCACCTAATCGGGAATTTCCTTCAAGAAACCAGATGAGAGCATGAGTATCAATCACGTACTTCATGAATTACTTATGACCAATCTAATCCGTCTTCGGTATCTCCATAAAATTCAGTAATGTGAAAATTTTTTTCTGTTGATTGTTTATTTCCAGAAAACATACCAAGCCACATTATCTACTTTTTAGCTTGAGCTTTTTGTGGTTTTAAAAAAGTTACAATAACACGGCTTTCTGATCCATCAGATGGTAATTTTGAAAGTTTTATTTTACCGTTTTTATACACTCCTTCAATGGATTGCAACATTAGTATTTACCAAATTTGTACTCATATAAATTATAAAGTTAATCCTAAAAAGATGCCGATTTGCTTAAAAACATCAAATTTTGGGGCTGCACTGGCGCTAGCTGCTACTGTGTGTTGCTTCCCCATGTTCAAGCTTATCTTCCAAAACACGCAGACCTAATGCTTGAACTCTAGCAACTGCTTGTTCCTTTGTTCCTTTGTCTACCCGTAAGCCAGTACACCAGGAAAATCAATCACTTCAGCTTATTGCGTCCATTCTCTTCTTTTTCAATCTCTATCGTCAAGTTCATAGCCAGTGAAGGTATTGTAATAAAAGTGATTCCTGGATAAAACAAAAAATTTACATGACCTCAGTTTCTCCTCACAAAAAAGCCAGAGCCTTAAAGCCTACCAGCCGCCGCCCTGCGAAAGAACTCTGTAGCGAGTGCGGACTATGCGATACATACTATATTCACTATGTCAAGGAAGCCTGCGCTTTTATTAATCAGCAAATAGGCGAACTTGAAGAAGAAACACACACGCGATCGCGCCATCTCGATAATCCTGATGAACTGTACTTTGGTGTTCATCAAGACATGATAGCGGCGCGGAAACAGCAGCCCATTGAAGGCGCACAATGGACAGGTATTGTTAGTAGCATTGCCATTGAAATGCTTAATCGCGGCATAGTTGAAGGTGTCGTCTGCGTCCAAAACACCAAAGAAGACCGCTTTCAACCCATGCCCATCATCGCCCGGACTCCAGAAGAAATACTAGCAGCGCGGGTAAATAAACCAACACTTTCCCCGAACCTTTCAGTATTGGAACAGGTGGAAAAATCGGGGATGAAGCGGCTATTAGTAATTGGTGTTGGTTGCCAAATCCAGGCATTACGAGCCGTAGAAAAACAACTTGGCTTAGAAAAGCTGTATGTTTTGGGTACGCCCTGCGTAGATAATGTTAACCGCGCTGGACTGCAAAAATTCTTAGAAACCACCAGCCGATCGCCTGATACAGTTGTACATTACGAATTCATGCAAGACTTCCGAGTTCACTTCAAACATGAAGATGGCTCATCAGAAACAGTGCCTTTCTTTGGCTTGAAGACCAACCAACTCAAAGATGTCTTTGCCCCATCCTGCATGAGTTGCTTTGATTACGTCAACTCCCTAGCCGATTTAGTTGTTGGCTACATGGGCGCACCCTTCGGCTGGCAATGGATTGTAGTTAGAAATGACACTGGTAACGAAATGCTGGATTTGGTGAAAGACCAGTTAGATACTCAACCAGTCATGTCTAAAGGCAACCGCAAGGAAGCTGTACAGCAAAGTATTCCCGCTTACGATAAAGGCGTTACCCTCCCGATGTGGGCAGCAAAACTGATGGGTGTGGTCATCGAAAAAATTGGCCCCAAGGGTTTGGAATATGCGCGGTTTTCCATTGATTCTCACTTTACTCGGAATTATTTGTATGTAAAGCGAAATTATCCAGAGAAATTAGAAGCGCATGTTCCAGAGTTTGCCAAGCGTATTGTTGGGCAATATAAGTTACCAGAATAGAAAAGTACACAGAGAATCTGGCGACTGGGGCATGGGGCACTTGTACTGAGCTTGTACTGAGCTTGCCCTGAGCGGAGCCGTAAAGCCTGCGGCATAGCTACGCTTAGGGCGCAGCCTATCGTAGAGAAGTATTGGGCATTGGGTATTGGGTATGGGGCATTGGTTATTCTCCTTGTCTCCCTCTATGGTGTACACACAAGTATGACCAGCATAGGTTTCAACTCTTCTAGTTGTTTCGTAGGGTTAGTTATGGAGACGCCAAAATAACAAATGAGTTCGCCGAAATAACAAATGAGTTCGCCGAAATAACAAATGAGTTCGTCGAAATAACAAATGAGTTCGCCGAAATAACAAATGAGTTCGCCGAAATAACAAATGAGTTCGCCGAAATAACAAATGAGTCCGCCGAAATAACAAATACGTTGGCGTAGCCCACCGCAGGCATCGCCAAATTGTAACAATTTAGCTTTGTCACGCCAGCGTAACGCACCGCAAATCTTTGGTGGATGAAGTTTTTCCGACTTGTGTGTACACCGTAGCTTGTCTCCCCTGGTTACTGAGCGCAGTCGTTGGCGCAGCCTCTTGTAGAGAAGTATGCTCCCCCTGCTCCCTCATCCCCCCACTCCCGACTCAGTTGTAGCTACTTGCTTGACGACTAAACATCAAGTGATACTGTCCGCATAGTGCGACGAGTTCGTCATGAGTGCCTACCTCGATAATTTGACCGTGTTCTAGTACTACTACTCGGTCTGCTAGTTTTGCCAAGGCGAGGCAATGGCTGACTACAAAGGCTATTCTCCCCTTCGCCAGGGTACGCAAAATGTTGTAAATCTCATGTTCTGTTTTCGGATCAAGGTTCGCTGTTGGCTCGTCAAGGATGAGTAGTTGGGCTGGAGACAGTCGCAACAAAGCACGAGCGATGCCTGCGGCGGGCTACGCCTACGCGCAGGGAAGTATATACAAAGTTATTGATGCTAGCGATCGCATCACTCACCAAATTCACCAGCAGTGAACCTGCAATACTGGAAAGTAGCAGCGGTTGAGAAAGTATTAGGGCGATCGCATTCTGCGTTGTCCCGATGCTCAATAAGCGAGTAATTTCATCAATGATTACCTTGTTTAGCCAAATGGCGATCTCTGGGCTTGAACCACCCAGCAATGTCAAAATTGTCACATACCGTAAGCCAATGGGTTGAAGACGAGTTAGCTCAAATGTCTTCTCTCGTAATCTCCTCTTTGACAAGTTATGATTTTATACTTGAAGCTTTATTCTATGAAACTTTATTCTATGCATCTTCATAGAGAATTGGTATTAGTACAGGAAAGCTAAAAAAAAGGACTAACCATAAGAGGTCAGTCTTTTCTTTATGAAAATCAAGAGAGATAACTAGGCGCTGAAGTTCGCGGCAGTCAGCGTGTGCAGGCCGGTGAGTTCAATAACTAGATCAGTAGCACCTACAGAGGCAGTGGCATCATTACCAAAGACATAAGTAGTACCTGAATATTGGAATACACCAAACTGAGAAGCTGCAACTTGCGTAGCAGCAGCGGCAAGCGCATTACCTAAGTTTGCAGGAGCAGCAGCATTTACGGCTGCCTGCACAGTCGTTTGAGCAATGAGGTTGGCGGCAGCAAATCCGGTTATTTTGAGGATATCATCTACTTCCGTGAAGTCACTAATAGTATCAAAGCCAGTATATGTTGTTGTATCTGTTACAGCGGAATCAGTGAATGCGTTATAAAAGAAGTTGTCAGCACCAGCACCGCCAGTTAATATGTCAGCACCAGCACCGCCAAATAATATGTCATCACCAGCACCGCCAGTTAATATGTCAGCACCATCACCGCCACTTAATAGGTCAACACCACTACCGCCAGTTAATATGTTAACACCAGCACCAGCTATCACGTTAACACCGCCTGTGTTTGCGCTGGCATCAATCGTTGATACTGTCGTCGGGGTAGTACTACCTAAATCTAGTGTGCCGGCACCAGTAATTTTCAGGGATGTCGTGGCCGTTGGTAGTATTAATGCCCCAATTGAATTGCTCCCTAAACCATCAGCGGCAATGTTAAGGGTAGTGAGTGCAGCGTTGATAGTGCCTGTGTTTAGATCATCTGTTGTCACTACGGCATCTTTGATAGACAAGTTTGCACTTGTGGTCGTAGAACCAAAATCAGCCGTGAGCAACGTGACAATTGTGGTAGGGGTGACACCTTCAACACCAAGGGTAATACCACTAAGTCCCTTGGCGGTAAAAGCGTTTAGATTGGCATTAGCGAGACCTTTAATGGTGACTTGTTGAAGACCTGTAGTTTTGCCAGTGAAGTCAATTACAGTACCAGTAGTAGGATTTAAAAGTTCTACTTTTTCAACATTTAATAGAGTTGGGACATCAGCAGTACCAGAAGCACCAATGTATTGGAAGGTATCAGTGCCTAGACCACCATCTATCTCGTCAGTGGCTTGGACTTGATTATCTACTGGTTTAACAGTGTTATTAATGCCTATGAGCGTGTCATTATCCGCTGTAGCTGTTAAGTTGTCAACAATGGAGGTTGTCAGAGCAATTGCACCACTTGGGATTACAATGCCTGTATCTGCTGTCCCTTTTGATATGTTATTAGTGATAACTGGATTAATCAACGATTGACCTGCTGTAACAGATGCTGTGGTCGCGTTAATCCTATCGAGGATATTTGTTGAATCTGCAAATATCTCTGAGGTGGGGGATTTAATATTATTACTGAGCAGTCCATTAGAAAACTGTGTGGCAATCGATACTTTATTTTGCAAAGCTATCTTGTCATCATTCAAAGCGTTTTGGGTTAATGTGAAGATAAAGGTCGAAGCTATACCCGATCCTTGAGTCTTCAACTGATTAACCCAAAAGTCCAATCCTGCCTGCTCTGCGTTCCGACCAAAAGCATTTAAGTAGATTGAGTTGACGAATGCAGTCGGATCGGAGGTATTAGGAAAGGCCAAATAAGAATATTTATTTTTGGCCTCTTGTGTTTCACCAAAATCAGCAGCAATGGTTTCAAGAGATATGCCTTGATTGGCTAGGCCAAGCCAATAATTCAGACCAGAGGGATCAGGGGCACGATTGAGGTAGGTCACATAAAGCTGAGTAATTGAATTAATATCTGCTGTAGTCATGGTTGTATCTCACTCTTAATTAATTAACGTCAAGACTGTTTTCAATGCTCTGTTGCTTGTCCTGTTTTTATCCACCATAGAAAAAGGCTTTGAAACCCCCATTCCCTACAAGGGAATAGCAGGGTGGTTTCATACGAAGAAAGAAAAATTACATAAGTCTTGATTCTCGTTTTGTGACATGGCTTTTTACCCCGCTTCCATTCCTCTGCCCGAAAGGTCGAGAGGCTTTGAAACCCAGTTTTAGTTTTTTCTCTGCTTGGATGAAACCACCCTGCATTCCCTTGTAGGGAATGGGGGTAGGAGGGTTAGGTTTGGGAGCTTTTGGTGTTAGCAATATAGCGGTTCCCGACCTAGTGAGGTACATTTTCAAAGCTATTAAGCCTGTCAAACAAGATTTGGGTGTACCTCAGTTGCTTAGGAAACGCTATAATACTTTTCAAACATCATCTCACTCATTTGCTGTAGTTGAGATGTAAACGTTACTGTGGGTTAGTTGATTTTTGGAAGTTCCCATATTCTAATTCTTTGAGGTTCACGGGACGATGTATCGCTTCTTGCTTGGCAACGTATCCAAAATTAGCAAAGTCAGTAAAATAGCCATCTATTCCTAACTTAATGAACTGTTCAAACTCACGAAGTGGTTGTCCGTGGTAGTCAGGGGACAGAAAATATGAATCGCTACGGAAGGTGTAAGGATGGAGTAGCAAGCCAGCATTATGAGCATCACTAACTAAGGAAGTTGGCTTTTCGAGGAACTTATCAGCATCGCTGATCTGCCCATCTCCATTAATATCAATCGGTTGACCTTGCTTATTTAATCGTGCAGAGGCAGGCACAATTAGCCGTTTGTCAGGGCCAATTCCGGTTGCGTAAATTTTAACTTGGGTCAACCCTTTCGGAGTGATCAGATCAGCGTAGGTTTGAGGAACCTTGTGGTAAATAAAATCATAAGGAGCGCCACTGCTATCAATTAACTGAATCAGAGGAATATTGACTCCAGCAGCTGGCATGATCTTATTTTTTAATTCTTTAAGATTAGAGACTTCAAAAGATTGAATAAAAATGCGATCGCGATTGGTGTAGCCGTTCGCAACCAACTGATTAATCAGAAGTTGTGAAGTATTCACATGGATCGGAGTGCCATCTAAATATTTACCAGCTTCAGCAAAATATGTCGGGTGCTTGGTTTCGGGATAGATACCAATTTTCCGACCAGTTTTTGCTTCGCTACGTTTGGCAAGGTTGATAACTTCATCAAAAGTAGGGATTTGGAACACACCATTATATTGAGTATTCTGAGGGCGAATATTTGGGAGGCGCTCGATTGCCCGCAGTTGCTTAATCTCAGCTAAAGTAAAGTCTTCTGCAAACCAACCTGTAACACGAATCCCGTCAAGGACTTTGGTTGTTAGACGTTTAGCAAATTCGGAAACATCGGCAACGTTTGTTGTGGCTTCTTGGATAGTAGGTTTCCCATGAGCATCGTAAACAATATTGCCATTGTTATCTGTTTTCACTGTTGCCAATAGAGGTTCGTGGCGAACAATCAGGACTCCATCTTTGGTTACTACCAAATCAGGTTCAATGTAGTCTGCACCAAATTCAATTCCTAAGTTGTGAGAACCAATCAGCTCGTGGCCAAAATCTCCCACCGTATGTTCTGGACGATAACCAGTTCCACCGCCGCGATGACCGATTACTATCGGAGGTTGTCCGTATAGAGTATTTAGCTTGGGAAGGTTTGAGTTGTGGCTGTGCAAGTCAATAGCGTGAACAAAATTGATACTACCTAGAATTACTGAAACAGATAATGCTAGAAAAAAGCAGATAAATAATACATAACTTTTGAGCCGAAGCATATTTTCAAACCTCGCAAATCTATAACTTTATAGCTTGAGAGTTCGAGGTTAAAACAAGGTTTACGAGAGTTTAAACTTTGCAATCGGCTGTCTTCTGCGGGATAAGTCCTATTTCCTGATTCCCCTCTTTGCTATGCCTAACGGCAGGCTGACGCCAACAAAGAGGGGTTGAGGGTGAGATTATGCCGGATAAATCCGCAATCTTCTATTTGGTTCTTCACCAAAACTATGCGACTTGAGGCGATAATGTTCTACCAACTCATGTTGCATTTTGCGGACTTGGGGAGAACGCGGCAATAACTCGACTGGCTGTCCTTTAGGAATCACAATTTGCTCAACAGCAAGTCTAGCTTCTTCCAAGGCGTCCATCTCATCATCGCTACCGTTGTGCAAAAACAGTTGCAGTTCTCGGTCATCGGCCATCTCCGGGTCGTCCATGTTCAGCAACCGCCGCAAACCACGGGTAATTTGGGGAATGGTGCTGGATTTAATCATGTGGATGGGCACATGACGAGCTTTGGCCATTTGGCGTAATTTAGCGTGGTTTTTGACGTGCGATCGCAGTGCTAAAATTGCATCAGCACTATCTATATCTTTTGTCAATACCACCGGTAAAGTTAGCACGCTAATTACCTGTTCTAGTTGGTGGCGGCTAACGCCATAGGGGTAAACGTGCAATGGCAAATCTTCACCATTCGGCCCTGGCTGTCTGGTAGCAGCATCGAAATCAATGCTCTCAGAATAATTGAAGGATTCATCCAGCAAACGGTCAAACTCACTGCGTCCAGTCACCCGCTCTACTGGCAATTGCGGCAGTGCTACCATTTGTCCAGATGAACGCCAGCCATTAGAGGGTCGCGCTGGTGGGAAAGATTCCTCCACTGTCCCTAGCTGTCCACCGCGACCATTGACAACAGCTAACTGCCTTGTAACCCCGATTTGGCCCTGGTCATCAACGGTTCTCGTTTGTGGGGTAGGCTGACGCCCCCGCAGCAGATTATCTACTGTATCAGCAACACTTTCGTGTACTGTCCAGCGTTGGCGTTCCAACATTTCCACAGCAATTTCAAAGGTAGGAGGGGCTTTACGCTCCAAAACAGTTTTTTGAGAGCCTCGGCGTCTGGCTTCGTCGTCTCCCAGTGTCACAGCTTGGATACCCCCAACTAAATCAGCAAGGGTGGGGTTTTTAATCAAATTTTCAATCTGATTACCGTGGGCAGTACCTACCAACTGTACACCCCGTTCCGCAATGGTACGAGCCGCTAAAGCTTCCAGTTCCGTGCCAATTTCATCAATGACGATCACTTCTGGCATATGGTTTTCCACTGCCTCAATCATCACCTGATGCTGTTGTTCTGGATGAGCCACTTGCATCCGCCGAGCGCGACCAATGGCGGGATGGGCAACATCACCATCCCCAGCGATTTCGTTGGAGGTGTCAATAATCACCACTCGCTTCAGCAGATCATCCGCTAAAACACGGGCAATTTCCCGTAAGGCAGTAGTTTTGCCCACGCCTGGACGCCCCAGCATGAGAATCGATTTACCCGTTTCTACCAAATCGCGGATCATGCCAATGGTTCCGAATACCGCCCGACCAACGCGACAGGTCAAGCCAATAATCTTGCCAGTGCGGTTGCGGATGGCGCTGATCCGATGCAAAGTTTGCTCAATTCCTGCCCGATTATCTCCGCCAAAGATTCCGACTCGTTGAATACAATCATCTATCTGTTCTTGAGTAACGGGTACTTCGCTCAGATACTCCGCTTGATTTGGAAAGCGAGCCTCTGGGCGACGACCCAAATCCAAGACCACTTCTACTAAACTATCTCGTTTGGGATGACTCTCTAGTACTTGTCGCAGGTCTTGGGGCAAAATGTCTAATAACTTTTGGAGATCGTCTGTAATCGTCATGCTTTCTATGGTGACGTTTTTAGAGATAGCGAGGACACTTGCGTGCAGGAGAAGCCGCTTTGGGAAATTTTCAAAGAACCAGCGATTAGCGCTCCTGCTGTGACTTAATCTGGGAAACGAGAGAATGGGCAAGTTCTACAGCTTGCCAAAGTAATGTATCATCTTCTTCTAGGCAAATAGTCGCCTTCACATTGGTGTTACTTACCTCCTTATTCTCTAACTGTTCGAGAATCGGTGACAGCAGTACACGGGCGTAGCTACCGTAGGCGACTCCGGCAATGGAGGAGGGGGGGGACAAGGGAGAGGGGGGAGACAAGGGAGAAATTCCCCCTTGTCCTCCTTGTCCCCCTTGTCCTCCTCCCTTCAGCAGTCCCATTGTCTTTAACTTAGCAACGGTATAGCTATTAGTGCCGCCTGCTAACTGCACATATCCTGGTAACTTAGCTGCCAAAACTTTTTCCCCTAATTTCACCGCCGCTAAAGTAGTGCCATCGCCAATATCACCACTCATGGGACGACCATCGGTTTGCCAAATTAAAGCACTCTTGAGTGGGGCAATCAGGTCATATACTGCTTTTAGGTAGTCAGTCATCCCCTCGCCATCGGGACAGCTGATAGCTAGTAACTTTAGTTGATCGGCCCACGGTGAAATTGCCTGCCATAATTGTTCAAATTCTGCCAACCGCCCGACTTTTGTATGGATTTCTACGGCATCTACTCCCGTTGACATTACCAATGGCGCGATCGCTCCCGGCGTTGACATATATGAACTTGTATAAATTCTATCATATGGACAAACTGGTATACAACGACCGCAGCCATAGCACTTTTGTGATATTACTCCCGAAAAGTCTTCTTTTATACTCTTAAACACGATTGCTTGTGCCGGACAAATCCGTTCACAGGGTCTAGGGCAGTTTGTAGGACACTCAGTAGGATTAAATTCTGCTTTCCGAAAATGGGGATCTTCTCCATCGTTTATGCTGACCATCAAAAACGGTGAGTTGCCTTTGTAGTCAAAGCCTCGCTTTTGGGCATCCCTAGCAAGAGTTCTGGCTACTTGTAGCGCTGCTTGCGCCGCTGTAATCACCGCTGGATCAGCTGCGACATCTATGCAGTCAGCGCCCGCCAAAGTATAGGCTAACGTTAAACTTCTGACTGCCGGTAAATGCTGGAAGCTGGCTCCGCAGATAAGCTTGAACCAGTCACCTTGTTTGAGAGATTGTAAAGGGGCGAACAGATCAGTCACATTTCTATTATGCGTTTATGCGACTAAAAATAGTAGTCTGTATCAAGAAAAAATCCTGGTTTCCTAATTAAGGGACTTCCAAGTAAAAAATATTCAATTATTTCTTGTCGGGAGTGGCTCTCAAGCCCAGCCAGTTGATCAAAGAAGCGAGACGCTGCGTTGGGGTAGCGGCGACTAGAGGAGTCTGATGCCTTCTGTCCTCGACGCTATGCGTAGCTTGCTTTCCCGTAAGCATACGCCTGTCTTTAGGCGTTATCTCAAGGTAGCTAGCGCGATGACTTCTCTCCATCCCACAAGATTGGATAATTTATTTGTTGGAAATCCCTTACCGCAAACCTGGGTTAAATTTGATTACTTTTCCCAAAACAGCATTAAAGCTAAAAGATGGTCAATAAATAGAGATTGTAGTTGAGGTGATCACTCAAATTGGTTGCTCCACGCAACAGATGAGGTAAAATTACTGAACCAACTGGCGGTGCAATTAGCGATCGCCATCCAACAAGCCCAATACCACAACCTGCAAACCCTCGACACCAAGTTAAAAGCCAAAGTGGAGGAACGCACTACTGCACTACAAAAAAGCGATCGCCGATTTTGATACCATCTTGAATAACACCTTTCAATTCACAGGTTTACTGACGCCGGATGGGATTTTACTGGAGGCGAACCAGACTGCGCTAAGTTTTGGCGGACTTCAGCTAGAGGATGTGATCAATCGCCCTTTTTGGGAAGCATACTGGTGGACGATTTCACCTCAAACTCAAGAAGAATTAAGACAAGCGATCGCCCGTGCTGCTCAAGGAGAGTTTATTCGCTATGAAGTTGATGTTCTAGGCGCAAATAACCGAGTAGCAACAATCGATTTTTCACTGCGTCCCCTTCCAGACCAGACGGGTCAAGTTGTTTTGTTGATTCCAGAAGGGCGAGATATCACCGAACAACAAGCCTTGCTGCGCGAATGCAAAAAAGCTGAAGAACGTTGGCACTTAGCGATCGCAGGTACTAATGAAGCAATTTGGGATTGGGACATATCTACTAATCAAACCTTCCGGTCTGAGCTTTGGTTCACAATGTTGGGATATGAACCCAACGAAATTAGCAATAATGATGATCAGTGGAGTCTTCGCATTCATCCTGATGACTATACAAGAGTAATGGCTGCACAAGAGGCTTATTTACTCCAGCAAGTTTCAGATTATAACGTCGAATATCGTCTCCGGTGCAAAAATGGCAGCTACCGATGGTTTCGATCGCGGGCAAAAGCGATCTGGAATCAGCAAGGAAATCCAGTGCGATTGGTCGGTTCAATTGGGGACATAAGCAAACGCAAACAAGCTGAGGAAAAACTCCGACAAAGTGAAGCACTGCTAGCCACTACTCAACAAATCGCCCATATAGGCAGTTGGGAATTGAATTTAGAAACGAAAAAGCGCTGCTGGTCAATGGAAACCTTTCGCATCTTTGGTTTAAATCCAACTCAATCAGAACCCACTCAGGCGGAATTTTTCCAAATAATTCACCCAGATGATCGCGCGTGGGTGGAAACCCAACTGTCACAGACAATCGCCCAAATAACCCCTTTCAATGTTGAGTATCGAATTATCCGACCTGATGGTTCGGTGCGCTACGTTGAGTCGAAAGCAGAGATAGCTGATGACGCTTAAGGGCAGGCAGTTAAACTGTTGGGATCTGTTCTAGATATTACAGAACGAAAACAAACCGAATTAGAAATCATCCGCAGTCGTGACCTGCTACAAGCTGTCTATAATGAATCCGCCGATGCCCTCTTTTTGGTAGATGTAGAAACATTACTGACCACTGACTGTAATGATCGAGCAGTGAAGCTATTTCAAGCCTCTAGCAAAGCTGAACTCATTAACATTAAAAGTCACACTCTGCAAAAACAACCGTTCACCTCCGATGAGATCGCCACCTTTGTAGAAGAAATTAACCACCAAGGGTTTTGGAGTCGAGAAATTGAATACATTACCAAGCAGGGCAATTCCTTTTGGGGAAACATCGCAGCCAAACAAATCACAGTTGCTGGTACTGTGATGCAACTAGTACGAATCACAGATATTACTGTACGGAAGCATGATGAAGAAGATCGCAAACGAGCAGAAATAGCCCTCAAAAACAGTGAGGAACGACTACAATTAGCCCTTGAGGCTTCTGGGGATGGTTTATGGGACTGGAATATTTTGACTGGAGAGGTGTATTACAGCCCCCTTTTTCTCAAAATGCTCGGATACAGCTTTGATGAACTCCCACAGAATTTTAGTACCTGGGAGCGATTAGTTCATCCAGATGATCTATCTTGGGTTGAGAAAATCTTAGCAGCCCACCTCAAGGACTGTTCAGTACCCTACAAATTTGACTATCAACTCCGAACCAAGTCTGGCCAATGGAAATGGATTGCAAACTACGGCAAGGTTGTAATGCGGGATGCACACGGCAACCCCCTGCGGATGGCTGGTACTCATCGGGATATCAGCGAACACAAACAAGCCGAAGCAGCCTTAGCCAAAAGTGAAGAACAATTGAGGCTAACGTTGGAATTTAACCACATTGGTCTCTGGGATTGGAATGTTAAAACAGGTGAAGTTATCTGGAACGACAACCATTATCGTTTGTTAGGTTTAGAGCCAGAAATATCAGCAGCCAGCTATCAGCTATGGCGCGATTCTGTTCATCCAGAGGATGTTGACCGAATTGAACAAGCTGTATCAAATGCACTGGCACAACATATTAATTTTCAAGGTGAATATCGAGTAATTTTTCCCGATGGTAGGGTTCACTGGCTGACGGGGAAAGGGCGTGGCGTTTATAATCAAGCAGGCGAACCTGTACGGATGTTGGGGATAATTATTGATGTCAGCGAGCAGAAGCAAGCAGAAGCAGCCTTGCAAGAAAGTGAAGCCCGGTTCCAGGCATTTATGAACAATAGCCCAGTGCTAGCTTGGATTACTGGTATAAATGGTCGTGTACTTTACTTAAATCAAACATACCTGCGGACATTTAAATTACAACCCGAACAGGTAATTGGGCAATCCATTTCTGACCTCTACCCAGATGAAGTTGCTCGGCAGCATTTCGAGCACATTCGCACAGTCATAAAGACAAATCAGGTAATTGAGGCGATCGAGGTTGCTCCCCGACCAGACGGCACCCTTGGTGAGTTCTTGGTATACAAGTTCCCGATTCTGGGATTGTCTGAACAAAAGCTAGCGGGTAGGGTGGCGATCGACATCACAGAACGCAAGATTCTAGAGCGAGAACTGGCTCACAAGCAAAAGTTATTGGATGCCTTCATCAATAACGCACCTGTTGGTATAACCATTATGGATCGGGAACTGCGTTATTCATTAATTAATGAAGCATTAGCAGAAATTAATGGCATTCCCGCAGCGGCGCATATTGGCAAGACACCGTGGGAGATTGTCCCTGATTTGGCACGAAAGCAAGAGCAGGTGTTTCGTCATCTTTTGAGTACGAATGAACCGATTCTGGATTTGGAGATCAGTGGAGAAACCCCAAAATTCCCTGGTGTGATCCGGACTTGGCTAGCTTCCTACTTTCCGATTCAGTCTGAAGCCGATCAACCCATTAGCATGGGCATTGTCGTAGTTGAAATCAGCGATCGCAAACGCGCTGAACAGATGTTAGAGTTGCAAGCAGTCATCATCCGTAACATGGCAGAAGGAATTTGCCTAGTTCGTACTACAGATGGCGTGTTTGTCTACGCCAATCCTAAATTCGAGCAGATATTTGGCTATGAACCTGGTGAATTAATCGGTCAGCATGTGTCGATCATCAACTACGATGATAAACATAATACACCTGGAGAGGTTCATCAAGCGATTTGCACTGCTGTTAGGGAACACGGTGAAGCAACTTATGAAGTCCATAATCTTAAAAAAAATGGCACTCCATTCTGGTGTAGCGCTACCGCTTCCATTTTTGGACATCCTGAGTATGGAAGCGTCCTTGTTGCTATCCAACAAGATATCACCGAGCAAAAGCAAGCGCAGGAAAAAATCAAAGCCTCTCTGAAAGAAAAAGAGGTATTACTCAAGGAAATTCACCATCGTGTTAAAAACAATTTAGGAATTGTCAGCAGTTTGCTGCAAATGCAATGCAGACGGACACAAGAGCCTCTGGTAACTGCAATTTTGCGCGATAGCCAAAACCGCATTGCTTCCATTGCCTTGGTTCATGAAAAACTATACGGTTCTGAAGACCTCGCTGATATTGATTTGGCTCAATACATTCCAGATTTAACAACTCATTTATTTGATTCCTATAATGTCAGTTCCAGCCAAATCCAACTGAATATTCAAGTTGATGATGCTAGCCTCGACATCGAAACCGCCATTCCTTGTGGCTTGATTATCAATGAACTGGTTTCCAATGCTTTGAAATACGCCTTTGGTGGTAATCGTAGAGGCGAAATTCAGGTTAAGTTTTATCAAGAATCCGAGTCTACTTTCACACTCATTATTCGAGATAATGGTATTGGAATACCAGAAAACTTTGATAGCAAGAAAGCTAAAACGCTGGGTATAACTCTTGTCCAGGGTTTAGTCAAGCAGCTAAGGGGAAGCCTCGAAATTAACTCTCAACAGGGAACAGAGTTCAAAATTACTTTTACAAACAGCCGGGCATGAACATGATTGGCATCTCATCAAACATGCACAGAAAAGACGCAGTTCGAGTTCTTGTTGTTGAAGATGAATATATCCTTGCGCTCAACTTACAAGAAAATTTAGAGTCACTAGGATATATTGTTGTAGATATCGCCGATTCCGCAGAAGCCGCTATCGAAAAAGCAACCAAACTGCGCCCAAACTTGATTTTAATGGATATCAGATTGCGAGGCGAGATGGACGGTATTCAAGCATCTGAGCAAATCTGGCATCATTTGCAAATTCCTGTCATCTACGTCACAGGTCATTCTGATAAAAGAACTGTGGAGCGGGCAACGCTGACATCCCCCTTTGGATATATTCTCAAACCGATCAAGGAGCAAGAACTTTACGTTACCATTCAAACAGCACTCAATCGCTACGATCGCGAACAATTTTTGAGTTCTGTGCTTGGGGGAATGGGCGATGGGGTGATTGTAGTCGATCTTCAGTTAAGCATCAAGTACCTAAATCAGGTCGCTGAAGCATTGACAGGGTGGCGATGGGATGAAGCCAAGGGACGGATGTTAACCGAGGTGATCAAACTCGTTGACGAAGAAACTCAGATCCCCGTCCAAAATCCAATCATCGCAGCCCTCCAACAAGAAACTACTATCTATCTAGGCAGTCGCGTCCTACTAATTGCTAGAGATGGGACAACTATACCAATAACTGATAGCGCTACTCCCGTGAGAAAGAATAGTGGTGTAATTACAGGAGCCGTACTAGTTTTCCACGATAATACGCAACGACGGTTAACCGAAGAACACAATCTTGCAGATGAACGTGCCCAACAAACAGAAATTCGAGTGGCAGAACTCCAACGGCTGAACCAGTTGAAAGAGGATTTTCTGGCAACCACTTCTCATGAAATGCGAACACCCTTGTCAAACATCAAAATGGCAATCTCCGCCCTAGAAAATCTTCTTGATCAGCAGGGCATCTTAAATTCAAACCCACTTTCCCCATCTGAATCTGTAGCTCGCTACTTAAGTATCCTGCGTGATCAATGCGAACAAGAGCTAGATTTAGTGACAATTTACTGTATATACGAATGCTTGATGCAGATGTCTATCCATTGGAATTAACTTCAATTAAACTCCAAAACTGGCTGCCTCACGTTGCCGAGCATTTTCAGGAACGTGCTGGAGCTAGACAACAGACTTTGCAAGTTAGCATTCCTGCAAATTTACCACCTTTAGTTTCAGACTTGGCTAGCCTGACCGAAATTGTCTCAGAGTTACTCAACAATGCTTGTAAGTACACTCCGCCTGATGGACAGATTACGGTAAATGTTCGGGTAATTGACACCACAAAAAGTCTGATCAATAAGGATGCTGAATCTGATGTATTAGGTAATTTTCAACTTCCCTACTTTCAAATCACAATTAGCAATTCTGGGGTGATAATCCCCAAACAAGAACAATCTCGGATCTTTGAGCCGTTTTACCGGATTCCTCAAAGCGATCGCTGGCAACATGGCGGCACAGGATTAGGTTTAGCATTAGTGAAGAAGTTAGTCGAATATCTCCAAGGCACAATAGAAGTTACCAGCACTCAGGGCTGGACAACGTTCACAGTTCAACTGCCGTTGAGCTTGTCAGAGTGATTGGTGATACAACGGGTTAATCAACAGTTAAACTCAAGGCATGATCAAAATTCAAACGCTTAACAGTAATTTATGCAGGCGTTGGACATTTTCCATAATCCAGTAAAACACGCTTTAGAGAAAGATGGTTGGCTGATCACCAATGATCCTCTCTTCCTACGTTTTGGTGGATTTGTTCTCACTTAACGCTGAGGTTGCTCTATGGGAATTTCGATCGCAAACTCTGCTCTGCCAACAGATGAGGTACAGGTAATTTGTCCTCGGTGTTTTTGCACAATAATTTGATAACTAATGGACAATCCTAAACCACTACCTTTGCCCACAGGTTTTGTCGTAAAAAATGGGTCAAATAAACGCGATCGCAACGACTCTTCTATACCAGTGCCATTATCAGCGATCGCAATTTTGACCATATTCAAGTCTGTCACCTCTGTGTGAATTTGAATTTGGGGAGTGGAGAGTAAATCGGGAGTAAAAGATTGATTTCCCACTCCCTCTTCTATTGCATCAATAGCATTATTCAACAGATGCATAAATACTTGGTTTAGTTCACCTGCATAACAAGTGACTAGGGGCAAGTTACCATAATCTTTCACTACAACAATTGCAGGATGGTCTGCTGTTTCCCTGAGTCGATGTTGTAACATCACCAAAGTATTTTCGATGTCTTCATGGATATTTACCCGTTTCATCTCTGCTTCATCATGCCGAGAAAAGTGTTGAAGTGCCCGGACAATTTCCCGAATCCGATCAGATCCTCTATACATTGCATCTATCAGGTTTTGCAAATCCTTAATTATAAAATTCAGGTCTATATTTTTAGCTATTTGCTGAATTTTTGGTGTGGGCTTGGGATATTCATGTTGATAGACCTCAATCATATTTACTAGGTCTTGCACATATTGACCAGCATATTGGAGATTCCCATAAATAAAACTGATCGGGTTATTAATCTCATGAGCAAGCCCAGCCACTAACTGTCCCAGCGCCACCATCTTTTCGTTCTGAATCTGTTTAACTTGAGAGGCTTGCAAGTTGTCAAGAGCCTGTTGGAGTAAAAGGTTTTTTTCTTGCAGTTTAACTTGGAGCAAACGTAAATTAATCTGATTTTCAATTCGCAACACAACCTCTACCCCATGAAAAGGTTTTGCAATATAATCTACACCACCAACATCAAAGGCTTTTACCTTATCTACAACATCATCCAGGGCGCTAATAAAAATTACTGGGACTTCACAAGTTTTATCATCAGCTTTAAGCTGTTGACAAACTTGATAGCCATCCATATCTGGCATATTGATATCCAACAAAATCACATCTGGCAAAACCATTTGACATGCAGTCAGTGCCATTTTACCGTTTAAGGCTTTGCGAACTTCAAAACCTTGTGCAGTCAACATCGCCGATAAAAGCCGCAAATTATCTGGGGTATCATCGACCACCAAAATATTTATTTTATGATGGTTAGTTTGATTAAAATGCATTATTATCAAAAGCTAGGCGTATAATTATTGAAGATGGGAAATGCTTCCTTGAAATCACCCGGAAATTTATTGATCAATTTCACCAAAATACTTATATTTATAGTTTAACTCCCACGGTTGCTGGAGAGTTTTACAGACGATCAAAGCTATTAGCCAGTTATGAGCTTTGCCAACCTGATAGCCTGCTTACAGTAGTATAGTAGATAGCACGTGCAGATTATCTAGCCGAGCATCAACAATGAAATTTTTCCCAGGTGCTATTTGATAGCTACCATTGAGGTGCTGCGGCAAGCAACTTAAGAACCAATTGTTGTTCTATGGGTTTATAAAACAGATATCCTTAAGTAAAATTACAGTTTAAACTTCTGAATGTGGACACACCAGAAGCATCTATAGCAATCTTAAATGAAATATAAACTAATGATACATTTATACCCAAATGAAGTTCCTTACCAATCAATAAGAATTTTATTTTCCTAAACTGTATCAGGAGCAACACTGTTCGGATCTCAAATAGGATTGCTATACATAGTAAAAACAAAAAATCCCAAGTAAATTTTTTGGGATTTTTTATTTTAAATAAATGTTAATTTTGTTGTGTAAGTATGTCAACCTCATCGCCGATTTGTAAAATTTTTCCGGCTGACGATGGGGGTAATTGGGTATTGACACTCAATCTGTAAAAGTGATTAAAAGGCGATGAAGCAACCAAATTTGGCAGAGTTGCTTGTCGCTGGGTTGCAAAGATTTTTTGAAACTTTGGGTAAGCTTCCCCTAAGTAAGAATCGCGTGTTGGGACTATACAACGCTGACATGGATTAATCCCAAAAAAATGCACATTTCCCACTCGAAAGGAGACTAAATCACCTTGCTCACTAAATAGCTGATCTTCCCAAAATGCTGGTACCGCAAGGAACAAGTCGGGAAACCCTTGACGCTAGATTACTCGCTACCGCTACGCTAACGGCAGTTTCTCATGGGGGAAACCCCCAGACGCTCTCTACCAGACGCTGTTCGCGTTCGCGGACTCGTTGGCGGCAGCCTCTCGTAGAGAAGAGAGCTGCGCTATGCGCGGCATCGTCTCCCCTTCTCCCATTCGTGAGAGGCTAACGCCCGCCGTAGGATGCCCGAACGCGAACAGCGTCTCCTTTAGGAGAAAGGCTGTAGGGAGAAGACTGGACTGCCTCACCAACGCAGTAGCTCCTCCGTAGTAAACTTTTCAAGACAGATTTTGGATTAAAGATTGGTGATTTAGTAGTCCCCAATCTAAAATCTAAAATTCTTTTGTTGTTACTTATCCATTTGCTCAATATTGTTAATTATGGATATATTGGCGATTTATCTATTCCTCCAATATGATTTAGAGGCCAGAAGCGAACTACAGCACGCCCAATAATATTTTGGCGGGGAACAACACCCCAGCAGCGACCATCATAACTGTTGTTACGATTGTCACCTAGTACTAAATATGAATCGGCTGGTATAGTCTGGGGCTTTGTCAAAAAAGCTGGCTGTGGTGCTGATTGGCAAACATCAATTACTGTGGTCTGCCCAGAACTTAAGTAATTCCCTTCTGGGAGGGGTTTGTTGTTGATATAGACCTTGCCATCTCTAAGTTGTACTTGTTCTCCAGGTAAGCCAATTACCCGTTTAATAAAAGCATCCTGGTATTGTTCTTTTTGTAATTCTTTCGTAGGTGAAAATACTACAATATCTCCCCTCTGCGGGTCAGCAAATTTATATTTCAATTTATCGACAATGATTTTGTCTGCCTCCCACTGGTTTGGCGTACCATGCAGAGTCGGTTCCATCGATCCAGAAGGAATCCAGCGTGCTTCAGCAACAAAGGTACGAATTCCCAGAGCTAGAACAATGCTCAATACAATTGTTCTACCTAGCTCTGCGATCCAGGAATTATCAGGTTGTTGACTAGAGTTGTTATCAGGCACTTGATTTTGCATGAAATTACTTAACTGAACGAAAGATGTAGGTAATTAACTCGCCTAGTGAGACTTTATCTGTTAATCTTAACGGGAAAACTTTAATTTCCTAATCATGTTCGCATCTTGACTACCAATTTTAGATTGTGGATTTGAGATTTTGGATTGAGGGTGTTTCTTCTGGTTGATGACTCGCCTCTGGTGGGCGAAACCAATCTCAAATCCCCAAACCGTATTCTTTCTAGGATAAGGTCAATCCAAAATCCCAAATCGTTCGACTGAGGTTTCCGCACTGAGCTTGTCGAAGTGTGACGACGAAATCTAAAATCCAAAATTGATTGACGGGGTTCTTCATAAATTAAAAATAAACTTTTTTTAACAGGCGGCAAAATTGCTCACTCAGAGCGCGACTAAGTTTAACCTAAAAGCATAGTTCTCTGTAATACATAAGCTACCTTTGCTTAAGAAAGCGTCCGGAAAATAGCCATAACTCTTGCCACGATTGAATCTCTTCATTTTTAATTGTTGAACCCTATGTCATCTCCACAAATTTTACTGATTCGCCGCGCTCACATAATCTTACCCAATGGTGAACTGATGATTGGGGATGTGTTGACGCGCGATCGCCAAATAGTCGAAGTTGCGCCAGAAATCTCCCAACCAGAAATCTCCCAAACAGCACTAGTCACTGAAATTGACGCAGAAGGGTTGACTTTGTTGCCAGGTGTTATTGATCCGCAGGTACATTTCCGGGAACCTGGATTAGAACATAAGGAAGATTTATTCACCGCCAGTTGTGCCTGTGCTAAAGGCGGAGTCACTTCCTTTTTGGAAATGCCCAATACGCGCCCCCTGACAACTACACAGCAGGCTTTAGACGACAAGCTAGAACGTGCCTCACACAAGTGCTTGGTTAATTATGGCTTTTTTATTGGGGCAACAACAGAGAATCTACCAGATTTGCTTTTGGCAAAGCCAACACCGGGAATTAAGATTTTCATGGGGTCGATGCATGGTCAGTTGCTGGTTGATGGAGAAACAGCACTCTCTGCGATATTTGCTAAAGGCGATCGCTTAATTGCGGTTCATGCCGAAGACCAAGCTAGAATTAACCAACGACGCCAAGAATTTGCCAACATTCACAATCCAGCCATTCACTCCCAAATTCAAGATAATCAAGCGGCAATGCTTGCAACCCAACTGGCATTAAAACTTTCTCAAAAATATCAACGTCGTCTGCATATTCTGCATATGTCAACGGCTGAAGAAGCAGATTTGCTGCGTCAGGGTAAACCTAGTTGGGTAACAGCAGAGGTAACGCCACAGCATTTGTTGTTAAATACTAATGCCTATGAGAAGATTGGCACATTAGCACAGATGAATCCACCTTTGCGATCGCCCCACGATAACGAAGTTCTCTGGCAAGCTTTGCGCGATGGCGTGATCGATTTCATCGCTACAGATCACGCGCCGCACACCTTAGAAGAAAAAGCTCAAGAATACCCTAATAGTCCTTCGGGAATGCCTGGGGTGGAAACTTCCCTAGCTTTGATGTTAACTGCGGCGATGCAGGGACAGTGTACTGTGGCTCAAGTTGTTAACTGGATGTCCAAAGCTGTAGCTGTGGCTTATGGTATTCCTAATAAAGGAGCGATCGCACCTGGCTATGATGCCGATTTAGTGCTTGTAGATTTAAATACATATCGTCCAGTTCGGCGTGAGGAACTTTTAACCAAATCCCGTTGGAGTCCCTTTGAAGGCTGGAACCTCACTGGCTGGGCTGTAACCACGATTGTTGGCGGTGAAATAGTTTATGACAAAGGCCAGGTAAATACGCAAGTGCGGGGTCAAGCTTTAACTTTCTTATAGCAAATATTTATTTTGGATTGGGAATCGCCTTCTGTGTCTAGGTTATGGCAATCTATTTGTCGCACTCTTTTTTCAAATTGGTAAGCTGTTCCACACTTAAATTGCATAATTATGGCGGGCAAGATGCCCACCCCACAATACTTTCATGAAATTTAGATATGCAAACTAGATGTGGAACAGCTTATAAAAGGCGAAAATCTTTGTTTTTCCTCCTTTACCCTTTTAACCAAAGGGTATTGACTTGTCGCTGTATCAGAAATTGCAACTTTAAACCCTGAATTTATTTGTAGTGTTTCAAGTCAAATCTTCAATAACTACTTCCTTCCCCCGATAAGATTACCTATTTATTCTTCTTTTGCCTACTTGACATCCTTGGTATGGTAGTTGCTACAACGGAGGGAACTTAACCATAGAAATAATCAAGGAGAATTGCTATGTCCTTCAAAATTTTGGCTTTAGACGGTGGCGGTATTCGTGGAGTCGTTGCAGCACGAATACTTCAACAAGTAGAACAAGAAATTAGAAATCAGGGGAAAGGAAACTTTTTACACGAATACTTTGATCTGATTGCGGGCACTTCTGCTGGTTCAATGTTAGCAGGAGGGATTGCTGTCGGAAAGGAAAGTGATGAACTCATTAAATTATATATAGATAGAGGTAAAGATATATTCCCGCTGGATAGAAAAGAGCGCTATAAAAACTTTCCGTCCATCATTCAACCAATTCTTAATGTATTTTCAGTACCTAAATATTCTCATGATGGAATTGTTAGCGTCCTCAAAGATGCGTATAAATCCACAAGAATAAAGGATATTGAAAAACCCATTATCTTGATTCTTGCTTACGATACGCTATATCGTAATACAACCTTTTTTACAAATTGTCATCCCGATCTAGGAGACAGATGGTACGATGACTGTTATTTATGGCAGATATGTACCGCTTCTGCCTCAGCACCCACTTTTTTCCCACCATATAAATTAAAACCTGTAGATAAAGAAAAATTTGGTGATTGGGAATTTCCACACATTGATGGAGGAGTTTCTGCGAATAACCCTTCTCTGGCAGCTTTGAGTCTAGTTATGAGGATCAGTCAGTCTTCAGTCGATTCAACAATCAAGCAAAAGTATAAACTTGATAATCTGCGATTGGAAGATATTTCTATCCTTTCTATTGGCACAGGTCAAACTGGTGAACCATATCAATATGAGCAAATAAGCAAATGGAGAGGCTTGAACTGGGCACAACATCTTACTAATATCTTTATGGAACCTACATCTGAGATTGGTAGTACCATTTGCCGACAAATCATGGGTGGATATGATTCTAAACGTTACTTACGTCTTCAGTATGACTTAAATGAGACATTTAAACCCAAGCCAAAAGAGACTTATAAAGATCCTCGGATTGTATTACCTCCAGAAGATCGAAAAAACCGATTTACAGGGGAAAAAGTCACTGAAGAAATAGATAACACTAATCCCGATATTCTTCAGCAGTTAATAGATACTACCTCTGCATTCATTGATCGAGGTCTTACGTATTATACCAGAGACGATTCCGGTTATCCGATAAAAAAGGCGATCGCTTCTTTCATTCAAGATAACTAGTGCATCCACGTAGGCATATTAACATCAACTAATTTCGGATATAGCGTTTCCTAAGCAACTGAGGTACACCCAAATCTTGTTTAACAAGGTTAGTAGCTTTGAAAACGTACCTTACCAGATCGGGAACTGCTATAAAACATCTCGTATTTCTACGATAATTATGTAGAAATACGAGATGTTTTATTTAAGGCTTTATTAATATCAGTGTTAATTACAGATGTGAAGAAAAGAAGTTATTGCTATTTAAAATTATTTAAATTAATTTTCAAATATTTAATATATTCAGTATTTTTGTGTATATATTATGACTTTGTTTTGGGTATATTGAGTATAAGGAAAAATTAGACAACTTCTACAGAACTTGATGTTGTTTAACTTTCCTATACTAGCTTTGGCTGCTAAATAATCCAGATTTGTTCTCTTAATGACAGTAGAGAACCAATCGGGTTATACCAAGCTGACTAAGTTCTGTGAAAATTCTCATTTAACCCAACAACAGTTTACATTTTCTTAATTCATACACCATCTAAATCAGTTTTTTAACTGATTATTGCAGCAATAAAGCTGCTGTTAGAAAATTTTTTCATTTATTTTTGGTTGAGATAACAATGTTAGTGACTTACGGTGGCGAACGTGGTAGTGGCAGATAGGACGAGTGTGGAGTTCTCCCTCGACTATTTGCAGAAATTTTTTAGTGTTGCGATCAAAAAAGTGAAATCTCTCGTACTTCAGTCGGGAGATGAGCTTAAATCGCGGTAATGACTTCGCTAATGGCACAATTAAATGGTATGAGTTCGACTTGACGAGTGCCCCCATGCCCATAAGTCAAACTGATACTCAGATAACTATCTGGCTTGTAGGGCAATCGTTCTGCCCATTCAACTGCCACAATTCCTGGTATGACTTCAACACCTTCCCAGTAACTTTCTAAATTCAGGGCTGCAACTTCTTGTGGTTCTAAACGATATAAATCCAGGTGGTAAAGGGGGAAGCGTCCTTCCGTGTACTCATTAATCAACGTGAAAGTTGGACTGACAATGGGTTCAGCGATTCCCAAACCTTTGCCAATGCCTTGAACTAAAGTAGTTTTACCAGCGCCTAAATCACCTTCTAGTAAAATTACACTGCCAGGGGTCAGGGATTCACCGAGAGTAATACCTAAGCGTAGCGTCGCCTCTGTATCTGCAAGAAAAATTTTCATCATTAGTTAAAAGTCAAGAGCTAGCTCACTATGAATTTTGGACTATTAACTCATCTTCCATGATGACCTCTACTGTACCACCGCAACAATACTTGTGCTAGTTTCTGCGGATTGTGACGGACAAAACCCGTTTCATCTTCATACAAAACATTAGCTGGAACAATCCTTCGCCCTAACTGAGTTACAGCTTCTCTATCCAGGAAAACGGGATGGGAGTTTTGTTGGGCGTAGCGGATGAGTGATTGCTCAGAGGGGGATTTTTTGTGTATCAGCACAGCATCGAATAGCCGTCTTTGCCCACAAGCAGCATCAATTGCTCTGATGTGATCAGCAACAGTGTAGCCTTCAGTTTCTCCTGGTTGAGTCATTATATTGCAGATATAAATACGGGGGGCATCTGTTTGAGCGATCGCATCGGCAATTTCTGGTACTAATAAATTAGGAATTAGGCTAGTATAAAGGCTACCTGGGCCAATAATGATGTAATCAGCTTCTTTAAGTGCCTTAATAGCTGCTGGTACCGCTGGGGGATTAGCTGGAATGCAGCCAATTTTAACAATTTTACCGCCAGCTTTGGGAATGCTAGACTCCCCATCAATGCGGCGACCATCGGCTAATTCTGCCCAAAGGCGAACATCACTGAGAGTTGCTGGTAGTACTTGTCCCCGTACCGCTAGCACTTTAGAACTGGCTGCAACCGCTTGTTCTAAATCTCCAGTAATATCACTCATTGCCGTTAAAAACAAATTGCCAAAACTGTGACCCGTCAACCCATCTCCAGCCCGAAAGCGGTATTGAAACAATTCTGTTAATAACTTTTCTTCATCTGCTAGTGCAGCCAAACAATTGCGAATATCCCCTGGTGGTAGCACTCCAAATTCTTGGCGCAACCGCCCAGAAGATCCACCATCATCGGCGACAGTAACAATCGCAGTAATATTAGCGCTGTAGGTTTTCAGTCCCCTCAACAACGTAGAAAGTCCTGTACCACCACCAATTACCACTATTTTCGGGCCTCGGTACAATCGACGATGGGCCAGCAAAACATCAATGAGTTCCTCTCCGCCTTCTGCTCTTAGTACTTTAGTAATTGAGCCTACGGTGCGAGTTTGTCCCCAAAGCACTAACAGCAAGCCGCCAAGCAGCACCAAAGGCCCGCTGAGATAGTTGGGTAAGATGTTGGTGATTACTCCCAGAAAACCCCTAATCAACTCAATCATCAAAAAAATCGGGGTCAGCTTAATCCAAATAGCTAACCCTAAACTCGCCAGCAGTACACCCCCAGTACTGATCAACAACCAACGTTTTACCGATAGTCCAGGGGATAACCATTTGAACCACTGGTTAACCCGATAGGAAGTACGAGAACGCGACTGCTTTTGCAGGGCGTTGAGGGCTTGTCTGAGAAAACCAATTGACATACCTGATTTGGAGCAGTGCTACAAACAATAATTAACAGAAAATGTACACCACTTGGTTTAAAACACCAGGCGTGGAACTATTATATTTGTCAATTCCTTTAGACTAAGAGCAAGTCGTGAAGATTGCCAGTATTCCTAGTTAAACAATACGCTGGCTTGATAAAAGTGAATTTAATGGAAAAACGAATTTTAGGATTAGATCCAGGACTGGCAATTTTAGGATTTGGGGTAATTACCTGCACACAAACTCCCAACAAGGTACAAGAGACTACAGTAAATATGCTGGATTTTGGGGTAATTAAAACTTCAGCAAATGTAGAAATGGGACAGCGCCTATGTACCTTGTTTGATGATTTACACACCCTGATGGAGGAATTTCAACCAGATTTGGTGGCGATCGAGAAACTATTCTTCTATCGGATGTCAAGTACAATCATGGTTGCACAGGCGCGGGGTGTACTCATTTTGGTCTTGGGCCAGCGTCGTCTTCCCTACGTAGAGTATACTCCTGCTCAAATTAAGCAAGCTTTAACAGGCTATGGCAATGCGGATAAGTCGGAAGTGCAAGAGGCGGTAGCGCGGGAGTTGGATTTAGATGAGATTCCCAAGCCGGATGATGCAGCGGATGCTTTGGCGGTAGCTTTAACGGCTTCGTATCAGATGTAGGTTGTAAAAAGAGAATAAAGTTGGAAACTGAATAATAAATGTGGAAACTAGACAATAAAGTTGGAAACCAACTGGCACAGATGGGAACTTGGCTCAAGAAATCAGAATTTCAGAACTTATGTAAAATTATGATTTGAAGTAAATAGGTAGGCACGATAAAACCGATATATGTTTAGTTTTGTCAAAACTGTGAAATAAGGAATTTCTAAGGTATTGCCTAAATTTATATTTCGTTACATATAGCAACGGACAGGAAGCTTAGGACAAAAATCAATTCACAATGTACGCTTGTTGAAAGCATCTACCGCCAACTTGTCCTAACGGCTTTGTCTACTGCTATAATAAGGCGTTGAGTTCTTCTGTTTGCCATTGCGTTAAAGGAACTGGTAATTGCCCGTACAGTAATTTTTTGGCTGCTAGTAAATGAACTCGGTCTAGTTTGAGTTCATTGATGGCGTTATGGTCGAGGATATGATTGCTAATGCGGTTAGAAACTTTTACAGATGCATCAAATAGTGCAGCGACTGTTGGTTGGTCTTTTTCTCCACTAATGCCGCGATCGCGCAAAATTTGATCTACATTAGCCATAATGACGTTAAACCAGCCGAAGTTACCGCCACTCATAGCGTAAGCAGCTTCTACTAAGCCTTCGGGATAGGTTTCGCTTAAGCGTCCTTGTTGTGTGAGAGCATTGACAAAATCACTAACATCTGCAAATGCATTTTGTGAAAGTTCAACTAATTCAAAACGTCGGGCTGTAGACTGGATTTCTCTTAGTTCATCACCAATAGCTGGGGAACATAAAGCTACATATCTCAGCCAAGGTAATTTTCGCCGGGGATCTTCTTCTTTGATGGCTTTGCCCATCAGTTTAATTGCCCGACCATCAAGACGTTTAATATCTTCAGGTTCTAAATCGTAGGTGGCGGCTTCGGCGGCTGTTTCTAGTTCATCCAGGGTAATTAAGATATATTTAATCCCAAATTGGCTTAAATAATCGTAAGCAGCTTGGCAGAGATTTGTTACTAGAGAAGAGTCTTCATAGAGAATTTCATCTGAGTAGTTTTTTTCGACTTCTAAGGCTGCGGCTAATTTGCTTTCTTCAAAACCTTTAACAATCAGGCGGTCATAGGCTTCTTTGGCAATACTGACTTGAATAGAAGTATCAAAGGTCTTTTTAGTTAGGGGTAAAAGGGCTTTATACAAACCGTAGCCAAACCAGTTATCGATGTTGTGGTATTCGTTGGCAATCTGGCTGTAACGGATGTAAAGACCAAGATATTGTTCGCGGTCTGTATCATTATCAAATAGTTTGGCATCAGTTAAAGACCCAGCTTGGTCGCGTACTGCCCAACCGGGGGAAGTATTGTTAATTTGGCTGATGAGTTCGTAGGCGAGGCGAGATTTACCTACACCCCATTGGGCGATGATGGCAAAGACATGGGCAAAGCGTTCATCTTCTTGGTCTATGAGGTGGATAAAGTGCCGAAACTTAAAAAAGAAATCTCTTTGTCCAACAATGGGATGAGTTAAGGGATAGGAAGAAACACCAGTAGTAGCCCAGCGATAAGTAGCAGTATTATGGTTATCTTTTGCTAATTTTTGATTATTCATAACTTATTGGTCAGCATAGCTTTTATATATCAAAAATGTTTTTTACTGTAATTTGTGGCAAAAATATGAGCTAGTCACTCTCTAATTTCAGTATTTTCATCCATAATAAAATCAATAGTTTCCCTAATCTCTGGTACAGCATTAATAATTTTAATTTTTTTATATACAACCTCTTGATTGTTTAATGTCCAGTCAAATAGAGTTTAGAACTCTGCTAAATTCATACGCACCCTGATAGGTAAATGTTAAAGTACTAGGTAGAGTAATAATGGATTTATTGAGATTATTCATAGTTAATAGGTTTAAAAGCTAGAAATAAAGCGTCGAATTCTGGGTAAATACTCCAGTTAATTAATTTACGTTGCCTGTCGCCAAATAGTCCCCTTCCATGTCTGGCTTGTCCTGATTCGGCGGCGTGTAGTTCAATTGCGCCTTTTTTAAAAGCTGCACCCAGTAACTCATCCATCCATTTTTCAAAGCTATTGGCAGTTTCCAAAGCGGACGCGATCGCAGTATATTGGGCAAATGTTCGCATCACAGGTTCGGGGCTTGTTCGGCGGGTGCGTCAAACAGAGTACGTTCTAATTCTGTGTAATTGCTAGAACTGAGGGCGGCTTGGGGTAAGAGTTGAATTAAAGTTTCAGATGCTTGTCCCAAGGTGTTAATAGCTTCGCTGAGTCCTTGTGCATCCCGGCGAGTTCCCAGTTCTTGCAGACGTGCGGCGATAATTTTACCCCAAGCTTGGCGGATATCAGCTTCGCAACTGAGGAGGGCGGCGACTGTTTCTGAGAGGCTAGGTAAGGTTTGCAGCAGTTGGACGGTTGCAGGAGTAGCGATGATGCGGCTACCATCGGTGGAAGTTATCCACATTCCGAGGTTTTGCCCGATTTTTAGGGGGCTGATGTCTGCGGTGGGAATTTCACCAATAGTTAGGAGTTGTTCTAAGTTGCGGATGGTGGAATGTGAAAGCTTCATTTTTTCGCCTCAGTTGAGGTCAGGATTCCAAAACTCTAATGCGGGAAAGCTGCCAAAGTCTCGATAATTAATTGTCCAAACGGGACATTTACGCACTCTTGCTGCCCAAATTACTGTCGCATCTTCCAGGCTTCCCTGCCAGTTAGGGATGGTTTGCAGTAGGGCGAAGATTTCAAGAACGTCAGCTTGGTTGACTGGAATTAGATGTAAGCTTTCTAACATGATGTTTAGACTGCTTTGGGCTGTCCTGGGGTTAGTTGTGTATAACAACCATTTGTAAACTTCAAACAAAATAGGAATAGGAGTATAAACTCTGACTTTAGCTTGACTGAGTTGTTCAAAGCCAATTCTGCATTCTGTATGTTGGGGGTCTTTAGCATATAACAAGGCGATTAAAGGCCCTGCATCAATCACCACTTGCGAGATGGGACTTAGCATGGATTAATAATATTAGGAGAGTCTTCCGCTTGGTTGCTGGCATTTTTAGGAGATTCGTTGACTATTCCGGCTAAGGTGAGTAGTTTAGATAGATTTTTACCAGCTAGTTTTTCTTCTAGGGCTTCCTGAATGAGACGTTCTAGGTTTTGATCGGGATGATCTTGTAAATATTGTTCTAGTTGTTGGGCTAGGGTATCGGGTAGGTCAATTGTACATTTCATAATTTTCTATAATTTGCTGAGTTTACCTATTTTGACTTTAGTGTTTATTCCTCCTCTGTGTCTTTGGTTATTTGGTCGATAATTTCATAAAGTGCGTCTAAGTCGGGGAAGAGGGGCGGTTCGTCTTTGATATCTATTCCTTTGTGGGTGAGGCGTGAGAGGATGGTTTTATCTGGTTCTCTGTCGCCTTTTTGTAGTACTTGTTGAGCGGTTTGGAGTTCTTCTTCGGTTATTTTTCCTTCGATGAGGGCTTCTACTAGAAGTTGTGCGGTGATGGTGAGCAATATTACAAAGTTAGAACAAGTGTTTCTGATTCGTGCAAAATTGCCTACCTGCTTTATCAAGTTATTCGGAAGTAAAGCAATATTACAAGACTCTATTTCTCCTTTTGTAAGTTCAGGTCTTGTTGATTTAAAACTATGTCTTTCTGTAACAGCACGACCAACCTTAGTTTCGAGGAATTCTGCTACATAACAAGGGTCAATATTTGGTTTAATTCTAGCTCTAATCAGGTGAGATGTAATGTTACCAAGTGGCAAATTATCAGGATATACAGCAGATGAACCTATGCGCCTAGCTTTAGTAATTAATAAATCATTAGGTAAAACTTCACTTCTGGATAATTCCTGTTGCTTTGCAGTATCTATCCAAGCTAAATCATCAGTATTTAATTGCCCATTTTCACAATTTATCACTCGAATGACAGGATGTAATGCTTTTTTACCTGTACGATAATCTGTTACTTTCAGATTACTTCCAAATGGCCCATCTGCAATATTTAGAGAAATTGATTTAATTGATGTATGGGGATAGGAACGTACAATTCTATCAGACTCTAAAAAACGAGGCATATAAGCATTAGGATTAAGGCTATCGACTAATTCATTTGTGCTTATCCGTGATGTCTTACCTTTAGAAAATTCCCTAGGATTAAAATCTGTGAAAATTTCGGATATTTTGTTTTGAAGTTCCCGCGATCGCTCCCTCAACCTATCCGCCAATCGCACCTTATCACCAATGTAGTTTTGAGCTTCACGAATCTCTGGAATAGGTAACTTAATATTCAATAAGTCATCAGGAGCAAGAAATTATACATTGAGATTTGTTCTCAAACGTGACCTTGCAATTACAGCATAAGGACAAGATAGAACTGATACTAGATAATGTGGATCTACCTGCTCTTTCTTAACTAATGCTCCCCAGATAGTGCCACTTACTAAAACTCTATTTTCCGGTGGCATCTCATTATATGCAGTAATCTGATTAGGCCCTTTTACTTTTACCAGTAGTTCATTACCTCTAAGCTGACCTTTGGGATATTGTTCAGCAAATTTAGGAGAAACCCTACGACATGAATTTAAATTAACAAAAAAGCCATTTTCCCAAAAATCATCTGCTGTCAAAAAAGGAATCCAGTTATTAGGGACATCATCATTTTCTAAAGTTTCAGTACCAAAATAAATTGATCGCCGCCCTTCTTTAACAATATTTTTGAGGCGTGATATTTTTATAGATGAACTTTTGAGACGATCCTCGTTATCAAGAAATAATGGATGATAATAAACAGCATCTAGGCGATCGCTCAAACGTTGAGCATTAAGTCTAACAATACTTGCCATCATTCTCCCCTCACATAAGCACCAACGATCGCCGCCAAATCATTTGACACGCCGACGCTATAATTTTCCACATTATTTTTCACCAAATAGCCCAAAGTCTCAGCCATACCCATAAACACATTCGGTTGCGGCTCATCCTGAAACCTTACTGGCTCATCCTTCCTTACCTGACGTTTCTGTAAATAAAGGATACTAGTTTTTGCCCCCGTTCCTGATAGCTTAAACGTATCCGATGGCAAACTAATCACTGCTTTAACTATCGCCTTTCCCCCATGAAATTGCCCCGTTGCTTCATCCTTCTTCCCCATAATGTACTCACGCACATATTTGTCACCAGAATTACAAAGCACCCCATCGGGAAAAACTATTAATAACCTTCCCCCCGGTTTCAACAACTGCAAACAACGATTACTCCCCTACTCCGCTGGAACCCAGTATCTGGAGTTACAGAATACGACGTTGAGGTAACAGGGTCAAAAGGTTTAATGTGGAGAACCAAAACCAAGGCAAATCAGGTAATTTATGCTGGTAAGCCTTTAGAGGCTGGACTCCCTTATTCTCTGATTGTACGCACCAATACGGGAAAATCTTCTCAAGAGGATATTGCCCCCAATCGTCAGCAAAAGCTCAATTGCCTGACACAAATAAGTACTTATACTTATGTGACAGTTTCCAACTTTATTATTTGCAGCTAAGGCCAGATGGAAGACAAATTGGATTAGAGTTTCCAACTTTATTTTTTCAAGCCTGTTCGATATCAAACGGAAAATCAGGGCTTTTAGCCACTCTGAGTATCCAACTATATTGTCGTTGTACAGTAGGTTTTTAAATACGCTAAGTGCCCAATCAAATCAAAATTTTCATTTGATTGGTGGACGCACTGACATTAATAGGACTTACGCAAAAAACCTCTCAAACTCTTATTCCCACCGAAGTTCAGATCGGCGGAAGCCGCCGCTCCGACTTCTCTTTGTGTCGCGCCAGTTGCTTCTCCCTTGGCGCTAGCCTCTCCCTTTGGGAGAAGGGGAGACGCTGCGCGTAGCTTGCTTCTCCGTAGGAGTACAAGTCTCTTAACCCGCCCAACACACTGGCTTCTCTGCGTCCTCTGTGGTAGCCTGCGGCAAGCCGCTTTGCGTCTACGATTTTCCGTTGCTTGTGCGTAAGTCCTAATTAAAAGTGAACTAAAGCATTTTTTCTAAGAATTGCTTGGCCCTTTGGGACTGAGGATTTTCAAAAAACTTCTTAGGAGTGGTATCTTCTGCTAAAGTCCCTTGATCGAGAAACATAATTCGACTAGCCACAACTCTAGCAAATCCTATTTCATGGGTAACAATCGCCATTGTTATCCCTGTTTGAGCTAAATCTTGGATCACTTGGAGCACATCTTTGACCATTTCTGGATCTAAAGCAGAGGTGGGTTCATCAAATAAAATCATCTCTGGTGACATTGCCAAAGTGCGGGCTATAGCTACCCTTTGTTTCTGTCCCCCTGATAGTTTGGATGGAAAGACATCTGCTTTTTCCTCTAAACCCACCTTTGTCAATAACTCCATCCCTTGATTTTGGGCTAACTGCCGATTTATTCCTTTCACCTTAATCGGAGCATAGGTGACATTTTGCAATACTGTCATATGGGGAAATAGATTAAAGTGTTGAAACACCATCACCAGCTGTTGACGAACCTTGGCAATGTTTACCTTGGGATGAGTGATTTCTTGCTCTTGAAAATAGATTCTGCCTTTAGTGGGGCGTTCTAGCAAGTTCAGGCACCGCAGAAAGGTAGATTTACCCGAACCAGAAGGCCCAAGAATAGCAACAATTTCCCCTTGGTGAATCTTCGTAGAAATATCTTTGAGTACGTCGAGTTTGCCAAAGGATTTACACAAGAATTCTGTCCGAATTACGACTTTACTCACTTTGTCTTAACTTCCTTTCTAAAACGGATGCACTCTTAGTCAGACCCATAACTAAAACATAGTAGATTAACCCCGCAAACAGTAGAGGTTCAAAATAAATATACTTATTTGCACCAACAATTTGGGCACTGCGTAATATTTCCACTACACCAATTGTTGATACCAAAGCTGAGTCTTTCAACAGTCCAATAGTTTCATTCACCAATGCAGGTAAAATGTTCTTCAATGCTTGGGGCAAAATTATGTCCCACATCATCAACCGATAAGGAACACCCATAGACATCGCCGCCTCAGTTTGTCCTTTATCTACTGCTTGAATTCCACCCCGGATGGTTTCTGACATATAAGCCCCAGAGTTGAGGGTAAAAGTTAGCACCCCTGCTTCTAAAGCCGAGATATCATAACCTGTGAGTTGGGGTGTCGCATAGTAAACCAAAGCCAACTGTAATAGCAGGGGTGTACCTCGAAATACAGAGGTGTAGGCGTTGGCAAGCCAGGTGAAGGGCTTGATATTAGTGATTTTGCACAAAGAAAGAACTGTACCCCAAATTAACCCGAGAAATACTGACAAGAGCGTAAACAACAATGTCAAAGGGATGCCTTTGAGGATAAAGGGAATGTCTGGGATAATTCTGGTAAAGTCTAGATTCAGCCCGCCTTTAGCAGGAGATTTAGATACAGTAGCGGTTGAGGTAGTTTGCGAAAACCATTTGGTGACTAATTTTTCTAGTTCTTTTTTGTCCTTCATTTGTTGCAGGACTTTATTAAAAGGTTCTACTAAGCCCGAACCTTTCGGAAAAGCGATCGCCGAGCCACTCACGTCATCTGAGGGAATAACGTTAAACTCTAAATCTGTGTTGGCTTGGGCAAATCCTCTAGCAACGGTGTCCTCAACAATTGCTGCATCAATTCGCCCCGATTTGAGTTCCTGAATTATTTCTGGTACTTTATTGAGTTGTTTTAGCTGAATCCCTGTAACTTTTTGAGCAATTTTTTTAGCATTTTGCTCTTGGATAGTCCCCAATTGTACCCCGACTTTTTTAAGAGCTAGGTCTTGAGTCTGTTTGATATTGCTATTTTTGAGAGCGACAATCGTATCTTTTGCTTGGTAATAAATAATTGAAAAATCAACATTTTTCTGACGTTCTGGAGTGGGAGTCATCCCCGCCATAACAAAGTCAGCCCGCTTCGCTTGCAGTGCAGGAATTAATCCATTAAAATCTGATTCTATTATTTTTAGTTGAAATCCTAGCTCTTGAGCAACAGTCTTGGCAACATCTACATCAAAGCCAACAATTTGTCTCTCAGATCCTTTAGTATCATAAAACTCATAAGGTGGATAATCTGGGGAAGTAATCATCGTCAGCGTATCTTTGCCTATAGATGAGGCTGCTTTTAGAGAATGGCTAGAACCTGTGATGATGCTAATCAATACCATTGTGACAAATAGCATCGTTAATAACCATATTTTTATTTGATTCATGAACTTGATAATTATTTAGATAAACAGTGTATAACTCTTATTCAGTTAAGGACAGGACTTTAAGGATAGGACTTACCCAAAATTAACAAAAAACGAACCACAAAGGGCGCATTCGCGTAGCGTCTCGTAGAGAAGGACACAAAGGAATAAGAGTTCCAGAGAGTTTTTGGGTAAGTACTGAAAGGTCTTTGGCGCTAACTGAACCATATTGGCTTATAACATGGTGCGTTAGGCGCGAGAGTTATGTTTCTCGTGAAAAATCATATCGAAACATGCGCCTAACACACCCTACAGTAATTTTATTTTTACTTTATAGATGACCTCTAAACCCTTTAATTTACGATAACTAATTATCTGGACTTGATATTAGACGGTATAGTATCTCGCCAGCCTTTGGAACAAGCAAGATACCTTCATCCTCACGGTTAGCCCATTCTATGGGTCGAATGGTAGCCGGATCACGATAGTTCAAGTTATGAGCAGCACAGCGTTCAGCAGAAATACCAGTAGCTAAAGTGACGCGAATCCGCGCTTGTTCCCCTTCTATGGGATCAAAAGTACCCATACCTTTTAAATGAGTACTATGAGCCAGCACTCCACCGGGATATGCTTGAAATTTATCCCACTGTTTGAGGAAGTAATCCCGCACATGATAGCCAATTTGGGACAGGATTTCGCCGTGCGTATAGCTAAATTCAGTAATGTGAGGGGCATATATAATTAGCTCACCTCCGTCGGCTACTACTGGCTCTAGCTTGTACATTCCTTTAGCTGCTGTCCAAATGTCGTCATACATTTGGGGCATGACTGAAAGCACTTGTTTAAAAGGCTGATCTAGATATTTAATATGCAGTTTGGCTGATAATTTTGCAGCAGCTTCCCAGGCTGATTCTGGTTTATCTATATAAAGTCCAGCTAGCTGATTCGTTTTGGGTGCAACCACCATCGCCAAGCAAAGCTTTGGGGTAGAAATTAGGCTAGCGGCTCGGTTAATCAAGCGCCGAACTGGTGTTATTCCCGGTGTACCAATAATTTCATAACAGCTGATTAAAGCACCTAACCAGTGTGATAGATCAATTACTTCCTGACCACCAATGCCGGGAAAAAAGTATTTATTTCCACCAGAAAAACCGACAACTTCGTGGGGAAAGACCGGGCCGCAAATCATTATTAGATCGTACTCTGTTACAAGCTTGTTAACACTTACTTCAACTGCTTGATGTAGCATTCCCCGGCTGATCTCTGCTATCTCATCTGCCGAAATTACTCCACAAGAAATAAAAGTATCTGGTATATTCCAAAGGTGGTTAAAAATTTGAACCTTTTTAAAAGTTGTCTCTCGCTCCTGGTGTGTTACCCCCACCAAGCGATTGATCTGTTCTTCACTCATGGGATTATGTGTACCCAGAGCAATTAAAAAATCCAGAGCCGCAACCCTCTTACCCAACTCCTGATGAAGCAATCGAAACATTTGAGGTATGGGAGCAGTGCGGGTGCTATCTGGAATTAATACCAAGATGCTCTGTCCATCCAACTTAGGGTCTGCTAAAGCTTGATGAACCAAATCGGAAACCTGCTGATCTGAAAGTGTTCCGTTAGTTACGGTTAGTGAATACATTTTTATTAAACTCCGCTGTAGATACTAAACCCACCGTCTACAGGTACGACTACTCCGTTGACGAAACTAGAACCAGAACTGCATAACCAAATCAAGGTGCTGAGTAATTCATCCGGTTTTCCGAAACGTCCGGCGGGGGTATGGTCGATAATTTTTTGCCCGCGTATAGTCAAACTGCCATCTGCATTTAACAGTAAATCTCGATTTTGTTCCCCAATAAAGAAACCTGGCGCGATCGCATTTACTCTTAATCCATCTCCATACTTTTGGGCGAGTTCTACCGCTAGCCAGCGAGTAAAGTTATCTATCCCGGCTTTAGCGGCTGAGTAGCCAACCACACGGCTAATCACTCGGATGGCAGACATAGAAGAAATATTCACAATACAACCGTGGGGCTGATTTTTTTCCACCATCGCTTGACCAAAAACTTGGCTGGGGAGTAGAGTACCGACTAAGTTGAGGCTAACTACTTCCTCAAAAGCTGCGTGTGGCATATCAAAAATAGTCGCATCAGGGGTAATTGTGGCAGCCGGAATATTACCACCAGCCATGTTTACCAGGATGTCTATCTGACCCCAACGCTGTATAATAACACCCCTGGCTATTTCTAATTGGGAGCGATCGCTAACATCTGCGATCACAGCTATGCTTTCTCCACCGTTAGCGGTAATTTCAGCCACTACCGCACTCGCTCGTGCTTGATTGCGACCCAAAACCGCGACTCGCGCTCCAGCAAGGGTCAAACCCTTTGCCATAGCCCCACCAAGCACACCAGAACCGCCTGTGACTACTATTACCTGCTCTTTTAGGCTAAAAAGTTTATTTAAAATCAAGTCTGGCATCAATGATTCCTCTGCTTATTCCAATTCAGAATTTGTAATGACGCTCTCTACGAGACGCTCTTGCTAGCTTGCTTCTCCACAGGAGTAAGCAGACTCGCTAACGTAATTAAAATAGAGGGAGCATTGGAAAATATTTAACTCATCCCTGTTCTAATCGGTCTTGAGATTTTAGTTATAAACCCTTACGTAAGATGCATTTTAGTTGTAATTCTAGCCAGTTGCCCTCGTCTGACAAGCGTGCTATATAACTTTTGTAGCAACTACATAGAGTCAGCTTCGGATAGTATCCAGTTGCTCTAGAAAAGAGTCATGATGCACTACCAGAGTGAGAATCCCACCAACTAACAGTCCTGCTGCCATTACAAGCAGCCCTCCGGTAAAACTATTAGTTGCATCCTTAATTAAGCCAATAACGTAGGGAGCAACAAATCCTCCCAAGTTGCCCACAGAGTTAATCAACGCTAAGGAGCCTGCTGCTGCTGTACCGCTTAAAAAGCCAGTGGGTAAAGCCCAAAATGGTCCTAAAGCCCCCCAAATTCCCAGTGCTGCCAACGAAAGGGATGCTAGAGCAGTCACAGGCTGATGAGAGTAAGCACTCAAAACTAGACCAAATGCCCCAATAAAAGCTGGAATCGCAACATGAGCGCGGCGTTCTCTAGTTTGGTCTGAGTGGCTACCAACAAAGACCATTCCAATCGCACCTACTAGATAGGGAATAACTGACAAAAATCCCACCGATAAATCACTTAATCCAGAAAAACCTTTAATAATTTGTGGTAGCCAGAAACTTATACCATAAAGACCGATTACTAGAGTGAAATAAATCAGGCTCAGTAACCAAACTTTAGGATTGACAAGAGCTTGGAGTAAAGTGTAGCTGTTGTGGCGTTGTTTGTGTTCGGATTCTAGCTGCAATCTCTCTTGAAGCCAGAAACGCTCCTCTACTTTCAACCATTCAGCTTGCTCTGGACGTTCGCACAGATAATTCAGCACCACAAAACCCATAACGATCGCGGGTAAACCCTCTACTAGAAATAACCACTGCCAACCCGCTAATCCCGCAATTCCATGCAGAGTCAGCAGCAGACCAGAAAGGGGCCCTCCCACAACCCCAGCTATCGCAGTTGCTGTCATAAATAAAGCTACGGTTTTCGCGCGTTGAATTGTTGGGAACCAATATGTGAGGTAAAGAATAATTCCAGGAAAAAATCCAGCTTCTGCAATTCCTAAGAAAAAACGCAATAAGTAAAAGCTAAAAGGGCTTTTGACAAACATCATTCCTGTGGCAATTACTCCCCAAGTTATGGCAATACGGGCAATCCAAACCCTAGCACCAATTCTTTCTAAGATGAGGTTACTGGGAATTTCAAACAAAAAGTAGCCCAGGAAAAAGACACCCGATCCGAAACCGTAAATTGTGGAACTAAAGCCCAAATCATGATTCATTTGCAAGGCTGCAAACCCGACATTAATCCGATCCAAATAAGCAATTATATAAAGTACTAACAACAAGGGAATCAGCCGCCGAGTTACCTTGTTTAATACCTTTCGTTTGAGGGCTTCATCTGATGTCATCTAAGTTGTCCCATTTTATCCAAGCAGTTGCTATTGTTTCAAAGCCAAGCGATCGCACGTAGACCCAGCGATTCTTGGGGTTGAGAGATATTGGCTTAATTAGCAGTGTTATTACTATTGACAAAACTGATTTCATCTTAACCTGTCACGAATGGCGCATAACTAAACCAACCATTCAAAATGGCGCAAGAGCAAGAAATATAATTCTTTTGAATGAGTGACTTTTACTTCTCTACCTTGGGCTGCGCCAACGGCTACGGTTCCATCGAGTTTAGCCTGAGCGACGTCGAAGGGCGAAGCCGAGATGCTCACGGTACTAGTACACCACGGCGTAAATAGCGCAAAGTCTGAGCGGCGGTTCCCGCCGATCAGAACTTTGCAAGACGAGCAACTATTTAAAATCCCTAAAAAGCCCATTCCATAATACTTTTGAATGAGTGACTTTTGACTTCCGCCTTGCGGTACTAGTCCTAATAGCTTGATTTTGGAGAATTGGTATTAGTCCAATTTGTAAGCAACCTTAGCCAGGTCGTAAGCTAAAGCGTGAGCCATATCATACCCTTCCTCTTCCTCAACCAATCCCCGTGTTACTAATCCGGCTAACCAGTTACAAGCTACCCGCCGCCAGACATTGTGACGAGCCGGAATAGAAACGAAAGCGCGGGTATCATCATTAAACCCAGCAGTATTATAAATTCCGGCAGTTTCCATTACCTGATTGAAGTAGCGCTCCATGCCATTTACGCTGTCGTGAAACCACCAAGGCGGCCCGAGCAATATAGTGGGATAATGACCGGCTAGCGGAGCCATCTCTCGGCTGAGGGTGCTTTCATCCATGCCAAAAATAATTAAGCGGAAGCGCTGATCATTACCGTAGGCTGATAACAACGGGCGCAGATTTTGAGTCCATTCTATTTTTAGCGGAATATCAGCACCTTTATCAGCTCCAAATCTCTCAAATAAAGCGGCGTTATGGTTACGCATAACACCACAATGCATTTGCATCACCAAGCCATCTTCTACACTCATCCGCGCCATTTCCATGAACATATGACCGGTAAACTGTTCTACATCACCTGGATTCAGCTTGTCGGCTAATGCTCTAGCAAAGATAGCTTCTGCTTCCTGGTCAGAAAGGCGTGTGGTATAAGGTGTAGCTGCACCTTGATCGGTAGCTGTCGCGCCCATTTTTTTAAAGAAAGCCCGACGTTCTTCTACAGCTTGCACAAAAGTAGCGTAAGTGTTAATTTCTCTACCGAGAGTGCTTTCCAATTTGGTAAGATTTTCCCGCCAACCAAAAGCATCCAGGTTAACTACTGCATCTGGTCGAAAAGTTGGTCTGATTTGAGTAAAACCTTGTTGGTGGAGCGATCGCTGATTCTCTAGGGTATCACTGGCTGCATCGGTTGTACAAAGCACTTCGATGTGAAAGCGTTTGAATAAAGCACGAGGGGAAAACTCAGGCAAGGCTAACAGACCTTCCAGGTAATCATAGATATGTCCGGCATTGCGAGAATTTAAAGGTTCATCTACGCCAAAGACGTTAGTTAGTTCCTCTTTCAGCCATAACCCGGACGGAGTACCCTGGAATAGATAAAAATGTTCGGCGAACAATTGCCAGATTTTGCGGTGGTCGGTTTCTGCTGGTGCATCACTAGTAGGTATGCCCAAAGCTTGTAGAGGTACGCCTCGACTGTAGAGCATCCGCAAAAGGTAGTGGTCAGGGATAATAAATAATTCGGTCGGTGTACCAAAACGGGCTGCGGGATTAGCTAACAAGGCTGGATCTACGTGGCCGTGTGGGCAGACCAGAGGTAGCGCAGATATGCTATCAAAAAATTCATGGGCTAGTCGTCTTTGCACTGGTTCTGGAGAAAAGCAGCGATCGGGAGATAAACTCGATTTTTTGGTTAACATATTTTTGTTTGGTTAAAATTTTTAGTACTGCTGCATGAAAATAAGAATTTGCCTCACGCTCAGACGCAGATAAACCCCGTCCATTTTGAAACCTGGAGTTTTTAATCAGAGGATATTTTTGGTTGTGGCTTGAAGATGAGCTTGACTCTGATTACAAAAAAACTACAATTTTCAAGATAGACAGGCTTTGAGATTATTTTCTTAATGCTGCACTACTACCACGCTGTACTAAAAAAGGAGATAAAACTCGGTTTTCTACAGTTTTTTCCTCTAATAAATCGAGTAACATTTGCATGGCATAACCACCAATTTCTAACATTGGCTGGCTGACTGTCGTGAGTGCAGGCGTAACGTAACGCCCCAAGGCAATACCATCAAATCCAACCAGACTTAAATTTCGCGGCACTAAAATACCTAGTTCTTGGCAGACCAGCAGAGCGCCAATTGCCACCATATCGTTGTAACAAAAGATGCCTGTCACCTCAGCCATCAATAGTTTAGATAGCATCTGTTGTCCAGTAGTAACATCGCTTGTTCTGGTATCATCTTCATCACTAATTGCAACCCAATCAGTATTTTGTGGTAGACCAGCTTCAGCAAGAGCCATTTGATATCCTTCTAAGCGCTGCTGGTTCGACCTGCTGCGATCGCCTACACCCAGATAACCAATAGCGGTGTGTCCCAGACTTATTAGATGCTCTGTGGCTAATCTAGCACCTAAGCGATCGTCTATTGCCACTGAGTGAAATATTTCGCATTCATCTTCGGTCTGGCTGTTAATCAGAACTGTTGGCACAGCAAATTGCGTTAGTTGTTTGGTATGCTGTTTACTAATTCGTGAGTCGGCTACTAAGATCCCGTCCACTCGGCGGCGATGAAAAGTATCAATAGCTGCTATTTCCTGCTCAAAATTTCGGTGTGAAGCACTCAACAAAACACTCAAGCCTGCCGGTCTGGCTATCTCCTCAATTCCCTCTACTACTTCAGCAAAAAAGGGATCTGCGATTGAAGTTACTACTACACCAATGGTATTAGTGCGTTTATTTTGCAAGCTTTGAGCAATAGCATTCGGCACATAGCTCATCTCCTGCGCCAGCCGCTTAATTTCTTCTCGCACTTTCGGGCTAATTAGAGCGTTATCTTGCAAAGCGCGTGAAACTGTGGAGTGAGAAACGCCTGCCCTTTGAGCAATATCTTCAATTGAGATTCTTCGTTTATTCATTTTTTATCTGAGCTTTTTAATTGCACACGTGTGCATTAAATATATAATATTATAAATACTATAGAAAATAATCGTTATTTGTCAAGAGATTTTAATAAGCTGTTCCACACTTAAATTGCATAATTATGGCGGGCAAGATGCCCACCCCACAATACTTTCATGAAATTTAGATATGCAAACTAGATGTGGAACAGCTTACAACTCACATTTTGCATGGAAAAGAGTCAGGAGTCCTGATTTCTATCTCCATTTGAATAACTTAACTTTTCTTAAGAAAAATATGATTAAGCAGTCGATGATTATTCTGGTAATGGGTGTATCCGGTTCTGGCAAGACCACCATCGGAAAACTGCTAGCAGACTCGTTAGAATGGGAGTTTAGCGACGCTGATGCTTTCCACTCGCCAGAGAGTGTTGAGAAAATGCGACGCGGTATCGCTCTGAGTGAAGCTGACAGGACGCCTTGGTTGCAAAATTTGCAAACAGCCATAAAACATTGGCTGCAAGAAAATAAAAATGTGGTGCTAGCGTGTTCGGCTCTAAAAGACAGCTATCGGCAATTTCTGGTATTGAATAGCGAACGCATCAAGCTAGTTTACCTCAAAGGGTCTTATGAGTTGATTCAAAAGCGGTTGCAAGAGCGTCACAATCATTACATGAGCGAAAAACTGCTCAACAGCCAGTTTTATACTCTTGAAGAGCCATTAGATACCATATCTATAGATGTTGCACAGCCACCCCAGGTAATTGTCCAAAACATTAGAACGGCTTTGGGTATTTAGCTTATTGGTGACAACCGCAAGATTAAGATTAATCACGTCTCTAAAAAAACACGAACTTTTGGCAACTAAATTACATCAGATGTCAGTCTAAAGAAATATCAAAGCAACCACATAACTGGAGTAGTGGGAGAAAACTAGTGTTTCTAAGATTAGCGCAACAACATCAGGAATTCATCCAAGACTTGGTAATGAACCTGCAAGCCTTGACAATTATACTCGAGCGGCGTGGTTATACTGCCTCTTGTTATACATGCGGCGACCAAATGAACAGTGCTTCATTTATGGTTAGCTTGGGAGAAAAGCACCTAATTCGGTTTTTAGTATCTGATTACGGGATTACTTGGATGGAATTGTGGGACGATCGCGAATTAATGAAGTTGGAGGGTGCAGAAGCAATAAACCAGCTACAAGAGTTGGCTAATATTGTCAAGTATTCTAATACCATAGAATTGACAAATTGTCACTCCCTTGGCTGAGTTCGATAAAAAGTTAACATAGATTTGGCACACGTGTATAGAATTAAAGTTCATTTGAATGTTTTATGCACACGTGTGCATAAAACATTCAAAGTACCATTTAACGAATTAACAAAGAAGACATATCTGCCGCAATGGTCAGCTAGCAATCAAGCTTTAGAAGCATGGGTCAGCCCTTTTTCTGCGAGACGCTACGTGTAGCTTGCTTCTCCGTAGGAGTACGGGGAAGTCAAAAGTCAATTAGAGGCATCAAAATCTCTGAGAATTAGCGATCGCATAAGTGCTTCGTCTTAACTCTAATCCACATTTTATCTACTTTGTCAATGTTTTGCCTAATTCCTAATTAGACATCTCCAGAAAAGAATGTAGAGACGCGAAATTTCGCGTCTCTACAAGGGTTTGAGTGAACGCATAATTAATTTTCCCAGATGTCTATTGATTCTGAGCGGACAAAATACTTGAGGGAGTAAATCATCTACAGGTATCCAAAGACGAAAAGAAACTTAACATCACTTTTTGCACACGTGTGCAAAAATAAATCATAAGTCCAACACAGGTTTTGCACACCTGTGCATAAGATGGAGTGCGAAAGTACCATTTAACAAATCAATATCGATAAGTAAAAAGATATGTCTCAAACTCTAAATAATATCATCGACCAAGCTCAAAACAACCCCTTACATTCGTTAGAAGAATGGGAAGAAGACTTACTTAATCGCTATCCTGATCCGGACAGCATAGTTAAAGAAGGTAAAACCACCGAAGAGTACAGAAATTACGAAGCGCCTACTAGAGACACGGTGAAAGAGTTCTATCGGTTAAATCATATCAATCAGACGTATGATTTTGTATTAGAGAAAAAAGAACACTTTCGGAAGTTGGATAAGAAAGCAATGTCTGTCTGGGATGCATTGGAATTTTTGAATCAATTGGTTGATGATTCAGATCCTGATACAGACTTAGATCAGTTACAGCACCTATTGCAAACATCAGAAGCCATTCGCGCTGATGGTCAGCCAGACTGGATGGTACTTACTGGCTTGTTTCACGATATGGGGAAGGTACTTTGCTTATTTGGTGAACCCCAATGGGCCACAGTAGGCGATACCTATCCTGTGGGTTGTGCATTTTCTGATAAAATTGTTTTCTCGGAATTTTTCAAAGAAAACCCTGATTCCAATAACCCTATATATAACACCATATATGGTGTTTACGAGCCAAATTGTGGCTTGAGTAATGTACATATGTCATGGGGACATGATGAGTATGTATATTACATGATGAAAAACTATTTGCCTGAATCTGCATTGTACATCCTTCGCTACCACTCATTTTATCCTCAACATCGCGAAAATGCTTACGAGCATTTGATGGATAGACACGATAAAGAAATGTTTAAATGGGTGAAGTTATTCAATGCCTACGATTTGTATTCAAAGAACCCTAATCCTCCGGATTGGCAAAAACTAAAGCCTTACTATGAAGATTTAGTGGCTAAATATTTATCCACAACCTTAAAATTCTAAATCTGCGCTAATAGCAAAGGCAAAGAATTTAAAAAATACCCTACAGACATTATAACTGATTGGGCTTGTGGAGATTGCAATGATTTTTCCTTAATCATAAATAACAATTCTTCCGCAAGCCTAAAACGAGTGGAATGTTTTCCAATAAATAATAGTACATTGCCACTTATAAAAGTATAAAACATCTGTGTAGATGTCTTGAGGTTTATAGCCACTGGCTCGACTTTTCTTTAATTCCCAGACTGATTGAACAGGCGCGAACTATTTATCGCGTCCGTTCTTTCACATCTTGACAACGGCGGTAATGGGGTGAGAATAACTTTTTTAGGGTTCCTTCTCCCTCTATCCAAAGAATTATTCTGGTCGAGATATAACAAGACTAACTCTGGCAACTTAGTATAACAAATAAGCGCACTTTAGATGCATATTTGAGTTAACTCTGAAAATAAAGCAACAGGATTTTTTTCTATGGTGATAGTCTATAACTTTCTACCCCTAACAGATAGATTTAGAAGCAAAGATTTACCTCCTAAGGTATTAACTTTTCTCAATTCTACTTGAGTAAAAAATATTAAGTTTTCTAAACTATCCCGAATTTAAAAATTACTTAATTTTCGCAAATACTCCAGTAGGAAAACTTGAGAATATATAGAGATGAAATAGTTTTATTTACTTTGTAAAGTTCGATAAACGTGGATCATATTCGGAACAATGCAGGTTAAACTAAAATAATCTCAAAGAAAAGACAAATCTGCAACTTTGATAACATCAGGTTCCACTAATTTTAGTTAAAAGCTGTTTTTAGCTACCGCACTAACAAATGTAGTTTCACAAAAAAATGTAATTTTTTGACGTAGTGTAGTGCTCATAGTTTTGGTTTAACAAACAAAACATCTAATTGAGGGCAATTAATAGCGCTAACTCGAATCAGGTCACATTTTAAGACCTTTGAAAGGAGTTTAAATTCTCAAAGCCAGCAGTATTGCTAAGCTATGTCTGAATTGTTCAGACCTAGCTCATATTGTGATACATTGGCGAATTTCTATTCTACTGACATTTTTCAAATTTAAATCCGTTGTTATAAATAGATGAATATCAAGAGAATTTTGCTCATAGTTGGCATATTAGGTTTCGCTGTTGTTGGTTGCACAAATGGCGCTCAAAATGATAACACTGCTACTAATACTGGTACTAACATTGCTACCAATATAAGTGCAGAGAGTCAGGCTAGTGCTGCAAATAGAAAATTGCAAACAATCGGCGTTGCTTTGGGTGACTTGGGCAATCCCTTCTATAATGCAGTGCAGAAGGGAGCTGAGACTGAAGCTAAGAAAATCAGCGGTAATATCAGAGTCAATGCGGTTTCCAGTGCCTTTGATTTGAACCAACAAACTAACCAAATTGAAAATTTCACTGCTGCGAATACTGACTTAATTATCCTTAGCGCTGTTGACAAAAAAGGAGTTAAACCGGTAATTGACCAAGCAAGGCTTGCAGGTAGGGTTGTGATTGCAGTAGATTCAGCCGTTGATGCAAATGTGGATGCGATCATTAGCTCTAACAATACCCAAGCTGGTGAAATTGCTTGCCAATATATTGCCGATCGCATCAAAGGTCAAGGTAGTGTAGTTATCCTCAACGGGACTCCGATGGACTCAATAAATCAGCGAGTCAGTGGCTGCGAGAAGTCATTGTCCAAATATCCAGATATCAAACTCATCTCTAAAGACCAAAACGCTGAAGGGACTAGGGATGGAGGACTGAGAGTCATGAGCGATTTGCTCACAACCTTTCCGAAAATTGACGCCGTTTTTGCCACTAACGATCAAAGCGGTGTGGGCGCAGATTTAGCAGCTAGACAAGCAAGACGTAAAGAATTTTTTATTGTTGGGGTTGACGGATCACCAGATGCAACCAAAGCAATGGAAGATAAAGATGGTGTATTTGCTGCAACTGCGGCTCAAAATCCCGCAGGGATGGCGCAAAAAGCGGTTGAGATTGGCAACGATATCATCCAGGGTAAAAAACCTGAGTCACCTGACATTCTGATTCCAGTCAACTTGGTTACTAGAGACAACCTCAGCAGCTACAAAGGCTGGTAATACTAATTTGTAATTCGTAATTACAACACACAGAAAAAGGCTTGATACAGGAGGGTTACAATACTTTACCCTGTTTTTTAAACAATACATCGTTTCCAAATTTGGTGTAAGGAAGAATGACTTCTAGGAGATATATGAATGTGAAAAGGATTGCGTTCACCTCTAGTGTTACGCTTCGCGTAATCGCAGCTAGCATACTAGGTCTTATCAGTGGTAGTCTTGTCGGCTGTACAAATGGTTCTACCGATAGCAACACTGCTACTAACACTGAAACCAAAACTGCTACCAATACTAGTGCAGAAACTAAAACCGCTACTGGGAATGGAAAATTACGATCAGTTGCCTTTACTGTTGGTGATTTAAGTAACCCCTTCTTCGTCCTCATGGGACAAGCAACTGAGACAGAAGCCAAAAGAATTGGCGGTAAGGATGTCAAAGTTACCGTAGTTTCCAGTGCCTATGACCTCAACCAACAAGCCAATCAACTGGAAAATTTCACGGCTGCAAATACTGATATCATTATTCTGAATGCTGCTGATAAAAGTGGCATTAAACCAGCAGTTGAAAAAGCAAAACTTGCCGGTAGAATTGTGATTGCGGTAGATACAGGTGCTGAAGGAGGTGTGGACGCCACCATTACTACTAATAATGTCCAAGCTGGAGAAGTTGGTTGCAAATATATTGCAGACCGCCTTAAGGGCAAAGGCAATGTAGTAATAGTTAATGGCCCGCCAGTGGACTCAGTGACTCAGCGAGTTAGTGGCTGCGAGAATGTATTGTCTAAATATCCCGATATCAAAATACTCTCCAAAAACCAGAATGCAGAGGGTAGCCGGGATGGAGGACTCAGAGTTATGAGTGATTTGCTCACAACTTTTCCGAAAATTGATGCTGTTTTTGCCATCAATGATCCGAGTGGAGTTGGTGCAGAACTAGCAGCTAACCAAGCACAACGTAAAGATTTCTTTATTGTTGGAGTTGATGGTGCGCCAGAAGCAATCACTGCGATCGCTGCCAAAGATAGTTTATATGCGGCGACTGCTACTCAAAATCCGCGAGGGATGGCCCAAAAAGCAGTTCAAGTTGGCAACGACATCTTAAATGGTAAAAAACCTGAGTCACCTACCATTTTGATTCCCGTTAAGTTGATCACAAAAGATAATGTCAGCACAGAAAAAGGTTGGTAAATAATAAAAATTGTGAATTTGCAATTGAAAATTATGTCTAATGTGAATCCTTTGATGCATTTGTAAAGTTTTTGCACATCCGAATAATGTACGGCGGTTTTAACTTAATTTAAATACAAAACCTAACCCCCAGCCCCTTCCCGACAAGGGAACGGGAGTAAGACTCAAAGCCTCTCCCCTTTTAGGGAAGAGGTTTGGAGAGAGGTCAAAACTCTATGTACTGCAACCGAAAACCGCTATATATGTGCATCAGCGGAAAATCTGAGTGCCCATTTATAGCACTTAGACTTTTCCAGACAGTCTCCATCAACTAACGTTAATAACCAAGTATGAAAATATCTCTTTCCCACTCCCTATTTTCAAACTAGTAGTCAGCTTTTAAAACATAATTTTGTGATCAGATATGAGTTGATTAATTCCTAACTCACAATTGCGAATTTTAAATTGTTTTTACAGGAGATGTCCATGACAACAAATATTGAAACCTCATTTCCTAATGCACCAACTACCACTCCGGTGTTAGAAATGCAAGGGATTACCAAACGATTTCATGGTGTATCTGCGCTCCAAAATGTCAATCTGACAATTTATCCAGGAGAGGTTCACGCCCTCATGGGTGAAAACGGAGCAGGCAAAAGCACATTGATGAAAATCTTGGCTGGGGCTTACATTGCCGATGAAGGAGAAATTCGGATTAATGGTCAACCCCTGAAAATTACCGATCCGGCGACAGCACGCAAGGCGGGTATTAATCTCATTTATCAAGAACTGAATGTTGCACCTAATTTAACTGTTACCGAAAATATGTTTATGGGTAGCGAGTTGCGGCGAGGTCAGTTTTTAGACCGCCAAGCTATGCACCTGGAAGCAGAGCAAGTGCTGCAAAGCCTTGGAGCCAATTTTACAGCCCAGACTATAGTTGGCGCCTTGTCGATCGCCGAACAGCAGCAAGTAGAAATTGCGCGAGCCTTGAAAGACAAAAGCCGCGTTTTGGTGATGGATGAGCCAACAGCAGCACTATCTGACCGTGAAACTCAGCATTTATTTGAGGTAATTCGCAGACTACGAGACGACGGCATTGCTATTATCTACATCAGCCACCGCATGGAAGAAATATATGCCCTAGCTGACCGGATTAGCGTGCTGCGGGATGGTCAATACATTGGCAGTCTTACACGGGATGAAATTTCTGCACAGCGATTAGTGCAGATGATGGTCGGTCGTTCTATGCAAGACTTTTACGAACATCAACGGCAAACCAATCCTGGACCGGTGGTGCTGGAAGTCAAAAATATCAGTGACGGACGCAAAATCACACCGACTAGTTTTCAAATTCGTGCTGGAGAGATTCTTGGTCTAGCGGGGCTGGTTGGTGCAGGACGCACAGAGGTATCCCGGCTGATTTTTGGTGCTGACCGCAAGGCAAGTGGTGAAGTATTCCTGAATGGGATGAAACTTAATATTAATACGCCCAGTGATGCTATTACTGCCGGCATTGGCTACGTCCCAGAAGACCGCAAAGACCAGGGTCTATTTCTGGAAATGAGTTCCCGTAAGAATATTGCCATCAACACCCTCAAGCAGGATGCAAAGGCTGGCATTGTTAATTGGGGTTCAGTCAATCTGTTGGCGAAGCAAGCAGTTGAAAGCTTTAATATTCGGTTGGCCAATCTGGAAATCAGAGCGGTGGATCTTTCTGGTGGGAATCAGCAGAAGCTACTACTAGCCCGTTGGCTAGCCATTAAGCCAAGAGTAATAATGCTAGATGAGCCGACACGGGGCGTAGATATCGGTGCCAAAAGCGAAATTTACCGAATTATCAGCGAGTTGGCAGCACAAGGTGTTGCTGTTTTGATGGTTTCCAGCGAACTACCGGAGATTGTCGGCATGAGCGATCGCGTCTTGGTGATGCGAGAAGGGCAGATGGTAGGCGAACTGGATGGCAGTCTTGGTAAAGAAATCACCCAAGAAAAAATTATGCACTATGCAACTGGAGCATCGGAGGTATTAGCATCATGAGTCAGACAGTCAGGCCGCCTGCCAATAAATCAGCCAACAATCCCGTATCCCGCAACCAGAAATCAATTAGCACTCTACTGGAAGTTGCGGGTATTCTGCCAATCCTAGTAATTATCTGCATCTTATTTGCATTCCTTTCTCCCAACTTCCTCACAGGCGGTAATATCGTTAATATCTTGCGTCAGGCATCAATCAATATTGTGCTGGCGACAGGAATGACCTTTGTGATTCTCACCGGAGGCATTGACCTTTCGGTTGGCTCAATCTTAGCTGTTTCTGCCGTAGTTGCCTTACTGGTATCGCTACTACCGGCTTTAGGTTGGGCGGCTGTGCCTGCTGCCTTGCTGGCAGGGTTGTTTTTAGGCTTACTCAACGGCGCTCTGATCACCTTTTTGGATGTGCCACCTTTTATTGTGACGCTGGGTTCACTGACTGCCTTGCGGGGTGTGGCGTATTTAATTGCTAAGGGGACAACGCTGATTAACCGGGACATCGATTTTGCTTGGGTGGGTAATAGTTATGTTGGCCCGCTTCCTTGGCTAGTGATCATTGCGCTCCTGACGGTAATCGCTAGCTGGTTTGTGCTGCGACAAACTGTTTTAGGAGTGCAGATATATGCCGTCGGTGGTAACGAGCGGGCAGCTCGATTAACTGGAATTAAAGTTAATCGTGTCTTGCTATTTGTCTATGGTATTAGTGGATTACTGGCAGGTTTAGCAGGCATCATGAGTGCTAGCCGTCTTTATAGTGCTAGTGGCTTATTAGGTCAGGGTTACGAATTAGATGCGATCGCTGCTGTTATTCTTGGTGGAACCAGCTTTACCGGTGGTATTGGCACTATTGGCGGCACCCTTTTAGGTGCATTAATCATTGCTATTCTCAACAATGGTTTAACTCTGTTGAACCTATCTTACTTCTGGCAACTAGTCGTCAAAGGACTAGTAATTATTTTGGCGGTAATGATTGATCGACTTCGCAGACGTTCCAGACGGTAAATAGCACGCAGTCATTTGAGCATATATCCTGTACTTTTTCCTCAATCTTTGACCTGAACCCTTATAAACTATCAGCATTTTGCAGAGAGCAAGAAAATGACCATCCTCTTAGTAGGAGACATTGGCGGAACCAATACAACTTTACGGTTGGTTGAATCAGAACCACAAAACACAGTTCAGGAGTTACCTCACCAAACTACCTTATATGAGTGTACCTACGCTAGTCAGGAATATTCTGATCTGGTATCTATAGTGCGTGAATTTTTGGTTGCCGCAGATCAAAACTTTGGGAGTCAGATAACTCTAGAAAGAGCCTGTTTCGGAATTGCTGGTCCGGTAGTCAACAATATTTCCCAACTAACTAACTTAGGTTGGATGTTGGATAAAACTCTTTTGGAGAATGAGTTGCAGATCAGCGAAGTTCGTTTAATCAATGACTTTGTTGCTGTTGGTTATGGGGTGTTGGGCTTATCTCCTCAGGAAGATTTGCATACTCTACAACCTGGCAGACATGATGCAAATGCTCCGATTGCTGTAATTGGGGCAGGCACAGGTCTAGGACAAGGGTTTTTAATACCGCAATTGCACGGATATCGAGTGTTTGCAACTGAAGGTGGACACGCAGACTTTGCCCCTCAGTCGGAACTGGAGTTTGAGTTATTGCAATATTTATTGGAGAAATACAACATTAACCACGTTTCTGTAGAGCGGGTAGTTTCTGGAATGGGAATTGCGGCAATTTATCAGTTTCTACGCGAGATCCAAGGTTATCAAGAATCTCCTGCCCTTGCACAAATCTCCGAAACTTGGGAGCAAGAAATTGGACAGGAACATAAAACTGTCGATCTTGCTGCAAAGATATCCTTTGCTGCCGTCGAACAGGAAGATTACCTCTGTCAAAGAACGATGGAGTTGTTTGTGCAGGTTTATGGTGCAGAAGCAGGAAACTTAGCTCTCAAAATTATGCCATACGGTGGATTGTATATAGCAGGCGGTATTGCTGCTAAGAATTTATCCTTGATGCGGCAAGGAAATTTTATGCAAGCATTCTTGAAGAAAGGGCGAATGAATTATTTACTTCAAGAGATTCCTGTTCATATGATCTTAAATCCAAAAGTTGGACTAATCGGAGCTGCTCTATATTTGTGCAGACCAACTGACTTCTAGTTAAAACGTTTTAGGGATTAGGTGTGCAACGCGCACAGCACCCGCTTTCTCTGGGAGACCAAAGCGAAGGGCGATGGCAAATCCTAGCTCAGTTTTAACCCAGTTTAATAAACACTCTCATTATATATATGAGATATAACTATGACCCCCACTACTGTTCGTCGTAAATCCAACACGTTTTATGTCATTTTGATTGCTGGTGCTGCTGCCCTCGGCGGCTTTCTGTTCGGTTTTGATACTGCTGTAATCAACGGTGCGGTTTTATCTCTAAAAAAAGCTTTTAACACCAGTAGTTGGCTGACTGGGCTGGCAGTGTCCCTAGCGTTACTGGGATCTGCCGTAGGAGCCTTCTTTGCTGGACAGATTGCAGACCGTTATGGTCGAGTCAAGGCAATGGTGGTCGCTTCGACGTTATTTACTATCAGTGCCATTGGCTCTGGGCTTGCCGTCAGTGTCTGGGATTTTATCTTTTGGCGAATATTAGGTGGGATTGGCATCGGCGTTGCTAGCGTCATCGCCCCAGCTTACATTGCGGAATGTTCTCCCACCCATTTGCGGGGAAGGTTAGGATCTCTGCAACAATTAGCGATTGTAGTGGGAATTTTCGTCGCCTTATTGAGCGACTACTTTATCGCTACGTTAGCAGGTTCAGCAGATTCGCGTTTGTTAGGGGTTGCAGCCTGGCGGTGGATGTTTTGGACAGCAGTCCCGCCAGCAGTATTTTACGGGATGATAGCTTTAACAATTCCTGAATCCCCTCGTTACTTAGTTGCCAAAGGACGAGAACCAGAAGCTGCTAACGTTCTGGCCAAGATTTTGGGGGGTGATGTGCTGCCAAAAATTGAAGAAATTCGGCAGACAGTGCTTCAAGAACGCCAGCCTAAGTTTTCTGACTTGTTAGGTAGAAGTGGTGGACTTCTCCCCATTGTTTGGATAGGAATAGGCTTATCTATACTTCAGCAATTTGTTGGTATTAATGTAATCTTCTATTACAGCAGCGTTTTGTGGCGGGCAGTCGGATTTTCCGAAAAAGATTCCCTAACAATCACGGTGATTACAGGAGCCGTCAACATTATTACAACACTGATTGCGATCGCCTTTGTGGATAAATTTGGTCGCAAGCCTTTGCTTATATTAGGGTCGATTGGCATGACCTTGACCTTAGGGACAATGGCTTCTATTTTTAGTAATGCTCCCGTAGATGCTGCTGGGAACCCCACTCTTGCCGGAAGCGCAGGGACTATGGCTCTCATTGCAGCCAACCTCTATGTATTTTGCTTCGGTTTCTCCTGGGGGCCAGTGGTTTGGGTACTGTTGGGAGAAATGTTTAATAACAAGATTCGAGCTGCTGCACTTTCAGTTGCTGCTGCAATGCAATGGATTGCAAATTTCGTCATTTCCACAACATTTCCTCCCATACTGCAATATTTCGGTCTAGGTTCTGCCTATGGACTCTATACAATTGCGGCGGCTACCTCATTCTTTTTCATTCTCTTTTTTATCAAGGAAACCAAAGGAATTGAGTTAGAAGATATGTAATTGGCATCCATCTAGTACTGCTGTGCGTAATTCCTAATTCAGATATCTGTTTCCTCTGCGGTTCATTAATGTTAAATAGTTTTAGCCTTATACAGATTACCTGTGAGGTTCCATAGAACAAGGGGCTTAAGCCCCTTGTCTCACCAAGCCTGATTTTGTACAGTTTCACAAAGAATTTGCTTGGAATTATAGCAATCCTAAATGAGTCGTGAAAATCTCCGATTCCTCTCTCTGCGCCTCTGCGGTTAATTTATTTTTACAAATGATTTAGGACTGCTATAGATGGGGTTGAGAACAACAGATAAATTCCAACCTCCTGCCTTCTTCACAACTGATGACTGCAAAATAATTCAAAAATATGCAGCAGTGTGTTTAGAAACGCAGTATTTTCCTAATTATCCTAATGAATCTGCATTCCCATCTGCGATGCTACATCCCGGAGAAAATATCAGACAATAACTAAATACAAACTCTCGCTTCAGTAAATCACTAAAAAGATGGAAACTATCAATACGGCTCTTTGTTCTTATGGTTTGTCCGGCATGGTATTTCATGCGCCGTTTATTGATTTGCATCCCGGATTTAAATTAGTTGGTTCTTGGGAAAGAAGCAAAAAGCTGATACAGCAACATTATCCTGAAGTAAAAAGCTATCCTTCTTTTGAAGCATTGCTGGCAGATTATCAAGTAATATTAGTGGTGGTAAATACACCCACTTATACCCATTACGATTATACTAAACAGGCTTTGCTTGCAGATAAACATGTAGTGGTAGAAAAAGCATTTACCACAACGGTGACAGAAGCAGAAAACCTGAAAGAATTGGCACAAAAACAGGGAAAGAAATTATCTGTATATCAAAATCGCAGATGGGATAGTGATTTTAAAACAGTTAAAAAAATTGTAGAGGAAGGCTTGCTAGGTGATATTATTGAAGCAGAATTTCAATTTCAAAAATATAAACCAACCCTTAGCCATAAACAACACGTAGAAGTTCCAAGTCCGGGGGCAGGAACATTAAACAATTTAGGCCCGCACTTAATAGACCAGGCTTTGCATTTATTTGGGATGCCTGATGCTATTTTTGCAGACATCCGCATAACTAGGCAGCGATCGCAGGTAGATGATTATTTTGAATTGATATTATACTACGACAAACTGCGTGTAAAATTAAAAGCAAGTTTCCTTGTGCGTGAGCCTGCGCCTGCCTATATCATACATGGCACTAAGGGTTCTTTTCTCAAAAGCAGAGCCGATAAACAAGAAGAGTATTTAGTAGCGGGTATGAAGCCTAACACACTTAATTGGTATACAGAGCCGAAAAGTGAATATGGTTTGCTTCATACAGAAAAAGGCACAAAAGTAATTCGGGAAAAAGTAATAAGTTCACAGAGTAGTTATTTAGGTTACTACGATGCTGTGTACAAATCAATTGTTGATAATCAGCCAATTGCTGTTACTGCCTCAGACGGAATTAATGTAATGCGGATTATAGAAGCGGCTATTAAAAGCAGCAATGAGAAAAAAGTCATACCGTTGCTTTAAGTGACCTAAAGTCTCAACTCAAAATATGTAAATTTAATGCTGATTAGCTGATAATCTGCAAGCTTTGGTTCGAGTCTAATCTCTTTAGTTACAAAGTCAGAATTCAACCATTTTCAAGTAATAAATCAATGCTCAAAGTTCTTTTTCATAGCTTTTTTCTCCTATTTTTGGCAATTCCAGCAGTTTGGGCAGCACCTCCGGAAGATGATTCTAATGCAGCAGATGCTAATAGGAATTTGGAGGGACAAGTCAATTCTGTTTCCCAGTTTTCTGATATTAAACCGAGCGATTGGGCATTTCAGGCACTGCAATCGCTAGTGGAACGCTATGGCTGTATTGCAGGTTATCCTGACGCAACTTATCGCGGCAACCGTGCTTTGAGTCGTTATGAGTTTGCAGCTGGTTTAAATGCCTGCTTAGACCGGGTGAATCAATTAATTGCTGCGGGTACTAATGATTTAGTCAAAAAAGAAGATTTGGCAGTGCTGCAAAATTTGCAAACAGAGTTTGCGGCAGAATTGACAACTCTGCGTGGGCGGGTAGATACGCTGGAGGCACATACCGCAACGCTAGAGAAGCAGCAATTTTCCACTACTACTAAGCTGAATGCTCAAATTATTACCGCCGTTAGTGATACCTTTGGTAATAGAGTGGGTGGCGATCGCGATGAAAGCAAAGTCTACTTTGCAAACCGAGGTCGTCTCAACTTTGAGAGTAGTTTCACAGGCAAAGATTTATTGCGAGTCCGGTTGGAGTTTGGCAACTTTGCGAATTCCAATGGTGCAAGCCAAATTGCCGCAGCCACAGGCACTGGAATGACACGCCTGAACTTCGATTATGACAACAACGATACACTTTTTGTTCCCCACATCCGTTACTACTTCCAAGTCAGTGATTCTCTTAACTTCGTTGTTGGGCCCACAGGCATTGGTTATACCGACATTTCAACCACCGTCACTCCCGCCACAATCGCTGACGACGGCAATGGGGTTCCCTCACTATTTGGATCGTACAGTCCCTTATTCCGGCGAGGTGGCGGCGGTGCAGCTGCTAACTGGAACATTAGCAAAGACTTCGTTCTCACCTTGGGCTATTTAGCAAACAGTCCCAATGTCCCATCGGCTAGCAGCGGGTTATTTGATGGCGGCTACAACGCCCTGGCGCACTTAGCCTATTATGGTAAGCAAGGAGCGATCGGTGTTGCCTACTCTCATGGCTATAGCCCTGGTGGAACAGTCGATCTCGCCGCTGGGACGGGTAGCGCCCTGTCAAACGCTCCCTTTGGCAACAACATTGCTACTTCCAACAACATTGTAGGTGCACAGGGATTCTATCGCTTCTCCCCGAATTTCCAAATCCACGGTTGGGGTGGATATATCTGGGCAAATGCCAAGAACTCTGGTTTGAGTGATATTTCCAATGGTAGGGGTGGAACAGATTCTCTGTTTGTGAACAATGGTGACAATGCCAATGTCTGGTTTGGGGCGATTGGTATGTCGTTTCCTGATGTCGGGGGTAGGGGTAACTTGCCAGGAATTCTCTTTGGTATACCACCGCGTGTCTCTAATAGTGATGTCCGTCAAGACCGAGACAACGCTTACCATATCGAAGCATTCTATCGTTACCGCCTGAACGACAACATCTCAGTGACTCCTGGTTTTTGGGTGATTCTCAACCCGGAGAACGACAGCAGAAATGATACGCAGTATGTGGGTGTGATTCGCACAACCTTTGATTTTTAACTGAATTAGGACTTATCCATCAACTACGAAATGTAGGGGCAATACCCTGCCTTAAGCTGCTTTGCCTCTACATAAATTACATTCATCAATTTAGGGAATATTGCTATATCTCCTTTGGTCAACTGATTCGCCAACTAACACATAGGATGCCCAATAAAGAGGACGAGCATATTCCGAATTTGCCAGCATCTTGACTTGAGCGAATTGCAGCGCTTGGGCTTTCGTTTTACCAGCAATTATAGCGGTTCTCAATTGCATAGAATACAGACAATTCGTAGGGGCACAGCATTGCTGTGCCCTTATTGTCTATTGCATCCATAGACGCGTAGCGGCTTAAGGCAGGGTACGAGAACCGCTATATAAGAGCAGCTACACTGATTCTCGATAGATGGGTTCGACACTATCACGAAAATTGAATTGCACCTCTGGGTTAATCCCTACTAAATCGTTGCCAAGAGACTGAGGTGTTGCTCACTGCTGTCGTCGCTGCGATCGCCCAGTTGACAGAAAGCAAAATTTTTTGATCACCAGTCCGACATGCTTCGTTTCCTTGAACACCCGATTTTACTTACTGTACTATCAGTGGTGTACTTTATCTAGAATCCTTTGAGCGATCGCTTTTGAAGAGTTGCCGTGAAAAGTCAGACCCATATACTTCTTTAAATCGAAAAATTGGATTTTTAAAATAACTTTATACAAAATTTTTTCTATGGTACTGATGCATTAACCTACTTTCCTGGTATTTGAAGCGGTTTTATGGCAGTACAAGTACATAGAATACTGTATTTCTTACATAAAGATGGTTGGTAAATAGTTGTAATTTCTTGGACATTTAAGTACCTTATAAATACTGAACTACCAAAGATTGCTTCCCAGCTACGACTTCTTATTACCCTAGTTTATGGCTAGAGTGAAAAGCAAACTTTCAATGCTGGGTGCAAAACTTTGATTTCAAAAATTGTAGTAACTCGCACATTAATCTACCGTAAATATTTTATGAATAAAAGGTACAAATTAGCACTGGCTACCGCTAGCATTGCTTTGGGTTTTGGTGTAATCCAAGCTAAACCAGCACAAGCTGCCACATTTAGTGGTCCGATTAACATATATGCTGCTGCCAGCTTGACCGAAACCCTAGTCCAGGTTGAGAACCTTTACAAAACAAGCAACCCCGACGTTACCTTTATGAATACCTTTGGGGGTTCTATTGGTCTGGCTAATCAAATCATAGCGAAAACAAATCCAAAGCCAGTAGATATCTTCTTCTCAGTATCCCAAGCACCGTTAGATAATCTGCAATCTAACAACCTACTAATAGAAGGAACCAGGCAAGACATACTAAACAACACCTTGGCTATAATCACGCCGATAAATTCAACCACATCTATATCAAGCGTTCAAGACCTATTACCGCTGAAAGTGGCTATTGGTAATCCTGCGTCTGTTCCAGCAGGAGTATTCGCCCAGCAATTATTTGCCAATTCCGGGATATCCGGGCAACTCAATCCTGTCTTAGGCACAGATGTGCGTAATGTACTATCATTAGTGTCAAGCAACACTGTAGATGCAGGCATTGTTTACACCACAGACGCTCTAACAGCACTTGATAAAGTCAAAATTGCATACACTCCGCCTATCAACCTTTACTCTCCGATTGTTTATGGCTCTGCTGTACTCAGACAAACTCAAAACCTAGATGCAGCTAAGGACTTCAACTCGTTTCTGCGCAGCCCTCAAGCATTATCTGTGTTTCAGGTATCTGGATTCACGCCTATCCCCGAACCCATGACTACTGGTGGCTCAATAGCAGTAGGTATAGTCGGCCTTATGATGAAGCGAAAGGTAGCGGCAAAAGCCAAAGCTAAAGCAGCAGTGAATTAAAGGTTTTTGGCTGTATTCTCAATCAAAATTGAACTCACAACTGCAAATAGGAATCAACCCAGGTATAACCCTGACTTTTCACATCCCGTGAAAAGTCAGATTATCCTGAATCAATAGTTGCAATTCATTATCCCGGAATATTGGATTGTAGATAACGATGCACTGGCAGACAGGGGATTTATCGGCAATCCCAAATAGCCCACACTATCGATTTATTGGCTAGTTGAAGGTCAATACAGTTCAGTTAAGGCTAAAACTCTTTGCCAAAGTCAATTTTTTTAACGAACCGCCAAGGACGCAAAGGACGCAAAGAGAAGAAAGAAATGCTTAACTGAACCGTATTGAGTTGAAGGTGAGTACTAATTAAGCTTGTTTCGTGGAAGCGAGCGCTCGCTTCTAGCGGACGGGCTGCGATCGCTAATCAGTTGTTTAATCACCGGAAGCATCGTTTGAGTGACTGGAATGCATCAAGTTACGCCACCCGACACGCCGCCAAATTTTTTGAGCTTCTGCGATCGCAGTTTCAGGTTGCAATAGCGCGTCAGCAGGGAGATCAACCTGGACATAGGCATCTCGCCCGTAGGTCTGAGAATGGGTTTGTTTGAGCAAGTCAGCCGCTAATTGCAAGTCTCGCGTAATTAAATAATCATAGTAATGTCGATCTTATAAGTCTCAAATTCTCCACAAATCTGCTGAATGAATCGTTCCGTGACATATTCCATTACAACTGCTTGCAAGAAAAATAACCCAGCTGTTTTTTCGAGCAGCGATCGCCGGATCAGCGAGTTAATTAGATTAGGTACGCTCTGCTGATAGACTTGATCAACAACATTTTCACGAATCTCTGCAATCGAGACTGGCTGACGATGAATCGCCTGCCAAAACATCGCTCTCTGTTCGTTATTGGGTAAGGGACTTCCAAATAATAAAATCACCACTTACAATAATAATAATCATTATCACAAGTTAGGGGGAGGGATGAGCAGCCATTGGCTGCTCATCCCTCCCATTTTTGTAGTTCTCTTCAAGCGCGTTATCCAATTGCAATTGAACAGGGGTATGCGGCAATCAAATGGGTTGCTGAAAATAGCACTGCAATTAATGTCGATAACTCACGCCTTGCCATTGCCGAAGATAGTGCCGCCGCTACGTTGCCGCCGGCAGTGACTCTGCTGGCGAAGGAACGGCAAACTCCAGCGATCGCCTTTCAAGCGCTGTTTTATCCAGTCACCGATGCAAACTTTGATACAGAGTCATCCACGCAATTTGCAGAAGGTATCTGGCTGACACGAGAAGCCATGAAGTGGTTTTGGAACCAGTATGCACCGGATGAATCGGTGAGGAATGAACCAACTGCTTCTCCACTACGAGCATCAATCGCTCAGTTGCGGGGTTTGGCGCCTGCACTGATCATCACCGATGAGTTTGACGTGCTGCGCGACGAGGGCGAGGCATACGCTCGGAAGTTAGGGGAGGCAGGCGTTACAGTCACAGCAACGCGCTACCTTGGCAGGATTCATGATTTCGTGATGTTGAATGCGATCGCGAGTACACCTGCGACACGGGCTGCTGATCGCCCAGGTAACCACGATGCTTCGAGATATTTTTGCCAAGTAACGTTTAGGTGACTTGAAATTTTAGAAATATCTTCCCAGTTGAGCAAAATATCACAGAGGTTATAACAGCTATGACTTTTGAATGGAAAAAAGTTCAAGGGTTTTTGCTAGTTTTGCTACTAGCAGTTAGTGTTGTCGTCAGTTTATTGATCGGCCATCCAAAATCAGCAGTTTCGCAGAAATTACCCTCTACGTCGAACTCTAAGCCTTCTATTGTTCTCGTTCATAGTGCTTTTGCTGATGCTACGGGATGGCAACACGTTATCCCGCTCTTGGAACAGGATGGCTATACAGTCACTGGTGTACAAAATCCCCTCTTATCGCTGGCCGAAGACGTTGCCACAACTAAGCGGGTAATTGATGCCCAAAAGGGTCCGGTCGTCGTTGTTGGGCTTTTATTTCTCATCCAAACGAGGTTGCCAAACTAATCGAACAGGCGGCGACTGCTCTTGCAAAGTAACCCGTGATACATAAGCATAGCTCGATTGTCTAAGGGACTTGCAGTTAAAAAAAACATCCCATCTCCGGGGCGCAAGGCCTTGCGCCCTGACAAATGTACAAATAATTTTGGAGAATCTATTTTTTGTCAGTTCCTAATATCAAGTCCGGGTAATCAGTTATTAGTAAAGAAGGCAGGAGGCAGTCTAGCTTGAGGTAGCTATGTTGAAATTTATCTGTTGCTCTCAACCCCATCTAATTTTAAGCCAGTGATTGTCTCCACGGGCGGCGCAGACCCAAGTGCGATCGCAGTTCCAATTTCAGATTTTGAAGATCCCCCCAACCCACGCCACTTGCTCCACTTGGGGAGATCCCATCGCCCTTGGCGTCTCCCCCTGGGAGAAGACCGCAGTGGCTCCCCTTAAAAAAGGCTTGCTCATGAATTTCTTTTACCCCTTTTTTAAGGGGGTCGCCGCAGGCGGGGGGATCTTAACCGAACCGTATTAGATATACTTTTTCAAACGGCGATTTGTACAATAAGATTAGATCAACAGGAGGAAGTTATGCAGATTGTAACAAGTTGGCAACAAGAAGGTGTAGAAATCGAAAGAAGGGAAACAATTTCAACGCTTTTAAAAGTACGTTTTGGAAATTTAGATGCTGAGTTAGAGGCAATTATTCCTCAGTTAATGCAGTTATCTAGGGAAGAATATCTTGGCTTACTTTTACAAGCTGACCGTGAGGAATTATTATCGCGGTTTCAAAGGGAATCGTAATTTGATAAAAGTGGGTGTGCTATTTAGTAAAATCTTATATACCATAAGGATTTACCTTTTAAAACCGTCTTGATAGACAGTTGTATGCAACAAATAAATTAATTAATATTATATATTTCTGATTTAGGTAAATATTATTATTGTTCTCTGAAACGTAATTGACTTGTTGATGACACGGGAGAACAAGAAGATTATAAAAGAATTGAATTATTATCTGAGATTAATCAGGAGTTAAAATCAGGTAAAATAGTTAAAATAAAGAAGTTTACTCAAGCGAAAAAAGTCAAACTTAACAAGAGTGACTGTCTCCACCGACAGAACGGATTTTATCGCTACTAAGGATTTATCTCAAGATTATACGGACGTTGTACAACAAGTATGGAAGGCTTAGGTTATATAGTTGCTAGATTGAATTATTTATGAGTTAAAAGCTTTTTAACTCATAACTTTTACTAGGATGCCAATAATTGCCGAATTAACCTAGCTACAGCCTTTTGCGTGAAGCGGTTGGCAATTTGTTGACCCAAACGGTGTACATCTGAATTTACCAATAACTGGGCAATTTGGGGTGCAAGTTGCACTGGGTCAAAGCCTCTTGTTTCTTGAAGAATACCTAATATACGTTTGATATGCTCCAAGGTTTGTTGTTGCTCAACTGTCGCCGCCGGAGTTTCATTAACTGCTGTCAACCCAACGCGTTCTCGTAGGAGATAGGTAAAGTTATGCAAAACATTTTTACCCAAAGCATTGAGTCCGTTGACAGATTCATCTACCAGCTTGTCACGAATAAAAGCACCGCGTTCAGATGACAGAAATTCTATCCCCTGATTCAGCACTAAGTTGAAGTCGTAGTCTTGACTGTTACGCGCATTACGTAACAAGTTTTCTAAGCGATTCCACCGAAATCTGCCATCTTTAAATAGCAAATCTTGCAATGATGCTCTTAATTGCGGTGCTGGATCGGTTAACAGACGTTTAGAAACGTAGGGATAAGCTTCGCTGAGGACTTTAAAGTTGGGATCTATAAATATTGCAATACCTTCGAGCGTCACCAGGGAGCGAATAATTAAGGCGTAGTAGGGCGGTACACGGAAAGGATACTCATACATTAAAGCCGATAGTTCATCGGTGATACTTTTAATGTTAAGTTCGGCAACACTGGCTCCTTGAGCATCAGCAAAGACTCTCGCAAAAGCTGGGATAATTGGGGTTAAATCGGTTTCTGGTGATAAGAAATCTAACTTAACGTAGTCTTTTGCTAATCCTTCAAAGTCGCGGTTGACGACGTGAACAATCGCTTCAATCAAACCATAACGTTGTGGTGGCTTAATTTCGCTCATCATCCCAAAGTCGAGATAAGCTAATTTGCCATCTGGTGTTGCTAACAAATTACCAGGATGGGGATCGGCGTGGAAAAATCCATGTTCTAGCAGCTGACGCAAGGAACACTGCACACCCACTTCAATCAAGTAACGAGCATCTATGCCTTGGGCGCTAATTTCTTCTGTCTGGGTTAATTTCGTGCCGTTAATCCACTCCATCGTCAAGACGCGACGGTTGGTGTACTCCCAGTAAATTTTAGGGATATATACGTCTTTTATATGACCGTATAACTCGAAAAATCGTTCAGCATTTTCGCCCTCATGGATGTAGTCCATCTCTTCAAAGATGCGATCGCCTAATTCATCGAGAATCCCAACTAAGTCACTTCTTACCCGTTTGACCTTTTTCTGCACCCAAGCGGCGAGGTTACGCAAGATATACAAGTCAATGGTGATCCCCTCTCTTAAGTCGGGGCGTTGGACTTTTACGGCAACTTCTTCACCAGTTTTTAGTTTACCTTTATAGACTTGTCCCAATGAAGCCGCAGCAATTGGCTGGGCCGAGAGTTCGGCGTAAACCTCTTCTGGAGGTGCGCCTAGTTCTTCTTTGATAAACTGGTAAGCAATTTCGTTGGGAAAAGGTGGTAATTGGTCTTGTAGCCTAGTTAATTCTTCTAGGTATACGGGAGGAACCAGATCCGGTCTGGTGGACAAAGCTTGTCCAATTTTGATGTAAGCAGGCCCCAGTTGGGTCAGCAATACTCGTAGCTGAGTGGCTCGGCGACGGTCATTTTTGACGACAATTCCCCGTTTGCTATCTGACCACAACCCAAAAGCGAAGGATAGAGTCGGCCCTAACACGGCAAAAATTCGCCGCAGAACTTGCAGGCGTCTGTTTCGGTAATGTGCCGCTATGCCCAGGGGATCGTAAAGCATCTCAGGTTGGGCAGTTGTCCTCACCTTTTGGGCGGCTAAGAGGCTTGCCGATGTCTGCGACGGGCGTAGCTGCGGCACAACCAAGCTTTGTGTACCATTTTCTGGCACTACATCAATAACGTCCAGTTCGCCTCGGCGATTTGTGCCGTTGCGACTGTCCTCCTGAATCGGTCGGGAACTAGGGGGAAGTGTCTTTACAATCATGAAGAAGGCCACCAGTCAGAACGATCACATTAAGTATTGTAACAATATGTTCAGGGATTGGGCATTGGGCAAACAGGGCATTGGGCTTTGGAATAATTTTTTCCAGTACCCAGTGGTTTGCTACACTTAAATGGGCATACTAGTTCAATAGTAGTAGGTCTTGCTAGTTGCTGAAAGATTAATACTTATTGTCCTGTAAGTTAGAAGTATCCGGCATCTGTCCTAACGGAGAATTTGGTTTGATGTTGCTTTGCCTGCGAATTGAAAACTTTGCCCTAATTGACCAACTGGAATTGGAATTTGGCGCGGGACTAAATGTCTTAACAGGTGAAACCGGCGCTGGAAAATCTATTATCTTGGATGCCATTGATGCTGCTTTGGGCGGTAAAGTCTCTAGTCGAGTCGTTCGCACAGGGACAAGTCGGACAATGGTAGAAGCTACTTTCACCTCAAACGCCCCCCTAACCGCTTGGTTGAGTGAACAGGAAATAGATTTGCTTGATGAAAATTCCGTAGTCATTAGCCGAGAAATCACAGCCACTGCTAGTAATATCCGCAGTCGATCGCGGGTGAATGGCGTGTTGGTAAATCGGCAGATCATGGGAGGAATGCGCGATCGCTTGGTGGAAATCACAGCCCAAGGTCAAACGGTGCAAGTGGGACAATCTGCCCAAGTCCGCGACTGGTTGGATTTATATGGCGGCGACTCTTTGATGCAGCAGCGTCACAAGGTCGCCACGAGTTTTAGTGCTTACCAACAGGCGCATTTAGCACTAGAAAAACGCCGGACATCAGAACGGGAACGGTTGCAACAATTCGACTTGCTCACCTATCAAGTGCAAGAATTGGGAGCAGCCAATCTCACTGAACCTGATGAATTGGAACAGTTGGGACAAGAACGGGAACGTCTGAATCATGTCGTCGATTTGCAACAAATGAGTTACAAAGTTTATCAGGCTTTGTATCAAAACGATAATGAAATCCCAGCCGCAGCAGATTTATTGGGAAACAGTGAGGCAACATTAAATGACATGGTGGAATACGACACCCAACTGCAACCCCTATTGGAATTGGTGCGGGACGCGCAAGCTGCGGTAATGGAAGTGGGAAGGCAGATTAATACCTATGGGGATGGTTTGGAAGCCGATCCCCACAGGTTGGAAGAGGTGGAACTCCGCATTCGGGAATTAAAGCAAATTTGCCGGAAGTATGGGCCGACACTTACTGAAGCGATCGCTTATTATCAACGTATTCAAGAGGAATTAGCCCAACTTAACAACAGCGAACAATCTATCGAAAACCTAGAACAGCAAGAAAAGGCGTGTTTTGAGAAACTCATCCAAGCAAGTAATCAGTTAACTCAACTGCGGAGTCAGGCGGCTGCTAATTTAGAATCACGTTTGATATTTGAACTCAAGCCCCTAGCGATGGAAAAAGTGCAGTTTCAGGTTGAGATAGTGCCTGCTTCCCCAACTGCCACCGGAGCAGATAAAATTACCTTTATGTTTAGTCCCAACCCTGGAGAACCACTGCAACCTTTAACGGAAATTGCCTCTGGCGGGGAAATGAGCCGCTTTTTACTGGCTCTGAAAGCTTGTTTTTCTCAAGTTGATGTGGCTGGAACAATGGTATTTGATGAAATTGATGTCGGGGTTTCGGGAAGAGTCGCCCAAGCGATCGCTGAGAAATTACACCAGCTAAGTCAACGCAACCAAGTATTATGTGTTACTCACCAGCCTTTAGTTGCGGCCATGGCCGATCGCCATTTCCGCGTAGATAAGCTAACTATCAATCAAGGCAAAGGTAAAAAAGCCAACAATGATAACGCCGAACAGCGTACCGTTGTCAGAGTTACTACCTTGGATAATTTAACCACTCGCCGGGAAGAACTAGCGCAATTAGCTGGTGGTAAATCTGCAAGTGATGCGATCGCTTTTGCCGAATCGCTGTTATTACAAGCTGCTAACCACCGTCGTGGGGAGTATACTTGACAAGTTTAGGCTGCCAATTCTGAAAGGCGTAAACCAGCGATATTCTCGCAGGAAAAAGTCTCTTTACCGATCCATCGGCGGCAGATTAGCTCTATAATTTGGCCTGCCCAGTTGCGGAAAAACCATTGGCACAAGGAACCATCCTCTTGAGGAGTCATAGATAGAGGAATAAAGCCCTTCTCCTGCCACACCTCTGCTGCTGCATAGATATCATCAACAATAATGGCAACGTGATGGACAGTATTAGAACCTTGCTCCTCGAATAAGCTAGCGATCTGTTCATCTGGCGCGTTAGGCGCAAGCAGTACCAAAATCATGCCTGACGGCATTAAGGCTGAGAGAAAGTACATGCTAGCATCTTCGGGCAATAGGTTTTGCTCTGGACAAAAATCATCAGGCCATTTTCCTGGCCCTTCTGTGATTTTGGCATCATAGTTGACCAGAGTCTTAGCGTAGTCTGTGAGAATTTCTGAATCAGGAAACAACAGTACATAGTGATCTACAACAACTAATTCACCAAATAAATGTATGCAAAAAGATGAGTTTAAGAATTCTGGAGTCTTGCAATCTTCTTTAAACAAGAGCAATCCATCACTTTCCACAAAAGGCGACTCCTTATTTATCAAGGTGTCAGCTAAGTTAAAACATTTCCTGCGTCTGCTGGAAGGTTATTGCTCATAATACTTACCTATAAAAACGATCTAATATTCAAAATTGAGGGTTAGGGCTTATGTCTACCATTATACTAAGACTGCTTTGAGCCAATTTCAAGCATCTGCAATGCGAGCGCGGTAACTGGCAAGAAGAGTGCAGTTAGCTGGTGGTAAATTTGCAAGTGACGCTCGTGCCTTTGCTGACTCGCTGTTATTGCAAGCTGCTAACCACCGCTGTGGGAACCAAAGTTGATCAGTAGCATTATTAAATACTTCACCACAGATTTTCCGGAAACTATTTTTTCAAGTAAGTAATTACGTAAGTAATTATATTTGTTATATCCAGGTGATCTTAAAGATTTTATATTGTACTGTACCAGTCAAATTTGCCGGAAACCGCCACTTGCTTTCAGTCTTAACTTATCAATTAGAGCAATCGCAAATAAATTAGATGCCAAGAAAATATAGTGTGATCGCCTGTGCAAATATTTATGCGATCGCAGGCTTGTGATTAACCTTCGTAGATAGTGATTTATACTCCAGAAACTGTATACGTAATTTGTGCAAATTCGCTCACGTCCAACAATTCTTTGATTATGGAACTCAGATATAACTTGCCAAATTGCCTTTTGTCTTGAGCCATTTTGGAAGCAACGTTTACCGGGTTACCAGCAATGTCTTTACCGTCAACGGAAAAATATAAAATTAAAACTTTATTAGCCTCAATACCTATACGAGAGGCAAGTCTTGTACGGCTAACTCCTGACGAAATGCTTGAGCAAACTTGAGAGCTACGGTAGCATCATCAAAAGCATAAATTCCTATAGTACCAACTACCTTGATTTCTGCACAGCGTAAGCGCATCCTGTCAATATTTACTAAACAAAAAAGTCCTTATTTCTGGACACCTTATATCTTAGTAGGAAATTGGCTTTGATACACACAATTGCTACAAGACATATGACTTAATTATTCAATATTTGAGCATTCTTAACACCCATTTACTGATGAGCATGAGTTGCACTGCAAGGTAGACTCTTGTACCACGAACCACGATCGCCAGCAGATACATTACCTGTAAGTACCACCTCTCCCTTTTTGTTTACCACCCATTTACTTGCTTCTACAATAGATTCTGATGTGGTGGTAACTGGGTTAGTAGTAACAGGTGGACTATTGCGATCGCTGCTAGAGTCGAGCCATACCCAACCTACTTCTACTGCATCCGGAGTGAGAACATCCTTGGTGGGATTGGGAGGCAAACCGCCGCGTCCGGTAATAATAAAACTGCTTTGAGCATAACCTGGACGGGAGCAGACTTGCGCTACTTCTGGGACTACTGCTATTGTAGGTAGCTCAACTAAGCCACTGTTGGGGTCGATACCAAGGGTGTTGATTTCTACATTGCCCTGGATACCAAATTCAGAACTAGCAGTGATGTCACTCAAGAGAGTTGGACTTTCACGGAACTGAATACCATAAATGCTATTCGCTTTGATATTGACTCTCCCACCTTTGCCTGTAAAAGCATTAGAGGATGTTTGAAAAGTCGATGAAAAGTATAATTCATCGTTCTGAACGTAACAAAGTGGAGTGAAAAATCCCGATTTTCCGTTAAATCGTGAGATGCTTCACTACGCTGGCGCTCCGTTGGGCATCACATTTTATACTTTTCAAACATCCTCTGAGAGCGAGAAACATCTTTTCGTCGCAGTATTCGCCAAAAGTCACGCCGAGCCGCGATGAACAATCAGTCTATGGTTTCTGTGTTGGCGGCGGCTGTCTCAAACTCTAATTCCATACTATTATCCGCCTGTCAATAGGGTTTGAGACGCGCTAACCCTGCTACAAGCAGGGCTGTTTCATTCCATTTCAAACAGAATTTGTCAAGATGGTTTGCGAGAAAAATTGTAAGTGAGGGTGACGAGAAGATGAACTTTTAAGCACTTAAACAACAGTAAGATTGTTCATTTTCTCGGCACGTTGGTAACAAAATAATCAATTTTTAATCGCTATAACAGTTGATTTTTAAGGCTCTTTAGGGAATGAAACAGCCCTGCTGCTACAAGGGGTGAAAGCAGATATCTCAGGTAGGGGCAATTCATGGATTGTCCCTACAATGTTCTGGACTTCACCAATTGAAAACTCTTATCAGCCTACAACAAAGGCGATCGCTACTATTTACAGTGACTAATGATCGCCAAAAAATTAAAAATTAAACATAAATCTACACCGCTGATGCTTCTAGTAATGACTGACCAAGATAACCTCCTTCAGCTTTGACACCAGGTAAAGCAAAGAAATATCCACCACCAATAGGGCGAATGTACTCCTCCAAAGGTTCCCCAATCAAGCGATTTTGCACTGTCACGAATCCCTTCTCTAAATCAGCTTGAAAACAAACAAACAACAAACCCATATCTAAATGTCCAGATTTGTCAAACCCGCGTGAATAATTGAAACCACGCCGCAGAATCAAACTCGACTCTGATTTGCGAGGATTAGCAAGGCGGATATGAGCATTGAGAGGAATTTGTTTACCTTTAGGGTCTTGATCATAATTGGGAGTATCTTTCTCGTACTTCATCCCTAAAGGTGCGCCAGAATCCTTAATGCGTCCAATAATTGTCTCTTGTTCCTGTAGTGGTGTGCGATCCCAGCGTTCGACTAAGTTGCGGATGACTCGCACCACTTGATAGCTTCCTCCTACTGTCCAAGCTGGTTCGCCACTGTTTGGCTGTACCCAGACAATCCGGTTCATCAATTTGTCGTCACTAGCATTTAGATTTGCTGTCCCATCTTTAAAACCAAGCAGATTACGCACCGTAGATTTGCCTTGTTTTTTGTGGGTATTCGGCGGCAGAAACCCCGCTATTTGCCAACGCAAAGTTATCAAGTCTGGCAAGTTCTTAATGATGTCGCGTAAAGCGTGGAGATTCGATTCCTCAGTATTCGCACAGAATTGTAACAGTATATCCCCATGACATAAATCTGGGTCAAGTTGGTCATTGGGAAAATTAGGCATCGTATCTAACCGCTTAGGTTTCAAGTTGCCTAGTCCAAAACGGTTATCGAATAGTGAGTTACCCACAGCTAGGGTGATTGTCAGGTTATTGGGAGCGATCTCCGGGCCCATAATCCCCGAATCACTGGGGGGAAATTTGGGGTCGCGCGGCTTGGGTGTTCCCCCTGCCATCAGAAACTGGATGCGCTCAGTTAAAGTTTTGAACAACCGCACTAAATCTGCTTTATTTGTAGCACTTGTATCAAATGCGACCATCAAACCAGCAGCAGGAGTAGGCGTAAGAATACCTGCTTGGTGAAACCCAAAGAAGGGCACGACCTCTTCAGATGGGTCAAGAGGTGTTCCCAGAAGAGTACGATAACCCAAAGTCGTCAAAGCTGCGATTCCACCTGCTGCTGCCATGCCGATTAACAAGTCACGACGGCCTAGCTTGGGAGTAATGCGTAAACTTGGTTGCTTTGTAATGGACATAATTTACTCCTCTAGGAATTCTTGATCAATTAGCTAACGCCCAGAGTGCCACGCAACTGAGACAAATCTTCAGCAAGGGCAGCGATCGCTGTTTTCATGTCTTTTTTATCTGCTTCACTCACCTTGTTATAGGTAGCAAAACCACCATCAGGGGTTTTGTATTTAGCAAGTTTTTGGTTAACTTTGGTGAAATTGCTATCTACACGCTTCAGCAAATCTGGGTTGGCTTTTTGGATGACGGGGCGCAATAACTCTACAATCTTTTGGGAACCCTCTACATTAGCGCTGAAGTCCCAGAGGTCAGTATGGCTGTAACGGTCTTCTTCTCCAGAAATCTTGGTTTTACCCACTTCTTCAATCAAGTCAGCAGCACCGCCAACCATATTTTTTGGTTCAATGGTCAAGGTGGCAATGCGCTTTTGTAGGTCTAGTCCATCTTTCTGTAGCTTTTCGGCAAAAGGTTTCATGCCTTTTGTAGTTTTGTCTTGAAATAAAGCTTTCTCTATACGATGGTATCCAGTGAATGCTGGGTCAGCCTCTTTTTTAGCAAAGTCATCAGCACGGGAATCCATCGTTTTATCGAGATCGGAGAAAAGTTCCGCTATCGGTTCTGCACGTTCCCAGTGGGCATGAGTAGGGGCATAGAGTTTCTGGGCTTTAGCAACGTCTCCAGCATTCACGGCATCTGTGAAGGTCTTGTTGTCTGCCACTAGTTGGTCAGTTTCTTTTGTGACGTAGACTTTGTATTCCGCGATCGCACCGACTAATTGACCTTGATCTACAGTCCCTTTGGCTTGAGAATCTCCTCCAGCTTTGACTGTGATTTTCCCTTTTGGATTGCTGCGTAAACCGCAAGCCATGTCATATTCACCCGGTTCTAGATTGGTTTTGAGTTTTTGAACGAAGCCAGGAGCAATATTTTCCTTTTCCTCAATCACTTTCACCCCAGACAAAATCTCCCACTCCAAAGGTTGGCTGCTTTTGTTGGTAAGCACAAAGTTGTTTTCCCCAGATGCTAGTGTCAGCTGATTTGGTTCACAACCTTTATCTGTCACAGTCAAAGCAGTTTCGGTAGAATTTTTAGTAGAGGTATCACTGGCTACCTTAGCTTCTGGAGAATTATTCGTGGAAGTATCGCTTGATTTGTTGGATTCACAGGCAGCTACTGTCAAGGCAATTAGACAGATAATTGTTGAGTACTTTAAAACATTTTTCATTCTTGTATTTTCCTAAAAATTATTGAAGTAGCTAAGAATGGCTTGCTGTAGTCTTTTGTCCAGCCTTATCCCCTAAGAAGAACAGCGACATGGTAGGAATTAGATAGCCAAAATAGGCGATCGCCTCGCTGACAGTAGGGGTATCGTTATATCCAAAAAATCCCGTCAAAAGTGAACCGAGAAATCCGTTCTTGGGAAGTACCCCGCTAGCATCGAATATCACTGTTTGTAGTGAATTCCACACTCCGGCTTCATGGAAAGCTCTCACCCCACTTGCTAAGAGTCCAGCAGCAACCACGATAATGAAGGCTCCTGTCCATTTAAAAAATCGTTTCAAGTTGATGCGGATACCACCTTGATAGATGCCTACACCGACGGCTAGGGCGGCTGCATATCCAAACAATGCCCCCACAGGAGCTTGAATTCCCAAATTTTGCTGAAACGTGGCCAGCAAAAACACTACTGTTTCCAGACCTTCCCGCAGTACTGCAAAGAATGCCATCCACACTAGTGCTATACCCCATTTATCCCCCGACTGAATGGCAGTTTCAATTTGAGACTGTAACTCGCCTTTTATCGAACGAGCAGCACGGCGCATCCAGAAAACCATCCAGGTGAGAACCCCAACTGCGACGATGGAAATTACCGCTTCAAATAGTTCCTGTTCTTTCTGCGGAAACTCCTGACTGGTTATTTGCAAAATAATTCCAGCACCTAGACAAAGAAAAGTCGCTAGTGCGATGCCAATCCAGACTGACTTCATCAAATGGGTACGTCCAGTTTGCTTGAGATAACTGGCAATGATTCCCACGACAAGTGCAGCTTCAACGCCCTCTCGGAACATGATCAAGAAGGGAAAAAGCATGGATAACCTTATTAGTTATAATTATTATCAAATCATCATGAGAATAATAACTTACTTGAGAACATTTGTATATAACTGCGAGTTAAAAATATCTAAAATCCTAAAATCATAAATTTTCCGTTGAAATCACAGTCTGTCAAAAAAATATTGCAGACTGTAAATTATTACTCAATTGAACTACGTAAATAAATCAAACAACTCCTGCAAGTCTATTTTGTCACCCTCTCAGAATTTTCTCTATCCCAATCGACAGCGTAATATGCGATCGCCTGGAGGCAACTCTTGAAGTTGAGTTTGAGTAAGAATAGTAGCCATAGAAACGAAAATATACGCAACTATAATTTGAACAACATATCTAATACCATTTCTTTGTGATGCTGCACCAAATTTTCTTGGCTTCTTATTTTTTTCTTTGTGTGCTTTGTGTTCTTTGCGGTAGCCTGCGGCAAGCCGCTCCGCGTCTACGTTCCTCATATATGGCGCATCTTCATACAGAATTGGTATAAGAAATTCATCTCAGCGATCACCTTTAATTCGATGTGTGTAGAGACGTTGCATTGCAACGTCTCTACTTTATTTGAACCACATGATCTTGTAGTTGTGGAACCTAGAAACAAATTATTTCAAATCACCCTGACTTTTAAAATAATTGCGATGTGCTTCTATTTATACTCCTGCAAAGCCCCTAACTTCCGAATTTCCGGCCAAATCATAGCTGTAGCAATCACCACCACAATGGTGCCAATTCCACCACCCACAACCGAAATCACTGGGCCAAATAAAGCTGCTGTCAACCCAGACTCAAAACCCCCCAATTCATTCGAGGCACTAATAAACACGCTATTAATAGCAGCAACCCGACCACGCAAATGATCCGGTGTTCTGATTTGAACTAATGTATGGCGAATCACAACGCTAATACTATCTAGTGCGCCACCAAGGATCAGCATCAGCATAGACAGCCAAAACGAATGAGAAAGTCCAAAGATAATTGTCACAACCCCAAAGCCAACTACTGACCATAATAAGGCAGGGCCTGCTTTGCGTAACGGTGGTAAATACACCAGCGTAATCGCCATAGTCAAAGCACCAATGGAGTGGGCTGCTTGTAAGTATCCTAATTCCACTGGCCCCACATGTAAAATATCTTTGGCAAAGATGGGTAGCAACGCGATCGCACCACCCAACAATACAGCAAACATATCCAATGTGATCGCTGCTAAAATCAACTGATTCTGCCAAACAAATTTAGCACCAGCTGACAACGCTTTGAATGAGATTGGCTCAGTTGTGCGGATGCCTTTTTGCTCTTTAATCGGTACTGTTAAAATAAAACACAGCAACGCGGCGATCGCTGCTACTACATATACTCCTGTAGCACTTCCTAGCCAAGCGATGCCGAATCCCCCCAAGGCAGGGCCAATCACAGCGGCTAACTGAAAGCTACTACTATTCCAAGTAGCTGCATTGGTAAATGCACTCACAGGTATCAACTGCCACATCAGAGCATCACTGGCAGGCCTTGAGAACGCCCTAGCGACACCTGTTAATACCAAGCAGGCGTAAACTAAAAAAATTGCACCTTTAGTATAGGAAAGCACTGCCAAAGCTAGCGAACAGAGAGCTAGCAGCATCACTGACAGTAACATGATGAGTTTGCGATCGCGGCGATCGGCTACATGTCCGGTAATCAAGGTCAGAGCAATCATCGGCAAGACTTGCGCCAGTCCCACACCACCAAGAACTATCGCTGAGTTAGTCCGCTCATAGAGTTCCCAGCCGATAGCTACAGTTTGCATTTGTGATCCCACGGACAGCACCAGCCGTCCAATGATAAATAGCCGATAGTCTCGAAACTTCAAGGCTGCAAAGGGATCGTGCTGTGCAACCTCAGAGTTATCGGGATTTGAGTTCCGTTTGCTCGAAGACATTTTTTAGTAGAGTTAAGCCTTCTTCAATGTTAGAAATTTGTTCTTGTGTAAGACCTTTCAGCAGGTCGGTAATATGAGTCCGAGTTTGATCTTGGGATTGCTTGAGATGGTGCTTTCCATCTTCAGTCAAATTGAGCAGCACCCGCCGCCGCTCTTGAGGATGAGCGATCCGTTTCACGAAATCGCGTTGTACCAAGCGTTCTATGGTTGCTGATGCCGTGGCAGAGGTAACACCTAAATGCTCTGCCAAATCAGATAATGAAGCACCAGGATTGCGATTGATAAATGCTAGCGATCGCAACTGAGGTATAGATAAAAAAGCAGCGCTATGGGCACGCATATCTGCTCGGATAAACCGCATCACTAATGGAACTGTGTCCATTACCCTAGCGGCACATTCTTCGGAAGTTGCACCTTTAGTAAGTTTATCCAAGGTCATGGGCTTGTTGTTCTCCTGATTACATTGCCACCCGTGGATCAATTCCACCAATGATGGCTAAGATTATTAGTGTTAATAAGAGAATTGTACAATCCAGACCAAAGCCATAAATGCTAGTTCCATTGCGGATTACATTGCTACCCGTGGATAAAGTCGTCCACCGATGATCGCCAAGACTGTTACTGTTAATAAGAGAATTGCCAAATCCCAACCAAAGCCATAGACGCTGATTCCATTCACTAGCATTGTGCTGCGTAAGGCGTCAACCTCATAAGTTAAGGGATTCAAGTGGGAGATAAACTTTAACCAGTCGGGCATTATTGAGATCGGATAAATAGCATTGCTGGCAAAAAAAAACGGCATGGTTAACATTTGTCCAATTCCGGTCATTCGCTCTCTGGTTTTTGCCAAACAGCCAATAATCAATGAAAAAAGACAAAAGCAAGCCGCCCCCAGCATCACTATCAATAGCACTTGCCCAAAAGCTAAAGGATGGAGATTTAATTTTACATGTAAGATAAAAGACAATACATAAATTACTGCTACCTGTGATAAGCACCGAACCCCACATGCTAGAGCTTTGCCCAAGACCATTGCTAGACGGGGTGTAGGACTAGCAAGAAATTTATGTACAATCCCTAAATCTCGCTCCCAAATTAGTGTCATTCCACCGGTGAAAATGGCTACATTTAAAACGCTTTGAGCGAGAATGCCAGCAGCCATGAAGTCTAAATAAGGTAAGTTCCCTGTCGGAATTCCCCGAAGTTTGGAGAACACTTGCCCAAAAATCAGCAACCATAATGACGGTTGCACTGATCTGACTACTAAATCAGTGGGATCGTGGCGGAGTTTACGCACTTCCAATTCAGCGATCGCCAGAGTTTTCGTAACTAGCTCTTTAATTGCAGAGATCAGATTGGCTCGGCGAGTAGGTGGTGTTTTAACCCAACCGTTGAGCAGTACGTCTGGTTCTTGCTGTGTCACGGTAGTTGACTCCTGATGTTAACTGGTCGCCTGTATAGTAAATAAAGACATCATCCAAAGTTGCGTTAGGCTTACCTAAAGAAGCTTTTAAATCGCTTGGTGTGCCTGTAATTACGACTTCACCTTGTCGCATAATCGCCACTCGGTTACATAAGCTGTCCGCTTCTTCTAAAAAGTGGGTTGTTAAAAATATAGTTGTGCCGTAATCAGCACAGAGTTGTAACACAAGTTGCCATACTTGAGTTCGAGCGATCGGATCTAGTCCAACAGTCGGCTCATCCAGAAACAAAATTTGGGGTTGATGTAAAACTGATACGCCGATTTCCAGCTTGCGGATCATTCCACCAGAGTAGTTTCGTACCAAGCGCTTCGCCGCATCTTGCAAACCCATATATTCTAGAATCTCATAAATGCGGCGATCGCGTCCTTTGGCAGGTATTCCATACAGTTTGGCGAAGATTAAGAGATTTTCGTAACCCGTGAGGCTACCATCAGCAGAGAGCGCCTGGGGGACATAGCCGATAGCCCGTCTCACAGGATTAGGTTGACGAGTCACATCATAGCCAGCTAAGGTTGCTTTCCCTGCACTGGCAGGTAGCAAAGTTGTCAACATCTTAATAACTGTACTTTTTCCTGCCCCATTGGGCCCGAGCAGTCCAAAGACTTCGCCCTGTTCCACAGATATGCTCAGGTTATTAACGGCCGTTAACTTGCCAAAACGGCGTGTAAGTCCCTGAGTTTCCAAAATCAGCGGTTTTGTTTCGTTAGGAGGTTGCGATCGATTTATTTTTCCCGTCAGAATTGTCACAAGTTTGATGCACTTCCATTAATTAGTTAAACTAACTATTAGTTTCTCAATATATTTGTTTGAAGTCAATAGACTTCTGGAAAATATATTTTTATGGTTCTGAGGCTGATGAATACGTTTAGTCTTCATTGGCGATTTAGAATGTAGCTAATATAACTAGTGCTAATACTACTATAAAATTAGTAATAATTATGTCACAGTGATATTGTATTGCTTACCTGATTAGGAAAAATTGATTTATGAGTTTGGATAAAGACGTAAAGACGGTACGAGCAGTTGTAGAGACTGGTGCAGCCGCAGGCGCTGCTGTCAGCGCTGCTACAGGGTTATCTGTTGCGGCAACTTCAGGAGCAGGAATTACTTCCGGTCTAGCTGCGGCAGGTGGTGTGGTTGGTGGTGGTATGGCGGCTGCTCCTGCTGTATTGGCAGCAGGCCCAGCTTATGCTGGAGCAAAAATAATGAATGAAACTTTGTTCAAAGACCAACCGGATTTGTCTGAGGAAGAACGTGAAGCTCGTGCAGCTGCAAGAACAGCTACAAATATTGGGGCTGCTGCTGGTGTAGCTGGTGCTGGTGCTGTAACAGTAGCTGCTGGTGCTTCTGGTGCTGCAATTATGAGTACCCTTGCAGGTATCGGTGGTGTTGTTGGGGGAGGTGCGATCGCCGGTACTGCCATAGTTGCTGCTGCACCTGTTGCTGCTGCGGCAGCTATTGGATACGGGATATACAAACTTTTTGGCGGCGGTAAAGAATAGCATTAAGTAAGTTGAAAAAGTTGAATAAAATTCAATAAATATACCCTTGCTATGAATTAAGTGTATAATATATAGCAAGTAAATAAAATTGAAGTGCCTGTGTATTTTAAGCCCAAATAGCCCCTTGGCTGTAAAACTTAATTTGCACAGGCATTTTCCATGTTTATATTCCCTAAAATCTATACCTACTCTAAAAATAAAAATTATGTCTAATTTACCCAATCTAATCCCAAATGCAGAAAATGCAGTCGTTGATATTCGTAAACTGCGTGACTACTGCCTCAATCCAGAGCATGATGAAGGCAAACATAAAGCCCGTCTCTTTTCAGCAAGTCTGGGTATGAAGGATGAAAACGCTGAAGAATTGCGCCAGATTCTTTTAGAAGCAGTTACGACTCAAGAAGTTAGTTTGGGACGACGTGATGAATTTGGACAACGTTACATACTAGATTTCACACTCAAATGGCAAAATAAAAGTGCAACTATTCGCAGTGCTTGGATTATTGAAGAAGGTTCTGATGTCCCAAGATTAACAACCTGCTATCCTGTGTAATATCTGGAAGTTATACAAGATGAATAAAAGTAGAATTGAGTTGCTGGATGTAGTAGCACTGACAATTGATTTACCTGAATACAACTTGTACCGTGGTCAAGTTGGCACAGTAGTTGAATTATTAGCTGATGGTGCTGCATTTGAGGTTGAATTTAGCGATCGCAATGGGCGCACATACGAATCTGTCGGTTTACGCCCAGAGCAAATTATGGTATTACATTTTGAGCCAGCATCCCCTGATTCAGTCCCGCAAATGATGCCAGTGTAATCTGTATAAAAACGCAGATGCTAATGATATTTTTGATGAGCTACCCTTACGCACATAAACATAGAGAATCTGGCGATCGCTTATTGTATATTGTAGTTTTGAGAGCGATGCCAAGATAGATAGAAAGTAGAGAGCGAAATAATGCTAAAAACATTCAGAGCTTGGTTGAAAGGAAGTCGTTTAGAGTGGATTGATGATGTACCTACGTTAGGAGAGCAACAAATCCCAGTTCATGTTACATTGCTGGAAAATGAATCAGTCATAGATAAACAAGCACGGGGACGAAGAATGGCTGAAATATTAGAAAAACTTGCTGTGAGTCAAACTTTGACTGATGTTGATCCAGTTATTTGGCAGCAAGAAACTCGTCAAGACCGTTCACTTCCGGGACGATAAAACGTGCTGCTCGATAGCAATATTATAATATATTCTGCTCAATCAGAAAACGCCAAATTGAGAGAGTTAATTGCTGAATATGCACCTGCGGTATCAGCGCTCAGTTATTTGGAAGTGTTAGGCTATCATCTGCTTAAAGAGGAACAACGTCAGTATTTTGAGGATTTTTTTCAAGTTGCTCAGGTTCTACCAATCTCTCAAGATGTTTTAAATCAAGCGGTAATTCTGCGACAACAAAAACGAATGACTTTAGGTGATGCAATTATTGCCGGCACTGCTTTGGTTTATGGACTAACTTTGATAACAAGAAATACAGATGATTTCCGTTGGATTACACAAGTGAGATTGTGGAATCCGTTTGAGTCTGATAAACCCAGTTAAGAGAAAAGTGCGATCGCATTTCTAAAATTAGAAAATAAATAGTATAAAGCGATAGCATTTCTAAAATCATTCCTAAACCAGAGATTTAGTTTAGCAAAGGCGATGTCTGCCTTGAAAAGTTCAGAATTGCTTAAATGTGAACTCTTGATTTTTTTTGAGTAATTTATTCCTTGGAAGTCCCTAATTCGCAGTTCATTTTTTAATTGGCAATATTGGCAAAGCCCACCAATTCTTTGCATCAAATGTGCAGGAGTTCCAGGATCAGTCCAGCAAAAGCGCCAGACTCGTCATACTTGACGCTCAATTGTTGCAATTTGGAGTCTGTCACCAGCCAATTCGCTGCCAGAATAAAAGGAGTACCAACACTCACTTTATCTGGACAACTGATAGAAACTCCGTCAGGTAAAAAGAAGGTATTTTGTTCTTCCCAACTAGGGTGTAGTTGAGTTGGTACAGGCTCAGAAATCTTTAAATCAGGGGTAATGGTGACGGAGGTTCCTTGCCAATTGCCACTCAGATTTCTCTCAGATACCTGTTCTATTTCTTTAGACCAGTGTTTACTAGGGAAACCTGTAACATCTTCACGAATGTTCGCCGTTCGGAACAAAGCTCCTTGCTGATCGTAAACAATACCGACACTATGTCGTAGTTCCTCGTCCTTAAAAAATAATTCAATAGCAAAAAAGGAGTCAATTTTTAACTGCATTGTTACCCAAGCAGCATGACCTGATTCAAAAAATAACCCCCTCATCCACTGACTTTCGGGGTGAAAAACCCCATCAACTAAGCTATTAGACTCCAAGTTATATTCCCAACTTTCTTCCTTGATTGTGCCATCAGCATACATATAGTGATTAGTGTGAGCTATTTCTGTCTGCTGTGGATTGCTCTGAAAGCTTCTTAGACTACGAAACGACTCGGTAACTTCTCCTTGGGGGGAATATCTTGTCCAAATACCGTGCCAGTCGCACAAATGGTTTGCTGTGAAATTTTTCCAGTTTTGTGTTTTTAATTCCATATACTTATTTACCTGCTAATTAACTAATTTTTCGCTAGATTAAGTCGTTTGATGTGCAAAAGCTATGCTTTCATTGCTAGTGTTATAAAAGGTAATCGACCACAGGTTTAACGTGGATTCAACAACAACGTATTTCAATAATTAGAGGAGTTATGACGATAAATCCTAGAGACTCCAGCAGATTCAATATAAGTAAATCAGCGGTTACGAGTCATGACAATTAAGCAGTATTTATTACTTGCTTGGTTGTGTTAGCGAACATGATATCACGCCCGTGCTAGTAACGGAGCAGCAGCTAGTAAGGTTTTGGTATAAGGGTGCTGAGGATTAGCAAAAATATTTTTTGTCAGACCGAGTTCGACAATTTTACCGCTATTCATCACGGCAATCCGATCGCACAAAAACCTCGCTAACCAAAGGTCATGAGTGATAAACAGATAAGTTAAATCAAACTCTTCCTTTAATTGCAACATTAAATCCAGCACTTGCGACTGGACGCTGGCGTCTAACATACTCACTGGTTCATCGCAGATCAAAAGTTTCGGGTGAGTAATCAAAGCACGAGCGATCGCAACTCGTTGCTGTTGTCCACCAGACAAATCTGATGGATAACGCTCATAATACACTTTTGGCGGTGTTAACCCAACTTTCTCTAGCATCGACAAAACCTGTTCTTTTGCCTTAACGGGATCGGCAAGATTGTGGATAAATAAAGGATCAGCAATACTTTGTCCTACTGTCATCGCTGGATTGAGACAAGCATGAGGGTCTTGAAAGACCATTTGTATTTGCCGCCGTGAGGAGCGAATTTCTTGACGCGACAATTTAGTTAAATCTTGTCCTAAAAACTCAACTTTGCCACTAGTGGGACGAATTAGTTGCAAGATTGTTCGTGATAGCGTACTTTTACCACAACCTGATTCTCCGACTAAGCCGAGAATTTCTCCTGAATAAAGATCCAGGTTGATCCCATCTACTGCTTTAATTGTCTGCTCTTGTGTGTTAAACAGTCGTTCGATAAAGTTAGGTTCTATGGTGTAGTATTGCTTGAGTTCTGTAAGACTCAAAATTGGGGATTTATGATTAATAATCGGTAATTGCTTTTCTGCGTCATTGGCAATTATCAATTCTCCATTATCTTTTACTGCTTGAATATGTAAAGCTGCTTTTAAGAGCGATCGCGTGTATTCATGTTGAGGGTGTCTAAATACAGTTTCTGTAGAACCCATTTCCACCATCTTGCCGTTATACATAACGCCAATGCGATCGCAATACTCAGCCACCATTGCTAAATCGTGAGAAATCAGCAGCAATCCCATGTTTTCTTCACTGCACAGGCGAGTTAATTCTTGCAATATCTGTGCAGCGATAGTCACATCTAAACTGGTGGTGGGTTCATCGGCAACAATCAACTTGGGGCTAAGAAGTAAAGCTAAGGCCATCGCTACCCGTTGGCGCATTCCACCACTAAACTCATGAGGATACTGATTCCAGCGACTAGCTGGAATATTCACCTTTGCCAAGGTAGCAAGTGCTTTTTCTTTGGCTTGGCGTGTTGATAATTCTGGTGAGTGCGCCTGAAGGGTTTCGATACAATGCTTACCAATCGTCATCAGCGGATCGAGGCGTGTCATGGGATCTTGAAAAACTAATGCGATCGCCTCTCCCCGAAACTTCCGCAACTGGTTAGGCATCAAGTCAAACACCGACTTTCCTTGAAATGTCACCCCTCCCTCAACCCGACTAGAGGCTGGTAGTAAACGCATTACTGCCCGTCCGATAGTTGACTTACCACAACCCGATTCTCCCACCAATCCCATTCTTTGGCCTGGTTGCAAGCTGAAAGATACATCATCAACCGCCCAGCTTGCTTCTTCTCCACTCCGCCCAGGATAGGCAACTCGCAGATTTTCGATACAGAATAAGGCTTCACTCATAGTTAGTTATCAGCCCTGAGCTACCAGCTTTTATAATTTCAAATTTAAGCTAGTCTATCAGATTAGTTTTAAGAAATATCAGACCACCGTTGTGCAAACATCTTTGATTGTCTTAGCGTAGGCGTAGCCCGCCGTACTTCTACGGAGAAGCAAGCTAGCAAGAGCGTCTGGCAGAGAAGGCATCGCTCTATTGAGGACAGTTCTACAATAAAGACGTTGAGGTTGGATCAACCTAATGCATGTATCGCTAGCCAGCCCAAAGCTGGTAGTTGTACCAAGATTAATTTGAGGACTTAGGCAAGTGACATAATGTTAGGACAATTATTAGACGGACGTTACCAAGTCCTCCAGGTCTTAGGTGGAGGTGGCTTTGGTCAAACCTATATAGCCCAAGATACCCATCGGCCAGGTTTCCCGAAATGTGTTGTCAAACACCTTAAGCCCGTTATTCGTAGCCCTAAACTTCTCGAAACTGCTAGACGGCTATTTACCAGTGAGGCAGAAACACTAGAACAACTGGGTAACCATGACCAGATTCCTCGACTTTTAGCCTATTTTGAAGACAACCAAGAGTTCTTCTTAGTGCAAGAGTTGATTGAAGGGCATACTCTGAAAGCGGAACTGTTCCCCAATCAACCTTGGACAGAAGAGAAAGTAATTCAACTGCTCCAACAGGTGTTGGGTATTCTGCAATTTATTCACAGTCACAACGTTATCCATCGAGATATCAAGCCAGACAATATAATCAGGCGGCAACAAGACGGCAAGTTTGTGCTGATTGACTTTGGTGCAGTTAAACAAGTCCAAACTCAACTGCTTACAGTTGCAGGGCACATGGGGGCTACTATTATCATTGGCACCCCAGGATATATGTCTACAGAACAGGGGCAAGGTAAGCCCCGCCCCAACAGCGATATTTATTCCTTGGGCATTATTGCTATTCAATCGCTGACGGGGTTACATCCTATAAACTTTGAGGAAGACCCAAATACAGGAGAAATTTCTTGGCAGCATCAGGCTAACGTCAGTTCTGAGTTGGCATCTGTGCTATCTAAGATGGTGCTACACCACTTTAAACAGCGCTATCAGTCTGCGACTGAAGTTCTACAGGTGCTTAAGCATTTTGATACTCAAGTAGAAGCACAATTACCTCAATCACAATTTTTTACACAACCGCCTCAAACCTCACTTTCTCAACAAAACTCAATTGGGTATCCGCATGCTTTTATTCTGTCTCCAGAAAATTACAGCCGCTTGGAAACGATTCTTTTGGAATTTGTCGGCCCCCTTGCCTCAAGATTACTACAGCAAGTTGCAGCATCAGCACCCAACCCCGAAGAATTAATTAATCAATTGGGTCTTCATCTTCGAGGAAATCAACAAATTGATTTTAAGAAGAAAACAATGTTTCTATTAGAGAAACCTACTCTCCGACAGGAACTTTCTACTAAGTCTGAAATTAAGTCAAATAATTTACCAAGTCAAGAGCCTCAAGTAATCAGCGACAGCTTTGTGCATCAGTGTGAGCGGGAATTGGCTGATTTAATTGGCCCAATAGCTACGTTCTTAGTCCAAAAAGCTGTTAGGTCTTCTGGACAAATTTCTCGTGCAGAATTTGTGAAAGTTTTAGCATCACAAATTCCCGAACCTCAAAAAGCTTTGCAATTTCAGCAACGCCTACTTTATTGAATTTTTCACTTATGATGTAACAGGCTTGGGTTAAAGATAATTGGAGGTTTTTGGCGCTAACTGATTCCTAATCTCAAATCCAAAATCGTTTGAATGAGCGATTTGTATCGAGCGTACCCCTCCGGGGAAGCAAGCTACGCGCAGCGTCTCGCAGAGAAGTCGAGGTAAGCCGAAGTCTAAAATCCAAAATAGTTTTAGCTCTGGTGATTCAGCATCTCCATAGCTATTTTTAAGCTAGCTTTCATCCGATTAAATGCTTCTGCTAACCCACCAATTTCATCATTAGAGCTTTCTTCAAAATCAGCGCTCATATCACCAATGCTAACTTTTTGGGCGATTTTCTCTATTCTTCTGATACGCTGAATCACATATTTTTTGATTAAGAAGTTAATTAAGATAACTACGAGCGCAAAAATGGTAACTATAAGTCCCATTATCAACGTCCAATTCCGTTTGGCATTGGCAAAAATATCTTGAGAAGGAACAGAGATTATTTGGGCAGAAACAATCTGATTGAGTTGCCAGCCAAAACCATTTTCCGAGCCATAAGTTGCCAACTGACTCTTAGGAGCCCGCTCTGGTGTAGAATGACATCGTAAGCATTTCTCTTGTGTAATTTTTAGTGGTAGCGCGATGTAAAATACTTCGCCTTCTGGCAAGTTACGAAAGCCTGTAATTTCTAGAGTCTTGGGTTCGTTGCGAAAACGCTCTACAAGTTGAGTTTCAAAATTATCAGCTTTATCCGCTAAATTACTAGGATTAAGGGTTGCGTCTTTATGAAAAAAGTTTTTAAATTCAGGGTTTTTACGAAAATTCTCAAAAACCTCTTTAGAGGAAAAAGTTGGTATTACTTCAGGTATGAACGTTGGGTTAGTTTCTAGTCTAGGTTCTAATAGGGGATCTATCCGATTTTGTGTATAGTTTCTAACTGCGTTCACCATTTTGATGAGAAGCTGTGCTTGAGAAGTTACTTCATTTTGCGCTCTCCCTTCAAGTACACTGGATAAGGCAACGCCACTTCCCACAATACTGACTATGAAAACTAATATTAAAAGTAAGTTAAATTTAGCACCTATTTTTAAGTTTTTTAATGTAATGTTGTTTAACATAATCTAAATAATGAAGGTGGTATCTGAGTTTGTCTTATATTGATTTCTACCTGTTATAAAGTATATCAACAATATTTAAATAAATATTAATTTTTTGCTGAAAGATTACCTATTTAGGCAGTAGTCAAAGTTATCTAAATTAGTCCTGAAAGCCAAGTTAGTTTCTTAACCATAATTAGTGATGTTTTTGCGATTCCCCCGTCGTTTATTTCTGTTTCATCTGTTGGGTTTTACATTTGCTGCCTGCCAATCACAAAAGGAGTTTGAGGGCACTTTAACTGTTGGCGTTATTAACTATGGTGGAGGCGAACAGATAATTAACCAATATGCTAAATTTAATAGTTACTTGGGTGAAAAGACAAATGCATATATTCAGCTAGAGCCTGTTTTTAATGAAAATAGAGCAGTTGAGCGCCTTGAGGCTCGTGCTTGGTCATTGGTATTTGCTCCACCGGGTTTAGCGGCTATTGCGATCGCCCGCTACCAATATGTTCCCCTATTTCCTTTAATAGGTATTAATAATTTGCGTTCAATTTTCGTTGTTCGCAAAGACAATCCGATAACCGAGTTGAAACAGCTACAAGGTCAAACAGTGGCTTTAGGTCAGTTAGGTTCAGCAACAGGATATTATTTTCCACTTTACAATCTTTTTGGTACAACACTGGCTGACATAGTGTTTGCACCCACACCCAAAGCCGCCCTGGAATTGGTAGTTCTAGGAAAAGCGATCGCCTGTGCTGTCTCGGAGGCTGAATTGAGTCTCTACGGTTCAGAGTTGGGTTCAAGCGAATTCCGCGTACTATTTAAAGACCCTCACTATGTACCATTAGGTGTGGTCTTGATTGGGCCTAATGTAGAACGTAACCGTCAGGAGTTCATCCGCAAAGTGATGAGTGATTCGCCTTCAGGTTTAGCTGAAGAAGTGGGGTATGTACCCAATGGACAAGTACCAGATTACAAATACATGATTTCTGTGGTCGATCGGATAAGCTCAATTAGTTCTCAACTACAAAAAAAACCTGTTCGTTTATTTTAATCAACGTAAAATCAACCTTTTTAGCGTTTACTCTTGTTTAAATCCTCAAATACAGCGTATTGCAGCTAAATGAAGTACACGGGTAGGGGCACAATATGTTGTGCCCCTACGATAATCTATCTGTACCTCACCTTGGCGTAGCCTCTCCGGCTCCGCTCTACCATCCCAACACTATTAAGGTTGAGTCGATGGGGGATATTATTCCCCGCACCTCTCAGTTAGATCCGTGCGTACCCGTTTCCGTGTACACGGCTCCCGATGTTCTTAGCTTAC
>NZ_JBALCZ010000012.1:0-166212 GCF_036917615.1 Nostoc sp.
AGATTTGAGATTTGAGATTTGAGATTTGAGATTTGAGATTTGAGATTTGAGATTTGAGATTTGAGATTTGAGATTTGAGATTTGAGATTTGAGATTTGAGATACACCCCGTCTACTATCCTATTTATTTTTAGTAACGGTTTAGCGAGATCAGACAGAGGGAACAGGGAAAAAATAATTTTTACTGCCCAATGCCCTATTTGGCCCATGCCCAATGACTAATGACCAATGACTAATGACCAATGACTAACAAAAAGTCATAAACTGAAAAATGCATCTAAATAACGCGTTAGAATCTTGACTAAATTACCTGTGCGGAAAATCGTTATTGCCGGCAACTGGAAAATGTTCAAAACCCAGGCAGAGACCCAGGAGTTTTTACAAGGATTTCTGCCCCACTTAGAGGAAACCCCCCAAGGGCGAGAAGTGATATTGTGCCCTCCGTTTACTAATTTAAGTGTTTTGTCCAAGAGTTTGCACGGTAGCCTCATCCATCTGGGGGCACAAAATGTCCACTGGGAAGAATTTGGAGCCTACACTGGTGAGATTTCTGCCCCAATGCTGACAGAAAATGGTGTGCGCTTTGTGATTGTCGGTCATAGCGAACGACGGCAATACTTTTGTGAAACGGACGCGACTGTTAATCTGCGCCTCCGAACTGCCCAAAGGTTTGGTTTGACCCCAATTTTATGTGTTGGCGAAACTAAAGAACAACGAGATGCGGGAGAAGCTGAATCAGTGATTACTCTCCAACTCGACAAAGGCTTGCTAGATATTGATCAGCAAAATTTGGTGATTGCCTACGAACCTATTTGGGCGATCGGTACTGGTGATACCTGTGAAGTAACGGAGGCGAATCGGATAATTGGCTTAATTCGGAGCAAGTTGAGTAATCCGAATGTATCAATTCAATATGGCGGCTCAGTCAAGCCAAATAATATTGATGAAATCATGGCTCAACCAGAAATTGATGGTGTTTTAGTGGGAGGAGCAAGTCTAGAACCTGAGAGTTTCGCTCGGATTGTGAATTTTCAGTCAGTGTGATGTGCCTTCTTCTCGTTCCCATGCAGAGCATGGGAATGCCTAATGTAGATTTATGCCAAGCAACTTGATAATTCGAGGACGCTGTTTCGAGTGGGGACAGCGGACTTATTTGATGGGCATTTTGAATGTGACGCCTGATAGCTTTAGTGATGGGGGTGAGTTTAACACTACCTCTGGCGCTTTAGTACAGGCGCAAGCACTGGTAGCTGCTGGTGCTGACATGATCGATGTGGGCGGTCAATCAACTCGACCAGGGGCAAAGCAAATAACTCTGGCGGAGGAACTTGACCGAGTACTATCAGTGTTACAGGTGCTAAGACCAGAAATTTCAGTACCGATTTCTGTAGATACAACCCGTGCTGCTGTAGCCAGGGCATCTGTAGAAGTTGGAGCGGATATTATTAATGATATTTCTGGCGGCACTTTTGACTTAGAAATGTTGCCAACAGTAGCAGAGTTAGATGTGCCGATAATTTTAATGCACATGCGTGGAACACCACAGACAATGCAACAACAAACTGATTATCAAGATTTGCTCAAAGAGATTTATAGTTTTTTGGCTCGGCAAATTGGGGTAGCAACTACTGCGGGCATTGATCTGGATAAAATTATTATTGATCCTGGTATTGGTTTTGCTAAGAACTATGAGCAAAATTTAGAAATTTTTCGCCGCTTGCGAGCGCTCATACCACTCAACTGTCCTATCTTAGTAGGAGCATCTCGTAAAAGTTTCATTGGTCGCATTTTAAATCAACCAGATCCAAAAGCAAGAGTTTGGGGAACGGCAGCAGCTTGTTGTGCTGCTATTTTTAATGGTGCTGATATTCTGCGAGTTCACGATGTTCAAGAAATGCGCGATGTGTCATTGGTAGCTGATACACTACTGAGAAAAGTCGTACAGCCTGAGTGTTAGGTATTACCATTTTCGGATTTTTTGCTGTGACCTTCTGTCATTATCGACTCGTTGATCAACTCATGAAACATTTCAGTTGAGTTGGCTGGGTCTACAAAGACAATTTTGGCATTACTGCTCTCACCAAGTTTTTGGCTAGCATCTACGTAATCTTGAGCTACAAGATACCGCAGAATGTCCCTACTATCTGGATTGGAACGCAGAGCTTGAGAAATGATTTGCACTGAAGCCATAGTTCCTTCTGCTTTTTTAATGGCAGCTTCCTTTTCCCCTTCTGCTTCGGTAATCAGCGCCCGTTTTTTGATTACAGCGGCTTGCTCCTCTTCCCTCGACCTTCGTACACTCTCAGGTAGGGTAATTCTCTGAAGGTCTAACCGGAGAATATCAACTCCCCAATCTGTGGTTATACTATTTAACTCGAATAACAGAGCTGAGTGCATCTCCATTCTAGAGACATTGGTCTGCTCCAGGGTGTTCTGGGCAATGATTTCCCGGAGCGTGGTTGTAGTTACCTGTGTCAGCGCCCCTTGCAGATCCTCAATAGCATAAAAGCTTTTCTCAATATCTTTGATGCGCCAGTACATAACAGCGTCAACTTCCACAGAAATATTATCTTGGGTGATCACATCCTGAGGTTTGATGTCTAAAATTTGCTCTCGTGTAGTATCTTCCATCACAACCTGATCTACCAAGGGAACAATAAAGTTCAGCCCTGGCTTAAGTTTCCGATGATACCGCCCCAGGCGTTCGACTAGGGCTTCATTACCTTGATTAATCAGTTTTGCAGAACCTAAGGCATAACCTATAAGGGCTAAAACTATAGCAATAATTGGCTCCATGTATGCTCCTATTCAGCTTTTGGGAGAATTTAGTGTCAAGGATATGCTACTAGCTTGTCATATCTTTGAGTTTAATGTTTTGAGTCTGTAATTTTATGAACGCCAGCAGCGATGTCTAATGTCTAGTCGCTGCGCGTCTTGTACATATTCTGTAAATAGGACTGTTTTGTAGAATGCGTAGAAGCTCTGCTTCTTGTCGTCAGACATCGCTATTAAAGCACCTTGATAAAACGCTGGCAAGGACTACTTTATGTAATCAACATTACTTGTACTGACATCTTCAGACAGCCTGAAATTTAATCCAGTATATTCACTTAATTTTTTTCTGATAGTGTAAAATTTAGTGGAATTTTAAAAACTCCACTATAATCGGATTTAAATTGGCTTCAGCCATTAAAAATGTAAAAATATTATGGGCAGAATGTTAATCAGACTTATAGGTTTAATTCTACTTTTTACAGGCTTATACTTTTTTGGTCAAAACATTATATTTGTTAGCGGCTACTATTCATATTTTTATAGTAGATTACCTGCTACAGCTTCCGTTTTCGCAATTATGATAGGTGTATTTGCATTAGTTTTTTTTCGTAGAGAAACTGGTAACTTGGGATGGATTTTTCTAGGCATTGGCATAGTACTAGTTTTTTTAAGCGGTGGAGTTATTTTAAAGCCAACTAGTTTATGGGATTTCATAATTGCTTTTGCAGCATTAGCATCTGGATATAAATTACTAAGTGAGGGCAGAATCAACTTTTAAAATCTGTAAATATAATCATATTTTTTCATCTATTTTAGTAGCTAATATTACATGATTTTCCAGTGAATAATACAGCCATAAAAATTTAGCATGATAATTTTCCCATCTTATCTATGGACTCTGAGAGTGCATTAGGGCACTTAGATTAACTTTTAGTTAAGTACCGATTTCACAAGGCAGAAGCACACATAACCCGCTTCAACCTGACGACTAGCCTCTTTATCATGACTTTAGTTCAGGGGGGTTTTATTAAGGTTGAGGCTACTATTACAATGGAAACTATTGATGATGAGGAACGCGTCTCGTAGAGAAACGTTAGCGAGTCTTCTCCCAAGGGGAGACGCCAAAGGCGATAGCGCAGCGTTAGCGAGTCATCGAGCGTCACGAGCGTCATAGCCCGTCGTAGACATCGCCATTATTCTTACAAAAATTAAACAAAGTATGCCGCACCCCCAATTAGGGTGTAGATGAGTCACTTTCTCTATGCACAGAGTACCTTAAGGGCTTTATCTTGATTGGATAGAGCAAGCTCAAATCGCTGCCCATCAATCAAAATAAGCGCCTTTAAACATCGGTTAGCTCCTTTCTTCTAGCTGATAGGGGAGTATTCATCCAACCCTAAGACTCAGAATTATTAATGGTGCGGCTATTACAAAGATTCATCGCCTTTTCTACTCCCTGCTTGAGGCTTAGTTCAATACACTCAACTACGAACTGAAGTACAAGAGACATTTGCTGATTTTCGGCAGCGGAAAATCGCCCCAGCACATGGGAGACAGCATCGGAATCATCGTTATTAGCTGCACCTTTGGGTTTACCAATACCGATTCGCAAACGGGGAAAGTTTTGGGTACTAAGATGTGCGATCGCACTTTTCATGCCGTTATGTCCCCCAGCCGAACCAGATAAGCGCAAACGAGTTTTTCCCAAGGGCAAATCCATATCGTCATAAATCACCAGCACTGATTCAGGCGGCAATTTATACCAACTTGTCACCGCTTGTATTGCTTGTCCTGAGCGATTCATATAAGTTAACGGCTTTAGCAAGCGAATCTTACCTCCACCTGGGGCCATACCCTCGCCATACTCACCCTGAAACTTGCGGTTTTCGGCTAAGGGAATACGCCAAGAACGGGAGAGATTTTCTACAGCAGCAAAGCCGATATTATGGCGTGTTTGGTCGTATTTAGCTTCTGGATTCCCCAACCCGACAATTAGCTGGGGAATCATCAAAGCTGGTTGTGTAACAGCTTCTGTCATTTTGCCTACAGTCAATTGATATGCAGCACTCTCCTAGTACAGAGCGGCGGAAATAAACCTACCATTTCATTACAGCCAAAAAGCCCAGAATTAAAGCCTTTTGACTTTTGACTTTTGACTTTTGGCTTCCGCCTTGCGGTACTAGCTAGATTGGGAAGAACTAGCGGTATCTTGCTCAGATTTAGCAGGGTGGATTTGCTTAGGTTCCAATTCAGCAGTAGTCTTTACAGCTTCTTCTAACTGTTCTGCTTCTTTTTGAAACTCGTTTTGAAAATCCTTGGAAGCTTCTTGAAAACTACGAATTGTTTTGCCCACACTCCGACCAATCTCTGGCAGCTTCTTTGGACCAAAGATTAACAATGCTACTACCATAATTACAGCCATTTCCGGCAGACCGATACCAAATATATTCATTTTTTGTCTCCTGTAAACTCTAAAACCACTACATAGACTCACATATTATTATGTAGTCTACTCAATAATCGCCTATCATAGAAAGCGATGCCTGCGGCGAGCTACGCTAACGCCCCACGAACGAGTGATGCCTTATGTCTCTGACAATTAAAGACTTAGAACAATTACAGTCACAAAATCCTGATTTTCGGATGGAGCTAGTAGAGGGAAACATCATCGTTATGGGGCCATCCGATTATGAGTCAGACGAAATTGGTTCTCGTCTGCTGACATTTTTGAATATATGGGTCATGCCTCGCAAACTGGGACGTGTTACTGGTTCTAGTGCTGGTTTTATCTTGCCCAGTATTGAAACAGATGAAACTGGAGGCGACCCAGAAAAAAGAAACCTACGCGCTCCAGATGTTTCTTTTGTTCGAGCAGAACGACTCAAGAAGACTCAGCGTGACTTTGTGCAGTTACTACCAGACCTGATAGTTGAGGTGAAATCTAAGAGCGATCGCCTCAAACCACTCCAAGAAAAGATTAAACTATTCCTACAACTTGGAGCTACAGTAGGTATTCTCATTGACCCTGACAAACTTTTAGTCACAGTTTATCGCTCTAACCTTGAACCAGTAGTTTTAAAAGATAACGACAAACTGACAATACCAGAATTACTTCCAGGTTGGGAATTAACAATAAAAGAACTGTGGCCACCTGAGTTTGAGTAAATTAAGTACTTAATGACATCAAATTGAAGTCGAGCAGCATTCGTGTTTGATAGCGCAAAATGTCTAGTTGAGTATTCAGATATTTTAATTGAATAAGTTTATCTTTAGCATATTTAGCTTGAGTTAATCCCTCTAATAAATCGTACAGTTGATTGCTTATCCTGTCGCCTAAAGTAAACTTATGAATTTTCGGCAATTTCTCAACAATTAAAACCTACCACTTAATACAATCATAAGTCTTTTGGATGACCGATAATTCTTTCATTGAAATTAAAAAATCTTAATATTTGTGCCAAAAAATTTGAGTCGCCTGATGGCGACAAAAAAGGAAAAAAGAACAAGAGCAGAGGGCAAAAGAGGAAAAGTATAAAGGACTACTGAAGAATCCTCCCAACCCCGCAGACAACACGAAAACCAAAATCGTAGCGGTGGCTGCCGCGCTCCGCCCAACCGTTGTTGTAGCGGGACGCGGAACGGCAGTACTCAGGAAAGTTGACCCAGGAACCGCCCCGCAGCACGGCATTTTCTTGTTTTTGATAAAGGTTATTATTATTGTCAAACCAAGCACTGCCATCTGTTGACGCACCTTCATAGTTATTGTGCCAATCGTCAAGACACCATTCCCATACGTTTCCGTGCATATCGTATAGTCCAAAAGTGTTAGCTACTTCAAAACTGCCCACTTCTGTTGTTTGCTCTCGATATGTTCCTATCACACCAGCATCGTAAGTATAGTTAGCATTGAAGTTGGCTAACTCTGATGTGATTGTTTCGCCAAAATGGAATGGTGTTGTTCCAGCTCTACAGGCATATTCCCATTCTGCTTCACTAGGAAGACGGTAGCTTTTGCCTGTGTGGTGGGAGAGGCGATCGCAAAATTCCACCGCTTCAAACCAAGATACTCTCTCAACTGGTCGATTTTCTCCTTTAAAATAGGATGGGTCAGGCCTTAGTTTGCAGTTTACTTGGGGGAGAGATGTGACTGCTTGCCATTGTGCTTGGGTGACTGGGTACTTGCCCATAAAAAAGGGTTGAACCTTTACTTCATGTTGAGGTTTTTCAAAGTCATATCCTTTCCCTTCGGGTGAACCCATCATGAATGTACCACCAGGGATGGCAACCATATCGAGCGTGATACCCAGTATGCCACTGGGAGAGGGGCTTTGTAGAGTTTCGGTGAAGTATTGGGCAAGTTTTGTTTCTCGTTCGATGATTTCACCGCTATGGTTGACGGTGACGGTTTTAAACTCAAGAGGCTTTAGCTCATCACTTTCTCGTCCCAAAGATTGAACATCTTTAAATACTTCTCTAGAAGAAAAAGCAGCGATCGCATTTCTCACTAAATCTTCTCCCACTCGATCCTGATTTCTTTGGGCTGCCTCTATTGCCAAATCCAATCTAACTAAAGGGTCTTGATTCGCTTCAATCCAACGCCAATAAGGACTTAATGAAGCTGTTATCCTAGCACTGCGACAGATTTTATCTGAACTCATTTCATGCTCATAACCCCATTCGATAAACAAAATTAAGTTTGAGTTTTCTTGCAGAAGCAACTCCTGTCCTTTCTTCTCATCTCTATTGCCAAAAAGCTTGAGAACTGTGTCGCAGAAATTGCCATTATAAAAATCCAAAACTTGAGGAGCAACATAGTCAATTCCTCTTCTTTGCTCCAATTTACTTTGTGCATAAGTACGGGCAGGTTCGGGTAAAGTTACTCTCCAATCAGATGAACTAGAAGACTTTTCTGCCATTGAAAACTTGAGCAATTCCATTAAAGCCTTATTTCCACTTCTGCCCCGAATAGCCATAGCTAAATCCCGACTCAACCCACTAGGAAAGAAAGCTAACAAAGGAAATATATCTTGTCCTTCTACCGATAACATTTCAAAGGAGCGCTCTAAAGTTATCCGCAGACTTCTTTCTTTTCTTTGTTCAGGAGAATAATCATCAAGAATTTCTAATGGTTCAATGTCCAACTCTTCACACAGCATCTTGAGAGTACATTGAGTTTCTGCCATATAAGATGCTGCTAGTTTAATGGGTAAAGGATAGCCATCAAGAAACTTTACTAAAAGATTAAAATCTGACGCCAAATCATCATTATCTCCCCATTCTGCTTCTAATGGAGCATACTTTTTAAATATCTGTCTCGTTTCTGAAGCTCCCATGCTGTAAACTTCTTGTTGACGGCAATCAATATCCCTGACTAAAGAATCACGACAAGTTAACAATAGTCTTAAATTAGGGCACTGTTCTAAAAGCGAGTTCAAAAGTTTAATTAGTTCATTGGATTCTTTCTCAATCAATTTATCCAAGTCATCGAGAATCAAAAACAATCGACTATTTCTTAACTCTTTCTCTAAGGCAAAGCTCCTTAATTCAAGACTCTGTTGAACTTTGATAATTAGCGTTCCTACAGAATCAGTATCGCGCAAACTAATAAACCAAACTCCATCCTTATAGCGATCGCGCTCATGTAACCATTGAGCAATGGCATAAGCTAAGGCAGTTTTACCTATTCCTCCCATACCATGAAGGGCAATACAACGTTTATCCGATACCAGTTCTTTAATTACCTGATGTATTTCTTGCCTGCGTCCTACAAAGTTTGGATCTTTACGGGGAATATTAGTATTTAACCACTGGGGATAGATAATCTGGTGAGAATCGGCTGGTTCGATAATCAGCGATTGATTATGGTCAGTTTGGGGTAGCAATCGAAATTTGAAGGCTTCATCGAAATTAACTCCTTGCTGAAAAGTCTGAGAGTTAAACAGTTTTATTAATTTATCATCAAGTTTAACTGCATTACGACTCAATAAAAAACTATTCGCAACTGAAACCTGATTGAATAATGCCTGATAAAGTCGTCGAGAAAAACATCGGGCTGCAACATCTAGAATTTTATCTTCAGCGTTAACCGCAATTACATGAGACACTCCTGCTTTTATAAAAGCTTGAGCTAACTTTTCGGAATGACAGGCATTCAATAATGCTAATTGACAAGGTGGCTGATTTTGATTTGATAAGGCGATCGCCAGTTCTTCTTCACTAAAAGAACGAGTAATTCCCACTTCATCTTCTAACACCAAAGCTGTACTATCCCGATCTCTCATTCCATGACCAATAAAATGAATAATCAGTGGTTTGACACGATGAGACAACACATCTTGTAGAGTCTGTGAGGTGGCTACTTTAACCACTATTTCCACTGCTATAGGGTGAGATATATCCTCTAACACTAAAGCAATGGCATCAATTTCTTCCTGAAGCGATAAATTCTCTACTGGCAATAATTCTTCAGTCAGCAGAGGGGCTGAAAACAAGATCAGAATTTGATTACTGAACGAATTATCTTGTTTAGTAACTTTTTCTACCCCTGGACTTAGGGGAACTTTTTCAGCTACTTTTGAGACAGCCATTCTTCTATTTCTTGATCAGTGGCGGTGCTTAAGTCAAGAGAGGGACGTACTGGGTGTTCTAACGTGCCTTTTGGTTCTATCCCTTTTTCTCGCAATTTTCGCCGCCAATTATTGATCGCTTTAGCTACTTTGATACTGTACTCTATCAAATTGGCTGTTGCTGCTATCCCTCCAACTACTGTAGCCACAAAAACTATGTCATCTGCACCTACTATCCGGCTTGGTGACTTTTGCACCTTGATTGAACTCATCCCCAGCAATGTTTCTAAAGACTCTATTTCATCTGGGGGCAGTTGGGATGAAATCACTATGCTACAAAGAGGAATTTCGCTCATTTACACCTCTAAAAGTTTTATTTTTTGATCAATATTTGCAGTTCGTATTTAAAAGCTACATTAACTTTTAATCCTGTTTGACTAAGTAATACTTGGTGATATTGTAGTACGACATTTTTTCTTTTAGCAGATGTTTCGCTTCTACCCCGCTTGTGTCACTCTGGGGAGAATAAAAATAAACGTAGTTGGGTTGAACGAACGCGAACAGTGTCTGGTAGGGAAGTTAAACCCAACGAACTCTTGAGAATGTTGGGTTTCGTTCCTCAACCCAACCTACACCCGCTGAGTTATTGTCCAGTAGCAAATCACAACTCACAAAAAAACCCGGAAGAACCGGGTGTAACTTAACTTGTTATCCAAACTTGATAGCTGTGTATCCGTTAGCGTGCTAAAGTGCGCCAATCGACAAATACATCCTGAACCAACAGTGATTTATTGTAAAGTTGCAGAATAATCAGCAGAAACACGAAAAATAGCAAAATAAAAACAGCCATCACAGGGGTAGTACCCCAACCTGGAGCCACTTTCCCATACTCAGAGTTAAGTGGTTTCAGGATATCTCCCAACCTAGTCCTTTGTGCCATAGTTCACCTAAGATTACTTGCCAAAGCTTTTTTTAATCTTCTGTAATATTCTATAAGAATAGCACTCATAATCTATCCCTCAATTATGGAACCCGCAATAGTTCTTAGCATTTCTATGGCTGCCGTGGTGATTGTCATCACCGGACTGTCGATTTATACCTCCTTTGGCCCTCCTAGCAAGCAATTAAACGATCCTTTTGATGACCATGAAGATTAAAAGAGTCATTAGTCATTAGTTATTAGTCACTTGTACTGAGCGTTCGCGTAGCGTCTCGTAGAGAAGCCGTTGGCACACTTGTGCTGAGCGTAGCCGAAGTAGCCTCTCGTAGAGAAGTATTAATCATTGGTCTGTGGAAAACCACAACTGATCACTGACACAGCAATAGTGACTCATCCAAGTCTGGGATTAATCGCTGGTATATACCTTGAAACTGGCGATTTTCCAAGGCTGTATCGTCAATATTTGTTGCAAAAATGAGAATTCAGTAGTAGAAGAACGCTCTAACAAATCTACTGTATCTCCTAGATTCAACCCTAAATCACTTTGCAAAGATAACTCGGCTGCTTCTCCGTGACATTCATAACACCGCAAAATTAACTGTTGTGGGTCATCTTCAGATGGCTTCAAGGCCATCAAGATTAAATTTTCAGCTGATAAATCTAGGAAGCTGACTCCAAGCCCCTCCTGACCTTTCACGGGATCTGGAAAACCTCTCTCCAAACCTCTCTCCTGCAAGGAGAGAGGCTTTGAATTCCCCCCCTTCCGTGCTAAGGAAGGGGGCTGGGGGGTTAGGTTTCGCTTCTTCTTTTCCACATCACCTGAATTGTCAGCCAAACCCTCTTTGCTAGAGGGGGGAGAATTTTCCGGTTGGTTTTGATTAACGGGATTGAATATCACTTGCAATGGGATATTCAATTCATAGCCACGCCGTACTGTATGGGCTGATTCCCAGCTACCGGCATGAGGATACAAGGCATAGGTGAACTCGTGAAAACCTCGGTCAGCCTCTGAGTCTGGCCAATTAGGACTGCGTAGCAGTGTCAGGCGGAGTTGATTTGGTTTGCTGTCATAACCGTATTTACAATCATTCAGCAAACTGACACCATAACGATTTTGGATTGCGGTATTTCTCTGTGTATCTTCTACTGTCAAATCAGCCCAACGCAAAGCGGGAACTTCCCATTTTGCTTGTTCTGCGGGAGTTTGTGGTTTAGTTGAACGGCGAATCGCACCACAGGGAATTTCATAGGTAGCAAAGTCTGCTTCGATATTCACAGGAAAAGCAGCTTTCACTAATACATGATTTTCTTGCCAATTAACGGTAGTAGCTATGTTTAGCAGAGGTGAACCAGCTTGCAAAATATAGTCTTGGCAAAATTCCGATTCACCCAACTGACGTACCACGCGCACACGACTTTGCACTGGCCCTTGTTCTAACCACTGAAGAGATTGAAGATTTGTTGCGGGTAAGGGATGTTGAGCATAATTGGGGTCAATATTCCAAGCATCCCAATATTGACCACTGTCTTTAAAAGCTTGTAGTTGATTCCCCGCCCCACTCAAAACTTCTCGTTGATAAGTTTTGTCAAAAACACTTGATAAATCTCCGGTGTCAGGATCTATAACAACTCGTAGGAATTCATTTTCTAAAATCCAGTCTGGGAGGAGTGGGGGAAATGTAGCTTTAGCTTCCCGCAGGTTAGGGGATGAAGGAGATGAGGGGGAAAGCCAAAATATGCGGTAGCCTACGGATGGAATTTCGGTGGCGAGAAATAGTAGTGTTGATGGTTCAGATAATTGGCAGATAAGCTGCTTTCCAGAAGCATCGTAAATCTGCCATTCTTGGGTAGCTGTTGCTGTCGTGGGTAAGGCTACAGAGACTACCTCAGAACGCTGCCAATTGAGAGAATTGAAAACGAAAATAGGCAAACTATCGGGTTTTGGTGGTTCTGATCGGGTAATGTGAGATGCGATCACTAAAAGTGATTCCTGTAATATCTTCGTTCCTACTTGTTCGACTTGCTGCCATTGAGGCAACGCATCCAGATAAACTTGGGTAATTGAAGAACCAGGTAAAATATCGTGAAACTGTTGAAATAATACCTGCTTCCAAGCTGCTTCGATTTCTGCTTTGGGATATATTACACCACAGCTTACGGTTGCCAAGGTAGCAAATAATTCAGCTTCATACAATAAATTTTCACAACGACGATTCCAACGTTTTTGATCTGCGTGGGTAGTATAGCAACCGCGATGGAATTCGAGGTATAGTTCGTCATTCCAGATGGGGCTTTGGATTTTGGATTTTGGACTTCGGCTTACTTCGACTTCGCTCAGTACAAGTCGCTCAGTCGAACGATTTTGGACTTCGGCTTCGCTCACTCGAACGATTTTGGATTGTGAAGTTAACTGACTACTAATCTCCTGTAAATACTTTTCAGCCGTCGTAAATTCTAAGTCGGGGAAAAAAGGCGACTTTTGCCAGCGTTGGGCGGTTTCTAACATATCACGGGTGGGGCCGCCGCCGTGGTCGCCGACACCGGGAAGCCACAGAGATTCTGCTAAACCAGTTTGGGTTTGCCATTCAAGAGCGTAGGATGCCATTTTAACTGGGTCAATGCTTTCACCAACAAGTGCAGACATCAAACTAAAGACTTCGCACCCGTCAGGCGATCGCCACCAAAAAGCCCCATAATCAAATTTAGTAGTATCATTCCAGCGTAACTTCTGCGTGACAAAATACTCAATTCCGGCATTAGCGAAAAACTGCGGTAAAGTTGCACAGAAACCAAAAGAATCTGGAACCCACACCACAGTTGAAAGCTTGCCAAATTTTGACTGGATGTAGCGCTGACCATACAATAGCTGACGGACGATTGATTCACCAGCAATTAGGTTGAGTTCCGGTTCCACCCACATCCCGCCAACAACTTCCCAACGTCCAGCGGCTACCTGTGCTTGAATCGCCTCAAACAAATCCGGGCGATGTTCCTCAACCCAAGCATAAAGTACGGGAGTAGAATGACAGAAAATTAACTCAGGAAAATCTTCTAGCAACTTCAGAACCGACTCAAAAGTGTTTTGCGCCGCATTCCAAGTTTCATTCACAGGCCATAGCCATGCTAAATCTAAGTGAGCATGACCTAACAGGAAAATTTTAGATTTTTGATCCCCCCAACCCTCCTTGAAAAGTGGGGCTAAGATATCGGATTGAATTAAGTTTTGGCGTAGGGACAAAAACGATCTTACCAACCCTCCCTTCTCTTCCTCCGTGTCCTGGGCGCCTCTGCGGTTAGTTACCTCCCTTACCATCTCTACCAAAACATCCAACTTCTGTGGCGCAAACTTTTCCAAATAAAGTTGCACCACAGCTAACTCATCAGCCACAAAACCCGGATCGGGATTATTATCAACAGTAGACTCATAAACTAGGAGCGATCGCACTAAAGCACCATCACAATGTCCCGGACTGACTAACCGCAAAGCCACAATAAACTCTTCTTTTGGCGTCACCCCTTGACTGAGAAGCACTCTCGGCGAACAATCAAATAAATCACCCTCCAGTACTAACTCCCCATTCACATAAATCTCAGCAGAATCTGCCCACCAAACCAGCGCCAGCCGCAAAGATAACCCAGCTAAGGGATAACCTTGTAAATCTTGGGGAACCACCAATCTTTGCACTAGCCATAGCACTTTTTTCTTGCCTGTCCAAGCAATATGTTCTTTAGTATTCAACTCGACAGGTTGCCAATCAGACAAATCAGCAGTTACAACATCTGTAATAATCAGGTCAGATTCCTGGTATAGCCAGGTAGACTGAAGATTAATTTGACAAAAAGAGCGCAGTTGCTTAATTACTTGTGAGATGAATTTGGTCTGGGATTGAGAGACAGTCGGGGTCATATTTTCGCTAAGATGAGGTCACTTACGATAATTAACAGTTAGTCGTTTTTATTGTGTGGCGGGAGTCTCACAACTCAACAAGACTTGAACTAAATAATTACTACTATGTCTTCTGGTTCCTCTGGTCGTTATCAAAGCAGACTATTTAACTTTGTCCACCAGCAATCTCGGCGGGTGACACAACAGTGGGAACACACCTTCCGGCATTTGCAAGTTGCCACTAAGTGGGGTGTGGAGGTACTACTTTACCCAGTGTATCTACTGTTTCAGTCATCTGAATCATCTGGTAAAATGCTACACACCAAAGAACCACAAACTAGACTAAAGTTACAACCAAATGATACCGATTTCCAGACCGAAACTCTGCCAAATGTTGATAGCCCCATTCAATATGTACTAGAAGCAGTCAATTATCTGTCATCAGATGAACCCGCTTCTACTCCTGCAAAAACATCTGAACCTTTCAATCCCTTGGCTTTCTTGGGAGTTTTTTGGCTGAAATTTCTTGATAATAACTCGACAAATAAGGCTAATCTTACTCAATCATCAAATATTATAGAGAATCAAGCCGGAAGTCTCAACCCTTCACAGTTAGAGAATGCTCTCAAGCAGTATCTTCCACGAGTGCGGGGAATTGCCACAAATTTGATGAATCGTAATTTAGTACTTGTTAGTGCCGATAATGAAATTCTAGATATTTTAACACCTCAACAGCAGGCCAAATTAGAATACAGAATTATTAACGAAGTTGCTAATTACTGGCAGTTTTCTCTACGATCCGCTGCGCGTACCCCTACGGGGAAGCAAGCTACGCGTAGCGTTCCGTTGGCGCAGCCTCTCGCAGAGAAGGAAAGGCGGTTGATCGAAGCTAAAAAGGAAACGGAGTTACTACCACAAATTGATAGTTTATTAGCAAAACTCACTGGCGAAAATACAGCCAATATTCCAGTTTTAGCTGAAGGAATACCAAAAAATTTACCTAATACAGATAGATTCTTAGCATTTTTAGATATAGCCGTTGCTAAGTTAGAGTCAAATGCTTTAGTACCTGTGCAAGAACGTAGCCAGGAAATTGTCCAAGTTGCCCAAACTCAGTTAAATATATTTCTTTATGGCAAAGAGCAATTAGCTGCTAGGGGAGAAATTGCAGCCACTGCTGATGGTTTGGAAACTCATACATTGAATCTTCAGGCTTTGATTGAGGCGGCGCTTAATTACTTTTTTGGTATTGGTAATATAAAAACACTTAAGCCAACAACCAGTGATCAGCGATTGCCAGGTAAACTATTATCATCACCTCCTAGAAAAGCCTTGTCCAAAAGCCGTCAGTTGGAGAACCAGGATTTTACAGATGATCCTTGGCTAACGTGGAGTGATTTATTTGGTGACACCGAAATAGTTGCTGACAAGCCAGTTCCACTTTCTCAAAGGAAAAATCCTGCTTTAGCCTCAAGTTTATCAGTAAGAGATTTTCCAAAAAAGAATTTAACTGTACAACAACCTAAAGTCGGTTCTGGCTTGGTGCAAAGGAAACAACCAACTAGTAATCTCGCCTCAAGTCAAAAAACATCTGGAAAAGTCGCCTCTGCAAAACAAACCCAAGCCCGCATTTCCCAAACTAAAAGCGAGAGTCGTAAAGGGGAAATTTTGCAACAGCAGTTTCATCAAAGCAGTCAAGTTGAGGCACAGCCGGACTGGATAGAAACTAAAGCAACTTCAACAGGCTATGATAAGCACCCCTTAGAGCAACTTCTGGAATGGCTTGATTATGTTATGGTCTGGCTAGAAGAAAGATTTGTAAATATTTTTCAGTCGTTGCGGCAACTATGGCAGAGGAAATAATAGTAATTCGTAATACTCGCCTCTGGGGAGAAGCAAGCTACGTAATTCGTAATTAAGATTCGTCAGATTTAATCTGGGTTTCCAGGTTTACATCTGTAGGCTGATTTTGTTTTGATAACACCCTCTTTGAATTCATGAACTAATCATAATTATTGAGGTAATATTATCAACCAACCTACGGTTAGAAGCCTGGTAATTATCTGATCGATACTTTAAATACGTGAAGATCACTCAATTCCCTGTAATTACTCCATAGCTAAAAGCTATTTTTACTACAATATATATTGACATGATTAGTAGCTTGCTGAGAAAATGCTGAGGATAGAGTATCCGGGAGCCTATCATGAAATTCAGAGTGACCTCAATTACCGCGAGGTACTGGCTGATTTGGAGGATTGAGATATTGCGACGCGATCGCAATATCTCAATCTTAAGCAAGAATGGCTATCGGTTCCCAAAATGACTTGCATTGAGCAAAAGAGATGCGAAGTGCTATTCTTTGCAGATCACAACCTATACCGCAAGCGTGATAGTAGAGCGCTAATTCCGATTAAACAACCACTCATGCTACCTTATCGAATTCAATATAGAGGTGCTTCAGTCCCCGCATCAGTATATTCGGTAAGTACTGGTAACCGGATTGCGCCAAGCGGATGTTCTTAAGCCGTAGCAACAATCGCCCATAGGCAATCTGCATTTCCTTACGAGCAAGCATAGCGCCTAAACAAAAATGAATCCCATGACCAAAAGATAGGTGATTGCTGGCATTATGGCGGCGCACATCGAAATGCTCACCCTCAAGAAATTTTATGGGGTCGCGGTTAGCAGCATCGAAGCGAAGCATGACCAAAGACCCAGCTTCAAGAGCAACGTCTCCTAGTTTTGTATCTTGCATCACAACTCGCCACATTCCCGCTGTCGGACTTTCCATTCGTAGAACTTCTTCAACCAAGTTCTCTATCTGGGAAATATCTGTTTGTACCAACTTTATCTGCTCTTTATTGTTTGTCAGCAACAACATCCCACCCGCGAGCGCACTGGTAACAGTCTCATTGCCTGCCACTAATATTTGCTGAATTATACTCAGCAGTTCAGCAGTATCGAGCGATCGCTCTTTTGCCACTTTTGCCTGTACCAAATCAGTGATCAAATCATCTTGAGGCTGTTTTTGGCGGGAGTTTATGACATCATTAAAATAATGCTGGAAAGCAACAACATCTTTAGCACACTCGATCTCCTGCTCTCTAGAAAGTGTGTGGCCTAGACGTGCAATAAAAGCATCAGACCATTGCTTCAACTTCGGCATATCTGCTTGCGGCACACCTAACTGTTGAGCAATAACTTTGATCGGTAAGGGTACGGCAAACTCACTGACGAATTCACACTTGCTGCGATCAATGAAACTGTCAATGAGTTCATCAACAATCTGCTCAATCAAGTCAGACATTTTGTTGACACGCTCTAAGGTGAATGCCTTATTCACCAGCGATCGAAATCGCTCGTGTTCTGGCGGATCTGCCGTGAGCAGGGTGTTCATCTGAGGCCAGCCTTGACCCGAAATTTTCTGCAACTCATCATCATGTTCTTCTTGGCCAGCCAGTAAAGTAGAGAAATTGCTAGAGAATACTCTTGTATCCTTAAGAATTTCTCTCACTAAGTCATAGCGGGTAACGAGAAAGAGTTTTGTTCCCGTTCTGGGACTCGGTAGCTCCATAATTGGTGCTTGCTCCTGTGCCAGCTTGTAGAATTCATAAGGACACACAAGCACTTCCGGGTCAAAGAAGTTGTAGTCCGATAGATGCTTCATGCTTCTAATGGTGGTCAGTGATGGTTTGCTTTGAGTCATTGTGCAGTCAACATCATCTTAACAAGTTACTCACCGTTCGCTCATTTTTAAGGGATGAGAGGTAACTATGTCTTGCACAAAAAGACTGGGCGTTGGATACCAGTTGTCAGATTAAGGCTCAACGTAATTAGTCTATCAATAATCTTCGGGCATAGAAAGCGATCGCACCTTCAAATGTAGAGTCAATTATTTGTATTATCCAAAAAATATGTTGCTGATGATAGAGAGTTTTTTCCAGCAAAAATAGGCTCTCCCTTTACTCCTCCACGGGTAAGAGTACAAATCTTATAAAGGTTTTCACACTCAAAGATTGCCAGAACTAGCTCTTTCCCAGTTTGGTAAGAGGATGGTAAAGGTTTCCCTACCTCGCATTCCATATCAATTTCGTTGTCACGCCACTGTAACTTCCAAATACGCTTTTCGGTTATTGGTGCTTTGACAGACTGAGCGATGGCACTATACACCTGCTCTGCTTTAACATCATCCTTAGCTGCTGGCACAAAAAACTTCATAGGCTTTGATGATTACAAGTAACGTGAGTTTAACTAGCACAAGCGTAACGCAGTTACCAAGGCAATCTGTTCCCATTCCATGAGAAAAACTGTCCACTATCGCCTTCTTGAAGCTGTTCGATCACAGCCAATAATTGGGTAACAGTGCGTTCCACTGAAAATAATTGTTCCGCAGCTACATTTGTCTGGAAAGGACGGGAAAGGCGCGTATCAGTTGTACCAGGATGCAATGTCACTATTAATGCTTTCGGACAACTTCTTTTATACTCAATTGCCGCAGTTCGCATCAACATATTGAGTGCTGCTTTAGAAGCGCGATAGCCATACCATCCACCAAGTTGGTTATCGCCAATACTACCCAATTTAGCAGAAATAGTGGCAAACACGCTGCGTTCTCCATGACGAAACAGAGGCAATAAATGTTTAGCTAACAAGACAGCACCAATACTATTTATCTGAAAGTAGCGCAGCAAATTTTCTGAATTGATCTGTCTTAAGCTTTTTTCAGGTTGTAAAGTATCTTCATGCAACAGTCCTACACAGTTGACTACCAAATGTAGTTTATCAACTTGAGCAGATATTTTTTGAACAGCTTCAACAATCTGCAACTCGTCAGTAATATCCATCGCCAGACAAATTAATCGCTGAGAATGTTCGCTTGCAAGAGCTATTAAATCGGAGGCTGATTCCGGTTGACGATAAGTTGCATAAACTTTGGCTATTCTGTCATCTTGTAGCAATTTTTTCAGAAAACCTAAACCAATACCTTGGCTAGCTCCCACAATCAATGCGTTAATAGGATTGATATCATCGATAAAAGACATATGAATTTAGGATTGAATAATAGTAAAAGTTAATAAAAATTAGGACAAATGTTGGGTTGCTCTTTGCTTAACCCAACCTACACAAATTAGCCAAATTAGAGTATTGATGGTTTATTTACCAATACAAAACTTGCTAAAAATCCTATCTAAAACTGATTCTGTAACTTCTTCTCCAGTAATTTCTCCTAGTGCTTGAATCGCACCGCGTAAGTCAATAGTCCAAAAATCCAAAGGTAACTGCTGGACAATTGTTGCTTGTACTTGTTCCAAAGAAATTTTAGCTTGAGTTAAGGCTGCTGCTTGCCTTTTATTAATGGCAAAATCCATCTCAGCAGCTTGGACTTTTCCAGATTGAATTATCTCTAAAATTGCTGTTTCTAAAGCATCAATACCTTGATTTTTGGCTGCTGCTGTGACAATTTTAGATTTTGGGTCGCACCTTTGGTGCGCTTCCAGCGCAACTGGGATTTGGGATTGAAGAATTTTTATTTCGCTTTCTTCTACTAAGTCGATTTTGTTAATCACTAAAATCAACGGACGGTGTTGTATCTGTTCGTAAATTTCTCGATCGCCTTCTGTCCAACCTGCTGAAGCATCGATGGTAAGCAAAACTAAATCAGCTGCATTAGCGGCACGACGCGATCGCTCGACGCCAATTTTTTCTACTTGGTCTGTTGTTTCCCTAATTCCCGCTGTATCTAGCACTTGTACGGGAATTCCGCCGACAACTAACTGGGATTCCACCACATCGCGGGTTGTACCGGGTAAGTCAGTCACAATCGCGCGATCGCTCCGGCTCCAAGCATTCAATAAGCTGGACTTCCCCACATTCGGACGTCCAACAATTGCCACTTTTAAACCAGTGCGTAGCAACTCACCTTTGTCTTTGGTTTCTATTAACCTAGTGATTTCTGCGGCAATTTTCTCGATTTCTGATATGATTACTTTATCATCCAACTGAGTCAGGTCTTCCTCAAAATCAATTCGAGCCTCAATTTCTGCCAAAATATCCAAACAGTTGGCGCGTAACTGCCGGATCGGATGAGCTAATTTTCCCTGCAAACCAGCTAAAGCAGTTTGGGCAGCTTGGGGCGATCGCGCTCCCACTAAATCAGCAATACCTTCAGCTTGAGTCAGATCCAATCGTCCATTTAAAAAGGCGCGGAGAGTAAATTCTCCCGGTTGCGCTAACCTGGCACCATTTTCCAAACACAGTTGTAACACCTGCTGCACTGCCATAATTCCCCCGTGGCAATGGAATTCCACTACATCTTCACGGGTGTAAGAACGGGGTGCTTTCATGATCAACAACAGCGCTTCATCCACCAGTTGTTGCGTCTGGGGATGGCGAATGTAACCGTAGAGAATTCGGTGACTTTCCCAAACTTGCCGCCCTGGTGCGTCAAAGAGAGTTTGGGCTAGAGCCATTGCTTGGGAACCCGACACCCGCACAATCCCAACGCTACCCTGTTGGGGGACAACAGCAGTGGCGATCGCAGCGATGGTTCCAGTAGTGGCAAAAACTTCTGACATGAGCGCCCTTGATAAAAGTGAGGAGTGAGAAGTTAGGAATGAGGAGTTAGGAGTAAAAATCGTAACTCATAACTCATAACTTTTTAAATGGTAGGTATTTAGAACTAATGAGATGGCAACTGGCAAGGTAAAATTTATTTTGGAGGGTAATGCCTGATAGTAAAAAGTTAAGAGTCAAGAGTTAGAGGTTAAAATAATAACTCACAACTTATAACTTATAACTTATAACTCATAACTTTTAGAGAGAGGAATTTACTGTGGAGCAAAAAATTAACTGCGCCCAAGCCTGCGTTAACGGTTGTGTTTTAGGGGATAAATGCCCCAATATCGAGTTTAGAGAGACCGCTGCAAAATTTATTGAAGAGACTCCCTTAGACAAAATGTTGGAATTGGCACAAGAACGTCTGCGGAAAAAAATGACGGAACCGCCAAAATGGGTTTTTCCTAAAGATTTATAGCATTCGTGTTAACAGGCACGAGGAAGACAGCGCAAAGGTTAAATAGTGTTTGGATCTATATTTAATTCTCGCAGTTTTGCCGCCAAGCGATCGCTGCTTTGATGAGAACCTCACAACCAAGTTTCAATTACCAACATATGCTTTGGTTTTTGTGGAACGGTTACTATACTCTGTTAAATTAAAATTATTGTTAGTGATGTTGTTTAAATATCTAACCCAACCACCGTTAAGTCAGGCGGATGTTCAACATTGAACTGGTAATATATCTCTCTTCGTTCCTGTGCTAAAAAAGTTAACTGCCATTCTAAAATCCCCATTTCACCCAGTTGAATTTGCGGGTTGCTGCGGCTGAGGCGCACTTTAATTTGCTCGTCGCGACTAACTGGCAATTGTTCAGTTACTTTCAGATTTACTTCTTTGTCGAGTAAGTTAGTTATTATCAACCGATAACTATAAGTAATCCGGCGCTGGTTGCTAATTAATCTTTTGTCTACCAGACGTTCAACTAAGTCGCGCTCAATTTTTAAACCTTCATCAATTCCTAAGTTCAGTTTGAATTCTTGCCCTGGTGCAATATTCTCTAACTGAGTTGTCCCAATAAAAACGTTGTCGCGGAAAATATTCGCTTTGCCTGGTAACAAAGTCGCACCGTTAGGACTATTTTTCACATTAGCTTGTAGATAAGCAAAGCTTACCAAGCGCGGCATTGCTACATAATCAAAGCGACAAGGATAATCATCATTAAAAATTGTAGTTTTATGGGGTGCGCCATCACTGGGAATGTTACCACCACTATTCAGTTTAAAAGTAACTACACTCCCTTCTTTGGATACTTCTGCTACAACGGTTTCTGCTGGGATAAGACCATCCTCTGTAACTTCGTCTTGGCTTTGCCAATCCATTCTGGCAGCAGCAGCAGGCGGTTCTGCTATGCTAGGCAGCAGTGGTGGCTGTGCAGCAAATCGTTGTCGCACTCTTTGGGGACGTAGGGTATCAATATACCAAGGTTCAAGTTTGGGTGGGAGTGTACCTAATCCCGGTTTAGCGGTGGAAAGGGTGAGATTTGCAGCAATCCAATCTTCGCCACTGCTTTGAGTGATTTCTGCAAGGTAGCTTAAATGCACAATATCGCTAGTAGTGCTAAAGCGCAAGTCATAAAGCGGAGTCCAACTAGCGCGATTCACTAAATATGATAGCTCTAATTCAAATTCGCCTTCACCTGTAACTTCAACTGCCACAACTAAGCTAAAACTCTCTTTCGGATGGGGCGTTTGGATTTTTTGCAATGAGGTGCGGAGTGCTTGCAGTTGTTTGTCTAATTCCTGCTGTTGGGTTTTGCACTCTCCAGATGCGATCGCATACTCACTATACTGGCTTCCGATAAAGTTGAGGAAATCCAAAGTTTCGCTGAGGCTGAGATTTTTCCGAGACAAACTTTGTGAAAAGGGTTCTTCTGTTTTTTCACGTAAGCCGGCGATAAAACTAGACTGCAATGCTAAAGCATCAACTTGGGCTTGCAGATGGCGTTTTTCTGCTTCTAGTTGCTGAATTTGCCTTGTCAAATGTGCTACTCGCTCCGCTACAGGTTCAGTAGTGTAGATGCGATCGCTACTCACTCCCACCAAGCGCACCCCTACTGTTCCTGTACCGCTAACCCTGACAGACTCAGTTTCTAGAGTTACTGGCATTGGAGTAATTACTAATTCCTGTTCAATTCCTGTTAAAGAAATTACACCTCGCCGTGTAACTAATGCTCTGTCAGAATACACAGTAACAGCTACAATCTCGCTTTGTACTGTTTTGCACCAAGACGGCATTTCCGGGTTAACCACTGCCAGTTTTCCCCCATTTTAAATGACTCTGCTGGTTAATTGTCAATGCTTCCCGGTCTAACCGTCAACCCCTTTAGGTAATTCGTAATTCGTAATACTCGCCATTGGCGTAGCGTCTCGTAGAGAAGGCGAAAAGCAAGCTACGTAATTCATAATTACGAATTATTTTACCCGTGATATTGGTTCAAGCGTACCAGAATGAGTATTAGCATTTTGCTTGACAATATTTTTTGCCGCAGCCAAGAGATACTCATAATAGGCACGAGCAACGATAGATAGCTGTTTGCCAGATGGGTAAACCATGTACCAATTTCGCTGAATCGGGAAGTGTTGTACATCTAAAATGCTAAACTCTGAGGCATCTAATAGTAAAGTATGACGGGATAAAACAGAAATTCCTAAACCACCTGCGATCGCTTGTTTAATTGCTTCGTTACTTCCCAATTCTAGCTTGACTTTTACCATCACCCCTTGTTCTTCAAATAGCTTTTGGACGGCGCGACGAGTTCCTGAACCTGGTTCCCGCATAATAAAAGGTTCGTTAGACAGGCGTTCTATAGGAATGTTTTTTTCTTTGGACAACGGATGATTATTTGGTGCAAAGACTATCAAAGGATTTTCTAAAAATGGTTCACAAGTCACATCTATATTGTCTGGAATTTGACTCATAATATATAAGTCGTCCAGATTCTGACTCATCCGTTCCAAAATTTGTTCGTGATTCGTTACTTGCAGCGAGATATCAATCCCTGGATAAAGTTCGCAAAACGGCCCTAACAAACGTGGAATAAAGTATTTTGCTGTTGTAATCACTGCCAAGCGTAATTGTCCCTGTTTTAGCCCTTTTAAATCTGCCACCTTCATTTCATACTGGGCTATATTGTCAAAAATCTGCCGACAAGTGGCAAATAATTCCCGTCCTGCTTCCGTCAGATACAACCGCTTCCCCACTTGCTCAAATAATGGTAACCCTACCGATTTTGTGAGTTGCTTGATCTGCATAGAAACGGTAGGTTGGGTGAGAAACAATTCCTCGGCAGCACGAGTAAAGCTACTGTGCCGTGCTGCCGCCTCGAACACCTTTAACTGATGCAGCGTCGCTTGGTTCAAGGGTGATTCTCCTGTATATAGCGATTAATAGATATAAAACCAGTATTGCTGAACACTGGCAAATGATATAGCGATACTCACAGAAAGTTACGAGTTTTATTTATTATAGATAAAACTCTATTCCTTCTATGAAAATAAAGGTATTTTATTTATGGATTAAAGAAGCTATTATCAGAACAGCAAAAGCGTAAGATGCCTTCTATCTAAACGATGAATGTTGAATGCTGAATGAGGATTTTCCACAATTCATCATTCTTCATTCATCATTCATCATTCCATAATTCTTCTGTAACTTTTGTAGGTAGCTTGGTTAAGTCTGGTAATCTTAGTACCTCGATTTCGGCAACTTGTTCTTTAATATTCACTGGCAGGTTTAACGGTTGGCGTTCTTCTATCCAACAACTTGCTAATGGCAAGGTTAACTCCATTTCGTCCAGCGGTCGAGGAATCACCATCACTGCATTCAATTCCCCAATGCGTTCTGCCTCAAACATTCCCGCTTCCACTGCTACCGCCACATTTGCTACGGAACCACGAATAATGGCTGTACACAAACCCGCACCAATTTTTTCATAGGCTGCCAAATGAACATCAGCAGCTTTGAGCATGGCATCACACGCTCCTACCATTGCTGGAAATCCTCGCGTTTCTACCAAACCAATTGCTTGATTACTCAGACGGCTGTAATTGCCCTCTTCCATCAATTTAGTGAAACGGGTTGTGATCGGAAGTACTATATCTAGGTTGGGATAAGGTCGGGGAATCACCAAACTAGAAACCAACTGACCAAACTGTTCAGCCGTTTGTACACCAGATTCTACTGCTAGACGTACGTCAGCAATTCCACCCCGGACGATCGCAGTACAATGACCACTACCAGTTTTTTCATACCCAACTAGGTGAACTCCCGCTGATTTCAGCATCATATCTGCTGTACCAACTATCGCTGGAAAGCTGCGGGTAGAAACTAAACCCAAAGCAGTATCCTGGAAGGTGTCTTGAATACTCGCTCCCTGAGTGGAACTCATAGACCGTTGATTATATGTTTCCATGTTAATTCTCCAAGGATACGGAAAAAGTCGACAACTTACAATTAACACTTACTCGGACTAATCGTCAGAGTTTGGGTCGCTCAAGGATTGTCTATGGGGAAACAATGTGGTCAACAGTCTGTTTATGCTCCCTTGCCCATAAATTTGAGTCCCGAAACCGTTAGGGGATTCTGTGGCTGGCTGATTGGGGTCTGAATGATGTTCTGTAGACGCTTGGGCGGCTGACTCCAAGGTGGGGTCAGGATCATTGGCAGGTTCCTCCACGGGAGGAGACTGACTTTCGGGAGTGGGGGGAGATTTAAAGTAAGAAATCGACTTGTTTTGTTTGAAATCTACAACAGCTGAAGCTGAGAAGTTAGTTGAAGAAATTACCTTTTCCTTAATTCCACCTGAGCCATTTTCCTCTTCCTTCTGCGGTGGCGTACTTGTAGAAGCTGGGTTATTTGTGGATGATTCCAGTTGCTTTGTTTGGGCAATTTGCCGACTAGTGTCTCCTAAAATCGATCCAGGTGGTACTACTTGTCCAGGTTCAACTGAATAGTTAAAAACTGTTGTTGCTGAACCAATGCAAGCATTTGCCCCAATTTTGCCTTTGCCAACCATCAAAAAACCGGCTCCCAGGTTTGCGCCTGCTTCTACTTCTAGGATGCCTTCATGGACTTGGAGAATTGCTCCCATACCAATACAGACCCCTGGACCAATGATGATCTTGCTGTTTACAGCCGCTTGGAGGATCACCCCAGGTGCAAGTACTGCGCTTGGATGAATAGTCACCTCACCATGAATGTAAGAATCAAAGTTATTGCTGAGGCGCAGTGACAGCACAGACATGGAAATTTTAACCTCAGAAGCCGGAAGAAAATAGAGAGTGAGGAGTTAGAAGTGAGGAGTTAGTTAAAAGTAAGGAGTTATAAATTTTAAGTTTAGAGTTATGAATTAACAATTTTTTTCCATTCCTAACTCTGTCAATTTTAGATTTTGAATTTTGGATTTTGGATTGAAGAAAAAATCTAAAATCTAAAATCCAAAATTGAATGACTTCTAACTCCTAACTCCTAACTCCTTATGGACGTTGGATAATCGTTTCCAATACCCGGCGCTTGGCTTTGGGGTCAATCCCAATTAAGCGGACATATTCTCCTTGGTATTCGCCGAGGTGCCTTTCTACAGATGCGATCGCTTCTCTTTCTGAGGAGGCTTGAATTTGACCTGTACTAGTCCAGGAACCAGTCCGGAAGCGGCGCTGGTCTACGTGTTCAATGCTAATTTTAGAGCCGCCAGCCAATAATTGCCGGAGTTGGTCTATTACTTCACTACTCAAGCGGGTACTGGTAGCTGTTGCTGTAGCAGTAGCAGAGGGTGCATTGCTAGTAAATGATTTCTGACTGCCAGAGGAGGCTACTTGACCATTTGGACGTTGGATAATGGTCTCTAATACCCGCCGTTTGGCTTTGGGGTCAACCCCAATTAAGCGGACATATTCCCCTTGGTATTCGCCGAGGTGTCCTTCTACGGCTGCGATCGCTTCTCTTTCTGAGGAGGCTTGAATTTGACCTGTACTAGTCCACGAACCAGTCCGGAAGCGGCGCTCATCTACATGCTCAATGCTAATTTTATACCCACTACTCAATAATTGCCGGAGTTGGTCTACTACTTCAGTACTTAAGTGACTACTGGTAGCTGTTGCCGATTGTGCATTACTAGTAAATGATTTCTGGCTGCCAGAGGAGCCTACTTGACCATTTGGACGTTGGATAATGCTTTCTAATACCCGCCGTTTGGCTTTGGTATCGATGCCGATTAAACGCACATATTCGCCTTGATGGCTTGCTATACATTCTTCCAAGGCGGAGATTACTTGATTTGTGGAAGTTGCTTCAATTGGCTTGCAACTACTCCAGGAACCAGTTCGGAAGCGGCGCTCATCTACGTGTTCCATGCCAATTTTGTAACCACCTGCCAAAAGTTCGCGGATTTGCTCTAGAGTTTCGCCATTGACTTTGCCACTGCTAGAGCCGTTACCATTACCATTACTGCTGCTGTAACTGCTATTGCCACGACTAGCAGGAGGCTTAAAACTGGTAGCTGGTTTAGCATCACCATCCGGACGTTGGATGATGGTTTCTAGCACCCGCCGTCTACCTTTGTCAATGCCAAACAGCCGGACATACTCGCCGCTATGGTTTGTTACACAGCTTTCTAATGCTGCGATCGCTTCACCGATGGATCTCGGTTCAATTGGTTGGCAACTAGTCCAAGAACCCGTGCGGAACCGCCTTTGGTCTACATGTTCCGTACCAATCTTATACCCTTGCTCCAATAGATAGCGCAACTGCTCTATTGTTTCTGCACCCAAGCTATTGCTCGACACTTCACTACTCCTTTCCAACTCTAGGACAGTAATACCATTACCTGTATAAGATTTAGCGTTTTCATCCCGAATGGGTGCTATACATTTGCTATCCGCAGCACAAAGATAACCAGCTCGTAATGCCTGATTAATCCCAACCACATGATGAGCAAATTCCTTATCCTGATCTTGCACATCTGGCAAGCGGTCAGCTTGCTGCTGGCTAGTAATTATTGCTCCCGAAGGTACATATTTACCTGAGGGAACTTCTACATCTTGAATTAAAGCGTGCATCATCACGATGCAACCTGCACCCACCCTGGCATTAAACACCGTAGAGCGAAAGCCAATGAAGGAATTATCCCCGACATAAGCTGGTCCGTGAATTAGAGCCATATGGGTAATGCAAGCATTTTTACCTACCCATACCGAGTATTTATTTTGGTCATCGCCAATTACTCGACCTTGCTCCAACCCATGAATCACAACACCATCTTGAATATTAGTGTTTTCACCAATATAAAAAGGTGTGCCTTCATCAGCTCTTATCGTAGTCCCCGGAGCAACGATTACATTTGCACCTATTCGTACATCCCCAATCACATTGGAGAATGAATGTACAAAGGCAGTTTCATGGATTTTGGGTTCAGCTAAATTCCTCGACCACGGGGTTGGGGGTGCCGCCGTGTTGCGGACTGCCATCGCGAGATTCCTCCTGAATTAAGTTAGGAATTAGGAGTTATGAATTCTAACTCATAACTCCTGACTTCTTCTAACTGTTGACTATCGATATTGATCTTTTTTGCTGTAAATCAGACGGTCTTCAACGTGAATGGTGTCTATGATCGCCACCACCACTGCATCTAATGGACGTTGCTCATTGCCTGTAACTTTACGAGCAGCACTGCCATTACTGACAAGTACCCACTCATCTACTCCTGCTCCCACACTATCTGCTGCTACCTCATATTGTGGGAGGATGTTTCCATCTTCATCCACTAATTGTAACAACAGTAGTTTGACACCTCTGAGACTTGGGTCTTTTTGTGTGCTAACTACTGTGCCGCGAACTTTGGCGACTTGCATTACAAATTACGGTCTTCTACCGAAAGGACGAATTGCATTCACATTTTCGCGGAACTGCTCTACGTCTTCGGTATAACGAATTGGCAGGACGTATTCCAAGTTTTCGTGAGGACGAGCAATGATGTGAGTAGATAGCACTTGTCCGCCGTTAACTCGCTTTACAGATTCAACACCTGCGGCCACGGAAGCTTGCACTTCCGACACGTCACCCCGGACAATCACTGTAACCCGACCACTACCGATTTTTTCATAGCCTACTAAAGTGACGCGGGCAGCTTTCACCATTGCATCAGCAGCTTCCACAACTGCTGGAAAGCCTAACGTTTCAACCATTCCTACTGCAATTGACATTAGTTTTAATCCCTATTTAAAGTTTTTAGCCTTGGACAAAAGTGATGCTCAATTAGGCAAAGAGCGTTAATTACTTTGTTTAAACAGCTTTTAAGTGCGGAACTGTTCCACAGCTTCTGTGTAACGTATCGGCAAGACGTATTCTAGGTTTTCGTGGGGACGAGCAATGATGTGAGTGGATAACACTTCACCACCATTGACTCTTCTAGCAGCTTCAACCCCTGCTGCTACGGAAGCTTGGACTTCCGATACATCTCCCCTAACTATCACGGTGACGCGAGCGCTACCAATTTTCTCATATCCTACTAAAGTGACACGCGCGGCTTTCACCATCGCATCAGCAGCTTCTACAACTGCTGGAAAGCCTTTAGTTTCAATCATTCCAACTGCAATTGGCACCGCAGAACTCCTACAAAATTAATCCAATCTGTACTGTCGTTTGAAATTTTTGACGGGGAGAGCTTTATCTTAAGCTAAGAAAAACACTTCCAAATTAAGCATAGGAAAGCTTGGCGTTCCTGGCAATATAAATTACTATAATAGTTTATGATAAGAAAGTTTTAAGAAACTTAACAAATATTTATCAGTGCTTCTGAGCAATTAAAGTTTACTGATTCCAAGAGCAGCCACTTATGCTTTATAATTTCTTTATCACATTTACAAAACCACATTCATAACCAAGGCTAATTCCATCTGCCGAGGGGCGATCAGCGGCTGTATCTTATGCTATCTCTATCTTTCGGAAAATCGAGTTGTATGCACAATGACTAGGTGAAAAATATATAATTTTTTCAAATATATCGTATAAAGTAGTTTGCTCAAAGTAGAAATAGAAATGTAAAAAGGTCGGTGAGGTTAAGGCAAGTAAACGCTTTTGCGTATGAAAAGTTACATTTTATCGAAGTTTAATCGGGTAAACTAAAGTGAAAATACTTCTGAGAATTTAGCTGAAACAAAAAATAAAAAACCATTGATGTTTGACTAAATTAATTTTTTAAAATAAACAATTGTCTGAAAGATTTTTTAAAATCAAGGCTGAATCGTCAAGGTAAATTTAAATGAATCAATTTTTATTTTCAACAAGTTGGTTTGTGCCTTTGTATAGTTTATTGGGTGCAATTTTGACGTTGCCGTGGGGAATAGGAATAATTCGGCGAACAGGACCAAGACCTGCGGCATACATCAACTTGTTAACGACCGTTTTGGCTTTTGCCCATAGCCTGTTTGTATTTAAAAATATTTGGGATAGAGAACCAGAAAACTTATTGGTCACTTGGTTCAAAGCTGCGGATTTAGACTTATCTTTTAACTTGGAACTATCGCCAATCAGCATTGGAACAACAGTTTTAATTACAGGGTTAAGCTTACTAGCACAAGTTTACGCTCTGGGTTACATGGAAAAAGACTGGTCGTTGGCGCGTTTTTTTGCGCTGCTAGGATTTTTTGAAGCAGCACTGAGTGGGCTAGCAATCAGTGATTCTTTGTTTCTTAGCTATGCGCTTTTGGAACTCTTAACGCTTTCGACTTACTTGCTGGTGGGGTTCTGGTATGCTCAACCACTAGTAGTGACAGCAGCCCGAGATGCGTTTTGGACTAAACGGGTGGGAGACTTGTTGCTGCTGATGGCTGTGGTGACGCTTTCCACCTTAGCGGGCAGTTTGAACTTTTCGGATTTATATGAGTGGGCGCAAACAGCTAATTTAAGCCCAATGACATCAACATTGCTGGGGTTGGCGTTAATTGCTGGGCCTGCTGGTAAATGTGCCCAATTTCCACTGCACCTGTGGCTAGATGAGGCTATGGAAGGACCCAATCCCGCTTCGGTAATGCGAAACTCACTAGTAGTAGCTGGTGGTGCTTATCTGTTGTATAAACTGCAACCATTGTTAGCACTGTCGCCAGTTGCCTTGAATACCTTGGTAGTCATGGGCACGGTGACAGCTATTGGGGCAACATTAGTATCTATAGCTCAAATTGACATTAAGCGATCGCTATCTCATTCCACCAGTGCATACATGGGCTTAGTGTTTTTGGCGGTAGGATTGCAGCAAGGGGGTGTGGCCTTGATGTTGCTGTTAACTCATGCGATCGCTAAAGCATTATTATTCATGAGTTCTGGTTCAGTAATCTTGACTACCCAAAGCCAAGACTTAACAGAAATGGGCGGTCTGTGGTCACGGATGCCAGCCACCACCACTGCCTTTGTTGTCGGTTCAGCGGGAATGGTAACACTGCTACCATTGGGAAGCTTCTGGGCAATGCTAGCATGGGCTGACGGTTTCGTGAATATTAGCCCTTGGGTGATTGGGGTTTTATTATTGGTCAATGGCTTGACAGCATTGAACTTGACCAGAGTATTCAGATTAGTCTTCTGGGGGAAACCGCAACCAAAGACCCGTCGCACGCCAGAAGTTGGTTGGCAGATGGCCTTGCCAATGGTGATTCTCACAGTCTTGACTCTGCTTCTACCTCTAATGCTACAGCAATGGTACTTGCTACCCGATTGGGAAAGTATTAATTGGTATATGGCATTAGCGTTGTTTGCTTCTACCGTGGTGGGAGTAGGTATAGGCTGTACAGTTTATCTGCACAAAGCTTGGTCAAGATCCAGAATCTTGGCGTGGAGATTTTTCCAAGACTTGTTAGGTTATGATTTTTATATTGACCGAGTTTATCGTGTAACTGTAGTAGGTGCAGTAGCACTGCTATCTAAAATTTCTGCTTGGAGCGATCGCTACTTGGTTGACGGTTTAGTAAACTTGGTTGGGTTTGCGACAATTCTCGGCGGACAAACTTTAAAGTACAGCATTTCTGGGCAATCTCAGGGCTATATGTTGACCATCCTAGCAGTTGTCAGCGTCCTGGGTTTTTTCATCAGCTGGTCATCGGGTTTACTAGATAAATTGCCTTTTTAATGGAGTTAGGAATTACTCCTATATATCTGTGAGAATACCTAATTTTTTTCCCGAACCGCCAACTCTTGGAGACACTATGTGTAGCTTGCTTCCCCGTAGGGGTACGCGCAGCATCTCGTTATAGAAGGACGCCAAGGAACAAACAGAGAAATAAGTAGGTAATTTTAGAGCGGGAAGGGAGTAGCAGTTAAGAGTTAAGAGTTATTATTCTCCCTCATCCCCCTCATCCCTTTCATCTCCCTCATCTTCCCCATCTCCCCTTACCTGAAGTCTATGCTTAGTGTTTTAATTCTAGTGCCGTTAATCGGCGCAGCTTTAATTGGTTTCTGGCCCTCTGCCATTGATGGCAAATTCGCCCGTGGGGTGGCTTTGGTCTTTGCCAGTATCGCTTTATTGTGGACAATCGTACTAGCAATTCAGTTCCATCCAGGAGAAATTACTCAACAGTTTGCCGAGTCTTTCCTTTGGGTAGATGTTTTAGGCTTGAACTATAACCTTGGGATAGATGGTTTATCTTTGCCGTTGCTGGTTTTGAATGGGCTATTGACTTGCATTGCCATCTACAGCAGTGATGAATCCCTACAGCGTCCGAAATTTTATTATTCCTTGATACTATTATTAAGCGCTGGGGTGACTGGAGCCTTTCTGGCACAGGATTTACTGCTATTTTTCCTGTTTTACGAATTGGAACTAATTCCGCTGTATCTATTGATAGCTATTTGGGGTGGCGCCAAGCGGGGTTATGCTGCAACCAAATTTCTCATTTATACCGCCGTTTCCGGAATCTTGATTTTGGCAAGTTTCCTCGGCATGGTTTGGTTGAGTGGTTCCTCTAACTTTGCACTAGCAACTTTGAATGCTACGACTTTACCTCTAGCAACACAGCTTTTACTGCTAGCGGGAATTTTGATAGGTTTTGGGATTAAAATTCCCTTGGTTCCCTTCCATACTTGGTTGCCAGATGCTCACGTTGAAGCTTCCACACCGATTTCAGTGCTGTTGGCTGGGGTGTTATTAAAGTTGGGAACTTATGGCTTACTGCGATTTGGCATGAACTTATTACCAGAAGCTTGGGCTTATGTGGCTCCTTGGTTAGCTATTTGGGCAGTAGTAAGTGTACTGTATGGTTCATCCTGTGCGATCGCCCAAACCGATATGAAAAAAATGGTGGCATACAGTTCTATTGGACACATGGGCTATGTGCTTTTAGCGGCGGCGGCGGCTACACCTTTAAGCGTGTTGGGTGCTGTCATGCAAATGATTAGCCACGGCTTGATTTCGGCAATGCTGTTTTTGCTGGTAGGGGTTGTGTATAAAAAAGCCGGAAGCCGTGATTTAGAAGTCCTCCAAGGACTGCTGAACCCAGAACGGGGTATGCCCGTAATTGGTAGCTTGATTGTTGTGGGAGCCATGGCCAGCGCAGGTATACCAGGAATGGTAGGGTTTATTTCCGAATTTGTAGTTTATCGAGGGAGTTTTCCAGTTTTTCCAGTGCAAACCTTGTTATGCATGATTGGTACAGGCTTAACTGCGGTTTACTTTCTAATACTTCTCAACCGCGCCTTTTTTGGACGCCTGTCTGCACAAGTTACCAACTTGCCACGTGTATATTGGAGCGATCGCGGACCAGCTGCAATTTTAGCTGTGCTGATTGTAATTTTTGGCATTCAACCTGGTTGGTTAGTGCGCTGGAGTGAACCAACAATTACAGCAATGGTAAAGACGCAAAACGTAGTAGCAGTGTCTTTGGATAAAGCAATCAGGACTGAGGATTAGGGACTAGGGAAAAAGCAGGGGAGCAGGGAGCAAGGGAGAAGAGTTTTCCCAATGCCCAATGCCCAATGACTAATGACTAATGACTAATAACTAATCCCTATACTTTTTGGAGAGATGGCAATGGTAACTATTAAAAAGAAAGCTACTCACAATCCCTTAGCTGAGTATATTGAACGTCTGCAAAAAGGAGAGGCATTAGTCCCAGATAGTCCAGAAAATGTGCTGGAAGTTGTTGGTATTCTTAAAAGCTATGGCGTAGTTTTAGATGCCTACTCAAAAAATCTTAACTATATTGCCGAGCATCAGTTTTTAGTATTCTTCCCATTTTTTAAATACTTTAATGGAAAGATTTCTTTTCAAAAATTACTCCATCACTGGTGGCATGATCGAATTAATTTTGAATATGCCGAGTATTGCATGAAAGGCATGATGTGGCACGGTGGCGGTGGACTGGATACATATTTAGATACAAATGAATTTAAAGAAAGAGCGCAAGCCGTTATCACCGCAAAATTTAAAAATAATCCCTTAATTTTGGGTATTAACCAACTGTTTCCAGATTTTTTAACAGAACAATTGCGCGTCTCTGCTTACTACACTGGTTTAGGTCAATTCTGGCGAGTCATGGCTGATATGTTCCTCAACTTATCAGACCGCTATGACCGAGGCGAAATTAAATCGATTCCCCAAGTTGTAGACCACATTAAAGCAGGGTTAGTTGCAAATGCATCAAACCCAATTACCTACGCCGTCAAAATTCGGGATAAAGTTTATGAAATCATTCCCAAAAGCGTTGGTTTGACCTTCTTAGCAGATACAGCAATACCTTATGTAGAGGCAGTATTCTTCCGGGGAACTCCTTTCCACGGTACAGTTTCATACAACGCCCAAGGAGCTCAAATTCCCCCAGATCAAACTCGATTTCAATATGGCGCACTGTATGCCGATCCTTTGCCAATTGGCGGCGCGGGTATTCCTCCCACCTTGCTGATGCAGGATATGCGTCATTATCTTCCAGAGTATTTGCATGAAATTTATCGTCGCAGTCTCCGGGGTGAAGATGATTTGCGGGTACAAATTTGCATAAGTTTCCAAAAATCGATGTTTTGCGTGACGACAGCAACGATTTTGGGACTGATGCCTTATCCTTTGGATACTAAAGATCCAAATGAGGAAAAAGGTAATCAAGTTTATTTAGAGAAGTGGATGAGTCGGTTACAAACTTCCCGGTTGCTGGATGTGAATAAATAGTTAATTTTTGGTCAAGATTATGCTTCTGGTTCAACGCCGAGCGATCGCAATTGAGCAGTTAAGCGATCGGCTCTTTCCTCACCAGTCAACAACAAATTACCTTGCGAATCCCACCAGCGTAGCCAAGGTAATTTCATATTCTGATATTGTCCCTGCCATAGACCTAACTCAACCCCTAAAGGATATATAGGATAATGTCCACGTTCATTTGCTGTTAATAACTGATATTGTCCACCAATTAATTCATAAACTTCCACACTGGCTTTATTCACTTCATAAATGCCGTAGAAGGGAGGACGAATCACCTGTTTATAAATCCAAAATTTCCCCTTCCAAGGAGTTTTATCTCGCTCCTCACTACCATCCCCAGAAACAAATTCCAATGCAATCAATGGGGCAATAAACTCTCGCCATAGTACATAAGACCTGCGCGTTTGCCCATTCAAAGTAGGTGGTACATTCCCTACGTAGAACCAGTCTGGTGCTTCTGGGCCTTTTTCCGGGGGGTCAAATACAGTATTGCCCATCAGGATGACGTTTTTGCAATATCGGTTTAATCGAGTCGGTTAGTAGAATGCTTTGGGGATGTTCCTGAAAGTTTTTCACGAAAGTACCATCAGACTCTGGTAGCTGCGTATGGTCTGGAAACGGCGTGAGGGCGGTGGATGGATCGGTTGCAGAGATCATAAGACTACCTTTGCAGGAGTAAGGGTTGTTTTTTAGTTTAGCAAGCGTAGATGTAAAGAGAAGCCTGAGCGGTCGGACTGTTTCTGCAAAGCTAGGTTTCGGCTGCAAAGATTTTCTTAACCAAGAATGACAGATTACGTCCGATATTTTACTGTAGGAAGATGGCGACCAATATAGCCTTCAGTGTAGGCGGCACATTCGGGACATAGAACCAATCGGGAGCTTCAGCACCTCGTTCTGGTGGGTCAGTAATCCGCCAGTAAATACCACTATCTTGACCTATGCAATATTGCCCGTCAGGATGACGTTTTTGCAATATTGGTTTAATGGACTCCGTTAGTAGAATGCTTTGGGGATGTTCCTGGAAGTTTTTCACGAAAGTGCCATCAGACTCTGGAAGTTGAGTGTGGTCTGGAAGTGTGATACTAGTAGCTGGATTAGTTGCAGTCATAGGTTTACCCTGAGCCTGTCGAAGGGGCTACCCTCGCGTTTTTCGTGAGGTTTGTTATTTAGTCTAGTTTCCGTAGGCGCAAAGAGAAATCTGAAAAAAACTAAGTATTTTAGTCTGCGGGAACACCTGACGCCGATCGCTCGCTAAACGATAATCTCAAAGTACACGCAGTAAACTGGGAATGCTTTCGATCGCTGACAAATTCCGAATTTCTGCCAAAGCTTGCCGAAAGTTACCTTCTGGCACATCATGGGTGACAACCACAATCTCTGCTAGTTCCCCTTGAAAGCCAGTTTGAACAATTGACTCTAAGCTAACGCCATAGTTACCAAAGCAAGTCCCCAATTTACCGATAACTCCAGGTTGGTCATTCGTGAGGAAACGGGCGTAAAACCGAGTTATCAGTTCTGCCATCGGCGCAATTTGGCAGTATTCCTGATGCCCACAAGCTAATAATGGATTTGGTACTGCTGTATTGGTTTTGAGGACAGCAACTAAATTCAAGATATCTGATGTGACAGCACTGGCGGTTGCACCAGCACCAGCACCGGGACCGAAAAACATTACTTGTCCAATGGGTTCTCCTTCGACAAGAATGGCATTGTAAACGCCGTTGATGCTAGCCAAAGGGTGAGCTTGGGGCACTAAGGTAGGATGGACTCTGACGGAGAGGGGGGATAAGGGAGTATTACGTTTAGCGATCGCTAACAATTTAATTACAAATCCCAATTTTTTGGCGTAGGCAATATCTGTCTTGCTCACTTGCTGAATGCCCTCAGTGTAGACATCTTGTAGGTTGATGCGTCCACTAAAGCCTAATGATGCCAGGATAGCAATTTTATCTGCTGCGTCTAAGCCATCGACATCGGCTGTAGGGTCAGCCTCAGCATAACCCAGACGTTGGGCATCAGCTAAGACATCGCTGAAGTTGCTGCCTTCTGTTTGCATCCGCGTCAGGATATAGTTAGTCGTACCGTTCACGATGCCAGTTATAGTGTGAATGCGGTTAACACTTAAAGACTGCTTCAGAGGTTGAATCACCGGAATCCCACCACCCACAGCGGCTTCTAGCATCACGTAGACGCCGGCTTGATTGGCAGTTGTGAAAATTTCCGCCCCAAAGCGGGCGATCACTGCTTTATTGGCGGTGACTACATGCTTACCATTACTTAAAGCTTTGAGGATGAGCGATCGCGCCGGTTCTAGTCCACCGATCACCTCGACAACTATATCCACCGCCGGATCATTGACAATTGCTTCTAAATCTGTAGTTAAAACTTCCTTAGACAATTCTACTGCACGGGGTTTATCAAGCGATCGCACTCCCACTCGGTATATTTCTATCTCTTGCAACAATGGGTGACGCCCAGTTTTATCTTGCAACAACTGCACCGTACCCGTCCCTACAGTGCCTAATCCCAGTATTCCTAGTTTCACACCCACAAATTTTGCACCCAATTTTACCAACAACAATAGTAGGTAGAGCGTTTGCCCTACCTACTGATTATCCTGCTTCATTAGTCATTTGTCCTACCCTTCGGGAAGCCGCCCGGAGGGCGTCTACGTCCTTTGTCTAAAACTAATGACTAATGACCAATGACTAATGACTAATGACTAATTTAGTAAGTTTCTACGTGCCAGCGATGAGCTTTCTTGAGTTGCTTCTGGTAATCACTCCAGGTTACACCTTCCTTAGCAGCAGCAGTAGTTAAGGCTGCATCAATACCTTCTTCCATACCTCGCAAACCGCAGATGTAGGTGTGGGTTTTTTCATTTTTAATTAACTGCCACAATTCATCAGCATGTTCCGCTACGCGGTCTTGGATGTACATTCTACCGCCTTGAGGATTTTTTTGTTCCCGGCTGATGGCAGGAGTGAGGCGGAAGTTTTCAGGATATTTTTGTTGAATTTCTTCCAGTTCTTCCTTATATAAAAGGTTTGGAGTTGTCGGCACACCAAATATTAGCCAAGAGAATCCTTTAAATTCGTATTCTGGGTTAGCTGCTTTTTCTGCATCTTTAAACTGGCGCCACAGATAAGCTCGCATCGGGGCAATACCTGTTCCAGTTGCCATCATGATCACATTAGCATCAGGGTCATCAGGTAACAACATTTCCTTACCCACAGGCCCTGTAATTTTTACATCTGTCCCTGGTTCTAGGAAACACAGGTGTGTTGAGCAAACACCGTAGACTGTTTCGCTAGTTTCTGGGTGCTTGTACTCCAACTGGCGGACGCACAATGATATTGTCTTATCATCCACATTATCGCCATGACGAGTTGAGGCGATGGAATAGAGTCTAAGTTTTTCCGGCTTGCCGTTCTTGTCTAATCCTGGCGGAATAATCCCAATACTTTGACCTTCTATATACTTCAAATCCCCGGCGGAAATGTCAAATTTGAGGTGTTGAACAATACCAATCCCACCTTCTTTGACTAGCGGTTCATTAGATATTACCTTGCCAATAAACGGAGCATTGGGACGGTAAGTGTTGACAGGAACGTCACCGTGGTCTTTTTTGGCTTTCGCTTGAGTCATGGTGTTGCCTTTCTTGTCCTTGTTCTTAAGCTGTTCTTCAGCTGGTGGTTTAGCGAAGCCTTCGACTTCACTATTAGGATTCACAGGTGTGGCTTTACCATTTCCTTCACTGTTAGCAGTTTCCCCAGATGTCGCTAACTCACTGACTTCGCTGTTAGCATTCCCAAATGAGGCTTTACCATTAACTTGCTCTAGAGCAGTTACAGGCTGGATGCTAACAATTGTGCCGCCTAGACGAGTGATACGTCGCATTTCTTGATTCATGCGGTTGTAAGGCACTCTGATGAACACACTGCCACTTTTACGAATTGGGTAGTTAGTTTGATCAGTTTCTTCGCTCTGACGCAAACCCACTACTTCATAGACGAAGATGCGGCTACCTAATTCTATATTGGCAGCACCCTCAACAGCACCTTGATTGTACATTCGTTCTACCACTCCGATATTTACTTAACCGTTTTTCAAAAAACTATTCCCATCCCATGCCAGCTTTAGTTTACCGGATTTTCGTTTCACAAAACTGGCCTGAAGGAAAAACGGCATCATTAAATAATGCCTTGCTAAGTACACTCACCAAAGACATGCAGGCATAGCAAAAAACCACCTGTTCACCTTCTAAGGTAAAGGATAAGTCTTGTGGAGAATGTTAATAATGAGTCAATTTAATCTTTTTTTCGTTAACTACCACCCCTATCAGGGAGATAGCTTTTCACTTTACTACCCAACGAGCAATTCACAATGACAGATATAGTCCGAGACCTGCTTTGATTGGTGAAAGCTACCGCTCAGTTTACCTCCAGAAGTTGCCGTTGTGCTTGCCTACTGTAAGTGTTTAAACCGGAGAATGCCAAGGAGAGGAAGGTTTTCTTCCGATTGGTTTTACTTCTCCAACTCTACTACTCTCCCGGAATCTTGTTAGCTATATTCATGACCTGTCTATGGATAATTACATGACTAGGACAAACTCTAGCTACAAACATAACGACAGAGAGAACCGTGATTTAAGCAACTGTAATCAGTTTTACTTGATGTGAAAAATCTGTCAACCTCTATCAGTACTTTGCCATAACGCCGACACTTCTATTTGACCATATCCATAAATTTACAGTCAATAATTTGACTAATGCAAGTTGTTGACTCATTCGTTGGATAGATTTTTGCTTTGAATGTCTTAAACATTGTCAAGCAGGAATTACAATTTAGGAACGTCAAAAAATTCGCTGCAATCATAAATTATACCTTATAGACTTGATTATATAGAGTCACAAGTAGTAGACTGACAGCGCTGCAACACTTATGGGCGGGACTGATCCCCATTTTGAAATTAACAACTAAATCAACAAAATGATTGATGAACCACGCTAATTCTTCTTGACAGCAAATCTTGTATGGGATACCCCCTTCTGTTAAAATCAAATATACCACTAGGATTAAATACTTACCGGCACCAAAATTCAGGCTAGTCCGGCGAGTGGCAACTTATCACTTTGTTGTCTACGCGTTTGGTGTCTTATAGCTGTGCTAGGTAGCAAGAACGCAGGATAAACCAAAGGGGTAAACTCCTGGCTTCAGAATCTGCTGTGTGAAAGAATTATTGACACAATTTTAGTATTTTAGAGGAGATTTATGACAAGTAAGCCGGAACGCGTGGTACTGATTGGAGTAGCCGGAGACTCTGGGTGCGGTAAATCTACGTTTTTGCGTCGTTTGATAGATTTGTTTGGTGAAGATTTGATGACAGTCATCTGCTTGGATGACTATCACTCCCTGGATCGCAAACAGCGTAAAGAAACCGGGATAACGGCACTAGACCCCAGGGCGAACAATTTTGACCTGATGTATGAGCAAATTAAAGCGCTCAAAAGTGGTAAAGGGATTGATAAGCCGATTTACAACCATGAAACCGGCTTGCTTGATCCGCCAGAGCGGATCGAGCCGAATCGCATTATAGTTGTTGAAGGGCTGCATCCTTTATATGATGAACGGGTGCGATCGCTAATTGACTTCAGTGTTTATTTTGACATTAGCGATGAAGTCAAAATTGCCTGGAAAATCCAGCGAGATATGGCTGAACGCGGTCATCGCTACGAAGATGTTTTAGCGCAAATCAATTCTCGCAAACCTGACTTTGATAAATTTATCGAACCACAAAGAGAATTTGCCGATGTGGTTCTCCAGGTATTACCTACAAACTTGATCAAAAACGACACAGAGCGCAGAGTCTTAAGGGTACGTATGCTCCAACGGGAAGGTAAAGAAGGCTTTGATCCAACCTACCTGTTTGATGAAGGGTCAACAATTAATTGGACTCCCTGTGGACGTAAGCTGACCTGTTCATACCCTGGTATGCAACTATACTATGGTTCAGATGTTTACTACGGTCGCTATGTCTCAGTACTAGAGGTGGATGGTCAATTTGACAACTTGGAAGAAGTAATTTATATCGAAACCCATCTCAGCAATACATCTACAAAATATCAGGGTGAATTGACTCACTTGTTACTTCAGCACCGCGAGTATCCAGGTTCCAATAATGGTACTGGTTTCTTCCAAGTGCTTACAGGTTTGAAAATGCGTGCTGCCTATGAGCGGTTAACAGCTACAGAAGCAAAGTTAGCAGTTCAGGTTTAAAAGCAGCAGTGTTTGTGTCAAAGTTTGTGGGGGCGCTTCTGGGTGTCCCCCTTTTTTTGGTGTTATTAAATACATTTTATCCACAAAATAATTAGCATAAATTTGTCTTCTTTACAGATACTTACCTAAGAGCTAGTAATTTTTATCAATATTAAGAAGATACTAACTACTGAAGTATAAATATTGTTATGATTTCATAAATATAGGTAGTTGAACTAAATACCCACATTTAGTCAGCAAAAAACTCAATAAAGGAGGAATTTCCTTTGTCTCGTCGATATCTATTTACCTCCGAGTCTGTCACCGAAGGTCATCCAGATAAAATCTGCGATCAGATTTCTGATACCATTCTGGATGCTCTACTGACACAAGACCCTAGTAGCCGTGTCGCCGCTGAAGTAGTAGTTAATACTGGTTTGGTGCTAATCACAGGTGAAATAACCACCAAAGCCAATGTGAATTTCGTCAATCTCGCCCGCAAAAAAATTGCCGAAATTGGCTATACCAATGCCGATAATGGCTTTTCTGCTAACAGCACCAGCGTTCTCGTAGCTTTAGACGAACAATCACCTGATATTGCCCAAGGCGTTAACACTGCCCAAGAAACCCGCCAGGAAGATAGTGATGAACTATTCGACAAAATTGGCGCGGGCGATCAAGGAATAATGTTCGGTTTTGCCAGCAACGAAACACCAGAACTGATGCCCTTACCTATCAGTCTCGCCCACCGCATTGCTCGCCGATTGGCAGCAGTCCGCAAAACGGGTGAACTACCATACCTGCGTCCTGACGGCAAAACCCAAGTAACTGTGGCTTACGAAGATGGACGCCCCGTAGGCATTGATACTATCTTGATTTCCACGCAGCATACAGCCACTATTGGGGAAATCACAGATGAGGCGGCGGTACAAGCCAAGATTAAACAAGACCTTTGGTCAGCAGTAGTCGAACCTGTTTTTGGTGACATTGACATTAAGCCTAATCAGGAAATACGTTTTTTAGTCAACCCCACTGGCAAATTTGTCGTTGGTGGTCCTCAGGGAGACTCTGGTCTGACAGGACGGAAAATAATTGTTGATACCTACGGTGGTTATTCACGGCATGGTGGCGGCGCTTTTTCCGGCAAAGACCCCACGAAAGTAGACCGCTCTGCCGCCTATGCGGCTCGCTATGTAGCAAAAAATATTGTCGCCGCCGGGTTGGCAGACAAAGTTGAAATCCAGCTATCCTATGCTATTGGCGTAGCGCGACCAACAAGCATTCTGGTGGATACCTTTGGCACGGGTAAAGTGGATGAAGAAACTTTACTGGAATTAATCAACCAGCACTTTGAACTCCGTCCGGCGGGGATTATCCATACCTTCAATTTACGCAACTTACCAAGTGAACGAGGCGGACGTTTTTATCAGGACGTCGCGGCTTACGGTCATTTTGGGCGGGCTGATTTAGACTTGCCCTGGGAACAGACCGATAAAGCCGAATTGTTGAAGCAAGCAGCAAACGAGTCACTTTCGGCAGCAGTTGCTCAGGCACTAACTTAGACTAAAACGTATTGGGGTATAGGTAAATTAATAATTTACCTATGCCCTCATTTTTTTGGTAGCCAGCGGGCAAATCCTTATATGCTATTGACCTCAACAGCCGTGGTGTGCAGCAATAATTTTTGCGATATGCGATATATATTTACACATTTCTGGAAGTAATCCTTTCGTAGCCAAATGATCCATACTTAATTCCGGACGACCAGTATAAATGCCCTTTGGGAAAAAGTGAACCGCCAAGTTGCAAAAATGCGTTTATGTACTGTGTGATGCTGATTGTATTAGCGCAGCTTACCGTACCCCTACGGGGAAGCAAGCTACGCGTAGCGTCTCGTAGAGAAGGTATCGCGGTTCTAGGTCTTGGGACATGTTTGCTGGATGCTCTCATTTTTATTTTTGGACGGTGAATTGGAAAGCTAGACAGCCAAGACAATGTGAGGGGTACGACTGGACACCGCTGTTGCTCTGTCGCTGCTATTGGGAAATTAGGGAGTCATGGTCACCCCGAATTGAATTCGGACTCAATTCCAGAAAAATGGTTGCACTTTTGTCCGTTTGCGATCGCCTACGGCGGGCAGAACGTCATCGCAACCCCATATAGTCTTAATATAAGGACATTTATAACTCGAAGAATTTAACGCTTTTACAAATGGCAAGGATGACCATTGACCAGTTACAGATTTTCCTGGCGGTGGCGCAGCATATGCACTTTACTCGCGCTGCTGAAGCGCTTTACATAACGCAACCTTCTGTGAGTGCTGCCATCCAAAGCCTAGAAGAACAGTATGGAGTAAAAGTGTTTAATCGGGTTGGTCGTCGCATTGAACTAACGCTTGCTGGCAAGATGCTACAAGTAGAAGCACAAAAAATTTTGACTCAGGTGGAGTTGACTGAGCGAGGATTGCGAGAATTAAATGACCTGAAACGGGGTGAACTCAAGTTAGGTGCAAGCCAAACCATCGGTAATTACTGGCTTCCCCAATTCATTAGCTTGTTTAAGCAACAGTATCCTAACATCTTTGTGGATTGTACATTAGGTAACACTACTGAAATTAGCGAAGGAACGGTTACAGGATTGTTTGACCTCAGCCTAGTGGAAGGGGAAGTTGAACCATCAGTTTTGGCTTCTCTGGAACAACGAATTGTAGGCGGACATTGTCTGCAAATTGTTGTCGGTCAATCTCATCCTTGGTTTGAACAAATGGCAGTTGAGGTAACAGAATTAACAAATACTGCCTGGGTAATGCGCGAGAAAGGCTCAGGAACCCGTCAGCAGTTTGAGCAAGTGCTAAGACAGTGGGGTATTGAACCAACACAGTTAAATGTAATTTTGTCTATGAAAAGCGGTGATATGGTCAAAGCAGCCGTTGAGAGCGGGGTAGGAGCTGCGGCGATTTCTAACCTAATTATTGTTAAAGAACTACGTCTTCATCTGCTTCATTGTATTAAAGTTACAGGTGTTGCCAAAGACACTACTGATATAGATCCACTCTCACGACCCTTCTTTTTATTAAAGCATCGAGAACGCTTTCAAACCCGCATTTCCCAAGTATTCGAGCAATTGCTAGTATCGGCTCAATCTGCAAAATAGCTGTAGCTGTCAATGAACCTCTTTTTATTTTGACACTGACTATAGCTAAATCTGCACAGGCATTTCCGGAACATCATCCTTCAATGTTTATTGGTTTGAGGATTGTATACAGAAATGGGGCGTTGATGAATTAAGGGAGGAAATTTATGTATTTAAATTTAAAATTCCTTATCCTCTCTGCGTTTCTGCGGCTCTGCGTCAGACAAATCATCCCGCAAATATGCAACGCCTACAGAAATGATATTAGAGGTTTGGTCAACTGTTTAGCCTCCAGCTTCATCTGAAACTGTTGCATACTCGAACGTTGAGAAGAATTCTAGATACAATTTCAGGTAACAGAGGAATTATGCATATCTTCGACAACTGTAGTTTAGTTCTCAATACGCTTGGGTTAAGGATATTTGTAGGTTGGGTTGAACGTTCGCAAACAGCGTCCCGTAGGGAAGTGAAACCCAACAAACCACGAAAAATGTTGGGTTTCGTTCCTCAACCCAACCTACTCAGGTTAAGGTTTTTTGGGTTTTTTGGGTTTTTTGGCTTTAACCCAAGCGTATTGGTTTAGTTCTCTTCACCTTCTTGCTTTGAGTAGCTTTCATATTAAACATCAATAGATTAAAACTATCGTTTAGATAGTTATTAAGGTTTGCTTCTATTAGTTAGACCGCCTAGAGTTAGACCAACCCCCTTAATACGAGGTTGATGTGAAACAAGATATTAGGACAAACAAGAGAGTGCAGATACCGCAACTAAGTTCAGAGCAAAAGCTGCTGTATCAAAAAATCGTGTTTCTCTTGACGGCTGGATTTTGTCTAACCCCTTGGGCTTCACCACCAATAGCACTGATGTTGGGGATTTTTTTGGCGCTGACTCACGAGAACCCATTTCATCGAATTAGCCGCCCTGCCGCTAAATATTTACTAGAAGCATCCGTAATTGTACTCGGCTTTGGGATGAACTTAGCGGTTGTTCTAAAGGCAGGCGCAAGCGGTGCTTTGTTTGCTATTGGCAGCATCACGGCAACCTTCATTCTTGGCTATTTTCTAGGAAAGTCGTTGAAGATTCCAATAAAAGCTTCTGCTTTAATTTCAGCCGGAACAGCTATTTGTGGTGGAAGTGCGATCGCGGCTGTTAGCTCAGTAATTAACGCAGCCGAAAGTAAAGTTTCTGTAGTAATGGGTACAATCTTTGTACTCAACGCCGTTGCTTTATTCGTATTTCCACCTCTGGGACACGCACTGCACTTGACCCAAGCACAATTCGGAACGTGGTCAGGTGTAGCAATCCATGACATTTCCAGTGTGGTTGGTGCAGCATCACACTATGGTCAGAGTGCGCTATACACAGCCACAGCGGTGAAACTTTCCCGCGCACTGTGGATTGTACCTATCTCAGCAGCCGCCAGCTATATATTTCAGCGTCAGCAGGCAAAATCGGGTGAGAGTGTGATCCATAAACCCCAAGTACCCTGGTTTATTGGCTTGTTTATCCTTGCTTCTGTAGTGCGGACTTTTATCCCAGAAGTTGCTTCTTGGTCGTCAGTAGTAACACACGTCTCGGAAGCGGGTTTGACGCTAACGCTGTTTCTAATTGGTGCAGGGCTATCTCAACGGATGTTGAAAGCGGTTGGTTGGAAACCGATGCTTCAAGGGGTAATACTGTGGATATTTATTAGCGCTACTTCGCTTGGTGTCATTGTATTAGTGGTGCGTTAGTAACAAATATGTCTGAGAAAGCTAAGTCTTTCGTCTATAGCATAGTACAGAGCTTGTGTACTTCATCAACTTGAAATCTGCTGTTTCGTTACCTATGCTCCTGCTTTGTTTGACTCATTAGATGAAGTAGATTCTGTCTTCTCTGATTGCGTCTCACTCGTTTGTTGCAACTGGTTTAGATGAATATTGTTCACTTGAACAATAAAGTGTTCTAATGCTTGACTTGCCTTTTGTTGCTGTTGGGTTTCATCAGACACATCATAGCAACGATAAGGCGGAGTCACTCCCAATATAAATTTCTCCTGTTCAGCTTCTAACAATTCAACGGCTGTGTTAGCAGCAAGCGAATTCTTCTGAAAAGGAAAAGACGTAACTATACTGGCAACTATAGAAGCAATAGCTGGGCAGAGTACAGGCAGCCACTTGAGCCAAGCTTGTCCTGCTTCTAATTTGTCTACCAGAACTAAAATTGGTGTGACCCCTGATAATATCACTGTCGCAATTTGCAAACTATAGTAAAGGTTCCTTGATACACCCCTAATTCTTTTATAATCGTCAATCAAGTCTTGGCTGTATTGTAAAGCCTTCCCTCTTGTTAAAGTCAGCGTATCTTTATCCCAGGAATTAGGATTAGTCAATAGATAACTATAGAGTTCAGCTTTTTTGGTGAGTTCAGACTGATAAGCGGCCTTGTTATAGTTCTGAAATACTTGTCTATTTATGAGCAACAAAAAAAACAAAAAAGTTAGAGATACCGCTCCAGAAATTACAAACTTTTTATCATCTGAAAGCAAAATAATCAAGAGTCCACAAGAAACAAAAGCTGCAAGTAATAAATACTCAATTACCTTCAAGTTAAACAACTTTTTCTGATCTGATGGGGAGGAGAAATTTTCAATCCTATCAGAAATCTTACTTTGGTTTTTTTGCTCAAGATTAATTAATTCAGAAGTAGTCATTGTCTGTTACTCAATTCGTTATCGGGTGAAATATAGCAATAAAATGAATAGCAACAAGTAGAATTATTTTGAAGGTGTAGAAGTCAGGATAAGTTTGCCAGAGAGCAGCTTCACTATAAATAGCTAGCCTTGTAACTTGTGCTTAGACATCCCTTCTATTAACGCTCTTAGGTCGTTTCTCCCTTCCCAAAACCTTCTAGTATCTGCTATTAGCTCCCATTTTACAATTGACTAGTTAGCTTAGAATGCTTTACAAAAGCCAAAAATGTTTCTTTCTATTGACGTAAAATCATTTAAGTCCAGTAAGTCTAGTCAAGCCTAACCATACATACATTTGATTGATAATACAAGGCTTTGTCATTAGTAATTTTACGGATATAATAAGTATCTTTGACATACGTAACGTGCTTGCCCCAAAAAATATCTGATTTAGACTTTGGAATACTTGAATTGTTTTTTTTGGAATTTCAACCCTATCCGGAGTGTTAAGCTGTCGCGTAGAGATTGGCGACAACTATTTCGAGAGGAAATTATGCAAGAGTCTGTGATTTATCAAGATATCCTTCAAAAAGGAAGACAGCAGGAAGCGCTAGCACTGATAAGATGCGAACAATTGCAGAAATTAACGAGAAAATTAGCCGCCAACGTGCGGTAGTGTTGACAACTGAAGAATTAAAAGCACGAGTTGTAGAAATCGGTGTTACTAAAGCTGCTAAAGAAGTTGATGTAATTACCACTGGCACCTTTGAGCCGATGGAATCAAGTGGTGCAATTATCAATCTGGGACACACTGACCCCCCGATAAAAATTCGCCGCTGCTGGTTAGATGGCGTGCCAGCATACTCTGGTTTTGGGGCAGTGGATTTATATTTGGGTGCGAGTTGTGCTGTGGAGACGATGGACGGGGAAGAAGTCCGAGAACGTGGCGGCGGTCATGTGATCGAAGATTTGATCGCTGGTAAACCTATACACGTAAAAGCGCAAGGACAAGTAACAGATTGTTACCCCAGAGCAACTTTTGAAACTACAGTTACCAGTGAAACGATTAATCAGTTTTATTTATTCAATCCGCGCAATCTTTATCAAAATTTTATTGTTGGTGTAAATGGTGGCGATCGCCCCCTCTTTACCTATCTTGGCCCTTTACAACCGCGTCTGGGGAATGCCGTTTACTCTAACCCCGGTGCTATTTCCCCCTTACTCAACGACCCCGATTTGCAACTTGTTGGTATAGGTACTCGAATTTTTTTAGGCGGCGGTGTTGGCTATGTCGCCTGGGAAGGCACTCAGCACTTCCCCTTACAAAAACGTTTAGCTAATCGTACACCGATTGGCCCTTGCGCCACTTTAGCTTTAATTGGTGATGCCAAGCAAATGGATGCTCATTGGGTGCGGGGGTGTTACTTCAAAAGTTATGGCCCCTCATTGATGTTAGGCGTTGGTGTACCACTGCCTGTATTAAATGAGCAAGTAGTTGAACACTGTGCCGTGCAAGATCAAGACTTAGTAGCCCCAATAGTAGATTTTTCCATTCCCCGGCGCGTCCGTCCCACTTTTGGTTTGGTGAGTTACGCCCAACTCAAATCTGGGCGAATCACCATCGAGGGCAAAGCAATACGCTCTGCCCCCTTAGCGAGTTTGTTTTTTTCTAGGCAAGTCGCCCTAGAGTTGAAAAAGTGGATCGAAGCAGGTACGTTTACCCTCACAGAAGCAGTTTCCCCAATTCCGATGGAGCGATCTTTTTTACCCCAAGACCGTCGGACGGATTTTTGATCCTGGGGACTGGGGAGTAAGAATTTTAGATTTTAGATTTTGGATTAAAGAATTGAAATTTAATTCAAAAGACGCTCTCTACGAGACGCTGCGCGTAGCTTGCTTCCCCGCAGGGGTACGCGGACTGGCTTTAAGCGTAGCTTGCTTCCCCGAAGGGGTACGCGAACAGCGTCTCTAAGAGTTGCCATGCCGTTGGCAAACGCGAACAGCGTGTCGCAGTCTCTCCTAGAGAAGGCTGCGACACGCTGCGCTATCGTCAATCCAAAATCCAAAATTGAATTGCCCAATGCCCTATTCTTGAGTTGGTTTCGGTCGCTTGATGGGCTTAGGAGTGGGCGTTTTTGGTATAGGTTTTGACACCACAGAGGGATCGCCGCCTGCGCCTGTTTTCTTGATAGGACGCGGGGTTTCGCCACTGCGTCTGGGGGGGAATGGTTTTCTACCACTAGCACTACTAGGACCACCAGCACGAGGGCCACCTTTGAATGGTGGTCTGCGTTTTTTGGGCAAGTCAGCGATCGCCTCAGCTTTTTCTACTACCAAAACGTCAGCTTCCCGCTTGGCTTGGAAGTCCCAGAATTTTCCTACTGCTTTGGTAGTTAGCACACCCCTCAATTTCAACTTAAAATACTTGGGTTTGTCAGTTGATTTGCGTGGAGCCTGCCTAATTTTGACTACCAAGCTTTTAGCATCAAAAGACTGGTATACTACTTCACCACGAACAGAAAAACCACCATCGGCAACTTCTGATGAGGGTATCACCGCAGTTGTACTTAGTTCAGAGTTCTCGGATAAGCCATCATCGGTCGTCTGTAACTCTTGCAACTCCAAATCTGACTCGTCCTCATCTGTTGAGTTTTTAGCCAGATTTTCTGGCTCCCAAACTCCAACGATTTGGATGTGCAAGGTATCATTTTCCTGTCTTGTACGTGGATATACTACCCATAAGTGTTCTTTTTCTAAGTCTAGGTGATTCTTAACTAAGCTCATAATCCGGCCTAGGAGGACGGCATTGAGTTCTACACCATCTGTGGTCAGCAGCGCACCTTGAGTAAATTGTTCGCTGCTAGCATGATAGCGACCTCGGACCAAACCGATCGCTCGGTACTGCATCGGTTCGCTGGGAGGCGGAATCGGTTGCTGTCGATTGACGAAGTTCCCATTTGAGTCAGTCTCACTGGGATTGACAGGCGAATTTTCAACTTCTTTAGAGGACTGGGCTGCTATATGAATATTAGCGGCTGCCCCTATGTTAGTTGGGCCCTGGTTAGAGGCAGAAGAATTGGAGGATTCAGGCAACGGCATCAGGTCGGAATTCATAAAAACTCCTTGCGGCGGAGACACATCCCATTGTGGGATTTTACAAAGGCAGCTGGAAAGAGCATTTGTGCGACTGATGAAACTATATTAGCTTTTCACAAAGTCACACTAGGGTACTCTACACAATACTAAAGGCGCTAAATTTAATGTATAAACACTAAATGTGTAATTTAGCGCCTTTACACTAGTTTCGGAAGCATATCATAGCTACAATTTTGACGGCTCCTCCTAAAGTCATCACTTACTTTAGCAGTGTAGATAGTTAATTGTTATAAAATTCACAGGCAATTGGCGGTATTCCGCAAAGTTTTGGAAATTTTTAACTTTACGATTTGTGTAAATGATAATGTCATTAGAGTTCAGGAGAAAGACAAAACTGTGTCTCAACCGCGCAATCGGTGGATAGTTCAAGTCGTCTTGGCGCTGGCAATTCTTGCTTTTGTGGGTGTTTCGGTGATCCCCATAATTGGAGCATTTAATAATACGCCACCCTCAAACCAGAATACCGCTAGCAGCAGAGGCAGTTTGCCCTCCGCTGACCAAAAATCAAAACTGGAAGACGAAGTACGGGGTTATGAACTGGTTTTGCAAAGGGAACCAGAAAATCAGACTGCGCTTAAGGGCTTATTGCAGGCGCGACTACAACTATTGAGTCAAAAAGAAAAAAGTGAGGTTAAACCAGCTGATATCCAAGTCGTGATTGAACCCTTAGAAAAGCTAGCGAAGCTGAATCCCGAACAGTCAGAATATTCAGTGCTACTGGCTCAAGCCAAACAGCAAATTGGCGATCGCGAAGGAGCTGCTCAAGCTTATCGTTCTATTTTGTCCACAAAACCAGGCGATTTGAAGGCTTTGCAAGGAATGGTGGCTCTGTTGATCAGTCAGCAACGTCCCGAAGCAGCCATTGGTTTGTTGCAAGAAACCCTCTCTAACGCAGCTCAAGCAAATACAATTCAGCCTGGAAGTGTAGATACAGTAGCCGTGCAGGTGCTGTTAGGTTCTGTTCACGCTTCCCAGAAACGCTACGCTCAAGCTAGCTCTGCATATGACCAGGCAATTAAGAAAGATCCCAAGGATTTTCGCCCCGTTGTGGCAAAAGCGATGCTCCTGAAACAACAGGGCAAAGACGCAGATGCAAAATCTTTGTTTGATAGTGCCGCAGCTTTAGCACCTGCTCAATACAAAGACGAAATTAACAAGGCAGCAACGGTTTCCCCCATTCCTAATCCTGCTGCATCTAAAGCGCCTTCATTGGAAAGTACGCCCAAGTAATGGGGAGTGGGTAATTCAATTTTGGATTTTGGATTTTAGATTTTGGATTGAATTTCAATTCTTTAATCCAAAATCTAAAATTTAAAATTCTTACTCCCCTCAAGCTCCCTCAATGGCAGCAACGACACCAAAGACCAAAAACAGGCATCCGCCAATAAAGGTGAGTTGACGCTCAGAAATGCGTCCGGCAATCATTTTGCCGCCGATAACAGCGATCGCAGCACAAATGGCATGTCCTAAAATTGCACCTATTGTAACTCCAATTGGATTATTACCTGCTGCTAGGGCAATGGTGGCAATTTGCGTGCGATCGCCCCACTCTGCCATAAATGTCAACACAAAGGCTTCTATTATAATTCCCAAGGAAGTCTTTTGCTTTGGTAGCTGCAAATCTGCTTTTTTCACCGCAGCTTCGGCCTCTTGTACAACTTCTGTATCACAAGCAGCAGCGGACATCTTACTAGCGTCGTACAACAGCTTGATACCAAAGGCAATAAATAAAGCTATTTCGGCGTAATGAATATAATTTTTTGGCAACAAAGATACCGCTTGTCCAAATAGCACCGAAAGGATTGTCATCGCGGCTAAAGCAGATGTCACACCTATAAATACCAGTCGCCGCGAGTGGTGCATTGCCAAAATCACAGCAATAAAAAATGTTTTATCGCCTAGTTCTGAAACTGTTATTAGTAATAAACTTGCGGTAAAAGCTGTTAACACTCTCTCAAGCTCCTGAAGAATCGTTTACCGATGTGAAGCTTGATGAGAACCAAAAGACCTCACCAAGTTTACACTTTTCGGTGTGAACTTAGTGAAGGTCTCGCTTTCAAATATTGATTACTTGCCATCTGAACCAGGCTCATCGCCAGTATGTTGATTCAGATGTACTGGCTTTTATTTTTTTGCCAGCAGCTACTCCCCTTCTACGCGAATATCATTATACCTCTTTCTCCAGCTAAAAGTCAAGAGTCGGGAATGGAGAGAGTGAAGCGGCACTTTTCAAAACAGACATCGCACTCACCTTACAACTGCGTAATCTATTGGCTATTTAGGGTAAAGCTACCAATAAAGCCAGAGGTGACATAATAATCACCTCAACCATTACTTACCTGCACATAATGCCAATTCATTCAAAAAAGTAGATCGATAAATTGATAAATCATGCACAATGGTAACGCAAAATTCTGTTTCATCATGCAAGTTTAACCAACTTTGCGCTTAATTCCCACATGCGATCGCCTTTTTCATCATCACGCGCTTGCGGAGAAACCTTTTGAACAAAGGACTTACCATCTTCCTTCTGGCGATTTCCCCAACTCCAATAAGCACCAGATTGATTGTACTCAGGATCGGCAACCACCGCAGCAACCCGTTCTCCCGCCAACTCCTGAGACACGTATCCCCCAGTGATGTACTTCTGGAATAATGGGAAGATTTTCTGAAACAGGGGATAGTGGTTTCTAAATAGCGGCGTTTCTGCAACACATCCCGGATAGAGAGAATTGAAGACGATACCGGTTGACTCGTGATAGCGCTGGTGCAGTTCCCGCATAGTCAGCACGTTGCAAACCTTGCTATCCTTGTAAGCTTTGACTGGTTCAAATTTCTTGCCGTCAATCATCGAAATTGGCTCTTTAAATCCTTCTGCGAAGCCCTGCAAATCGCCCAAGTCTGGACGTGGTGGAATCTTCCCACCCAGTTCATCTGGATTATGGGTGACAGTTCCCAAAATGACGAGCCTTGGCTCTGAAGATGACTTCTTCAGATCCTCTAGCATCAGGTTGCACAATAGGAAATGTCCAAGGTGATTTGTAGCAACGCTTAACTCATATCCTTCTGGACTGCGTAACGGCTCCTTTATTAAGGGCATATAAATTGCGGCGTTGCACACCAAAGCGTCTAGGGACTTTCCACTAGCTCGGAAGTTATTTACAAATTGTCGAACGCTTTTCAAGGAGCCAAGGTCAATATGTATGCTGGTATAACTGTTGTAGGGGATTTCCACAGCTTGGGCAGCTTTTTGTGCCTTCGCTAAATCCCGACAGGCCAGTATTACATACCATCCCCTTTCAGCAAGAGCTTTTGCAGCATACAAACCCACCCCCGAAGAAGCACCCGTAATTACAACTGTTGACTTCTGATGTTGTTCCATTATGTTCAGCGTCCATTGACTGTCTCTAGGATCTCACACCAGTGAGCCATCATTGCCACCAGCTTTTTCAAGGCTGTAGGCTCAATAAGCCTACTCCAAGTAATAAGGACTCTTGACTATCTACTCTCGTTTTGAGAGAATTTCATAATAATTGATTTTTTATTGAAGATATATGAAAAAACAGCTAGAGACAAATACATCGTATCTTAGGGATTAAGAAAAGCATTTTTCAACCCCCAAGACCCAATAACTAATACTTCCGCTCTTTTGGCTCAAACATAGTAATTGCCACGGGTCGATATTGAATGTCAATTCCCGCTGGTGAATAGTAAGCCATTGTGTGTTTCAGAAAGTTGGTATCATCTCGCTGGGAATAATCTTCGCGGAAATGAGCGCCACGACTTTCCTGGCGATTCAGAGCTGATGCCAAAATAGTCTGTCCCACTACCATCAAACTTCGCAATTCTAAGGCTTCTACGAGTTCGGTATTCCAGCAACTACCTTTGTCATCTAAATAAATTTGAGGATATTGCTGTTGTATTTCTTCTAATTTCTGCAAACCTTCACGCATTAATGCCTCAGTGCGAAAAACACCACAGTAATCAGTCATACAATCCTGGAAGGCTTGACGGACTTGGTTAATCCGGTACTGCCCTGGTTGTTCTAACAAAGCTTGGATTTGTTGCTGGGCTTCCGTTACATAGCATTGCTCATCTACAGAGGGCAACTTTCGTTTTTGCACAAATTGCGCGATCGCAGCCCCAGTCCGCTTCCCATAAACCACGCATTCCAGTAGTGAATTACTCCCCAAGCGATTAGCACCATGCACGGAAACACAAGATGTTTCGCCAGCGGCAAAGAAAGCATCAACTAAACCATCGCCACTACTGCGGACTTGCCCATCAGTATTAACTGGGATACCACCCATACAATAGTGAATTGTCGGGCGGACTGGCATTGGTTGAGTTACCGCATCAACGCCTACTAGGCGATGGGCTTCTTCCCAACAGAAGGGAACGCGACTCATAATTTTTTCTTTACCCATATGGCGTAGATCCAGATAGACAAAGGAACCACCAGCACTACCACTGAGATGAATACCACGACCAGCGCGAATTTCGTAAGCGATCGCCCGTGAGGTAATATCACGAGGAGCCAGTTCCATGCGACTGGGTGCGTAGTTCGCCATAAAGCGATCGCCTTCGGAGTTGATCAGATACGCCCCTTCTCCCCGTACCGCTTCCGAAATCAGCACTCCTACCGGATATAAACCAGTGGGGTGAAATTGGACAAATTCCATATCTTCGAGGGGCAAACCTGCGATCGCAGTCATTGCCAAACCATCACCCGAAGAAGCGTAATCATTAGAGGTGGTATTATAAACGCGACCATAGCCCCCTGTGGCAAACATCACCGCCTTGGCTCGCACCACCTCAATATGTCCATCCAAAAGATTGAACATTACCACACCTTTCGCCTCATTTTCTGACAAAATCAGACGCATCACATACCATTCTTCATAAACTTGCACGCCATAACGCCGCAAATTGTTAACCAATTCGTGCAAAATCGCGTGACCGGTCTTATCAGCGGCGTAGCAAGTGCGGTTGTGAGTATGTCCGCCAAAAGCGCGTTGAGCAATGCGTCCATCGGGTAAGCGAGAGAACAAAACGCCCATGTGTTCCAAGTCAATTACCACATCTGGCGCTTCTTGGGCGAGAATTGCCACAGCATCTTGGTCTGCCAAGTAATCAGAACCCTTGACAGTATCAAAAGCATGTGCTTGCCAACTATCTTCGGAATCAACATTTTTCAGCGATGCAGCCATACCACCCTGAGCCGCGACTGAGTGGGAACGAATTGGGTGGGTTTTGGCAACCACAGCAATATTTAAACTGGGGTCAATACGGGCAATTTCTACAGCAGCACGACATCCTGCTAATCCACCCCCGACAATAATCACATCGTGTTCCAGCATAATTAGCCCCCTGATTGCAAACCACTGCTGTTCTATTGTAGAGAGGTGATTAATCAGGCAGTTAGAGGAATTGCGATCGCCTCTCTACAAAAAAATTCCCTGCCTATAGACAGGGATGTTATTACAAATTTTGAAATTAGGAGTGAAAAGTTAAAAATGAAGAGATGGAGTCACTCATAACTCTTAACTCCTAACTCCTAACTCTTTAGCTAGTTGCTTGTACAGGTTGTTGCTGAGACACATTGCCTGGTATGGGTTCCATTTTGGTTCCCGGTCCTACAGGACTGACTTCAATATGATTTAACAAGGTAGTGACAAAGGCAAACAACAAGAAAGGTAGCGATAGCAGAACGACAAGGCCAGCTGTTGCTAAAGCGTACACAGGCCGCTTGGCACCCATAAGCGCCAAGGCTGATGCCAAACTTAAGGTAATTGTAATCAACCAAACAATTATTTGACCGTAGATATCACCGAAAGTCAGGGTACAGACAAACCGATATTTTTCAGTATTATTTCCGCTCATCACATTTGCCTCAAGTCTCTCCTAATAGGTTCTACGTTAGAACTATGTTTGCCTTCTAGACAATTTCTAAATATTTTTGCAAGCTTCGTAATATAACTTCACAATCAACTTTTTTTGTTACAAAGCGCAATTTCTAGTACAGCATGACGGAAATACACCAACCATACGCTACGGGAAGCCCTTGTTTTATAGTCGCTACTTGGAATTTTCCTTTTCTCTTGTACTACGGAGTTAGCACAAAAACTAAGAAAGCTAGGTGTTGATATAAGCTAAGTTTTTTGTTAACAGTTTTCGCAATCCTAATGACGTTTTTAACAAATAGACTCTTTGCCTAAAGCAAAAATAATTTTTGTCATCTGCCAAATTCCAGATATTTAAGATATGGTATTTAATTTTTTTTAATAGTAGATATTAACTAGATAAATCCAGTAAAGTCAGAATGGAAAAACCAATTTTTTGATGTTAAATTTTGAGTATTGCCCGAATTTGTTGACTTCAATCAACAAAACCCTTTATTTTTCGTGGCAATATTGTTTTAGGAGTGAATGTGAATACTATTTTTCTTCGTAAAAATGTTTTTTGGTTGCCAAGTATAGCTGCTCTTGCAGTCTTGAGTAGCGGCTTATCTGTAAGTGCCCAGACAGTAGACAAGGTAAGCAGTCAGCCATTAACCGACCCTTCCGCAACCGTTGCGTCTCCCAACGAGTTTAGTACAGAACTAGACACTGAAAGCCAAAATCTCTCTACACAAACAACTGAAAAATTTACAGCAAAAAATTTAACTAAGGTACAGCAGTTACCCAACCCTGCGATACTGGAAAACGCCAGTGTAACACCTCAACCTATTCCAGGCACAGTGGCAACCTCATCTGCGACCCTCACTTCTGAGTTTGTACAACCGACTTCTCAAACTACTTCTCAACCATCTGCTCCCAGAGTAGCTCAATCGGATATTGATTTAGGTAGAACTACCCGTGGTGGCAGCAGCTATATTGGCGTCGCTGCTAACATTGGTTTAAGTGGTGGTGGAGACTCGTCTTTGGGCGACGGTAACTTCGCGGTAGTCAGCAAAATCGGACTGACAAATTCTATATCGGTGCGACCCTCAGCCGTATTTGGGGACAATACTACTATTCTACTTCCGATCACCTACGATTTTTCCTTCAAGTCAGCAGATGCTTTTAGCGAACCGTTAGCTATTGCACCTTATGTCGGAGTGGGTGGAGCTTACAAAACTGGTGATGATTCGCAATTTGCCTTTTTGGTATCTGGTGGCATTGATGTGCCTTTAACTGCTCAATTCACAGCAACGGCTGCTGTGAATGCCGGATTTTTCGATAAAACTGATGTGGGCTTGTTGTTAGGAGTTGGTTACAACTTCACTGGCTTTTAAGAGTTAGGAGTTAGGAGTTAGAAGTTAAGAGTTAGTAATATTTCACTGATAACTATTAACTCATAACTCCTAACTTTCTACTTGGGGGTAACTTTGTCAATTACCTTGATTTTACCATCATCTCCTACTGTCCAAACATCGTATACCCCGACAACATCGCCGTTAGCATCAACATCGACGTTACCACTGGCTCCTTGATAGTTAATCTTCTTACCATCTTTAAGTAACTTCAGTCCCTCGCAGACATCAGTAACTTCTGTGCCAGGCCCATCAGCGACTTCACGGATTTTGCTGGCTATACCAACACCTGTATTTTCCTTAGCAGCTTGCGCTGCCAACGTCAATAAGGCAGCCGCATCCCAAGCTTGAGGAGCGTATTCCCCTGGTGCACCACCCTTTTTATCCTTCCACAGCTTGTTGAAAGTTAAGAGTGCTTTACCATCGGAACCAGGTACTGTACCGATCGCTCCAGTTAATATATACTTGCCGTTACTGTCTTTGCCAACTTGTTCTGGGAAAGTCGGTGATTTCACACCATCTGTAAGCAAAATCTGCACACCCTTCGCCACACCTTGTTGATAGGCGGCCTTCAGAAACAGACTGCCAGTTTCAGCGTATAGTACAGCCAAGACTGCATCTGGCTTACCAGCAAAAGCAGCCGCCGCTTCTGTATCAAATGTCTGGGCTTTCGGATCGTAGCGGACAGGCTTGTCTTTATTAACTATGGTTCCACCCAATTTTTCAAAAGTTTGCACAAATGCTTTTTCAAACCCGACACCATAGTCGTTATTAATCACGACTGTAGAAATTCGCTTGAAACCTTTTTTATTGGCAAGTTGGGCTAAAGCTAGTGCTTGGTAGGTATCGGGGGGAGCTGTACGCGCCCAAAAGCCTTTAAAGTCGCCTTTTTGGGCCTTTTCGGTAAAAACGGGACTGGTACTACCAGGGGAAACCAGCATGACTTTATTGGGTGTGGCAATGGAGACTGCTGCACTAGAAACGCTACTGGCAAAGGAACCAACGACACCTGCCACCTTATCTAAAGTTGCGAGTTTGGTCATACCGGCAGCACCAGCTTTCGGGTCGGTTTGGTCGTCTACTTGCACCAAGTTTACTGGTTCACCATTCACCCCACCGCAAGCATTGACCGTATCGACTAGTAAAGGGACAGAACCTAGCATCTGCTGTCCGACAGAAGCCAAGTCGCCTGTTGTCGGTAGTAGGGAACCAATTTTTAGCCCTTTAGCACTGCTTGTAGTTGTTGAGTTTGCCGCTGGGGTAGCGGTACTTCCATTGCTAGCTGTGCCGCTGGGGGTACTGCTATCACCACAAGCGCCTACTAAAAACCCAGTTGCTATGGTAGCTATACTGAAGGTTAAGGCGGCGTTAATTTTTCTCATTAGTCACTTTCACTCCTCAGATATTTAGGAGCCTAAAAGTAAGATTCAAACTAGATTTGTAACTTAGCAGGATCTTATCAAGACTCCAAAGGATAAATCATATCATCCATCTTTGGGAGTACAAGTATTTACCCCTACATCAGTATTTATTTTTGTAAACAGAATATACTCTGTGTCTCAAAGGCTGAAAAACGGAGAGGGAGGGATTCGAACCCTCGGTACGGAGTTGCCTGCCGTACAACAGATTAGCAATCTGCCGCTTTCGACCACTCAGCCACCTCTCCTGACTCACGAATATTAATCTTAGCAGATTTGTTGGGGATAGTCAATAGTCATCTGTCATTGGTCATTAGTCATTAGTTATTTATAAAACAATTAAGGACTAAGGACTAGGGACAAATGACTACTTGCTCAAAGGACTTGCGATCGCATCCAAGCCACGGGTAAAGTGCGTAACTTTTTCCACTGGGGAACGTAAGCCCGCCGACTAAACACATCGTAATCGTTGCGTTCAATCACCTCTAAAATTTGACCGTACAGCATTGATGCTGCCCACACGGGCCAACGGGCATCCGGTGCTAAATAAGTAATTCCCCGGTCTGATGTGGTATAGAATTGGCGGGCCCGCTCAATTTGAAACCGCATCAGTGCCCGCCAACGCTCATCTACCACACCTTTGAAGAAGTCTTGCTCGGTGTAGTTGAATTTTGCCAAATCCTCAAGGGGAATGTAGATCCGCCCCCGTTTGGCATCTTCTCCCACATCCCGCAGGATGTTGGTGAGTTGATTGGCAATTCCCAGAGCGATCGCTTCTTCTGTGGGAATATATGGTTGTTTGTTCTGGCGCCACGGAGCTGTGTATATGGTGCTATCCACACCCATAACTGCTGTTGACATTAAGCCAACAGTGCCAGCAACGCGGTAACAGTAGAGGTATAACTCCTCAAAGGTTTCATAACGACTGCGATATAAGTCCATGCGCTGACCGGCAATCATATCCCGAAAGGGCTGAATGTCCATCGGAAAGCGCTGGAGGGTATCAACTAAAGCTACATCGTAATTTTCTAATGGGCGGCCCGCAAAAATCGATTCCAGCTGCTGTTCCCATAGGTCTAGGGTTTCTGGCGTGGTAATAGCAGATGCGGGCCCATCCACCAACTCATCTGTACGGCGACACCAAGCGTAAATTGACCAAATAGATTGACGTTTTACCGGACTCATGAGCAAAGTACCCAGATAAAAAGTCTTGGCATACTTTGCTGTGAGATGCCGGCAAAGTTTGTATGACTCGTCTACAGAGACCAGCGTTTTCATGCGCGGGGGGGAATCAGGCAGTTGCAGCATTCGTTGCGGGCGGTCGGGTGAGCGTTTGCAGGTTTGAGGAATTTGCTACCGGAAGAGCCTCAGAAATTGCCTGCGCTGTCAGCTTACCAGAAAGTACGGCACCTTCCATACTGCCTAAGTAGCGTTGCATGGTATAACTTCCGGCGAGATAGAAGTTGGCAATGGGCGTAACTTGTGCGGGACGGTACTGTTGACGACCAGGAGTCGCTTTGTAAACTGAACGCGGCGTTTTCACCACATGAGATTTCAACAACGTTGCTGGATTGTCTCCTCCAAAGTGGTCGGGGAAGAGTTTTTCTAACTCGGCAATCGTTGCAGCCACAATCTCCTCATCGGATTTGGCAATCCAATCTTTTGCCGGAGCTAGAACTAATTCCAGCATCGAGCGATTGGGGTTGGCGTATTCACGGCAGGTATTGCTCATATCAGCATAAACGCTTAGGAGGGGCGATCGCGAAAATAGCAAGTGATCAATTTCTGTAAGTTTCCGGTCAAACCACAGATGCAGGTTAATCACTGGTACCCCTTCCAAGCCTTCTAGCTTCTTGAAAAACTCCATTTGCTTCCAAGGCTTAGGCAAGATGACTTTCATTGGGTCAACCGAGATAGCAGATACATACACATCAGCCGTGAAAACTTTATCTTTTGCCCCATTTAACCCCCGAATCAAGTATGCTTTCACTGTGCCATCGGCATTGAGCAAAATCTCTTTCAAGGGGACATTCAACCGCACTTCCCCACCACGTTGTGTGATGTAATCTACGATCGGGCTGCATAGACGTTCTGTGGGAGAACCATCCAAAAATGCAATCTTGGAGCCATATCGTTCTTGCAGAAAGCGATTCAGTGCAGTTAATAGGATCGTTGCAGAAACTTCATCAGGATTGATAAAGGTGAGCGCTTTACATGCGGCGATAAAAACGTCACTAGTTACCCGCTCGTCAACACCTTGCCTTTTCAACCACTCTAAGAAGCTGTACTTATCCATGTCTTCAACATACTTCTGACCCCGCACCACTGCTGGAAGTAGACCAATTGCAAATCGAATCTTCTGCTCCCAAGTCAACATGTCTTTGTTGCGAAGAATCGACGCAATTACGTTGAAAGGAGATGGAATATCTGGAACATCAAAACGTGATAATGTCCCAGGCATCTCCGGTTGATTGAAAATCAGCGTATGCTCTTTCCACTGGAGTCTGTCTTCAATGCCCAACTCCTTGAGCAATTGAAGCATATTGGGGTATGCCCCAAAGAAGGCGTGTAACCCGGTTTCGTACCAGTCGCCGTCAGAATCTTTCCACGCCGCAACTAGACCACCCAGTACGTCCCGGCTTTCCAAGACAATGGGAGTGTGACCTGCGTCCGTGAGATATTTCGCGCAGGAAAGTCCTGCTAGACCAGCACCCGCGATCGCTACTCGCATTTAACCTTAATGCCCTTAAATATTTCTTAATGGTTTTGTCGTTCTCATTATACGTTGCAATCCGTTACATTTGGCAGTTATTGTGTGATCGCTTCCCCAAAAAACTTCTGTAAAAGGGAATTTTACCTGACATGCACCTATCAGAATAAATTGCCAATATCATTGTTGGCAATGGGTTTGCGACGTGCATTTCATCTAGATTTACACCACCGGATATCAATAAACAAAAGTCATTCCTTTGACTGAGAATAAGTAGTTACAAACTCTTGTCTTAAAGTAGTTGATTTCTTTGGTAATCCGTGTATTTGCTCTGAGGAAATGTCTAGGGCATTGGTAAAGACTGCTAGTTGATTTTCAGGTTACTTCCGGTCGGAAAACACTTAATTTATGTAAATATAAAGACTACATGTATTTTAAATTAAGTATTTTTGCTGTTATGGAAACCGAAGAGAAAACTCATTCTCACACAAGTTACTAAATACATTTCAGTAGAGAAGCTGCTCGGAAGTTGTGCTGCATCCCATAGTCAGTTCGGGCAAATTCTATTTGTAATATTAAACGGTCTTTATGAATAGGAGTAATTCCTTTGTGAAAACAAAGCGGATTTTCCACAAATCCAAAACCAGTTTTGCCACAAATCTTTACTAAAGATTCAGAACCATAATAATCGGTGATATCTTGATCTGTCTCTCGTTTACGTAGCCAAAGATGTGATAACTTTTTCTTATTGTGACTACCACGAACAGAGACATGAGGGCCGCTTTGGTCATCTACATCAGTCAAATAAAAGAAAAATTTCGGAAAAGGATAATCGTCTATATCGTAGTGAAACAATTGAGCAGATTGACTTTTTTGACGATATGTTGTTTCCCCTGAAAAACTCTACCACATCAGATTTCCTTGATGTACTGCTTGAGCATCTAAATATTTAGTAACTATTGCCAATAACTTTGGTTCATTTTGAAGTTTTTTGATCGCAGGGCAAAGCAAAGACGTATTAAAATAGCTACCGATGATAAAATGTTTTCTAGACTTGATTTGTGCTTGTTGCTTTTGATGATAAAAGAAACCCATATTTGTTTTTCGCTTGCCCTAACAAACTGTTGAATGGGAAAATTCGACTATTTCTTTAACAATATCTTGTGGGAAATTAATTCCTAAATATAACCCTTCGGTTTTCAGGGTGTTAACAATGTCATCTATATTCACATCTGGAAAACAACAATTGCTCTAATTGAGAACTGATGAATATAATTTAGTTGAGCGTCTTAAGAAAAATATCATCATAGCTCGCCCAGTTCTAAATCGAGCAATTTACGCATTAAAAGCCATCTAGGATTTTTAGTCAATCCTTTGTAATTTTCATAACAAATCTCATAAATTTTTGAAAAAATTCTATCTACATAGTTATTGAATAAACTTATATAGATAAGTCTCCTGAGATTCAAATAGCAGGATGCTTTCACGGACTGACTCCAAAGGAGTATCGCCAAAATGCTTTTGCAAAAAAACTAATCCCTAGTTGCGTAAGTAATACCATGTAATATATATCTTAATTGTTAAAAATAAATAACAATATTTACTGTGAATATATTTACTGTTTTTTTAGAAGTGAGTATTTTTTAAAGAGTTACTGAGAGGTTAAAGGGTATTAAGCATAGAACATTGTTCAAGAAGTGGGACAAACAGAAAATTCTTTCCCTCTAGACTTTTGCCCCCTGCCTCTTAAAAGTCCCCACTCCCCATAAGGGTGTAAAATCAGGGTTTATGTCTTCTAGATTGAACATCCCAGTTGTTTGCTACACAACTATCAGGTAAAGGATTATGCCAGTATCGCAGGGGCTAAAGCGCTTTGGACATCATCTGATTCTAGGTATTTCCAGCACTACATTAAGTGATGATGATAAACGTGCACTCAATGAATTGAGACCGATTGGGGTGATATTTTTTGCTAAGAACTTTTTGGATGGCACCCCCTATGAGGTTTGGTTGGAAAGCTTCAAGGATTTGAATAGCCAGATACGAGAATATACTGAACGTGAATCCATGTTCATCACCCTCGATCATGAAGGAGGTCGTGTAATTCGTACACCACTGCCAATTACCCGCTTTCCTCATGCCTTGTTGGCGCGATCGCACGCACTTGAGGTAGCTAAAGCCACAGCAGTAGAACTCAAATCACTGGGAATAAATTTATCCTGGGCACCTGTAGCAGATATTTTTTCCCATCCCCATAACCCTGTCATTGGGCCTCGTGCCTTTGGTAACACTAGCGAAACTGCTGCTCAAGGTGCCCGTGACTACTACCTTGGACTTCGAGATTCAGGAATTTTGGGATGCGCCAAGCACTTCCCCGGACATGGAGACACCAGCAAGGACTCTCACATCGAGCTACCAATACTTAATTTAACTTTAGAAGACCTGCGATTTCGAGAACTTATACCCTTCAAAACACTAATCGAAGTACAGATTCCTTTGATTATGACTGCCCATATCTTATTTCCCAAGATAGATTCTGATGTGCCAGCAACGCTTTCCCAGGCTATCCTCAAAACCATACTTAGAGAGGAACTTGGCTTTGATGGAGTAGTTGTATCTGACGACTTAGATATGAAAGCTATCTCAGATATGTTTACTAAAGCTGGTACTGTGGCGCGGTCATTTCATGCAGGCTGCGACCTGTTTATTGTCTCGCGCAATATCAATTCATCATCTATTGAAAGAACCTATCAGATTGCTGAAGATTTCGTCGATTCTCTCACCAAGGGTAGCTTAGACGAATCAGTAGTGGAAGCAGCCAAAGAAAGAATCGATAAACTACTGGCAGTAACACCGCAATATCCTATACATGCTCTGGATAAAAGTATACTGCTGGAACATGCTCAACTAGCGATCGCTAGTTCCTATTCATAATGGGTGGTATGATTCCAGCACGTATGCCACGTTCGGTGACAGCGGCATATCGGGATGGCAGGACTCGAACCTGCGACTCCATACTCCCAAAGCATGGCTTCTCGCCGCTGAATTACATCCCGTTGGTACTCCTGGGGGGAGTCGAACCCACAACAAACAGATTTTAAGTCTGCCACCTCTTCCAATTGGGCTACAGGAGCAAGTTTTGGTACTCTTGGTGGGAATCGAATTCACAACATACCGTTTTTGAAACGGCAGCCTCTTCCAGTTGGGCTACAAGAGCAAAGTTTGGCAGCCCCACCAGGACTCGAACCTGGAATCTTCGCCTTCAAAGGGCGTTATGTTGCCAATTACACCACAGGGCTTTATTGCCAGGGCAGGGTTTGAACCTGCAATCTCATCGTTCAGAGCGATGCGACTTACCAATTCGTCCACCCGGCAATGAATAGCTGCCTCAGTAGGACTCGAACCTACAACCGCACGGTTAACAGCCGCTTGCTCTACCATTGAGCTATGAGGCAATGAAGCCCCCCAGGTCGGAATCGAACCGACGACCTCCTGTTTTTCATACAGGCGCTAACTACCAACTGAGCTACCGGGGGATAGGAGAAATGTAACGAGAACGGAGGGAATCGAACCCTCAAATCTTCAGTTTCGTAGACTGAGATGTTATCCAGTTACACCACACTCTCAAAACGGAGAGGACAGGATTTGAACCTGTGACGGGTTAACTACCCGCTTCCTTTTAGCAGGAGGACGCTTTCAGCCACTCAGCCACCTCTCCATAGTGGGTCGAGCAGGATTTGAACCTAGCGTGCAAAAAAGAACAGTTTTACAGACTGTCGCCTTCAGCCAGACTCGGCCACCGACCCATAATCATTCCCTCGACGAGAATTGAACTCGCATCTGTGCTTTGAAAGAACACTGACTTAACCATTCGTCCACGAGGGCATAATTGACCGAATTTTCTTAAATTTTAGATTTTGGATTAAATTTTTTAATCTAAAAGACGCTCTTTAGGAGACACGCAAGGGACGCAAACTCGCTCTAAGCGTAGCTTGCTTCCCCGGAGGGGTACGCGAACAGCGTCTAGTAGAGAAGCCATGCCGTTCGCGTAGCGTCTCTGTTAGGAGAGGGCTTTACGCTACGCTATCAGCAATCCAAAATCCAAAATTGTGTGACCCAGGGACTAGGATTTGAACCCAGAACATCGGATTTGGAGTCACGAGGTGTTACCGTTACACCATCCCTGCATTTGGTGGCAGCGGCGGGATTCCCGCATATACCAGGGTATGAACCTGGGGCTTTGCTGGTTAAGCTACGCTGCGATCGCACCAAAGGTCAGAGCGGGAATTGAACCCGCGCTAATCGGTTTTGCAGACCAACGCCTTACCAACTTGGCTACCTGACCATTTGGGAGTCCCGACGAGATTTGCACTCGCAATTTTCAGCTTGAGATGCTGACGGCTTAAACTATTCGCCTACGGGACTACAATCAGGGTGACGGGATTTGAACCCGCAACATTTCCGCAGACAACGGAACGCTCTAGCCAGTTGAGCTACACCCCGATTTTTTGGAATCTATGCTTAAAATTTTAGGTTTTTAGGCACAGATTTTTGGTGAACTTGCCCATTTCTTATTCAGTTTTCAAGGTTCAGAAAATTTACTTTTTACTGTTAAGAAAACAACCAACACTCTAGGTAGCAAGCCTCTTGTGTATTACGGATGTATTCTGTGGTTTTGCTGAGTGCAAACTTAAAACTTTTTTGGTTGATTGCCTCTACTTCGGATGATTTGCAAGTAGGAGTGGCTTTCTTGACTGGGAACTCTGGCTTATTCCAGCACCTCTGTTTCAGTTGTATGTAGAACATGACTTTGATCCTTGAGAAGCTTTGTCTTTCGCTTTACTACATTTATACTACATAATACTACAAGAGGTGTCAAGGGATTTCAGAAAAATTTTTTGAAATTGTTTAAAAAAGCTTCTGCACTTAGATTTGAACTTGCTAAACCCTCTGAAAAGTCAAACTACAGTTTATGATTGGGTGAGTCTTTAAAAGCCTGACGTGACAGAGAACTACCTCAAGCGACAAAAGATAATTAGTCTTGTCGCGATCGCCTCTACGATTACAGCTTGTAGTATTGCCCCAGGCATCTCCCCACAATTGGGGTTGAACAAGCCTTTAAGCAAAATCCATACTGCACAAGTTCAAGATCATCCAGCAAAGGGCCAAATTAATGCCCAACTATCGCCATCAGCCAAAGTAGAAAACCCTACCTTTACAGTCCCAGCTAAATTTCAGGGAAAAACAGTTTATCAGGTGCATCCCAGGAACAAGGAGAAGGTTATTGCTCTAAGCATTGATGATGGGCCCTGGCCAAAGACAACCCTAGAAATGCTGGATATTCTGAAGCAAAATGATGTTAAGGCGACATTCTTTTGGGTAGGACAAGCCTTGCAAGCAAATCCCGACCTAGCCAAGCGCGAGGTAGCCGAAGGATACGCCATTGGTAACCATACTTGGCATCATTGGTATCGGCGAATGGATGAAGCCACAGCCAAGAGTGAAATTGATCGCACAACTGACCTGATATACAAAACTACAGGAGTGAAAACGGCTCTGTTTCGTCCTCCTGGAGGCTTTTTAAATAACGGACTAGCCGCTTACGCCAAAAGCCAGAAAGACGCTGTAATTATGTGGTCGCTAACTTCAGCTGATACTGACCCTCACGCCAAACCGCAAGCATTTGTAAATAACGTCTTGAAAGGCGCGAAACCAGGTTCTATTGTTTTAATGCATGATGGTGGTGGCGATCGCCAAAGAACTGTACAAGCATTGCCACAAATCATCAGCGGACTCAAAGAGCAAGGCTACCGATTTGTGACAATTCCTGAACTTCTAGAGATGGGACAATAAAGGGTGAGAAATTCTACTCACCCTACTGTTTCGTTTATTCGCTCATCACAGAAGCACTGTTCTCTTGCGCTTCCTGCCAAAGTTTGTGCAAAAAGAACTCAGCGCGATCGCTCATAGTGGTGACAAACACACCTACAGCATCCTTAGAACTATCTGATAGCCAAGAACCTCGCAGGGTGACTTCCATATATTCGGCATCGCAGGTACAGAGGGCAATGATTCCTCTGTCATCTCTTTTTACCTCAGCCCTGAGTACTTCTTCTCCTGGCAAATCAACAGGAAGCAAAAAGGAAGCGGTACTGGGTTCAATGCATAAACCTTGCCCAACTCGCAGGGCTAAAATCACTCGCTGCGCTACCCATTCTTCTAGCGACAGAGTGAGACATTCCAAATCAAAACTGCTTTCAGTGTAAGTTAATTTCAGCATTCCTTATGCTCTCCTGTTATTCCAGGTTTGCTTGCATATCTATCCAAAACTGTTCAGCAAAAGAAATCGCGGGGTGCATTGGTGCTTTTGGTTTGGTACGCAGTTGCATACCAGCCTCAAACAGAGTGCGATCGCCTTTACGGGAGTTACATCTTTCACAAGCTGTGACTACGTTATCCCAAGTGTGAGAACCGCCTTTAGAACGCGGCATCACATGATCTAGCGTTAGATGTTTGCCGCTGCCGCAATATTGGCAACTGTGATGGTCTCGTCGCAACACTTCCCGCCGATTCACTGGCGGAACTTTCCACATCCGCTCATTGGAAGTGATTGTCAAGCGAATGTGTTTTGGCACATCAATTACCAAAGTGGGTGAGTGAACTCGCCATCCGCCTTCTGTGGTAAAACCAGCGGTTGAGCTTTGTTGGTTACTAACAGCACAATCGCCCGCTTGATATTCACCCGACACAGTGGCAAGTAATTTTGAGAAAACACCACCACAGATTGCTCTAACACTTGCATTGCGTTCGCGCCGCGCATGGAAGATATCGTCACAGCTTAACTCCTTATAAAAAAACCCCCGCTTCAAGTTTTCGGTGAAGCGGGGGTTAGAATTGACCGGAAAATTTTCTGGTTTCATATCGGTACAGTATTTATTTGCCTGTACACCCCGCTTTGTTGATCTAGTTCTGGTTTTGCAATCAGCGCACTAATGCTGAGATGTCTAAAATCATAATTACCCTCTGTGATTTGCCCATAATTCCGGCTACCATCGCCCATAAATAAATACTCCACTCCCATAGCAGCTGATTCCCAACCGGCTCGGAAATTGGTAGCGTACAAAGAAGTGGAGATGGGGTAAATGGATTTCACAGAAAATTTCACCTATTGAACATTCCTTTAAACATACTACACTTGTATTACTATCCTGTCTATACCTCTAAGGAGAAAAAGTGATGCATACGATCGCTCGCACCCCAACTACCGATATGGAAGTTACCAGCATCCGCCTAGAGCGGGAACTCAAAGATAAGCTCAAAGAAATAGCTGGAAATCAGGGATATCAAGCTCTGATTCGAGATATCCTTTGGAATTATGTCCAGCAAAAATCAGGTGAGTGGAAGCCCCGATTTTCGCGAACCGACATTCGAGCTAGCATAGCTGCCACAGCTCAGCAAGAAGAACGCTGTGTGCTGACAGGTCAACTAATTCAACCCCAACAACCAATGTTGTTAGGATTGACGAGGAATGGCGATATGGTTCCTCTGAGTGTTGAGAGTTTGGCTGGATAGTTTTATATTCAGCCGAATACAGCCCAGTTATTTTTACTTAAGTAATTGGGCTGCATTCAAAATTTAAGTTTCCGTAGGTTAGAATCTCAGTCTACAGCGATGATCACAGATGTCAGGGAAGCACTTTGCGTCTAAATTCCACTTGGCTCTATAGAACATGGGAGTTTTCGGATAGGTTCTAAGTCAGATTTTTTTGAAGTTCTGGCTTAGTTAGATTTTATTGAGAGTCACACAGATAAAAGAGTAGCTTGTAAAGCAGAGGAAATTTTAAATAAATATTACTAAATTTTACCTATCAAAGCAGTGTTTTTACTGGTAAAGTTAATGGATTTTGCTTAGATACCAGAGAAATTACGGTTTATGTATACTTACAGACAGGATATTCTAGGTCAAAGTTAGTCAATCATCTCAATATAAAGAATATAAAAGAGCCAAAAATCATCTGGCTGGGGCATTTTAATATATTTAAGTATCTCATTACCTATGTAGCAATTTGCTTAATCTAGCGGCAACTTGGCCATCTGCCATAGAAAAGGGCTATAACAGGTGAGAGAAAGTATTCACACAAGATTTGTCAACTATCAAGGTGTAGCAACACAACTAACGGTGAAGAATATGCCAAGAGGTTGGGTGCAAAAACAATGGTGTTATTATCCGAGGGCATGCCAGGAATGAAAAAGCCTTTATGGTCGCCGCCACAGTATCTAGATGACGTAGATCGACTACAACCTTACCAAGTCAAGCTGATGCAGCATCAGGAAGAACCTGCCCGCCAGTTGATACAAAAGATTAACCAAATTATTGCCAATAGCTCAGCGTCGGCATTGATGCTCCAAGATATTGCCCAATTGCTAGGAGTTGCTTTTCAAGTAGATTGCTGCTGCTTGGTTTCAGTAACGGGTGAGACATCCGACGAAGCGACTGCTACTAATTGGTGTGCTGATGAGTATCTAGGATTACCACACCCAGAAGAGATGTTTTCAATGGAACAGTTGCTTATGCACTCGCCAGTGCTGCAATGTGCTGCTGAACCATTGACTATTGAAGACATTTCCCTGATTCACAACAGTCTGGTAATTGGTTGTCAATATTTGCCACTACCGATAAAAGCAGTTTTGGCAATTCCCACCCGATTTGGTGGCAATAATAATGGAGTGATTAGTCTGATTAAATTCCAACCTGATGATTGGAGTGAATCAGAAAAACAATTGCTCAAAGAAGTGGAATCGGCTTGCGCGATCGCTTTTTCTCGCGTAGCACAAGCCCAGTTAATTGCTAATCAACAACAGTATCTGCAAAAGAACAACCAGTATCACAGTTTGATCAAGCAATTAACTATACTGAGTCGGAGCAACTTGGAGCTTAATCAAATGCTCCAGTTAGTTATCGCCTCGACTGCCGAATCTCTACAGGCAGATCGGGGTTTGCTTATACTACTAAAATATACAGATCCATTATTTAGGACTCAAGCTAAAAAACAAATTCCTAAAGCTAAAGCTACCGTGATCGGTGAATGGGCTAGGGAAATACAAAGTCCCCGGACTATTACACCAAATACCTTACAGCCGTCTTTCTTGGTTTCAGAGTGTGGTTTATGCCAGCGTGCCTTCATGAATTCTGGAAAAGCAGTAATCTTTGATGACTACACAGACCAAAATGATACCTCGGCAGCTGCTCCATTATTTGCAGTAGAGGAATTGCCTGCGGTATTATTAATGCCATTAGAGAGTCAAGGTAAAATCTTAGGATTCTTGGTGCTACAGCAAGCCGTTACTCGCAGTTGGCAACCAGCAGAATTAAATCTTGTGGAAATGGTTTGTGCTCAAGTGAGTAACGCCATAATTCAGTCACAGACATTGCGCCAAGTCCAAACTTTGGTAGATGAGCGGACGGCGAAACTCCAGAGCAGTCTGGAACTCCAGGCAAAGTTGCATGAAAGAACCCGGCAATATGTCGAGCAGCTGCGAAAACTTAACGAACTCAAAGATGAATTTTTGAGTAACATGAGCGATCGCCTACGCTACCCCCTGACAAATATGCTGATGTCCATTCGGAACTTACGTTTGCCAGGAATAGCGCCAGAGCGTCAAGCTAGATACATGGATATCCTAGAGCAGGAATGCACAAAGGAAATCAACTTGATTAATGACTTGTTGACACTCCAGAAACTAGAGTCGCCTCATGAGGCTCCACAATTAAGAACTATAGATTTAAATACTAGAATCCAGGATATAGCAGTATCTTTTGGGAAAAAGCTCGCAGAGAAGGGATTAAAGATTTCTGTAGATTTACCAGAGGAATCGCTAAAACTGCAAACGGAACTAGAGAGTTTTGACCGCATTTTTCAAGAGTTGTTAACCAATGCCTGTAAATACTCAGAGCATGATACTATCGTCCACTTGGAAGCTGCTCACCGAGTTTATCAACAAATTGATCAAGTTATCATAAAGGTGACGAATACAGGACGTGCCATCTCCGAAGAAGAAGCCACCTACATTTTTGACAAGTTCCGTCGCGGAAAAGGGCGCTGGACTCCAGGAACTGGCTTGGGACTTGCTTTAGTCAAGTCTTTAGTGCAGCATCTGAATGGGGCGATCGCTGTTGAAAGTCTCCAAATCTCGGATTCTGAACAGAGCGAAATTTGCTTCACCCTGACTCTGCCGCAATTTTCTGACGAAAGCAAATCATAATTCTGAAAGTGACTAAAAAACAGAACACAACAGAGAACCCTGATTTCCAGTCTCCTAGTGATCACACCAACCTAGAAGGGGATTTACCTACTGATGCAGTTGCTTTGTCGGTTAAGGTAGAAGTTCAAATTGAAAAAATAGCAGAGCGACAGCGGCAAATTAGTGCTACAGTCCAAATTCCTCAACCAGGGGAACAAATCTGGAAGGTTCTGACAGATTATGAAGCTTTGCCTGACTTTATCCCTAACCTCGCCAAGAGTCGTCTAATCGAGCATCCCAATGGTGGTATTCGACTGGAGCAAGTAGGCTCCCAGCGCTTACTGAATTTCAACTTTTGTGCCCGGGTAGTTCTGGATCTTGAAGAATACTTCCCAAAAGAAATTAACTTCCGGATGGTAGAGGGAGATTTTAAAGGCTTTTCTGGTCGCTGGTGCTTAGAGCCTTATTCCCTCGGTGAGGATGTCGGAACAAATCTGTGCTATACAATTCAAGTTTGGCCTAAACTCACTATGCCAGTGGGAATCATTGAAAACCGCTTGAGTAAAGATTTGCGGTTAAATCTCCTGGCAATTCACCAACGTGTAGAAAAGTTAGCTAGCAAAGAACCTTATGTCTAGTTAAACTATCATTCAGGAAAAATCCTGGATGATAGTTTTGCTTAGTAGATTTCCAGCAAAAAAAAATTTTGTTTTTGATTGTTTTTAAATACCCCCAGGGGAATTCGAATCCCCGTTACCTCCGTGAAAGGGAGGTGTCCTAGGCCTCTAGACGATGGGGGCATCAGACTCAGACCTTTTATAAGGTAACGAATTTCCTTGCCGTTGTCAACAGCTTTTGCCAAAAAAACTTTGTGACAGCTAAACTGGGTGGAGGCAAAAACTTCAAGAAGATACCAAGATATGGAGACACAAAAAGAATTCTGTAGACGCTTCTCTGGTCAGCCGCAGGATGCATCAGCCTCCAAGGTTCGGAATTTCGGAGGATACACAGATCGAAAAAACGCTAAATTCAGGAAAGGACAAAGGGTATGATGTTGTACCCTGTAGAGTTAATGTCTACGATTTTTTACAAAAGATTTTGAAATAAATCGCTCAAAATCTACAACATGGAAGCATCTTTTGAAATTACCCTACAGATGGCGATCGCTGTCTTTGCAGGCATCAGTGCTCAGGTGCTAGCTGCATACTTTCGGATACCCAGTATCGTCCTGTTATTGCTGTTGGGCATCCTCTTTGGCTCTGATGGCATAGGGCTGTTGCATCCCTATTTGCTAGGCACTGGACTGGAAGTTATTGTCGCCCTAGCAACGGCAATAATTTTGTTTGAAGGCGGACTTAACTTGGATCTGCGAGAGTTAGGTAGAGTTTCAGTCAGCCTACAATTGCTTGTCACTCTCGGAACGCTGATCACACTGCTTGGTGGGAGTATGGCTGCTCACTGGCTGGGTGAATTTCCCTGGAACATAGCTTTTCTCTATGCTTCCATAGTTGTGGTTACAGGCCCAACCGTCGTTGGCCCTTTGCTCAAACAAATTAATGTAGATCGGCAAGTGGCAACACTTTTGGAAGGAGAAGGGGTTTTAATTGACCCTGTAGGGGCTATCCTCGCCTTCGTTGTCCTTGATACCATTTTGAACGTCGATGCTGGCCCCATTAATGCGATCATCGGTTTACTCATCCGCCTGGGTGTTGGTGGGGCAATTGGTGGTGCTGGCGGTTATCTGATGAGCTTGATTTTTAAACGCGCCAGTTTTCTGTCATTCGAGTTAAAAAACTTAGTGGTGTTGGCGATACTTTGGGGCCTGTTTACCTTATCGCAAATCATCCGCAGTGAATCGGGAGTAATGACAACAGTAGTTGCCGGAGCAGTATTTGCTAACTCCTCAGTCCCAGAAGAACGTTTGTTACGGAGCTTCAAGGGTCAGCTGACAATTCTCAGCGTCTCGGTGCTATTTATCTTATTAGCCGCTGACCTATCCATTGCTAGTGTGTTTGCTTTGGGTTGGGGTAGTTTATTCACTGTTTTGGTATTAATGTTTGTTGTTCGCCCGATTAATATCCTCTTGTGTACCTGGAACAGTGACCTAAACTGGCGACAGAAACTGTTTTTAAGCTGGGTTGCTCCTAGAGGAATTGTTGCCGCCTCCGTAGCTTCTTTTTTTGCGATTTCGCTGACCCAGCGCGGCATTAACGGCGGTGATTCTATCAAAGCTCTAGTCTTCCTGACAATTATCATGACTGTTGTCTGTCAAGGTCTAACAGCTGGCTGGGTTGCTAAATGGCTGCAAATCACTTCTAAAGACATCACTGGAGCAGTGATTGTGGGTTGTAATCCTTTGAGTCTTTTGATTGCCCGGTTCTTTCAAGAACGGGAAGAAAACGTGGTCATGATTGATACTGACCCCGAATATCTTGTTCAAGCTGAGGCGCAAAATCTGCGGGTTATTGCCAGCAGTGCGCTGGATGCTGCTGTTTTGGAAGAAGCAGGACTTGCCTCTATGGGTACTTTTTTGGCTATGACAAGTAATGGCGAGGTGAATTTTGTTTTGGCTCAACGAGCAGCTGAGGAGTTTAAGCCGCCGCGTGTCTTAGCTGTTTTTCCCCGTGATCCACAAGCGAGTACCTCGGTTAATAATAAAGTTAATCAAGCTTTTATCCCAGACTTAGCGATTAAAACTTGGAATGAATATCTGAATGATGGGCGAGTCAAGCTGGGAACAACCACGCTGAATAAGTCGGAATTTTCTACTCAATGCGATCGCATCCAAGAAAAAATTCTGACTGGGGTATTGATACCACTATTGGTAGAACGAGAAGAACGCTTACAGGTAATGCCAGCTAACCAAGAATGGCAAGTTGGCGATCGGATTATTTACCTATTGCATGACCCCAGACCTAGCCTTTTAAAACGCTTATCTGGTGCTACCCAATCCACTCCCCTCGCTCTAGAAAAGTTACCGGAGGTTGAAGACCTATCCCTCGCTCAACTATCTCAAGTTTCCGCTAGTGAGGCTCCTGGGGGATGAGGGGGATGGAGGGCAGAGGGGGCATGGGAGGCAGGGGAAGAATTTTTAACTCTTGACTTTTTATTAGCTTTGGGAAGGAACAAATTCGCCTTCTGGTGGTTGTTGCAAATTAGCAATTTCTGGTCTTGGCGCTTCTTGATACATTTGCCATTCTTGCCACAGTAAAGCAGATAAATGAACGATGGCAAGAATTAGCGTCGCCATTGAAATTAGATAACTGTGTATTGTGTAAAGGTGTTCGACAGTAACTGTGTTAATCGCTCCACCCCCAGTCAGAATGTCGCGCAGTTGTCCACCAACCAAAGGAATAGCTTCGATGGTTCCTAGTTCAATGTTAAAACGCCAATATCCTTCTTGAGTCCAATCTAGGATCATTGCTGTCCAATCCAGTCCGATCGCACTTAAGGTAAACAAAATCCCACTAATCCAAGCAGCCAGCCAACTCTTGCGAAATTGCCGACCTAAAAACATTACCACAATTTGAATTAGAGCGATCGCAATTACCACGTTACCAGCAATATCATGCGCTCTCCAAAACAACCAGCCGTATGGCAGTTGTGTATTAATTATCTTCAACGAGTTATAAGCTCCGCCTGCTGTCGGTTCATAGTAAAAAGACAGCAAAACTCCGGTAGATACATAAATTAAGCACAGAGTCACAATCACGACTGATAATATCGTCGCTATTCGTCGCAAAATCTTATCGAACTGGGTGCTTTGCATGGCTCACCCCTCCTGTTCTTAACTAAGTATTTATTCTTATTACAATTTTAGCTAATAAATATTAATAAATGTTGCATTTTTAAATTACAAATAAATTTTTTTAAATCTGATATATTCCACCATTCTCGATGAGCCAACTAGCCCGCCTCAGACTTAAGTCTGAGGCTAATAGCCCAAGTCCACTTAAGTGGACTAAAACCGTTTATTAGTCGTTTTTAGACGACTTTAGCTATTAGCCTAGTAATGAATTACTAGGCTATTGTTGGATTAGTACAGCGGGCGCGTAAATCCAGCTACCATCTAAATTAACCAGACAATTGCTTGAGCAACTTGTTAAAGGTAGGCAAACTGACGTCATAGTGTACTAGTGCAAGATATCAGTTAAATCAAATATTGCACCCAAGCTTTTAAGGGTTCTGCTGAACCATACCAAATCCCAGGACTTCTTGGAGAATGCCTCACACCTTCAATCACCAGATTTTCTGCCCCTTCTAGGTGAGCAGCTTCGATAGGCGTGATTCCATCTCCCCAAGTATTACCCTTGCCACAGGTTAATTGGTAACTACTGTAAGCTAACCAGCTACCGCGCCGCCTTTCTCCAAAGATAGTTTTGCCAGCCACACAGACGTAACGAACATTTTTGTAAAAAGCTCCTGGGTAATTATTGGTGACAAAATCTAAATTGGAGCGTGTCCAGCGTTCTTGGCTAATATGGGGTGTACCCAAGGTGATGAAAGTAGCAACCAGGGGATGCGCTTCCCACAGAGATGGTTTAACATCACCGCGTGCTAAATAGGGCTTTTCTCCCATGTAAATGCGGGATATCCAACCTCCGGCTGAGTGACCAATCAAGTTAATTTGAGTAGCATTATGTTGCTGCAATGTATGCTTGATCGTCAGATCGAGTTTTTGCAGAATCGGTGTTACTGGTCTTCCTCCAATAGTAGGTAGCCAGTCACGGCGTCGCAGTGGTACTGTAACCGTAGGAAAATCTAACTGTTGTAAGGATTGTTCTAGTTGGCGGTAAGCGATCGCGCTTTCTAGATATCCAGGCAAAATAACTGTCGGTAGCGGCATTTGAAATTTTGGATGCAATGATTAAGAGTTTGAACTTTTTTGACGAAGAAGTAGTCATGATTCAGAGCCAGAATTGCGATCGCATGACAAACTCCTTTTAGAAAAACCCAAATAGCTTTGGTGGGGTTAGAGGACTAAAATGTCAATAAAATTGTACAATTTGCAACAGTTTCAGGGACTGCTGATGTGGTAGTATTTTCACATAGGGTCTAGTCTCGGACAAAGCTGGTGTGCCGTCTGTTACAAAAGCGTAGTTGACTGGAAAACAGTATAAAAATAAGGCAACTTCAGCAGATGTTGTAATGTACTTAGACTTGTGCGTTCACTTAAACTTTATAAATATCCCAGATATTAATTTTAATTGTGTGTGTCATAACAAGAAAGAATCAAAAACAGTAATTTTTCAACTATCTCTTTAGCAAGCTCAACTTGGAAGAAGATATGATAGGGCGTCATTGATCAATTAAAAACTTGAATAAATGGCAATTTTGGCGTTTTGATTGCCAGCATAAGAAGTTATTATTTCCTTAGAGGGATGCATCTTTTGCAATATAGTTCAGAAAAAAATCGCTAGTCAACTACAACTGAGCCGAGTGAACGATAACAGCTATGTCTTACGTCTCCCTGCTGAAAAATATACCAGAAATCTTAAGCCAGCCAATTGGGATAGCAGCTATAGCCTCTCTTGGCATCCACGGTGCGATCGCCATGATTGTGCCATTGATGCCTATGGAGTCTAACAAGCCCAAAGAAACAGCATCATCCAAAACAGTCGGCCTTTTGGAATTGAGCCAAGCCGACCAAAACCGTTTGCCGCAAAGCACACCCCAAGTTGGTTTACAACAATTTCCGCCAGTAGCGCCACTTTCTCCTCCGAACTTTAGCGCCCAAAGTCTATTGCCCCCATTGGCGCCACCACCATCTAGTCAGTTAGTATTGCCTCCGCTACCCTCATCATCGAATAACTATCGGGTTTCTTCGTTGCCTACAAGGCAGTCTTTGCGGATGATTCCTAGTGATAATTTGCGATTTGACGCCTCTAAATTTGACAGTTCTAAATTCAATACCAGCGCGAAATTCTCTCCATCGGTTCCTCGTGTGAATGCCAGTGTCACCAAATACGAACCACCTAAGCCACTAGCTCTAAATAGGTTGCCAGAATTGCAGTCGCAGAAAATACCTGATGAGATTCTGCAAAATGCCCAATATCCGAACCTCTCTGACACTACCCCCATTACAACAGCACAGGGAAATAGGACTCCACAAATGACGCAACCGATTAATGATGCGTCTAGAATTGCTCAAAACCCGCTGATAAATTCTCTGAGACAAGCTCCAAGGAGTGGGAATACTTTAATCGGAACTAGGGGAAGTACGCCCCAGACAACCGATTTATCGGCCAAGGGAACTCAACTGGCGATGGCACAGCTAGACTCCTACGCCAACCTGAGAAAAGAAGTCCAGCAAGAATACCCCAACGCTCAACAAAAACCAGTCATCCGCCAAACATTACCCACGGATAAGCCGAATCTTGAAGGTGCTGTTTTGGGTGTATTAGTGGTAGATCCTGATGGTAAGGTCTTAGATATCAAGTTTCAAGACAAGTTAGTTTCCCCGGAATTGCTTATTAAAGCAAGGCAATACTTTAATAAGCAATCCCCCAAGGGAGATAAACAGATCAGTTCCTATCCATTTAGCCTACGTTTCCAAAACAACACTAGCAACACCACTGGAACTACTCAATTATCTGCACCGGGAATCAATAACAATCAGCTTTCCCCCTCACCGGTAGCTACTTTTAAACCATTACCTGATCTGCGAATCAGAAATAACCAGCCTGCGTCCTTACCGATAGGTACTTTTAAACCATTATTTTCGCCGGGAATCAATAGCAATCAACTTACGCCCTCACCAGCAGTTATTTCTAAACCATTATCTGAACTGCCAATCATAAATAACCAGTCCACGCCTTCATCGGCAGCTACTACTTCCGAACCGTTATTGCTACCGAAAGTCAATAGTAATCAGCCTACACCGTCTGCTGAATCGGATGGAAAATTAGTAGAACGGTTGCGCCAAGTGAAGGAAAACAGACAAAAGTCTAATCCAGAAAAATAATCACCAGCAGGTGATTTTGGATTAAGAACAAGCTAAAAGCCATGAATGATAAAAATTGTAAATTTATCATTCATCTTTAAAATATCGTTTTTAGCAGTTGACGAACTGGCGATCGCTAGTTCGTCATATATATAACTAACTTTCAAGTTCGTTAGAAGGTTATATCTATAAATACACTGAAGTATTTCCAACAAATAAATTCTCCAATGTTGTGGGGTGGGCGTCTCGCCTTTAATTACTGGCGGACGAGACGCCCACCCCACAAGAACTAGACGGTATAGCTACTTTACCAGCCTTGTTCTGCATTCTGAAAAACGTAAGCAGCTACCTCCAGAATCTCCTCAGGACTTAACTTGCTTTTAAAGGCAGGCATAGCATTTTTTCCATTTTGCACTTGATGGATAATCGCCTCGATTGAGTCGCGCTCATAATTTTCTAGGTACTTTGACAATGCTTCCTTTTTCAAGGTTTTCTGGCTGATAAGGATGTTACCGCCGCCTATATGGCAAGAAGCGCAGTTAGCCTCGAAAATTTTAGCACCGTTGGATGTTTCGGCAGCTAGTGCTGGACTAATGAATGTCAATTTGAATTGGGCGATCGCTAACAGTAAGATTAATAAAAGTATTCTCAAGAAAATTTCCTCGCAACAAGCCTCCAGCAAGAGTATAAACGCGATTAATCCCTGATTAAGTCAAATTTGATCATTTGATCAAATTTGGCGGTAACGAATTCCCCCCTCCATCGCTACAGGTTGTTTAGCGTCTTAGGGGAGGATAGGAATCGTTACCGCCATTTATGCATTTTGTGCGTCACTCTAGGAGTGTGGCGTGTTGCTATGAGCTAATTTCACTGATAAATCATTGTGTCAACGGCGATGTTTCTAGCCTTCGACAGTGATTGTACCAACCATGCCAGCACCACGGTGAGGTTCACAGTAGAAGGTGTAGTCACCAGCAGCTGCATCTGCGGGGAAGGTAGTTGTTTCCTTTTGACCAGGACTCATGAGCAACTTCTTATGAGACAGAGATGCTGCTAAATCCTTGCTCTTAGCGGGGTTTTTGGCAGGATCAAATACAACATTATGAGGAGGAACTTTATTGTTCACCCATTCAACTGTGTCGCCTGCTTTAATGGTCAACTTTTTCGGTTCAAATGCCAGCATTCCTTTATCGCTACCCAATTTCACCTGGTAGGTTTCAGCCGAAGCGCTGGGAGTAAAAACAGCGAAGCTGCTAACAACTAAAAGGATTGTCAACACAGCTAAACCAAGACGTCGCCAGCTTGCTGAAATCAATTTCATGGCTCTCTCCTAACAAATAATTTTTTTCCTTTTCTCATTTTAAATAAAATCAACACCAAATATGACAGATTGTCATAGATACAATTTTTTTTTTAATAATGGAGAGGAATTTATTGCAAAAAGCTGTCCAATCAGTAATAAATACTAGACTGCCATAGCCCAAAAAGCCTGTGAATAAAGGTAAACAGTAAAATAAGAGATTTTTATTTTTTCTTTAGGAATATCCTGGTTTTTTCAAAGATTTTTTGTGTCCCAATAGGAACATTTTGTGCTGCTGTGAAAACGAAAGCAGCTAAACTTTGGTGACAACAGGGATTGGGGACTAGGGACTAGGGACTGAATTCTTTCCAATCCCCAATTCCCAGTACCTAATACCCAATGACTCAGTACTAATTACGGGATTTAGTAATAGATTTTTCCGCCTCCCCACTTAGTGCCAACGATTTTGGGTTGTAAGAGAATATGACCGGCGATCGCCTCCAAGTTATCATCCGTCAGATTTCGCATTGCTGTGAAAATATCTGCACTTTTGATACTAGGGTGTATTTCGGAAATCTCTTCTTCCCCGTCGTAAGTAGTGGGATTTTTCAGATAATCCACCAAGCCTTCAACGTTGTTACGGTTGGGTGTTGCTAGTGCCAGATCCTCTGGAGTGAGTCCCACGTTCTGGTTTGTCTTGGTAACTCCCCCAGCATGACATTGGGCACAAGCGTAATTAAATAAGCGTTTGCCTTCTTTGACTTGTTTAAGGCTAAGTACGGTAGTTTCACCTTCAGTATTTAATGGCACTGTTCGGGTAGCTTTGTCCAGTTCCACTGCTGTCGCGTTACCGACAATCAACCCAAACCAGAGTAAAACAGTAGCCACAACAACGCCAATTAGTCTTTTAAACATGTTTCCCCTTAAAAATTTTGACGCTCAACACAGCTAAGAACGCGATTCTCAATCTCCAAGCTGCTAATTGCTAATGACTCATTGTTTTTTGTCATTAGCTATCAGTGATTAGCCAAAGCCCGAGATAACCCTTTAGGTGACCTCGTGATCACCCACCGAGTCGCTAGTACCTTTTGGGCGTATTTCAGACGATATTTGGGAAATAATTGCCTTTGCATCTTCTAACGCCAAACGGGTCTTTTGGTGTTTGTAGGCGATTCCCAGTTGGTTGCACAGAGAAAACACTTTTTCTACAGGAATGCTGTAGTCGGCTGCTATCTCTGCGATCGATAGGTCTGCAAAACCCATAATGCTTGTTAACTGATAGATAGAGATTGAGTCGCTGTAATACCAATATCACGTTAGGAGTGCAATTTGTTGCCCAAAATACGGTTTGGGGATCGGGAGGGGGAAAGAGGGCAGGGGGGAGAATAAAAAGTTATCTCTTTCTCCTCTGCTCCCTGCTCCCTGCCCCTCTGCCTCTTCCCAATGCCCAATGCCCCATGCCTATTAACCTTTTCCTCCGGTAAATGTGACGCTTTGAATAAAGTAACGATTAAAAAAGGCGTAAATGCCTAAAGCTGGCAGAGTAAAGACCATAGAAGCCGCCATAATATAGTTCCAATAGCTGATGTATTGACCTTTGAAGCTGTTCAGCCCTAAGGGGAGGGTAAACATTTCTGGGTCAAATAGGATAACTATAGGCAGTAAAAAATTATTCCAACTCCCCATGAACACAAAAACTGCCTGTGCTGCTAGTGCTGGTTTTGCCAAAGGTAAGATAATATGTCGGAAAATTCCAAAGGTATTTAAGCCATCCAGTTGCGCTGCTTCTTCTAATTCTTTAGGAAAATTAACGAAAAATTGCCGCATCATGAAGATGAAAGTGGCATTGACCATGCTAGGCACAATCATGCCTTGGTAAGAATTCAGCCAGGCGATCGCTTTCAAAATCAAAAATGTCGGAATTAGGGTGATTTGCGCTGGTACTGCCAGTACTGCCAGGATTAGGAAAAGCCAAAAGCGTTTGCCCACAAAACGCAGTCTCGCTAAGGCGTAACCAGCCATTGAATTTAAGAACAAGTTTAAAAGAGTGACGCTGACGGCAATCACCACACTGTTGAACAACCAGCGCCAAAACAGCGGTTCTTGCAGAAAGATTTGCCTGTAGTTATCGAGAGTAAAATTCTTGGGGAGAAAGTTGGGTTCACCACCGACAATCTCTGTTAGCGGCTTAAATGATGCTGAAAGTGCCCAGAGAAAGGGAATTAAAGTGACGATCGCATAGAGTGTCAGCAAGACGTATAACAAGACTTTCAGCCAGGATAAGCCAGAGATGTTAGTCAAATCCGTTCGCCTCCAAAAAGTCGCCGCTGAATCAAAGTGATGGCAATGATTACTGCTGCTAATAAAAATGCGATCGCAGCTGCATATCCCATTTGTAAATTCCGAAATACAGCTTGGTAAATTAGCAGCACTACAGTTAAAGTAGCGTTGTTTGGCCCGCCAGTACCCCCAGAAAAGATGTAAGACTGATCAAAAAGTTGAAAAGTCCCAATCACCCCCACTGCTACCACAAAGAAGGTTACAGGCTTCAGTAAGGGAAGAGCAATGTGGATAAATTGCTGCCACCCATTTGCGCCATCAAGTTCCGCCGCCTCATAAAGTGTTTGGGGTATATCTTGCAACGCCGCCAGATAAATCACCATGAAAAACGGTGCGGTTGACCAAATGTTCATGATCATAATGCCTTTGAGCGCAACTGCTGGGTCACCCAACCAGTTATAAGTAGGTAGCCCCACAAAAGCCAGAAAATCGTTTAGTAGCCCATCGGTGTTATAAATCCACATGAAGATGAGCGTCAGCACTGCTGAAGAAGTGACTGTGGGCAAAAAGTAGAGGATGCGCCACCAGTTTTTACCGCGAATCCCAGAATTCAGAGTTACCGCCAGAATTAAAGCCAGGATAGTTTGAGTTGGCACAACAATAGCTACATATTCTGCTGTGTTTCTCAAAGCAATCCAAACCCGTTCATCTTCAGCTAATCGCGTGAAGTTCCGAAAACCGATGAACTCGTACTCAATACCACCGAGAAGTTGCACTTTTTGCAAGGAAAGAAAAACGGCGTAGAGAATGGGTAACACCACAAAAGTTCCCAAAACTAGAATGGTGGGCATCATGAACAGATACCCAGCCAAGTCTTCTGTGATGTTCCACCTGGGGTTACTCCGCCGCCTGCTGATTTCAAACACTATTGAATGAACCTCCATATAATCCCGCACTAACCCGGCTGTAGCGATGGGTCATGCATGATTATTTATCGTACTCCTGACTCCTGAATTCTGTTTGATAAAAAATTGCCAATTTTATCAAAGGATTATTCATTGTAACTGCTCGTTATATATTGTAAGGTTTGTGTGAAAATCGATTTTTTTGGAAAATGGAGATTTTAAATGATATTTAATTCACTCAAAATGTGGATTGTCCCACTAGTTATGACCTCAGTTAGTTTTTGCTCAAATTTAGACAGAGCAACAGCACAGACTATTTATCCATTTATTGGCAACTATCGGACAACAGTGAATATTACGCCTATTTCAGGCAACGTTTCCCAGGTATTTGAGGTTGGTTTGAGTGATGATGCCCCCGATGATTTAGGATTATACAAAGGTTTGACATACTCCGTGATTGATGACAAGGGAAATCTCACTTTTAACAATAATCCAGAAGTATTTGGTGTCCAAGGTTTTCCATTAGGCTACATCGTGTTTGGCGGCGGTGCTAACAAGTTATTTGGAACTAGTGATGCTACTGCTTCAGTGAATTTTAAAACCCTCACAGCCAAAGGCTCTGGCATCGTGAATATCACTGACGGTGAGGGCATATTCAAAAACGCTACAAGCACACTATTGTTCTCCGAAGAGGACATAGTTAATTTGGGATCAACTATTACCTTGAATGGTCTGGCTTTAGTCAGTGGTTCTATCAAAGTTCCTCAAGAAGTTCCAGAACCAACAACCATCATGGGGACAGTAGTCTTTGGTGGATTAGCTGTTGGTTCGTTTGCAAACCGAAAGAGAACTGCTAGAAAACAACATTAGTGGTAAACATTAAAGTATTCATAAACGCTTTAATTCTTATTATGGATGCTTTAATGTTTACAATATCGGAACTTCGTGCTCAGAACTCGGAACTTCGATAATTCGAGAATAAATGAAGACTTAGGTTCAAGGAATATGAGACTCAACTTACAATCTCACCTTTACAGGGCTATTTCGACACGATTCAAAAATTCGCTCAAGACTTGCAAAAATCGTTCCGTCTCTTCCAGATGAGGCATATGTGAACTGTTTTCAAACAGTACGCACTCAGAGCCAGAAATACCTTGGTGAACTGTTTCAACACAAGTGGGTGTAACTTCATCGTAGCGACCGGATAGTAGCAGTGTAGGCACGAGAATTTCACCTAGACGATCTTCAATATTCCAGTCGATAATTTTGCCAGCACCTCGAAACTCTGTACCAACTTTGCTGTAGGCTCTAGTTAAGCTACTCGGCCAAGGATCTACTCGGCAAAGAAAAGAATGATTGAAAGCTTCCATTGCCTGTTTATATTCGGGGTCTTGAGTTGTACCATCAGCTTCATGCTTACGAATGACCTGTTGTACTTCAATTGGCAGCTCATTCATTAGGCTATAAGCTTCACTAACAAATTGTTGAATACTGCAAGGTGTACTAGCTAAAACGAGACTGACTAACCCAGTCGGTTGGCAAAGAGCATGTTCTAAGGCTAAACAACCACCCCATGATTGCCCAAAAAGATGAATTTGGTCTAAATCCAAAGCACTGCGGACGGCGAAGAGTTCTTCTTTGAACAAATCTATAGAATATAAGCTGGGATCTGTGGGGCGATCGCTATTACCACACCCTAATTGATCGTAAAAAATAACTCGCCTTCCGGTTGCGGCGATGCCTGCGGCGGGCAAAGCCAACGCTTCTAATGGTTCTAGGTAGTCATGGGGTACTCCTGGGCCTCCGTGAAGACACAACAGGGGTAGCTTTTTAGAATCTTCTTGGTCTGGTTTGACAATGCGATACCATACCTGATGACCATGAAACGAGATAAAGTCTTCAATGGCAGAAGTTACAGTCATGGAGTTAGTGTTTTACTGCTCAAACAAATATACTCAATTACGCGATCGCTTGAACCTCATTGAGTAAGTCTCTGGTTTAGGAAAGCGATCGCTTTTTGTTGTGCATGAGTAATTGAATAAGCTGAAGTGCCAGTACTTAAGGGTTGTGCAAGAAAAGCTACAGCATTATATAAAGCTTATATGAACTTGATTGTTGCTTAACCAGACTTAATATCAAATTAACTTATGTCTCTTTAAGCCCAATCAAATATCACAAAATTATTTTTGATAGAAAAAGAAATTGTGTTTTTGTGAAAAACAAAACAAAATTTCACAAGATATGGAATTTTCAAGAAGTGAACAAAATATATCTGTCCAAAGGATAAATTTTTGCTTATATCTCAGGTGATATGTATTAGATTTTCCAGAAAGCTACATATCGAAAACTAGATAAAGAAATTTACTTTACCTGAGAATAGTGATAAATAAATAACTGTGTTGACTAACGCTCTTTAATCACTGTCTCCAGAGAAAAAAGCAATTATTTTGAATAAACAAGAGTTTCATGCAAAAGAGATGATTTTAGCCATAATGTTAGAAAATAAAGCTCCAAACCCAGTTTCTGTCTCTCGTTTAAAAGTTGGCTCTTATTTTGCTTAGACCAGAGTGATGGAAGAGCGCTAAGTAGGTAAACACAAAAAAACCTAACTAAACCCTATGCATTTTGAAACCTGGAGTTTTTAAAAAGAGTATATTATTCGATCGTGGTTTGATTTACTAGCTTTAACCTAATTCAAAAAAACTACGGTTTTCAAGGTAGATGTGGTTTATTTAACAAAATGTAAAAGTTTTGAACCTGTGAGTCAATATTATGAAAACCAAAAGTCTAATTTCCTTTATTAGCGCCTTCTGCTTTAGCCTTGTTGTGGTGTTAGGTGTGCTTTTTATCCCTGGTAAAGCAACTTCTACTGTAAATATCAATGCGCAACTAAACAAACCTGTTCTCATTGAAAATCTAGTAACAAAGCGGTATGTGTTTTCCGATGGAGATCCAATCAAAGGAAACCGAGGAGATGAGGGAGGCTGGTTAGCATCAAGCGGCTTTGAAAGTCCTAAAATTGTTGGAACTGATGCCAATTACTATGATCGTGCCCTCTGGACGATTATACCAATTGCTGATAATTTTCTTATTGAAAATCAAGTGACAAAGCGCTATTTGTTTTCCGATGGAGATCCAATCAAAGGAAACCAGGAGATGAGGGAGGCTGGTTAGCATCAAGCGGCTTTGAAAGTCCTAAAATTGTTGGAACTGATGCCAATTACTATAATCGTGCCCTATGGAAGATTATACCAAGTGGTAATAGTTTTATCATTGAAAATCTAGTGACAAAGCGGTATCTGTTTTCCGATGGAAATCCAATCAAAGGAAACCGAGGAGATGAGGGAGGCTGGTTAGCATCAAGCCGCTTTGAAAGTCCTAAAGTTGTTGGAACTGATGCCAATTACTACAATCGTGCATTATGGACGATTACAACGCCATAGTGCAAAATCAAGTCTTGTCCCTTTCACTGTCCATTCGCTTATTTTTAGAGTTCTCGTTTGGATGCAATACACTTTGATCTCTCTTCTAATAAGGAGAAAGGCTTTGAATTTTACTACCCTTCCCTTGTAGGGAAGAGGCTGTTCTTGTTAGGTCTGTATTGCACTCAACACAGAAGCGCTATATTCATTGTTGTAGCTTTTGGAAGTCCTTGCTTTTAATCTAACCCAGACTTTTTGAACAAACCAAAAAAGCGTGAAACTACATGGAAAGGGATAAAAATGGTCTTGTCCCGTCCATAGCCATATGGGAAATTGCTATAAAAAACTAGATTTAGGAGTCAATCTTAACGAGTACGTAGTAACGCTGAAAAAGTCTAGTGCCGTTGAGATTGTACCGATTGATGAAAATATTTGGATGGAAAGTGTCAATTTAAAATGGGTCATCAAGATCCAGTAGATCGAGTTGTCGTCGCATTAGCCAGAAGTAATCAAGCTGCAATAATTACAGCAGATAAAGAGATAGCAAATTCCTACTCAGAAGTGATTTGGTGAAGGTAAGAAAGATTGCTTACTCCATCCCCCTAATTTGCTGATTAGCTTCATTCTATGCCTTCAGCATCGCTTGATTTAATGGTTGTTGCCCCAATAAGGCGCTGACAAACTGATTATCAAAGTTATTGACGATCGCCCCTGGATACTGACCTACCTGCCAAGGTGTAGCGTAATCAACTCCCGCCACTAATGGCGATCGCAATGGGTCTTGGTCATAGCCCAAATTCTTTGCCACTGATTTACGTGTTGGCAAAGCAAACCCTTTTGCTGTCCACTTTTGCATCCCTTCTTTACCCGTAAGATAGGAAATCAACTCCCAGGCTTCGGCTTTGTGCTGTGCTTGCTTGTTCATCACATAGGCAACTGTAAACACCATCGTGCCTTTTGTGTCATTAATAGTAGGCACTGGTGCGGTAGCAAACTCTACTTGGGGAAAGGTTTCAATTAGGTAGGGAATTGCCCAGTTACCTTCAATCACCATTGCCACTTTACTCTGACCAAACATTTCACTACCTGAGTTTGTCCCCACATCAGATTTTTGGGCAGAGGAGCGGTCTTTTTGATACTGATCTACCACCAACTCTAAACCTTGTAAACTTGCTGCACTGGCAAAGGTAGCATAACCATTTTGAGCAACGAGTTGTCCACCAAAGGCTTTAATTTTATAAGCCTGACGCGCCAATTCCGCAATTTCTCCAAAGCCGTATTTGTTAAGTTTGCCTGTCAATTGTTTCGCGTAGTTACGTAATTCATTCCAAGTAGCCGGTGGATTACTCAAGCCTGCGGCGGCGAATGCTTTTTTGTTATAAAACAGAGCAAGGGTAGAATAGTCTTTAGGAAAACCGTAAATTTGGTTCTGATATTTAAAACTGTCGAGTAGGGTATCCTCGAAGTCTGCTAGGTCAAATTTGGGGGTGATGTAAGTATCTAACGGTTCCAGGACATTTTGACTCATTAAGAAAGGAGCTTCCAGCGCATCCAGATAAAAGACATCGGGCGCAGCTTCCCCAACTAAACGAGTTTTGATTACATCCATGTATTGGTCGGAGATTACTTCATATTTGACCTTAATAGTTGGATGTTGTGCTTCAAAGTCTTGCAGTACTTGTCTCAAGAGTTTTTGCTCGACAGGAGAGCCACCCCAACCACTGAGTTTAATGGTGACTGCGGTAGATGCTAACGGTTTGCTTGGAAATTGTAGGCTGTGACAAGCAATAATCGCGATCGCGATCGCCATCACCAGTCCCAAAAAATTAAACAATCTTTTCTTGATCACAGACAGATAACAGTCTTTCTCCTCACTTATACCTTGTGTTATGAAGGAATGAGATTTTACTTATTTGAAATTTTTGTTGAAAATTGCAAGCTAAAATAATGAAAACTTATCTTATCAGGAATGCTACTTAAAGCATACTGAGTTTCTCTGCAACCGGATTTCTCCCAGGATACTTCACCCATAAACATAGATGATGGATTCTGTTCAGGTTGAAATAACTGCGCCACTGACTCTGGAATTTTCCCAGATTGCCTCACCACCAACAACACTTTCTCTAAACTCTCGAATTCCCAAGGATACTATTCGCACTAGTTTAAAAGCTTCCACTGCGGATTCTGTCTTAGCAGCGGTTTACTCCCTTGGAACAGGCGGGATTTTACTTGGCAATTTCTTGGTGGAATTGGATGCTAGTCCAGTGGTATTTGGGATGCTGTCCTCTATCCCGATGTTGGTCAATCTAGTTCAGCCATTGGGTGCTTACTTGTCTGAACGTAGCACCAGTCGCTTTCAATATTCTCTTCGGACACACGGAATTGGTCGGCTGCTATGGCTGATTTTAGTAATTGGTATTGCAAGCCTCAGATGGGGAGTGTTTAATACTCACCAGTTAGTGATATTGACACTCTTGATTGTTCTATTCAGCAATCTTTTGGGAGGACTAGGAAGTGCATCATGGCTAAGTTGGGTGGCAATGATAGTTCCGCGGCGATTGCGAGGCAGGTATTTTGGGATACGCAATAGTGCTGCTAGCCTCACCAATTTGGTTTGCGTACCAATGGCTGGTCTAGTTGTATCACATTGGTATGGGGGAACTCTACAAGGCTATGGGGTGGTTCTGCTGGTAGCCATAGTGTTTGGGATTATCGGATTGGGGTGTCAGTATTTCCAGGTGGATATGAATCCGCGATGCCTACGACCACAAGCTACACAAAACACTTATGATGGCAAGTTACCTCAAACTAGTGAGATTCAGCCATATCCTGCAAAAGATGAATCTTTTGAAGTCGCTCAATCAATTTATCCACCACAAAACCAATTAGCTAACAGCATCTGGAAAAACTCTAACTTTTTGATATTTCTGCTGTATTTCAGCTTCTGGACGCTTGCTGTTAACCTCAGCACTCCTTTTTTTAATCTCTACATGCTGGACACGCTGGATTTGGACGTGAGCTACGTGACTATCTACAACAGCCTTCAGGCGGGGGCGACTTTGCTGATGCTCATCGTGTGGGGCAAATTAGCAGACAAGATAGGGAATCGTCCCATCCTTATCTTTATTGGGATTTTGGTTGCAGCCACACCACTGCTATGGCTGGGGATTGGTGTTAATCGCCTTGACATCTGGTTGTGGTTACCCCTTTTACACATTTTGGGTGGAGGGACTTGGGCGGCGATTGACTTGTGCAGCAACAATATACAATTGGGTATTGCACCAACTAAAAATCAGTCTATCTATTTTGCGATTGCAGCTGCCGTTGCTGGAGCGAGTGGTGCTATAGGCACAACTATAGGCAGCTTCATCGTCCAATTTGCTCAGACTGGAGGCTTACTGGGGTTATTTGCCCTCTCTAGTCTATTCCGACTAGCAGCACTTGTTCCACTCATGTTTCTCCAAGAGCCAGGGAGAGGATGAGGGGGATGAAGTAGTATCTCCCTTGTCTTCCCCCCTGCTCTCCCCGCTCTCCCTGCTCTATTCTGCGGCAGTAGAAGTTAAAGACATTGTTTCCCACAACACCATATGAGGTGTTGTTAGTAGAGGCTGGTGTAGGGCAATCAGTTGGGCTAGGGTGTTCTTCAATTGGGTACGGGGTACGATATCATCAACAAAACCGTGCTGGAGCAAATCTTCAGCAGTCTGAAAATCATCGGGCAGTTTTTCCCGTAGGGTTTGCTCAATCACTCGCCGACCGGCAAAACCAATAGTTGCCTTGGGTTCTGCCAAAATGAGATCGCCCAACATCGCAAAACTTGCGGTAACCCCGCCTGTTGTGGGATTGGTCAAAACGGGAATATACAATAGTCGGGCGTCTTTATGGCGCTGTAGGGCTGCGGAGATTTTCGCCATCTGCATCAGGGAGAGCATTCCTTCTTGCATCCTGGCACCACCCGAGGTGCAGACGATAACTACAGGATACCGCCGTTGAGTGGCTTGCTCAATCATGCGGGTGAGTCTTTCTCCCACCACCGAACCCATGCTACCACCCATAAAACGGAAATCCATAACCCCAAGGGCAATGGGCAAGCCGTTGATTTGACCTAAACCCGTTTTCACCGCGTCTATTAAGCCTATTTTCTCCTGTAATTCCCGCAAGCGATCGCTGTAGAGTTTGCGATCGCGAAATTCCAGCGGATCGGTTGGACGCAAATGCTCGTCCAGCGGTTTCCAGGTATTGTGATCTATCAATTGACGAATGCGCTCATCGCTGTCTACCCGATTGTGATGACCACATTCGACACAAACCATCTGATTGGCTTTCAGGTCTTTTGTATATGCCAACACGCCACATTTAGAACATTTATGCCACAGACCATCAGCAATTTCACGCTCTTGGCGTTCAAGGCTGGTAGGTCCTGATTTCCGTCGATTTGCAAACCAATCAAATAGAGACTTTAAACCGCGTGATTCTTCGTTGTTAGCCATTTTTTATTTTATTTTAAGTGGGTATGAGGTCGAAAACATGTCAAGCTGTATCGGATTATCCTTAACCTTTTGTCATTTGTCTTTACTAATGACTGATGATTACATCGTCAAACTACGCTTTTAAGCAATTCAGACCTTAATTTTCATCTTTGGTTGCCAGCTTAACGAAAAAACTTGTGCCAATACAACTCTCTTGCTCTTTTTTCAGCAGACTTAATTCTATGGACGTACTGACAAAGCTATGAGATATACCAACCTCCAAATAAGATGCTCTCCCCCTCCCACCCAAATCAATTATTCGTATTGCTAGGTCATGAGCAATCAGCATTTGTTGCACTAGTTGTGCTTGCCAACGGTTAATCGTCGTTAAGAGGGTAATACAAGTCACAAGCTGAATATTATCAAAATCTGAAGAGCAGATGGGGTAATGCTGGTTACAGTCCCGAATTATAACTATTTCTTCTGTAAGGACATTTGGGTTAAGAAAGAGGTTACAGGGAATAATCTGTCCCCTGTAACCTGTACACTATTCCCTTCTTCTGCCCTCAGTTCAAGACGCTGAAAAAAATAACCGCAGGTAGCTAGACAAAATGGCTTCGCCGCTAAACAGGGTAATCACAGATCCTAAAGCCAGAAAAGGGCCAAAAGGTATCTTTTGTCCTAATCTTTGTCGGGATGTCTCTTGACTGGCTGCTTTGCGTCTACGTATAATAATACCGCTACCAATTAATGCTCCCAGCGCACAGGCAATAAAACTCGCCAAGAGCAAGTATTTCCACCCTAACCAGGCTCCCATCATGGCTGCTAACTTGGCGTCACCCGCACCCATTGCAGCTTTACCAAAGGCAATTGAACCCAATAAGGCGATCGCATCAAACAGCCATAAACCCAATACTGCACCAACTATCGCCATCATCAGGTGATTTACCAATGCTATAAAGCTAGCTTCTGGTAAAAAACCAACCACCATTTGAAACAAAATCCCCACCACCAAACCTGACTGAGTAAGTCGATTGGGTAGAGTCATTGTATCTAGGTCGATAAGCGATAGCGCCAATAACCAACTACAAAAAGCCCAATAGCCTATTGTTAAAGTCGAAACTTTAAATACCAAAAAAACCAGTAAAAAAATTATGCCCGTTACCCCTTCTACCACAGGATAACGGACAGAAATTTTGCTTTTGCAATATCGACACCGCCCTCTTAAGGAAATCCAGCCGAATACTGGTACATTGTCGTAAGCTTTTAGCTGGTTTAAGCATTTAGGACAACGAGAAGGCGGCCAAAGAATTGACAACCCCGCAGGTAGCCGATAAACAATAACATTGATAAAACTGCCAATAGATGCACCCAAAGCGAAGACCATTACACTCGCCGGAACGGCGAACAAAATGTCCATATAGTCCTTTGTCATTTGTCTCCGAAGTTCTGATCGGAGGAAGCCTCCGCTCAGACTTCTCTCTGTGTCATTTGTCGTTTATCTTTTGTCCTTTGTCGAGATGTCCTTTGTCCTTTGTCGAGAACTAATGACCAATGACTAATGACTAATGACTAATGACTAATGACTAATGACTAATACATGTGCGATTCAATTTGACTCAAGGGCACAAAACATTCTTGAGGTAAGAGAACTGGTTGGTTAGTAAAAATAACCTTACCTCGATGAGTCACACGATTAATTGCTACACCGGAAGGTTGCCCAGCTATTTCGGGATGTACTTCACAGTGAATATAGTATATCTGCCCAGCGGCTCTGATTACAGCGGGATCAATCAAAGGCGATTGGTTCTTTGGGGCGGTAAAATTAACTTGACCTTGTCGTAATGCGTACACTATCGACTGTTATTTGATTGCTAGATTTCCCTCTAGTCTACTCGAAACTTATAGCAAAGGTTGCCAAATTGCCCAGGTTGCATTATTAAATTACTTTCCTTGAATCGCTCTAATCAGTGCATCGCCCATAGCGCGGCAACCTAAAAGATTTTTTCCTGGAGAAATTATATCTCCCGTGCGATCGCCTTGTTCTAAAACTTGCAATACGGCTTGTTCGATGTGATCTGCCGCTTTTGGTTGATCTAAACCGTAGCGTAACATCATTGCCACACTCAAAACCTGCGCTAGAGGATTAGCCTTATCAAGTCCGGCAATATCTGGGGCGGAACCGTGGACTGGTTCAAAAACGCCAGGGCCAGAAGCACCCAAACTAGCTGAGGGTAACATCCCAATACTACCCGTGAGCATGGCAGCAGCATCAGAGAGAATATCACCAAACAAATTGCCTGTCACAATGGTATCGAACTGCTTGGGAGCGCGTACCAGTTGCATAGCAGCATTATCTACATATAGATGAGAGAGTTCGATATCTGGATATTCCTGAGAAAGTTGGGTGATGCGATCGCGCCACAACTGAGATACTTCTAATACATTCGCCTTATCCACCGAACAAAGTTTTCCACCGCGTTTTTTTGCCGCTTCAAAAGCTACCCGCCCAATGCGTTCAATTTCCGATTCCGTGTAAACCATCGTATTTACACCGCGTTTCTCACCAGTCTCTGTGGCAAAAATCCCTTTAGGTTTACCGAAGTAAATCCCGCCAGTGAGTTCGCGCACCACCATAATATCGACGCCTTCCACAACTTCGCGTTTCAAAGTTGAGGCGTCGATTAGCTGGGGCAAAATTTTCGCTGGGCGCAAATTGGCAAATAATCCCAAACCTGCACGTAGTCCTAACAAACCTGCTTCTGGGCGTAAATTAGATGGTAGAGAATCCCACTTATAACCACCAATGGCGGCGAGTAATACAGCATCACTGTTACGGCAAGTATCTAGAGTAGCAGATGGTAGGGGTTCGCCTGTAGCGTCAATTGCTGCACCACCGATGAGAGCTTCTTGAAATTCAAACTTCAGATCAAATTGCTTCCCTACGACTTTCAGCACATCTACCGCCACTGCCATAATTTCAGGGCCAATGCCATCGCCGGGGAGTAAAGTAATGCGGTAGTTCTGGGTCATAGCTAATTTTCCTGGGTAAATGCTTGCAGATTAAATATCATACCTAGCAAAATGTACCGATGGAGTTTTTAATTTATTTGGGTGCGGCTCTTTTGATCCAAAGAAAAACGTGCTGCCCTATGCTTTCGGAGGTATTCGCCCCCAATGGCCAAAACGAGGAAAGGAGAACCAGGAAAAACAGAGTCAGACTTATCAACATATCTGTTCCTAGATTCACTTTCAAAATGCGTTCTAGAGTTGAGCAAAGCGTCTTCAAAGGTGTAGCGATCGGTTGTTTGACAGGTAGTAGATTACTTCGATACCTATGGCTACTCCTAGCATGAACACTAAAACCCAGACGGTTTGTGGATCTGTTTGCAAAGCAAACCAAATTAATATTCCTAGTGCTACCAAACATATTCCAGCACCTAGAAGTGAAATCCACTGCTTGCTTTTCGTATAACGATGCATACGAGCATTAGCTAAATTCACCGCAGCAAATATCAGGAGAAACCCGGCACTACCCATCGTTGAGATCCGACTTATATCAAATAAATTGGCGATTATTAGAGTAATACCACTAGTAATAAATAATCCAATTGAAGATTGGTCACGGCCATTTATTTCGTTGCCATCAAACCCCCTAGATTTAGCAATAACAGAGCTAAAACGAGCTGAGCCGTAGAGTGTTGCGTTACTAGCCGAGAGAGTTGATAAAAGAGCCGCAATAGTCATCAAAACAGATCCGAATTGCCCCATAATTGGTTTGGCAACCTCAGCCAAAGTATAGTCTTTTGCTGCCAAAATCTGTTCTATTGGTTCTGCTCCCAATGTGACGAGTGCTATTAAAACGTAAAGCAAAATGACGAACCCGATTACAGAGTAATAAACTCGTGGCAAAGTATACTTGGGATTGACAAGATCCTCTGCTGTATTGGCGATTAGCTCAAAGCCTTCATAAGACAAGAAAATCACCATTGCTCCTGCGAAAATTGACTGTAGCGACGACACTGAAGCTGGTTGTAGATGGGAAAAGTTGATATGACTGCTCCCCAGAGTAATGAACAGTATCAAAATCCCCAGTTTGAAGCTGACAATCCAGATTTGAGATTTACCAATATAATTGGCAGTTAATAGATTTAGTCCGGTTGTCCCTAAAATTGCCAAGCTAATCAGTAAGTGCTTCCAAATAGGTTGAGTAGACTCTGTGAATAGGCTAATTCCGTAACTACCAAAAGCCTGCAAGTAAAAGGAAAGCATGATTACATAGCTAAACCATAGTAGAAGATTCAGCGTCCCACTAAACAGCCCTAGACCAAAAGCCTGGTTTAAGAAGGTTACTGTCCCGCCTCGACATGGATGAGCTACCGAAAGTTTTGCATAAGCATAAGTAGTTATCAAAGCTATTGTCCCTGCGATCACAAATGCTAGTGGTGCGCCTGTATCAGCTATTTGAATTACAACTCCTAACGCTGGAAAAAGTCCACCGACAATGCCTCCTACACCCAATGCCCACACTGACCAAAAACCTATTTTCTTGCTTGACACCTGTAACCTCTTTAGGAATAGATAGTCTTATAGTCGTTGACCAGCACGCAGATAATCAAGCTGAACAATGTTATTACACTATTCTCTGTCCATACACGCTACTACTGTGTACAGCTAGCTACTTAAGTCATTGTCGCGCAAGAAGGGTATACAGCACGCGTCTTGTAGAGAAGGTGGTTCGATAATTTTCATGACTCAAATAGGATTGCTATAGTGCGCTCAACTCCATCATGATCTGAAACATAACGAAGCGATGCCTGCGGCGGGCTACACCTACGCACTTTTAAAAAGGAAAATTAGTCAAATTCCTAATGTTCTCAAAAATCCAGCAATTCAAGGTTTTATCTGCAAGTATTTCCTAAATAGCAGAATAAGAATTAATAAGTAGGTAAGGCATACGCCCTACCTACTTTTGCTAAGTTATGACCTGTTCCAAGCCTTGATGAAGGCAATCACTGAATATCCACAAGCATTCATCATTACTCCATTTACTGTACCACCGACCATAGAGCCTATAAAAGGCATTATTGTTGCTACGTTCACGAAAGTTTTTTCGCCTGCTTTGGAGATTAACTTAATTCCTAAAGCTTTATTTATCTCAGCAAAAGTTTTACCAGGGATAGACATCAAAGCTTTTTGAATAGCTTGTGATGCTGCCTTAGTTCCTAATTGATTAGCCAGTTCAGATACACTAACTCCAGCAGCAGCAGCTAAGACTAAGGGTTGTGCAGATTGGCTGCTAGTGTCAATTCCATATATGGTGAAAAGAGTAGATGCGAGTTTGACTTGGGAATATAAAGTACTAGCAATATCAAAGGGTATTCCAGCAATTCCCACAAACCCACTCCCAATACCCTCGCCTACTGACCAGAGTGTTGACTGACTATATAACGTTACTTGCCATCTTATCTTTATCACCCCACCACCGCGAATCGTTGAGATATGTTTGCCCCCACTCTCTACCTCCTTCGACCGCACTAGCAATAGTTTGCCCGATAACAGGCATCTTCATAATCGATTCAAAATCCATACAGCCTTTACCTGATTAACTGAGAAGACCTAGAGATTTCTAGCTTTAGTATTCTCAGTAGTAACTAAATAATTATTAGTATTATTTAGAACTTTAATGAAGATAGTGGTAAATAATGCCCATGACTCAAAGCAGCTTTACATAAAGCCAGTTTCAATTTCCGAAACCAGCCTGACAGAAGTTGTAGAAAGAGGTTAGGTTAAGTGTTAATCACAAGCCGCACCCCAGCAGCGATGGTAAAAGAATTAGCAATTTGCACCCGTGGGCTAACTAAGCAATTTGACCGACACGTTGCTGTCAATGACGTTCATTTAGAGATTCAGGCGGGGGAAGTATATGGATTGATTGGGCCGAATGGCGCAGGTAAAACAACTCTCATCCGCATGTTGGCAACTGCTGAGGAACCAACTACGGGTGAGATTTATATTAATGGCGATCGCCTACTCCGTGACAAGAGTAATCCCAAACTTAAGCGTCGTCTAGGCTACTTACCCGATGACTACCCGCTGTATGAGGATCTGACAGTCTGGGATTACCTAGATTATTTTGCGCGTCTGTATCGTTTGCGAGAACCACGCCGCACTCAACGCCTGCATGAAGTTTTAGAACTCATCCAACTTGGTAATAAACGCCACAGTCAGATTTCTACTCTGTCGCGGGGGATGAAACAGCGCTTAAGTTTAGCGCGAACCATTATCCACGAACCGATTTTACTACTACTGGATGAGCCTGTTTCTGGGCTTGATCCTATTGCGAGGATGCAGTTTCGTGAAATCATTAAGGCTTTGCGAGAAGCTGGGATGACTGTAATCATTTCTTCGCACGTTCTCAGTGATTTAGCGGAACTGTGTACTTCTGTGGGAATTATGGAACTTGGCTTTTTGGTAGAAAGTACTTCTTTACAGCAACTTTATCAACGTCTTTCCCACCAGCAAATTGTGTTATCAACTTTGGGGAACATAGAGACACTTTTAAGGGAATTGAAACATCATCATTTAGTGGAAGAGTGGGAGGTGATTCTAGGAAAAAACAGCGTGCGGGTAAATTTTTCAGGCAAAGAGGAAGATAGTGCTGAGTTATTGCGATCGCTCATCAAAGCAGGCATTCCCCTGACTGATTTTCACTGCACGCAAGAAGACTTAGAAAGTATTTTCCTAAAATTAGGTCACAAACAAGCATCTTAATACGTCAATAAATATCACTCCCCATTTTTGGAGATTTTTTTGCTATGATGCCCAATTTGATAGATAAAATCGGCGATTGGAATCCGCAACTATTGCGGGAACTCAAAGGACGCCTGAAATTTTTTAATGTAGCGATCGCAGTTGCTGCATCTCTACTCCTACAACTGGTAGTTTTTTTATATCAGTTACGAGAATATCCTGATGATAAATACTCGCTAACTGGCACATACTGTAATCTGCGTCAAGTATACCAGCAGCAAGAAAAAGAGATTTACCAGGAATCAAATCAATCTCAACTTTCTGATTTCAATGATTTCCTTTTAAATAACTTTTGCCCCCAAAATGAAATTGATTGGCAGTTGTGGTGGCGAAATCACTGTGAATATATATTCCTAACATTTAGTGTAATTTTTGTATTTACACTATTAGTTGCAGGAACTTATTTGCTAATCAACGATTTAGCCAAAGAAGAAACTCGCGGTACACTGAATTTCATCCGTCTCAGTCCTCAATCAGAAACAAGTATATTGACTGGCAAGTTGCTAGGAATTCCGAGTTTAATTTATCTGATCATCTTAGTAGCAGTTCCTTTACATCTGTGGGCTGGGCGTTCTGCCAAAATTGCCTTTAGTTACATTTTGAGTTATTACGCAATTCTTGCTGCTAGCTGTATTTTCTTCTACAGTGCTGCACTATTATTTAGCTTAGTTAGTCGGTGGTTTAGTGGTTTTCAGCCTTGGTTAGGTAGTGGTGCAGTTTTCCTTTTTTTGTTGACAACGTTTCAGATAGCTTCATTTGATAATTTAGACACTTGGCATAATTCAACGGCTTGGTTGAGGCTGTTCGCTCCTTGGGATGTAACAAATTATCTATTTCATAACTTGTCCCATTTATACAAGGGTTCTCCCCTGAAAAACTTGCAGTTTTTCTATTTACCATTAGGGACAAGTGTTGTTAGCGTTGTTGGCTTCTATTTATTAAATTTGGGATTGTGCAGTTACGGTATTTTGCAAGCTCTTAAACGTTGCTTTTGTAATCCTCAAGCCTCAATAATCAGCAAGAAGCAAAGTTATTTACTAGTAGCTTTTTATCAATTGATGATCTGGGGATTTGCCCTACAAAATGGTAAAAATAATCACACATGGGATGAACAGGTTGGTGAAAATTTCGTTTTGCTAGCACTGTACAACTTGGTGTTAATTTTAAGTTTAATTGCGGTTCTTTCTCCTCACCGTCAAGATGTACAAGATTGGGCAAGATATCGACATCAGGGAGTTTCTAGCCACAAGAGTGTTTGGCAAGATTTAATTTGGGCCGAAAAAAGCCCTGCACTTGTGGCGATCGCAATTAATTTAACAATTGTTACTATCCCCTGGTTAGTTTGGCTTCCACTTACATCTATTGTTGACGCAAATGATGGCCGAACTTGGATGGTTAACGAGATTGACAGGTTTAAAGTACTTTTAACTATAGCTTTGTCTATCAACTTAATGATGATTTACGCTACCATCGCCCAATTGATACTTTTGCTGAAAACTCCTAAGCGTTCTTTTTGGGCAATTGGGACTTTAGGTGCAGCCGTGTTCCTACCACCGATGATTCTAGAATTGATCGGTATCTCGTCGTGGAAACATTCTACTGTATGGATGTTTACAACTTTTCCTTGGGCAGCTGTAGAATACGCTGGGGTGACAACAGTTTTTATGGCACTCTTAGCTGATTTGAGTGTTCTAGCGTTGTTAAACTTCCAGTTGGCAAGGCAAGTGAAATTAGCAGGCGAATCTGCTACGAAAGCATTATTGGCAGGACGTTAGGTAAGTAGTTGAGACATGTTAGATCCCCGACTTCTTAAAGAAGTCGGGGATCTTGTTTTTCATGAATGATTTCAGGCTGCTATATTATCTATTATTTGCCAAAATTGTCGGTTAAATTTTTAATCAGCACAAATATCACAGCGATCTAAAAATTATGCTAAATTTTCCGACTCAAGACCTACGCTACACAGCTATTCAGTTTTTAGAACAAAGTCCTCCACAGCGTCTACAAATTCTCAAGCAACTGGGCATAGCTCGTTATGAGTTTTTAACCAAAATACGACTAAATGAAGCAAATATAATTTGTATGATCCGGTTTTTTAAATATCCAAGTCAGCTAAAGTTTCCTAATCTTATAGGAGCAGATTTATCTGGTTTAATTTTAGATGGGGTAAACTTCATTCGAGGAAATTTATCAGAAGCAAATCTTCAAGGTAGTAGTTTAGTCAATGCAGACCTCTTATTTGCAAATTTTACGAAAGCCGACTTGAGAAATGCAGATTTACGAGGTACAACTCTTAACGAGACTATTTGGTTAGAGACTTTAGTCGATAAGTGTCAGCTTGGCGTAGGTACTGGTTTAAATTATCTGCAACGTCAAGATTTACAAATACGCGGAGCTATATTTAATTCTTGAAAAATTGGTAATTAAAACGCAAAAAATTATAAGATTATTGAATTGAAATTGTCCTGGATAAGTTAATGAGTATTAAGTTGCCCCAAAAATTGATGTTGCTGGGTTCAGGAGAGCTAGGTAAGGAATTTGCGATCGCTGCTCAACGTCTTGGTAATTATGTTATTGCCGTTGATCGCTATCCTAATGCTCCGGCAATGCAAGTTGCTGATGCTTATGAAGTTATTTCTATGCTCAGTGCTGATGATTTAGAAGCTGTAGTCACAAAACATCAGCCAGATATTATCATACCAGAAATTGAAGCAATAAGAACAGAAAAACTTCTGGAATTTGAACAGCGAGGGATTACAGTTATACCAACTGCGGCTGCTACTAACTATACAATGAACCGCGATAGAATTCGGGAATTGGCACATCAAGAATTAGGCATCAGAACAGCTAAATATGGTTATGCAACAACTCTAGAAGAATTGATTGCAGTTTCTGATGAAATTGGGTTTGCTAATGTTGTTAAACCTGTGATGTCATCCTCTGGTAAAGGTCAGTCTGTAGTGCAGGATAAGAGTGAAGTTGAGAAAGCTTTGAATTATGCGATCGCTAATTCTAGAGGAGACAGTCAAAAGGTAATCGTCGAAGAATTTATTAACTTTGAAATTGAGATAACTTTACTGACAATTAAACAGTGGAATGCACCCACTATTTTCTGTTCTCCTATTGGCCATCGCCAAGAACAAGGCGATTATCAAGAATCGTGGCAACCCGCAGGAATTTCTGAAGACAAGATATTAAAAGCCCAAGAAATAGCCATAAAAGTCACCAATGCTTTAGGAGGAGCCGGAATTTTTGGCGTTGAATTTTTTATTACCAAAGATGAAGTTATTTTTTCTGAACTTTCTCCCCGACCTCACGATACGGGAATGGTGACATTAATCTCACAAAATCTCAATGAATTTGAACTACATTTAAGAGCAATTTTAGGCTTGCCAATTCCTCATATAGAACAGCTAGGAGCATCAGCTAGTGCGGTAATTTTAGCCTCTGAAAAATCTGATTCTATTGCTTTTAGTGGTGTAGCCGACGCTTTCTCAGAAAAAGATGTAGATATCAGATTATTTGGTAAACCTAATGCTCATCCATATCGGCGAATGGGCGTAGCTTTAGCGAAGGGTGTTAATGTCCAAGAGGCTAGGGAAAAAGCTACTAGAGCAGCAACTAAAATCACAATTATCTAATTACCGCAGGAGCGCACAGCTAGCTATCTGCTCCTACCAATATCTATTTTGAACCCAATTGAGAGCAGTTTCACCTGTGCTAGGTCGAAGGTATAACCGGGTGCTAAAGTAACTACCATGCGGGTAGTCTCTGCGTTCAACTGCCCGATGCTAATGTCTTTAATTACTAACCCCACTCTTTGACTAGTCTGTGGATATCCTAATGTAACTCCAGGTAAATCAATTACCAGACGAGTAGGGTTGGTAAGTAGTTGTACTTTCGGTTGAACATTCTCATCTGTGGTGAGGTTCGGATGATTGCGATTGCTATCAAAATGCCAATTAGCTATCGCAGTAGCTTTGACAGTAGAGCCAAACAGAAACAAGCTTAAGAAGCTGGGTAGAAGCCAGCTAAATTTTAAAATGTTTTTTTGTGTGTGAGGAGCATTGGTGAGCGCTTTGTGTGTGAGGAAGATTCTTGAAAAACAAAAACCGCTCACCATTAAAGTACAATTATGAAAAGTTTTGTAAATTATGCGTTTACACAAAAAATAATCTGTTATAATTGTTTAGCTTAATCAGTATATGAGTATTCCGTAATACTCTACGGTTAGTGAGTAGTATCTCTAAAAATTCCAGCTTATTGGGAAAAAAAATTTAATTCAGACGCAGTTAGCTTTTTAATCATTTCCATTAGAACGCTTATGGGAACATATCAAGTATCAACTGTCGTGGGAACATTTCACAAATTTAGATCAATTAAGACGGAAGTTAAAACAAATTCTCGATTCCATCTCACCGGAAGCGATGCCTACGGCGGTAAACTACGCTTCTATTTGTGAGTGGGATTATATCGTTTCCGCTTTATTAAGTGCAACTTCATAGAGAATTGGTATCAGTGTAGTTATAGTTCAATTTATCGATTTTTCTACACCAGATTCCACACGGGATGGAATTTAATTAAGATTAGATGGTTTTTAGTATCTATAGATGTGATTTAAAACTAAAAGCAATATTTTTAACACAGTATTAAAAGTAGCAAATCACCCAGTTTTTGTTTAACTGGGTGATATATTTTAGTATTCGCCAAGGGTAGAAATCTTAGAAAGACAAAATTATTCAATCGTTGGATGTGAAGGAGCGCGTCGTTGGCGTGAAAGTCGCTGCTCTTCCGATGGTGGATTACGTTTAAATACATCCTGTCCGACTAGTGTTGATTCCCAATCATTTTCTGCTTCCATTTCCTTGGTTAGTAGCAAAGTAGTAATAATTTCTTCTTCTTGAGTTTTTTGATTAATTTGATACTGTCCAGACCAAGTAGTAATAGAATTAAAATTGTTACCTACTCCATAATTCCATACAACTACCCAAGCGATAGCTTGGCTATATGCAAGAGGATTAGTATCTACAAAGCCAACAAGATCAAGAAAATTGTTTGGTGATCCACCAACTCCTGAAGCATAACTTCCTTTTATTAACTTATCAGAAGCTGGCATCAATTTCATTTCGGAATTGAGTTCGTTAAACCATGTTCCTTCAAAACTCATAGCTTATTGTCCTTTTATGCAGTTAATAACATTTCACTAGCTCTTATCAGATGTTAGTATACTTTTTATGCAAATTCTGAACTTATTTTTTTTACATTAAAGTAGGACATTGTTGCGATATCTATAACGATGAAAGTTATACCAATTCTCTATGAAGTTGCACTTAATAAAGCTTTTATGATATAATCCCATCCACAAATCGATGCGATCGCCTGTGTCTTGATCCAATAGAGCATCTGTAGCCGCTCCTTAGTTTCAGCGGTTACCTCACATCTTGCACCAATAAAAATTGATGGTATTTAGTCACTCAGTATAAAAACCTAAATCCTTTCTTGAGCGAGAAAAACTAAGAAAAATTATGTAGCTTTATCGCACATCTTTTTAACTTGTACGGTTTTGTACGCATAGGTGCAAGATATGAGTTACCGCATGACGTAATCGATGTTGCAGTTCCTCCCGGCTCTGACATACTTCGACTCGAAAGCTGTTTCCCATACTCTGCACCCTATTCCTGCTTCTCTTAATTTAGTGCATCTTCATGGAGAATTGGTATTAGTCGATTTGCAATTTTCATTGTGGTATTTTTGACTGCTGTCCATCCCCACCCCACTAAGAGTTAAATGTGGGGACTTCTGCGATAGACATTAAAATCCTAAATCTACGGCAATGCGGTGGGCGCAAGCAAACCCAGAAAAAGCTACCGCATTCAACCCCTGACACGGAAAGGTACTATCCCCTACACAATAAAGTCCTGGAATAGCTGTGCGATTAAAGGGCATCTTCAATAAGCCCCACAACTTGCGTCGGGGAATTGGCCCATATGTGCCATCCTCACGACCCAAAAAGCGGCGATGGGTGCGGGGTGTGCCTACCTCCAAATAATCCAATCCAGCATCTAAACCTGGAAAAATCTTCTCTAGACGGTCAATAATTCGCCAAGCCGCTTCTTCTTTCTTCGCTTCGTACTCACTTACAGAAAGTTCTTGCCAATCATCAATACAGTGAGGCGTGAAGGCATGAATGATATGATATCCACTTGGTGCTAAATCTGGGTCAAGTAATGTGGGAAGCGAAACAAAAATTGTGCCTTCTGCTGCTGTCATCTTTTCCCAATCTTCCAGCAAAATATGGTGGCACTCTGTCCCCGCAGGCAAAACTGACTCTTTTACCCCGATGTGCAAACTCAAGAAGCTTGGAGATTTTTGATAATTTTGTTGCCACTTTTTCTCATTATCTGGCATTGTCTCTGCTGGTAGTAATTGTTCAAATGTATCCCAGCGTGTAGCATTAGAAACTATGCGTTTACCCCGATATAGTTTACCATTAGCCAGTTGCACACCTACCGCTTTTCCCTGTTCTGTGAGAATTTTCGTAACTCTAGCTTGGTACTGAATCTTACCTCCAGCCTTCTCTAGACCTTCCACCAGTTTTTGGGCAATTTGTCCCACTCCGCCTTTAGGATAGTTTACTCCGCCATAATGCCTGTCAGAAAAGACCATCCCAGCATTAATCATTGGTGTCATATCCGATGGAACCACCGACCAGCAATAACATTCCATATCGATAAATTTCAATAATTGGGGATCTTTGATGTAGCGTCTGGCAAAATCCCCGGCATTTTGAGGCAGATACTTAACTAAACCGAGACACGCCAAAGGATGCTGGAAAAATACCCGGAGTAGATACCGAGGTTCTTCCAGGGACAGCAAATCCATGCTGTTGAGACACTTGAATACTTTTTGGCATTCGTCATAAAAGCGACGAATCCCCTGTTCTTCATGGCGAAAATGAGCAATAAGATTTTGCAAAAATTTTTCATAAACCCGGTCAACCTTCAGGTTTAAACCTTGGGGTAGATGATAGTGAATCTGCACCGGATCTGCGATCGCTTCTTGGCTGACATTTACAGATGATAATGCACGGGTGAGTAAGTTAGTAGTACCATTTTGTCCCAGTCCAAAAATCATTGATGCCCCAACATCAAATCGATAGCCTTGGCGTTCAAAATAACCAGCGCTACCACCTGGAATCAAATAACGTTCTAGTACCAGCACTTTCGCTCCCTTCGCCGCTAACTGGGTTGCTGTTACTAATCCGCCAATCCCAGACCCAATCACAATCGCATCAAAATCTTGCATTTTTCTCTTTTGTCATTAGTCCTTTGTTTATTTTCTAATGCCCAATCACAAAAAAGAGGGACGAGCCTGCTACTGCTGGCTAATCCCGCTGCCGATCCTTAAAAGAGAGGAGAACACTGTAGAACAATATAGCCTTGATTGAGAATTAATGTCAACTAGTAGTTAAAATTTTTATCAATAAAATTGACAGTGTAAATTTTAGCTGTCAGCCGGATGCAGGAAAGAGTATTATGGTGTTTCAGTTCTTATACAATAAAAAGGCGCCTATTTCTGGCTATGACGCTACAATTGCGCGTTTATGTTCCACCCCATCCCCTGATCAAACACTGGCTGGCAGTTGCCCGTGATGCAGGCACACCTTCAGTATTATTTCGCAGTGCGATGACTGAGTTGGGAAGATGGCTGACTTATGAAGCTGCGCGAGACTGGTTGCCCACACAAGAAACGGCGGTACAAAGTCCCTTAGATACCTGTCCAGCAACCGTGATTGATCCACAAGTGCCTATGGCAGTAGTGCCGATTCTGCGGGCTGGACTAGGATTACTTGAGGGAGCGCAGACTTTATTACCTTTAGCATCAATTTACCACCTTGGCTTGGCGCGAGACGAACAGACACTGCAACCTCATTGTTATCTGAACAAGTTACCAGAAAAATTTGACCCTCAAACACGAGTGTTAATTACCGATCCAATGTTGGCAACAGGAGGGTCGATCATGACAGCAATGGCAGAATTGACACAACGGGGTGCTGATCCAGCCCTGACCCGGATTGTTTGTGTGGTGGCGGCTCCACCAGCTTTGCAAAAACTGAATGCAGCTTATCCAGGTTTAATAGTTTACACCGCTACTATTGACGAAAAACTTGACAGCAAGGGGTATATTGTACCGGGATTGGGAGATGCAGGCGATCGCATCTTTGGGACTTAAGCTAGTATGCAGCTAGGGCAAGAAAATAGCATAACTACTGTAAAAGTCCGAAAGTTTGTTGAAGGCAATAAAGATATGAGTCAGCGAGATGGTTTTGGCAGTGGTTTTGTAGCAGGGGCGTTTGTCGGTGGCGTATTTGGTGGTGTTATCGGGGCACTGATTGCTTCTCGACGCGACCCTCAATTGCTAGCAGAGGAGGAGACAGAACTGACGGATAGCCAAGCCGAAGCTAAAAAAATAGCAGCAAAGCGGCGTCAGATGAAAGCCTCGGAAAGTGAGAGTATCGGTATAGAAACGGCTCGGCGATCGCTAGAAGATAAAATTGCCCAGCTAAATGCCACAATTGATGAAGTGCGAAAGCAACTGGGTAATGTGAATGGCGGTTCACCCCAAGCAACCAATGACCGCTCCCTCACTAAAGACTCCTGAGGTTTGTTCAGGCGTGCTGAAAATGTCAATTGCGGTAAGTTCTAAATCCGCAGACACGATGACATGGACTAAATTAAAATCAAAGATAAGACCGTTTTTAACACTTACCAGGTAACCAACAAATCCATGTACCTTCTGATTAACACTCTGGCTAGTTTCATTCAGATTTATATTATTTTGCTAATTATTCGGGTTTTATTGACCTGGTTCCCGACAATTAACTGGTATAACCAGCCATTTGCTGCTTTGAGCCAGATAACTGACCCTTATCTCGATCTGTTCCGCCGAATTATTCCCCCATTGGGTGGTATGGATTTTTCTGCAATGTTAGCGATTCTACTGCTTCAACTTGTAAGTGGTTTGATCGGTGGTCTGCAAGCCTACGCATAAAGCATAATTTGCAGTTTACTCAACGTTCAACTAAAAGATTTTCAGTCTGGACTGGTTAGCCCAGACTGAATTAACTTATCTCTTAACGCCGGACTTGACCGCTAAATCCAGCGGCTTTAAACTGCTTCAGCTTTAACGGAGTAGGTTGATTCGCAGGTACAGAAATTCTCAGTTCAAAATTGCTACTACCTGGTGGCACCTCAGCAATAGAACCTAAGCGAGTGCGGTTTTGCATTACCGAGTCATTGTTGGCATCATAGATGCGTCCAAAAATATCTGCGTCGTAGACTGTTTTATTAGTGCCATTTTCTGCTTTACCAATGACCATAAAACAATTGGCAGCCGCGCTACCACTACTGATAACAGCCCCTTGTGCGAGTTCTGGTGGACAATCTTTATAGGAGACATCAAATAATCTAATCTGTGTCAACGCTACAGCAGGAGGAGTGATCACCCACGATAGAAAGGTGATGAGACAGGAAATAAGAACGACCGTGAGTGAGCGCAACCGCATAAAAGACCCCGTGACTTAATCCAACGATATGTAACTTATAACCTCAGCTTACCTGAATTTAACTACAAGAGAATTGGAGAGTTTTATTTAACCTTTGTAATAATTAGGGAAATAAACCCTCAGTTGCTATTAACTTATGACTCCAGATGAGATTGAAGCAGCTATGCTTGCAGCCTTTAATGATTGTGATGTAGCAAGCTGTCCTCTCACTGACACGCAGAAACAGATATTACTGCAAGTCGTCGAGCAAATTCAGGGAAATTCTATCTCTGGGGCGTCAGGTATTGCTAATCCCTTAGACGAACTAAATCCAGAGGAGTTAGAAGCATTTTTAGAGTTTGTTAAGGATGAAGAACAACGCAACCGCACTTGGAAAGTGCAATTACTCAACGACTGGCTGCTGGAAAATGACTCTGGAACAGTACAATTTATTCGGCAACGCTATGGTTTACAGTGGCTGAATCGTGTTGAGTCATATCATTTTGATAAGTATTCTTATTTTGAGGATGCACTAAAGCTGAGAGTAGGCGATCGCATTGAAGTTTCCAATGCACTATGGGAATGGGTGCAAGAAGATGGGCCTTGTAAGCGTGAATGGTTTCCTTGTATGGTGATTCAGGTTGAGGAAATTAGCGATATCTACGACGGGCTACGCCTACGCGATCATTCCTCTACTAATTGCGTCGTCCGCTTCTTCAACGGCGCTGAGTATGAAATTCAAGGTATCTACGAATGGAATCGCTACAATTGGCGCTGGCCTCAAAAGTAGTGAGGAGTGAGGAGTGAGGAGTGAGGAGTGAGGAGTGAGGAGTGAGGACAATACGGTTCGGTTAAGATCCCCCCGCCTGCGGCGACCCCCGATAAATTGGGAGTAAAAGAAATTCATGAGCAAGCCTTTTTTAAGGGGGGTTGGGGGGATCTTCAAAATATTAAAACGTTAACTGAACTGTATTGGGAGTAAGGAGTGCTGAGTAAATACAGCAGATTGCAACTTCTCTACGAGAGGCTACGCCAAGGTGAGGTACACAGGTAGGGGCACAACATGTTGTGCCCCTACCTATGTACTTCATTTACCTGAAATACGCTGTATCATTGAGTCTTTGAACTCCATGAATGAGTCTTTATACTCTGACTGCTGCTGTACGTTAATAAAATCATTGCTTGAACAACGCCCAAGCCAAAAACCTCTCGGTATAATACAACGCTAATTGATTGCTCACACCATTGAAAACGGCATCAAAAGCGTGTTCTGCCCAAGGAATTTCTAGAAAAACCGCAGTATTACCAGAGTCATGTAAACGTTCATACATCTGTCTACCAAATCGCGCTTCTACCAAATGGTCGCGACTGCCGTAAATTAATAAAGTTGGCGGTAAAAGGTGCGTCAGGTAATTTATCGGTGAAGCAATTTGATACTGATTAGGCAATTCTTCTAAAGAACCACCGAGAAATGCTTTTAAAACAGCGCGGGTGTTGATGGGATCGGGATTCGGTGGTGTTTTGTATCCTTCAGTTAAGTTAACAGGCCCGTAATAGTTCACCACAGCCCGAATAGGTGGTGCATCTGTTTGATAAGCCGCTAGCATTGCTAGATGCGCTCCCGCAGAACGTCCTAAAAGTACCATACGTTCTGGATCGGCTTCATATTCAGCTGCATGTTTGCGAATAAAATTTAAGGCTGTACGCACGTCATCTAACTGAGCTGGAAACCAATATTTAGGTGCGTGTCGATAGTCTATCGCAAATACCGTATATCCATGATTAGCAATATATTGATTAAACTCAAAATTGGCATGAGGATTGCCATATTGCCAAGCTCCACCATAAATTACTACCACTGCTGGATATTTCCCTACCTCTGGGGGTTGGTAAACTTCCATTTTTAAAGGCACTCCCGCAGGAGAAGCAAAGAGAATATCTTTTTGATGACGGGTTTTACCTAATGCAATACCCCCAAACAAATTAACTAAGTTAAAGGGATGGGTTTGCATCTTAGCCATTACTTGGACTGGAATTTGCTCTAGATAATTTGCTCCCAACCCTTGTTTCATCGCTTTAGCCATCTGCATTTGAGTTAATGGGATATTCACTAGCACCCATCCACAAATTAGCAATCCTATCAAACTGAAAATACAAGCTAGGCGTCGTAATTGACGGCGACGGATGTAGAAAAAAGAAAGCAACAAAGAGAGTAAATTTAATACCAACAACCAAGGGCTGACTTCTGGCGCTCCTACTGCTAGGGTGAGTAAAAACATATTTGGAGCCGGAAGAATAATCCAAGAACTAAGAAACAGACTGGCAAAACTTAGTAATAATACAAGCCATAATAAAAGTATTTTGGGTTTAGGAAACATAAATTAAAGTACGGTAATAACGACTCCAAAGAAGTACAATCTATCTGCCAATGCTACGGTTGGCAATAGTTAAATCATGTCGAGTCATATTACTTTAATAAGTATTATTATTTTGAGGATACACTAAATCTGAGATTAGGCGATCGCATTTAAGTTTTCGATGCACTATGGAAATGAGTGTAAGAAGATGAACCCTGTGTGCAGGAATGCTTTGCCTGAGTGGTTCTTCAGGTTGCTGAAACTAGCGATCGCAATATTTCCTCTATCAATTGCCTCATCTGCTTATACAACGGCGCTGAGTATAAAATTTAAGGCATCAACGAATAAAATCGCTACGATTCGCGCTAGCCGCAGAAGTTGTGAAGGGATGAACTGAACGAATAATTACTAAAAAGTACATCCTTTGCCATTTGCAGTTTTTTCTGAGTGCAGCTAATTTCTAATGATTTCAATTCTAAGGTTGGGTAATCCTTCTACTGGGCTAAGGTCGGTAACGTCTGTATCTCCTAGAAACAATTCCGTAAGATTAGGAAGGTTAGCAAGCGGACTTAGGTCACTAACAGGTGTTTTTAAAGGGAATAAACTATCTTCAAAAAGGTTCGCTTTACCTAAATATAGTTTACGTAAGCTCTGACATTTAACAAGGGGACTAATATCGGTGATACCTGCTTCAGCTATACTTAGATTAACAAGATTGGGAAGGTTTGCTAAGGGACTTAGGTCATCGATTTTATTATTATAAAGTATTAAATTTGTGATATTCTTAAGAGAAGCAAGTGGACTAATATCTTTTACTTCTGTTTGGAAAATGCTTAAAGTTTTTAAGCTATAAAGTTTTTCTAGAGAATTAATAACGCTAATTTGCTCAGATGATCCTAGTACACCTCCATTCTCTACAACTACTGTTCCTATACTCAGTGAGGTTAGTTTAGAAAGATTGGCAAATGGGCTAAAATCACTAATCTCATTTTCATAAATATCTAAGCTTTCTAGCTTCGTAAGGTTAGCTAGTAAACTTAGCTCGCTGATACCTGTTGTCGCTAGACCAAGAGTAGTAAGCTGGCTCATAGTCTTTAGAAACTGACAATCTATATCTTCATCTGTACTAAAAAGTACCAATTTAACCAAATTTCGCATTTTCCATAAAGGACTAAAATCCCTTATTTTGGGTTGATCTAAAATAAAGCTAGACAGATTATAAAGATTGCATAATGGGCTAATTTCACTAGTTTTGACACCACTTAAGCTTAGATAATTTAGATTTTCAAGAAACGCTAGTGTGTTGATATCACAATTTAAAATTTCTTCTTGGAAATAACTACCTAATGATAACTGAGTCAGCTTGTTAAGTTCTCCTAATGGACTTAAATCACATATTTCATCTATTTCAAATATTTTTAATTTAGTAAGATTGGTCAGCTTTTGCAGTGGAGTTAATTCTTTTAAAGAGAGCTTTTCTATAGTTAACTCCTTAATATGCTCAAGATGTTCAAATCCTTCCGATGTAAGCAGAGTACGAACATATACTTTGTTGCTATGAGATAGTACTTTATGAGCATAAGCATCACGGTCAAAAGCATCCCAAGCTTTACCTAATTCTCTACTTAAGTCATAACGAGTATCTTTTGCATAATCAGCTAAAATTTCCATAGCAGTAGAACTACCAATCTTGGCTAGCACCTGTATACACCGAGCAGTTTCCCTCTTAGAATAGTTTGGCTTAGGAGCAAGCAAAGGTGCGATCCCATCCCCAGCCCTCGCAACCATTATCACCTCGTCATCATCTTTGGGAGGTAACAAAGCTTCAGCTTGTTTAAGCACTTCAGCACGTATCTGAGGATCAACTTCTACGGTTGTTTCCAAACATGCCACCGCTAACAAATGCAAATAATGGCGTTTATCTGGCATTTCGTTACCCATCTGGAGCAGCTTTTCGAGCAATTCTTTACGCTCTCTTGGGCGACCTAGACCGGCAGCAACAATAATTGCCTCACGCCATTGGTCATTGTGGGCATGTTGCAGTAGTACATTAACACTATCTTCATTAAGTGCTGCCTGTGCGGCGAGAAACTCTTGAAAGGTGCGGTGTGCAAAATCAATTTTCCCAACAGATGGTTCTCGCAAAAGGGCTACTCTTTCCACAAATAGAGCGCGTATCTCTTTCCCAGTCACTTCCTTAGGAAGGTTCATCCCTGGCAGGCGACGTGTGAAGTGTGCATCAACTCTGTCTATTTCAACGTCAGAATAATTATTTTCCATCATCCAATAAGCAAAGGATTGGATTAAAGCCATTTTCTGACTGTCGGACAGACCACCTGGGTAAGACTCGTCAAGGTCGAGTTTGATTTTGCGTCCGCGATCGCGGCTGTTCAACAGCATATCAATGCACTCTTGGTAAAGCTTGATACGTTCCGTAGGCAGATTTTCACCACGTTCTCGATATAGCGCACAAATCATCGCACACAACAATGGTGTGGTTGCCAGTCGCCGCAACTCAGGACGTTGATGCAATAGACGTTTTAGGTCGGTTGCCCTACTCTGCAAATTAATCTGTTCATCTTCTGGACGACGAGCAACTTCTAGAGCCTTATGCCACTGAGTAATAAACTGCTCGATATCAGTAGGACTCATAGACTGTAGTGAAAGATTGAGAAATTGTGCTTGCTCTGTCCAAGTTTCCCAGTCCTGCCACTTTTCCCCTTGACTATCCTTTAGCCCAGCAGGACGTGATGTGACAACGTAACGCGCATAGGGAAAGTCTGCCACCAAGTCAGCAAGGGCATCGAAAAAATCTTGACGCTGGTTTCGTGGCAGTTCATCCACCCCATCAATCAATACCAATGCATATCCTGCCTCAAGGCATTGATGTACCCACCCTTTGGGCATCGTATCAGCAATATTACGAGCAATGAGTTTTGGAAATTCTTCCGGTGTGGGGAAACCTTTATCTACCAGAGACCTTAGCCGAATAAAAAATGGTATCAGTCGATTCCAAGGGGCTAAGGCAGGTGGAAAGTCTTGCTTGGCAGCACGCACAGCTAGCCACTGGAGAAGTGTACTTTTACCAGCACCAGCCTCACCCCGAATCACTATCCGTCGGCAGGTAGCAAGCGTTTCGTCTACTGGAGATGTGTGTAAACTGGTGATTTTCTCCTGCTGAACGTGAACTGCTATTTCCTCCGTTAGCCTTCTACTGATAATTTCTGCCTGTTGATTTTGCTCCTCTCGCCCGTGCTGTATTGCTGATAAGGTAACGTAGGCTTTGCTGAGGCTTTGTTGAGGAGTTAGGGTATCCATTCGCGGCAAACCAAACATCTCCATCCGATCTAATTCCCGGATGACGACTTGTCGATATTTCCTCTCAAACTCATTTTTGTCTCGTTGAGACTGTTTTTGCGATGTCTGGAGATGCTCAATAATTTCTTCTAGTCGCTGCAAACTCTCTGTAGTCGCAGCAAGTGTAAAACCTTCCAATTGTGGTGCTACTTCGATGATCCCTCTGCTTACTTCTTCTAACATCCGCTCATAGAGAGCAATTTCATTGCGGTTAAAGTGTTTGCAAGCTTCTGGATAAGCATTACGAAGATTTACCGTTAACGACTTTACATCCAAACTAAAACTCATCAGCAACTCACTCGTTACCTCAGCCCGACCCAATGTTTTCGCAATTTCAAATTGAATCGCTGTGCGGCTGTTTTGGCTGATGCTTGCGGCTTCCAGGTCGAAAATGGGCTGCATCTTTTCTACTATCTGCTTGGCAATCTTTTCAAGACTTCTTTGTGTCTTCTCTTGGTCACTAGGATTAGAAATAAAATTTTTAAGCTTGTCTACTATATCTTCTCCAACCGCCTTCTCTGATGAGGCATTTTTCAGGCAAGTAGAAATTATTATCTTTGCTATAGCAGGGCAGAGAATGGAAAGAAGCGATCGCACAACAGCCATGAGTATGATTACAAGATATTACTTAATTTTCAATGTAATTTATACAAAGCTGAATTAACCTTCATTCGCCATAACTTAAGGATAAATTAAGCAATAAGATGTGTTACTTATTGCTGGGCAACAATATAGCACCAAAATGCATACCTTATTTTCCTAAACCCAGGTGATTTAGTAAAGCTTGGCGCATCACTTCTACAGGTATAGTTTCCTGCTGTAACCAAATTTTTAAGGCTCCTACTCCTTGTTGAACTAACATTTCTAATCCATCGATCGCAATTGCACCTTGTTTTTCTGCTTGCTTTAGAAATTGCGTCGGTTTAGGGATATATATTAAGTCGTAAGCGATCGCACCCGTTGGTAAATTCGCTATTTCCTCTCCACTCAAAGGCGACTCATCAACCTTGGGATACATACCTATGGGGGTTGTGTTTACCAGCAGATTAGCTTGGGGAATTAGCTTTGAAAGTTCCTCCCATTGATCAACTTGTAAATTCTCACTTATGGGTGAATTGCTCCAACTCTTGGCAAATCCTTGTAATCTCTGCATATTCCGCCCAACAACATGAATTTTGGCAAAACCTAGTTGGTGACAACCTGCTACAACTGCCCTGGCTGCGCCACCATTGCCTAAAATTACCGCTACCTTTTGACTCCAATCCTGTTTATACGTTGTCTGCAAAGGAGCGATAAATCCCTCTATATCCGTATTTGTGCCCACCCATTTGTTATTTTGGCGGCTAACAGTATTCACTGCGCCGATAGTTTGAGCAAGAGGGGTAATTTCTGATAGGAGGGGCATGATTGCCTGTTTATGAGGGATTGTCACATTAAAACCGACAACCCCAATAGCGGCGAAACCTGCGATCGCTACTTCTAAATTCTCTGGTGCGATCGGAAAGGGGAGATAAACGTAATCTAACCCTAAATGAGCGATGTCTTCTCTACGAGAGGCTTCGCCAACGACGAGCTGCGCTAACGCTGCATTATGCATCACTGGCGATAGCGAATGTTCTACCGGATGTCCAATTACACCCAGCAGTTGAGTTTTACCTGTAATTAATCTTTCTTTAGTCATTAGTTATTTCTACCTCATCTCCCCCGACTCTCTTCTTGCACTAGCCTACAATTATTAGAAGCTACTTAACATTTATTATGATTATGCAGGCAACTACAGCCCCCTCTACAACCCCAATTCCTGGTAAATATTGGCAGTGGCGCGGGCACAACGTTTACTATGTGCGTGCGGGAGAAAAACAATCGCAACGTCCGCCCTTGCTTTTGGTACATGGATTTGGTGCTTCCACAGACCACTGGCGCAAGAATATCACCGGATTGTGTCAAAATTTTGAAGTATTTGCGATCGACCTTTTGGGATTTGGGCGATCGGCAAAACCAAATTTGCAGTACAGCAGCGACTTGTGGCGCGACCAACTCCATGATTTTATTAGTGAAGTAATTGGTCAAAAAGCGGTATTAGCGGGTAATTCCCTTGGTGGCTACGCTTGCTTGTGTGTTGCAGCACAGCGTCCCGACAGTGCCGCTGGTTTAGTGTTACTCAATAGTGCTGGCCCTTTTAGCGAAAGCCAACCTACATCTGAGCCTGAAGCTTTACAATCAGAAATTCAGCCTCCCAAACAACCCGCTACTTTGCAGAAATTTCTTGGTGACGGTACTAAGTGGATTTTTCAACAACCTTTAGCTCAATCTCTGTTATTTCAATACGTGCGACAACCTTGGGTGATCCGCCAAACTCTAGAAAAAGTTTATCTTGACAAGAGTGCAATTACAGACCAATTGGTAGAAGAAATTTCTCGTCCTGCTTCCGATCCTGGTGCAATGGAAGTATTTGTATCAGTCTTTAGCACTCCTCAAGGGGAAAAAGTTGACGTGCTACTAAAGCAATTAACTTGTCCTTTGTTGATGTTGTGGGGAGAAGCTGATCCTTGGATGAATGCTAGAGAACGTTCCCCAAAGTTTCGTCAATATTATCCTAAACTCACAGAACATTTCTTAACAGCGGGTCATTGTCCCCATGATGAAGTACCCGATAGAGTAAACCAACTTTTAGGCGATTGGGTTTTGTCTATTACCAAGTGATATAGGCTTTTTATTTGATTCGCTTTCGACTCACCTGCAATGCTGACATTGACAAGTTTGTCTTTGATATTCGACTATTTCAATGGTGGGTTCTACTATAGAAATCGTAAATTGTTTTTGAAAAAATCTTAGTAGTCTTGTAGGGTGTGTTAAATGAAAGTACGGCATCACAAGCTTGAAATGATGCCTTACGCGCTCGCTAACCTACCTACATGTATTTCAAAAATAAAATATTAGTCTTATAGTTGTGCTACAAGTTGTGTTTCCACTCCCACTGGGGAATAAGCAAATTCTGTCCGTCCACTGTAATGTTCTCAGTTTCAGTCCTTCCCTGCGGGACGCTAGGTGAACGACAGGCTCAGGAACCATCGGGGTTTAAATAAGAGTCGGAAAATCTCTTTTCTACAAGACACTACACATAGCTTGCTTCTTTGTAGGAGTAAAATTTTGTGGAAAGTCTAAGAGGATGTTTTAAAAGTCCTATTGTCGGTATCAAAACGTTCTAAATCCTCCTAAATCCCCTGATAAATTGGGGGACTTTGATTCCGGTTCCCCCCTTTTTAAGGGGAGCCAGCGCGGGAACAGGGGTCTCCCTAAGTGGAGCTACTGGCATGGGTTAGGGGGGATCAATAAGTGCCTAAAATCACAGCCAAACACTTTTAAAACATCCTCTAAGCGGAGGTTTGCTCCGATCCAGAACTTTCCAAGACGAATGCATGAATTTTGAATTGTTATAACAATCCCTCCAATTCGGCGAATTTACGCAAACGTGGTAAACACTGACGCTGATAAAAACTGCTTAATGTCGGAATTGACAGCCCAAATTCCTCAGATAATTCTCTCCAGCTAACTTCCGGCGGTAGGCGTCTGAGAATTAAAACCTGACAATTCACATCTGGATGCCCTTTAATGTAAATACGGCGCAGTTCTCCTTCAGAGTCTGTATTAGCCCATGTCTCCAAGTCTTCCAGAATCGGAGGTGTTTGGGGGGTAGATGGGAGGTTATCTACAGGATCAATGGTTTCACTTGTACTACCCGATGTAGACTGACGAACCCGAAGAGAGACTGTTGTGGCTTGTTCGCGGTTCTGGTTAATATAAAAGTCTTGTAGTCTCCGTCTTAGGTAAGCATTCAGCCAGGTAATGACACTGCCACAGCTGGGGTCATAGATTTGACCTGTCAAACCTTCACAAACATTGCGGCAGAAATACAACCAAGTTTGTTGTAGTGCATCTTGATAGTAGGGAGTACTTTCCCTCCAGAGTCTACTTGCTGTCAAGCGAATAATTTGCGTGAGCAGCTTCTGACGCTGAGGGCTTCCAGGTGAGTGTCCACAGGCTTCGCTAACTAAGCAGCGTAGCTGTTCATTGAATTGAACCATGACAATCTTGGCGAAGAAAGCAAGAATATCTTAGTATTGCTTATAACAACCCCCTAAAAAATACCTTTCCTCAAGATTTAGTCATTGGGCATTGGGGAGCCAGTGCGTTGCGGAGGTTCCCAACGCTCGTTGCGCGGTATCGTTTCCCCTTCTCCCAAAGGGAGAGGCTAACGTCAAGGGAGATGACTCGTTGGCATAGCCTCTCGTAGAGAAGAGGCTGCGCTATCCGTTGAAGCAACTGGCGTCATGGAGCATGGGACTCTTAGCTCTTGGGTAGAGGAGTGGAGTTCTAATCTGCATTTACGAGTATCAAAGACTCGTTCACGAGTATCAAAGACTCGTTCACGAGTAAAAAAGACTTGTCGGCGAGTATCAAAGACTCATTCACGAGTAAAAAAGACTCGTTGGCGAGTATCAAAGACTCGTTGGCGAGTAAAAAAGACTCATTTACGAATCTTAATTTATACTAAATTACAGTTACAAATCATTCTCCCTCTACCCGCCCTGCCCCACTCCCTAATCCCCTCAATTTAATCCAAACCAAGACGATAAATTTTCCCACCAGGAATATGTGAGATTTCCGACACTCAGCTTCATTTTGTTGCGAATATCTTGGATATTCCCGTTGGTTAACCTAGCTAGAGTCTGCGCCTCTTGTTCAAAACGCTTGGGCAAAGACCGTTTGTATTCTTTACCTGCCTCACACTTAAGTTCCCCTTCAAATGGATATTGCAAAATATAACGCCCTTGGAATAATTCACGGTTGGCAGTTTGTTGGAAAATCAAGTCTTCAGGGAATGTGTCGCGGGTGTAGCGGACATGCAGACGCGAGATGAAGACGTTACTGTTAAAAAAGGTAGGAACAAACTTGCGGATTTGTGGGACCTTGCTTGCCTTACTTAGAGAATTATCATTTAGCCAAAATACGCCTGCTTCCTTAAGTTCCTCTTGGGTAAGGGGATCGGCAGAACAGGGATCGCAATTACCCATATCCCAAGCGTATTCCAAAAAACTGACTGATCTGCCTTCTCTGGTGTAAGCAGTTTGGAACAGGGATTTGTAAAATTCACCAAATTCATTTTTGACAAACACGGGAATATTGACGTTGGAGGGGATTTTCACCGTCCGATAGTTAGTGATTTCTGCGCCTCCTTGGGGCGAGAGGATATAGACAATTAAATCCTGCTCTGTCGTAGCATTGATCATGCCTAAACGAATTGGCAGCATGAACTTGGGTGATTGATAGGAAATTTGTAGCGGACGGAGTAACTGGTAGCCAGATTCCTGGAATTTATCCAAGTTGACTTTGGCAACAAAGAATTTCATTGAGGAACGGATATAGGGCTGAAGTAACTGTTTCGCCCCTTGAGGGATTTTGTAGCCATTGAGTGTCAGCCAAGTTTCCAGTCCGCCAGATTCTTTAGCGCTGAGGATCACGATGTCGTATTCGCCCACGTTGAAACGCGCTTCCACCGTCACACCCAAACTGCGATCGCCTATCTGAATTCCCGCAGCATCTCCTCCTGATACTGCTGAATTGGACAATGTTAATTTGTTAAATCGTAGTAGTGGGGCACAAGGATCTGGGTCAAAATATTCCACCAATCGCGGTGCACTAAAAGCATCTAGGCGCTCGATAATCTTGGGTTCAGTCACACGAACTTGGTCTTTTTCCAGCACTGTTGGCACAGGTACTACGATTGCAAAATCTTTGACTTCGCCTTGGAAGTCGTTTGCCATTGTCAGGACAGTGCGATCGCTATTTCGTGCAATCACCACCTGAGAAGCTTTGTTGTACAGCTTCGTATCAGCTTTGGCTACATAAAATCCACAAAATGCCCAAGCTGCGGGTGCAAAGCAAAATACAGCTACAATTACCAACAATAATGGTGTCAACAGTCGCAAAAATTTCATTTTATACCTCTACTTTTTAGTGGTGAGTTAGGAGTGAGGAGTGTTGAGTAAGAAGTTCTCCCCCTGCTCAAGAACAGCTTCCCCTGCTCCTTCATCTTTCTGTTGCCAAGAAAACCGGGGGGCTAACCAGAGAACATCTAATAGAATGGTCAATGGCGCAAGGGCAAACAGTGCCCAGAAGACTGCGGTGGAAACAAAGAAATAATTTCGCAGGATGAAAGTTAATCCGGCGATACAAAATGCCCAAACTACCCGCCCAATTCGGGAATTGGGAATTGATCGCGGATCTGTAATCATAAATAGGGCGAACAGCAGTAAAGACCCGCTCATCAGTCGGTGCCAGTAAACATCCCAAGTCCAACCTAGCCAGAGATTGCGAATCGCTTCCAGCAAAGAGTAGGCACCCAAAAAAGCTGCTGTGGTGTCCCAGCGACCGATTCGTTGCAAAGTCATGCCCCCAGTTCCGGCGAATAAGAGCGCATACCACCACTCTTCACCCCATTGTCCCGGCGAAACCCAGGCATCGGAGGTCAGAACCAAGGCGGAAATGATGCCAAAATTACCAGGGTTGAAGAAATGCTTATTACCGAATTTGAACAGAAATTTGCTGGTGATCGCACTTGCTGCGGCTATTACCATTGTTGTCCAGTGATCAGCCCGCAACAGCAGGCCCAGTCCCAGCGAGGTAATTAAAGCACTGCGAATATTGGGTATTTGTTCTTTGCCTGTTACCCATGAGAATATCCATTGGGTTAGTAAACAAGTGGCGATTAATATCCCAATCAACTCTGGTCGCAACGTCCAGTCTCGTGTACCGATTCCCACAACTAGGAATAAGCCCAGAAATGAAATTTGGTAATCTCGTATATCTTTGAACAACATTAACATTTCATCCAGTGTTTATTCGGAGATTTATCCTCAATTTAGAGAAGTAGTAGGTCAAAAAGTATTGCTCTTATAGATTTTTGACAAAATAGAGCATTGACATTCTCCAGCCGAGCTTTCCCAACTAACTTTGGGATGGTGATAAACATATCAAAGCGATCGCTTTGATGTTTTAACCTAAAAGGGGCGCTTATATCTAGAACTCTCTATTTGCAGAGTGCGTAAGTTCCAGATATAAGCGAGTTAAGCTCTGGTTCCCACGCTTAACAGTCTTATATTAAGTAATCAGTGTAGTTATGCAAGATTACGCAAAAAAAGAAAAAATTTATGCAGCTAGCTCCCCTGTTCCCGATTTTCTACCGCATTCTCCAGCCGAGTTTTCCCAACTGCCTTTGGACTGGAAATCCTAATTCTAAAGCGATCGCACTTACATTCGATGATGGCCCTCATCCTCAATACACACGCGAAGTCTTGGCAGTATTAGACCGTTACAAGATTACTGCCAGTTTTTTTTGGTTGGGTGTTTGCGTCAACCGTTCACCAGCCATTGCTAAAGCCGTTAGCGATCGTGGACACTGGATCGGATTGCATGGCTACGATCATCGTTCTTTTCCGATGCTTTCCCCAAATGACCTGAAAGACAGTTTAGAAAAAACCCAAACTGCCATCTACAATGCCTGCAACCTGCAACCTGAACAAGTGCGAGATGTTCGCCCCCCCAATGGTTTATTTACACCTGCCACTTTAAAATTGCTCTTTCAGTGGAATTACCGCCCAGTTATGTGGAGCGTTGTACCAGAAGACTGGGTGCGGCCAGGTGTTAACACTGTGGTAGAGCGAGTTATGCAGCAAGTCAAAAATGGTTCGCTGATTGTTTTGCATGATGGTGCTTGCGGTGGAGAAGATGTTGCTGCCACAATTCAAATCCTGATTCTGCAACTGTTACAACAAGGCTATGAGTTTGTGACTGTTGATACTTTGTGGCAACGAGCTAAGGCTAACCATTGATTGTTACACATTTAAGGATAGGTGAAGTTAATAATTTGCTCTAAATCAGGCTTTTCCAAAAATTATGCCAGAGCAGTTTTCGATCATTGAGGTTCCCTTAGATGCCTCGGAGGCCGATGAATATTTGGGAACAAAACCAAAGTTCTGGTTTCGTCATCAGGATCTAGGTCGTTGCCTATTCAAGAAAGCTAGACCAAACACAGGAGAAGATTGGGCAGAAAAGATTGCAGCCCACTTATCCGAGTTGCTAGGCTTACCCCATGCTGATTATGAACTGGCAATGTTCAATGGCGAGAATGGCATTGTTTCACCCTCATTTTTGCCGCCTCAAGAAGGTGCAATTCTCACCCTTGGTAATGAAATTCTGGCTCGGATAGTATCCAATTATCCACAAGATTCTAAAGACCTATCCCAACACACAATAGACAATGTATTCAATGCTATCGGAGATGCTTCGCTAAATTTGCCCATCAACTGGACACCACCAGAGGAAATTAATCATCCGACGGAAACTTTTGTTGGGTATTTACTTTTGGATACTTGGATTGGGAATAGTGATCGACACCATGAAAATTGGGCATTTATCAGTTTACAAGAGAAGATTTATCTAGCACCAACTTATGACCATGCCTCTTGTCTAGGTAGAAACGAGTCTGATTCTAAAAGGAAAAGCAGGCTAACCACAAAAGACGCTGGCTTCTCTGTCCAAGCGTATGTAGAAAGATGCAATTCTGCGTTGTATGATAGAGTTGATGATAAAAGAACCCTCAAGACTTTTAATGCATTTTGTAAAGCGCAACAACAATATCCAGATGCAGCCAGGGTGTGGTTAAATAATTTAGCAAGGGTATCAAGCAATGATACGTTAGAGCTTTTTGAGCGTATTCCATCTAATCGCATATCGCAAACAGCAATTGAATTTGCACAAAAAATATTGGAGTTAAATCAAAGTAAGCTGCTGGACACCCTACTATGAAAACACTTTTTTTAGCTTGGCAAGATTCTAAAAGTCGCGCTTGGCTTCCCATTGGTCGCTTAACATTTGACGAGAAAAAATATAAATTTGTATATACGCAAGGTGCTGTTAAAGCTCAAGCTGAACATAATTTTCAGCTATTGTATTCCTTTCCAGACTTGAACAAAGAATACGCATCAGTTGAACTATTCCCCTTGTTTTCTAATCGATTAATGCGGCGTTCTCGCCCTGATTACAAAGGTTATATTGAATCACTAAATATTCCGGAAGGTAAAGATGATCCAGTTAGCATTCTTTCTCGGAGTGGTGGACGCAAGGTAACAGATTATTTTGAAGTTTTCCCCTGTCCAGAACCAGATGAAAATGGTTTATACCACATCCATTTTTTTGTACATGCACTGCGACACCTTCCTGCTTGTGCAACTGAGCGAATTAATCAATTACAAACGGGTGAACTGTTATATTTAGCTAACGAATTTCAAAATCCCTATGACCCGCGTGCATTGCTCTTATGCACTGAGGATCATTACATCGTAGGTTATTGTCCTCGGTATATTGTGGATGATGTTTTTAAACTCAAGAACAAAAATTCAGAACTTCTAAAAGTAAAAGTTGAGCGCGTTAATCCAGTACCGACAGCTCTCCAACTGCGTTTATTGTGCAATATGACCGCAGAATGGCATGAGGACTTTCGTCCATTTTCTAGCCCGGAGTATCAGCCTTTGGTAGCTGATATCCCGGTGACTTATGCTAGTTCTGAGAGTTGATGTGCGGCTAGAAAAGCTTCAACTTCATCTGCTGTAGGTTGAGAAGCGATCGCACCTGCTTTAATGGTAGTCAGCGCTCCAACAGCACTGGCATAAGTGACGATGCGTTTTGCTGTTTCTGCATCTCGCAAGCTGTGGATGCCGTGCTGACTCAATTGGTGGATGAATCCTGCTAAAAAGCTATCTCCTGCACCAGTTGTATCAACTACGGGGATCGAAAAGGAAGGTAATTTGCCTTCATTCTCACCCAGACAGTAGGTGCAACCGTTTTCCCCATCTGTTACTAGTACTCCCTCAATTGAAGCCAGACGGTAAGTGATGGCTCCGGGATCTGTGGTTTCAAATAGCCATTCAGCTTCTTCTTTGGAGAGTTTAAGGAAATCGACTCGCTTAAATAATTCTGGAATTTTTTGATGAGCGATGTTTGGCTCGTCCCAAAATACAGGACGCCAGTTGACATCCAGCACAATCTTCAGGTCGTAATGTTCTGCTAACTCTAAGGCGCGGTAAATTGCCTCTTCACTTTCAGGATAGGCTAATTCCAAAGTACCCAAAACCAGAAAATCTGCCTCTTGAAACAGCGAATTTGGCAATTGTTTAGCTTGCAGGCGAGTATCGGCAAATTCTGCGGTATCATACTGACCAAATCCGGCAAAGGTGCGATCGCCAGCCAGATCCCGTGTAACATAAACTTGCCGTGTTGGTGCTGTGGGATGGCGTTGTACCCCCGTCGTCTCTACACCTACATCTTGTAATAGCTTGACCAGTGTATTCCCTGCTTCATCTTCGCCAACCGCTCCGATAAAACCGGCTGATGTCCCTAGCTTGACTAAAGCACAGGCTACATTAGCTGGTGCCCCTCCTGGATAGGGAGTCCAAGATTTTACTTCTTCCAGCTTTAGCCCCAATTGATCGGCTAAACAATCAAACAGAATTTCACCAAGGCACAAAACACGGGGATTGCTCATCTCATTTTCAATTTTAGATTTCGATTTAAGATTAAGAATTTACAGTATAAAATCTACAATAATTTTTGCTAATCTGTCGCCAGTCCTTCATAGAATTAAATAGCAATTTTAACTACTCCTATAACATGTATATGCTTCTAATACTCTCAAACATTATCTCAGTGAATAAACTAGATTTTTATATTTGAAAAAGGCTTATTTTATACTATAAAAAACTTATAGGTTATATTTCTGCCAACTTTAAATCCAAAGAAAATATTGACAATAGTATTACTGCTAACACTTGAAACCCGTACTAACAAAAGAATCCTCTAGAATTAGAAAGAGCGATTAAGTACATATACCAAGCGAGGATAGAAATAGTCATGGCTGGTGGCAAGTCTGAGACCCCCGTTAGTCTGTCAGACAGAGAACTGCAAATTATCGACTTAGTGGCCACTGGCTTAACTAACCAAGAGATTGCAGGAAAACTGGAGATTAGCAAGCGTACAGTTGATAACCATATCAGTAATATTCTCACCAAGACTGAGACAGAAAATCGAGTAGCTCTTGTCCGCTGGGCTTTACAGTGGGGCAAAGTCTGTTTGAATGATGTCAATTGCTGTCTTCTGCCTAACCAGATCGAATAAACAATTTACTAGTAGCAACGTAATTGCTCTGGTCTGGTATAGTCACAAGCCAATTTTGAGGTTTACTGATTCTTCCTCTCCTCATGCCTAAGTTTTCAGTGTAAACACTCTACCAAAAGTTCCGAGTCCTTCACTCAGCCGGAGTTTATGTTAGTGGACCCAGCTGACCCTCGGACTCGGAAACTATAACTCATATCAGAATTCCTTTCCAAATTCAGCAGAACAAATGTAGGACTTAGGCATCAGCAACAAAAAATTGAGGGTTTGGACAGGGCATTGAGGACTAGAGACTTTTAAGAAGCACGGGGCACAGGGGCAGAGGAGAATAATTAATAACCAATCCCCAAACTCAACAATCATCCACAAAAATTAGTAACAATTCAGTAGTGCAAGCGTTACATTTGAAAGAAATCTATGTTGCTCCATCGGCTTGGAGAGCAGTGTTCCAATGAATACTTCTGCTTCTTTTCAGGGTGGCTCGTCTCCCTTTGAATTTTTTAAGTTTGATTTTACCAGACTTGTATCTGAGAAAGTTCCGACCCCAGAATACCGAGCCTTAGACTTTCCGCAACCCACACAAGATGCCGACTTACTCAGGCAGCTATCGTTTATTCCAGGGTTGAAAGAAATTTTGATGCTGCGGCAGGTTCACGCCTTAGAACACGCTACTATTTGGGTTCTTAGCGAATCAAAAAGTGCCTATCCTGCCAAAGGAAAACCCACTAATGTTCAACTAGATAACGAACTATTAGGCGGTTTGTCTACTGAGCAGGGATTCTACCTCTATGGTGAGGTGAATATTAGTGATTTGCGGCGTGCGGTCACACTTGCTCGACATCGCCTCACCAGTGGAGAATGGGATTTGGCTATACATCCCCGTTGCGGCACAAATTTATCAGTAGCGATGCTTTTAACAGCTGGACTAGCTATGGGTGTGCATCTGTTGTTGCCATTTCGGCCAATTGAGCAACTTATAGGTTTGGGGTTAGCAGCGACGACAGCCGCTGAACTCTCACCTGATTTAGGTTCTATGGCACAGCGTTACCTAATAACTGCCATTCCTTTTAACCTAGCAATTGAAAATATTACCCGTACACACGACGTTTGGGGAAAGCAGGGGCATTTTGTTAAAGTGGGCTGGCAAGAATGAAAAGAGCAAGAGGGGGAAACAATTCAAAATTCAAAATTACTCCCCCACTCCCCACCCCCCTAAAAAAATTATGAGAAAACTTTACTTCTTACTTCCCGGTACAGATGGCAAATTTGCCTGTGGTGGTCTTTGGGCTGAGTTAAAAGCACTGAATCTGGCTCAGAATTTCTGTAGTGCTGATGTTGTAACTTACCGTCAACGCGAAAAAGGTAAGCTTTTTATTGATGATTTGCTAAAAGAGAAAAATTTAAGTGATGTAATTTTTATTATCAGTTGGGGATTTGATATAGCTCAACTCGTGGCTAAACTTAAGCAATACAATGTCGTTTACCATGCCCATAGTGCAGGCTATCCATTTAGGTTAACAGCAAATATTCCGATCATCACTGTTAGCCGCTATACAATGGGATATTGGGGAGAAAAATCACCCAATTCTCTGATTTATTATTTACCCAATCAAATTTCTGATGAGTTTCAAAATTTAGGTTTTGAACGGGATATTGATGTTTTAGTTCAGGCTCGGAAATCTTCTGAGTATTTAATTAAAGAATTAATTCCAGCCTTGCAAAAACGTTGTAAAGTATTGGTTGTTGATTCTTATGTAGAGGATTTACCCGGACTATTCAACCGAGCTAAGGTTTACCTCTATGATTCGGCTGAGTACTGGGCACAACAGGGTGTTAGTGAAGGATTTGGTCTGCAACCAATGGAAGCTCTTGCCTGTGGTTGTCAAGTATTTTCTAGTGTCAACGGTGGACTGGCAGATTATTTAGACCCTGGATTTAATTGCTATAAAATTGCTGGATATTCACAAGAATATGATGTGCAAAGGATTCTGAAGGTGATTGATTCTTTAGTAGCAGTTAGCTTGTCTGAAGAGTTTTTAGTTGAACATCGGACTGAAAATATTGTTAAGCGTTTCCAAGTTATTCTGAATGAGTTAAATGAGTTTTTTGACCACAAAATCCAGCAGCCGTCTAATATTAAGAGTTTGACGAAAATACGTGTAGTAAAGCTATTTGCACAAAGGATATACGATAAACTGAAGAAGAAATATCTTAAGGTTTAAATAAATAGGTGGGCGTGAATAATTAAAGGTTTGTAGTAAACGGATCAAGCCTTTACTAGGAGCCGGCTTAATTAATTTTACATTGCGTAATATAATTTGATTTATTATTGCTTACTTAACGAACCGCTCCAGGCGCTGAGAATACAGAGAGAAGAGAGGAAATTGGATGAATCGGCAGTTATTAGTTACTGGGGGTGCAGGGTTTATTGGGGCGAATTTTGTCAATCACTGGTGTCGAGTTTATCCAGATGATCGGGTGGTGGTGTTAGATGCTCTTACCTATGCAGGGAATCGTCTGAATTTGGCGCCCTTTGAGGGAAAAGAGAATTTTCGGTTTGTGCAGGGGGATATTTGCGATCGCACTATTGTAGATCAGTTATTATCAACGGAAAATATTGATACCATCGCCCATTTTGCCGCGGAATCTCATGTTGATCGTTCGATTCTTGGGCCTGGGGCTTTTGTGCAAACTAATGTGGTAGGAACTTTCACTCTCTTAGAAGCTTTTCGGCAACATTGGGAGGCAAAAGCACAGCCATCTGATTATCGTTTTCTACACGTTTCTACTGATGAAGTCTACGGTAGTCTGGGCGCAGATGATGCAGCTTTTTGTGAAACTACACCTTACGCTCCTAATAGTCCCTATTCAGCCTCTAAAGCGGGTAGTGACCATTTAGTCCGTGCTTATTATCATACTTATAAACTCCCAACAATTATCACAAATTGCTCTAATAATTACGGCCCTTATCAGTTTCCTGAAAAGCTAATTCCCCTGATGTGTATCAACACTTTAATAGGGAAACCATTACCTGTTTATGGCGATGGTAAAAATGTGCGGGATTGGCTTTATGTTGGCGATCATTGTCGTGCTTTGGATGTGGTAATTAATCATGGTCAACCAGAGGAAACATACAATATTGGTGGCAACAATGAGGTGGAAAATCTCAACCTCGTGCAACTTTTGTGTCAGATTATGGATGAATTAGCACCTGATTTACCAGTACATCCGGCAAAGCAGTTGATTACTTTTGTCAAGGATAGACAGGGACATGATAGGAGATATGCAATTAATGCGAACAAGATTAAAACTCAGCTTGGTTGGACACCTTCAGTAACGATTGCTGAGGGTTTACATTTAACTGTTAAATGGTATCTCAATCATCGTGATTGGTGGGAACCTCTGCTGTCTGCCGAATATCAAGACTACTATCGCAAAAATTATCTATAGAATAATCTAAAATTGGGCTAACTCTAACGAGTAATGCTCTCAAATTTTTATGAGGAACTAATTTGTCATAATGTAAGCGACCAAAAATTATGCTTGGATGTCTATTTTGATTTTGAGCAAATTCTTCAATCCTTTTGCGAGAAAAGACTTTTTTAGTACTGATTGATTAACGGGCATTATAAATGGAGTTTGTGCGATCGCAGAATTTTTTGGTCTACTAAAAATGTTGAATTAAAATTTTTATGCCAAAATTTTAATTCAACATTTGAGACAGTGCTGCTTGCTTTTTTTCAAAGCCAGTGCCTTACACAGTCGTATTCGATATTGGGCATGATAACCTATTAGCTAGGAGGGATAACGTAACCTGCAATACCTTCAAACACATACCCGTTCTTACCACCACCCAGCTCACTAAAATTAGTAGTGTAGAAGTGGTCTGTAGTTGCGGAGTTGTAATATCGATATACAGGAAGAGTATTTGTAATAGGTCTAGGATAAACATAACCTGCAATACCTTCAAACACATACCCATTCTTACCACCACCTAGCTCACTAATATTAGTAGTGTAGAAGTGGTCTGTAGCTGCGGAACTGTAATATCGATATAGAGGAACAGTTCCAGCGTCTGGTAGTTTAGAAATATAAGCGGCAATTCCTTCTGAGATATATCCGCCATTACCATTTCCTAGTTCAGCAAAATTAACCGTATAAAAATGGTCAACAATTGATGAATTATAGTAACGGTAAAGTGGGTATGCCGTAACTACTGCACCATTGATTCTTCGAGTAATAGAAGGAACCTGAGCAACTAGTAGATTTTCTGAGCTACTTTTGCCTTTGCTAATAGTTAACTGATTGCTGTTCTGGAGTTGAGAAGAATTTGATGTCGCTAAAGCTAGATGGTTACTAGTTAAGTAGTTAACTGTACTAATACTTGCAATGCCAACAGCCAAACCACCAAAAGTTTTTAATACTTTACCCCAAGACCCATTACTGAACATTAGGTATCTCCCTAGCTTGATATTAAACAAATGTACTTTATCATACTAGTCCTAGTAAAACAATAGAGTAAGAGCAAAGGACTGTAATGCCTATCAAATTAAGTTTTTTGGGAAACCACTAGATAAACTTGATACTTTGCTTCAAGGTTTGTCCAAAACTCTGGAGAAGTACCCAAGGCTTGGGAGAGTTCGATAGCTGTTTCAGATGTAATTTGCCCACTGCTCCGAATAATTTTATTAATGGTTTGAACTGGACGCCCTATAATTTCTGCTAAATCTTTCTGTGTCCAGCCAGGGGCTTCTATTTCTCGACTTAAAATTTTTCCTGGTGTTGGTATTCTTGCTGATACTAGCTTCTGGCTCATATTGCTGTCTCCTCTGCTGACGCTTTTTGCAATCTCCTTCGTATCATACCTGTTTGCTATGCTACCTATATAATTGACTGTACACGGACAACAACGCGCAATGATGCCAACAATGCCCCAGAATCGTTGTTTTCTGAATATTCCTGAAAAATCTCGGTCAAATAATCGTCGATTTCTTCCGGGTGCTTAAGGAAGTACTTTTGTTCAAATTCATCGAGTGTTCTAAATTTTCTTACGCCTTAGGTACTCCTTTTTCAATAAATTATCTGGCTCACACAGTTTTCTTAGATAATGACTATCCTTAAATAATAAGGAAATCAGATCAGCGTAAATTGCCAGCAGGTGTCAGATGCTGCAACCAGAACAAATATTACAAGATCGTTATCAAATCCAACGCCAACTCGGCAACAATGGAATTCGTCAAACTTGGCTAGCAAAGGATTTACAAGGCTCTGATGGCGAAAATTCGACCGTTGTGGTCAAACTTTTGGCTTTTGGCGGTACTGTACAGTGGGATGACCTGAAACTTTTTGAGAGGGAAGCACAAATTCTTAAACAGCTAAATCATCCCCGCATCCCTCGATATATAGATTATTTTTGTATCGACGATCGCACACTCTGGTTTGGCTTAATCCAAGAATATATTCCTGGTGAGTCGCTCAAGGAAAAACTTGCTGTTGGCAAAAGGTTTACTGAAAAGCGAGCTAGAAAAATTGCTGTTGAGGTTTTAAATATTCTCACCTATCTACATGAATTGAATCCAGGGGTGTTACATAGAGATATTAAACCGAGTAATTTAATCTGGGGCGAAGATAATCGGATTTATTTAGTTGATTTTGGTGCAGTTCAGGATAAAGCGGCAAGAGAAGGCGTTACTTTTACCGTTGTAGGTACTTATGGTTATGCCCCAATGGAACAATTTGGTGGTCGAGCGGTTGCGGCTTCAGACCTCTATGCACTGGGAGCGACTTTAATTCATTTGCTCACTGGAACTTCCCCTTCTGATTTACCTCAGCAGGATTTGCGACTGCAATTTACAGACCAAGTTAATCTTAGTCCCAGTTTTGTCAGTTGGCTACAAAAGTTGATAGAACCCGCTCCCGAACAAAGATTTACTAATGCCCGCGAAGCGCTAAGTACTCTCAAATCTGGTCTGGCTGTCAAATCTGTAAACAGGAATCAACTTTTACCGCTAAAAGAAATAATCAATAATTCTGGATGCGGGATAAATAATCACAATGAAACAGTCCCAGAGGAAATTCTCGGTTGGAATTGGGGCGCGTTTCTGATGCCTTGGTTGTGGATGTGGCCGAATCAAGTGTGGTATGGTCTATTCTGTTTTATACCCCACGGTTGGTGGTTAATGGCGATCGCTCTTGGTGCTAAAGGCAATGAATGGGCTTGGAAAAGTAGACCGTGGCGCAGTATTGAACAATTCAAAGCCCATCAAAGAGGCTGGGCGATCACTGGTATTCTAATTGGAGCGCCTATTAGTATTATGTTGTGGGTTCGAGCGATCGATTTGCTCAAATCTATACTGTAGTCAACTTAGTGAAATCAGCGGTTATAAACCGCGTTGTCTGGTTGTCTCGTTCCCAGTCAGAGACTGGGAATGCCTATTGTAAGGCTCCGCCTCGCTTACTCGCGCCAGAGCCGCAATTGAAGAGCATTTCCAGCCTCTGGCTGGAAATGAGGTTTTAAAAGGGTTTTGATTTTAGATTGACACAAATACACATCTGTGATTTGCTAGTGCATTTCTATCCACTCACTTGCGATTCAACTACACCTACGGGACAAGATACGTTTGTCCCTCCTAAACCACAATACCCGTTGGGATTTTTAGCCAGGTATTGCTGATGGTAAGCTTCTGCATAGTAAAATTCCGGCGCATCCAAGATTTCTGTAGTAATCTTGCCATAACCTGCACCGTTGAGAGCTTGCTGATAAGCTTCCCGCGATGCTTCTGCTAGCTGCTTTTGACTTTCGGAATATACATAAATTCCGGAACGGTACTGAGTGCCAGCATCATTACCTTGGCGCATTCCTTGGGTAGGATTGTGGCTTTCCCAGAAGACTTTTAGCAGTTCGGAATAACTAATCACTTTGGGATCAAACACAACCAACACCACTTCATTGTGACCAGTTCGCCCACTACATACCTCTTCATAGGTGGGGTTGGGTGTTAACCCAGCGGCGTAACCCACTGCGGTGGTGTAAACTCCTTTCAGTTGCCAGAATTTGCGTTCTGCACCCCAAAAACAGCCCAAGCCAAACATTGCTTTCTCTAATCCATCGGGATAAGGAGCTTTTAAAGGATTCTTGTTGACATGATGAGCAGCAGGTACTGACATAGACTGTGCCCTTCCTGACAAAGCTTCCTCAGCCGTGGGCATATTTTGCTTTTTGCCAAATCCGAATAGTGCCATTGATTTTGACTCTGATATATATCTTTACCTTATTTACTATTGTAAAGATTCTAGCGATCGCTTGGGGTTTTCTCAAAGTCCTCACTGGATTGTGTTGACCCTTACGAGATGCGTCTGGGTGTTTGTTTCACTAGTTAATGCTATATCAAGGGGAACTTGGCGTCACAAGATGGATAAAATACCGAAAATTGACCGTCAAAGGGAGCATCAAGCGAACGAACGAACTTTTCTTGCTTGGCTACGCACTTCTATTGCATTGATTGGCTTTGGTTTTGCGATTGCGCGATTTGGCATATTTTTGCGCCAGCTTAATATTGCTCTTACTCAACAAGAACCTCCAGTAAATCCATTATCCAACTCAGAAAATTTGGGTCTGGCTTTGGTAATTTTTGGAATTTTGATTATTGCGTTAGCCGCGTGGCGATATAATCAAGTTTTCTGGCAAATTGAGCGAGGGGATTATAGACCAAATAGGTTAATGGTTTGGATAATGACTGGAGTAGTAATTATTTTGGGTTTTTTAAGTATTCCTTTGCTTTTAAGGCGTGATCAAGTCCCTTCTCATTCTCCTGTTCCAATTCAACCACAGTCCCGAAAGTTGCAAAGATCAACCCTAAACCTAAATGTTAAAAAGGGGACAATTACTACTATATACAAACAAATATTTTTGTTTTTTAAATAGGTCATTATACTCGCTATTAGCAAATTATAGTAAATCTAGTGAAGATAAATTTGGATTTTCCAAGCTTGCTAATTGTTCTCTAAGCATCAAACCAAGTTTAGGATTGCCTAAGCTGCTGCTCTAACTTCTGGATTCCAATCATTAATTAACTTCTAAGCATCAAATCAAGTTTAGGATTCGTCTAAGCTGCTGCTTTAACTTCTGGGTTGCGATCAGTAATTAACTTATCTAAAGATTGGACTTTGGACAAATAAAAAAGGTTCACTAATTTTTTTCCGCGAACTAAAAATTCACATCACAAATTGCCTCAGTTTTTTTTAACTTAAGTCAAAATATTTACCGCTACTGAGCAATCCACGACAGATAAGCTAATCGGTATTTAAGCTGCATAATATAAATGTATTCCAGTTTCAATTTCCCTGTACTAGGCGCACTTTGGGGATCATGGGTTTGCTTACCCAGACGGCAGCCTAGGTTTCTAAAGATTCTGGCATTAGCTTCAAAATCTGGCACGTCAAACACTGTTCCATCCACTGCCAAAACCATAGGAGCGTTCCTTGGAGGATTAGCGTAAGTCCTAGTATTGATGAAAATAATAAAACTATTAGGTAAGATGATATATAGCAGTCTTAAATCATATGTGAAAACTTCTTTTTCTTTTTTTGGCGCTCTTCTCTTCTCTACCAGAGGCTGCGCCAACGAGACGCTTCTCTACGAGAGGCTCCGCCAACGCGAAGGCGACTTCTCTGCGAGACGCTACGCGAAGGCGGTTCTTTCATTTTCAAAAATCATTTAGGATTGCTATATTCAAAAAATTGATTTATCTAATAATGCAGTTTTCATGAAAATAGCATATATAATTTTGGCGCATAAATATCCGGAACAATTATTACGTCTTATTTACAAACTAAACACAGATGATGTTTCATTTTTTATACATATAGATAAAAAAGCGGATGATGAAATTTATCATCATGTACTGACTCAACTCATGGATTTTCCAAATGTCTCTCTCATAAAGAGATACCATTTAGCATGGGGAAGTTTTGATATTGTCAGAGCTAGTCTTGAAGGAATAAAATTAATAGTTGAAACAGGTACTTACTTCGATTATGTTATACACTTATCGGGTCAAGACTATTTGATTAAGTCAAATGAACAGATTAAAAAGTTTTTTCAAGAGAATAAAGGTAAAGAATTTATAGAGTATTTTCCACTACCTCATGCTCTATGGCATGGGGGTTTAACAAGATTAGAATGTTGGTATATCCGTTGGAACAATAAGATTTATCGTATCCCTGAAAAGCGTGAGTTTAAATCTCGTATTAACTCTTTCTTATATTCATTGTTGCTTTTGCTTGTACCGAAAAGACGTAAATTGCCTGAAGGTTTTGCTCTTTATGGAGGTTCAGCATTTTGGTGCTTAACAGGAGAATGCATAAAATGGATAAATGATTTTGTGAACCAAAACTCTAAGTTTGTTAACCGTTTTAATTACACTTTTTGTCCAGATGAATTGTTTTACCAGATTCTAATTGTAAATTCACCTTTTCAGGAAAAAATTATTAACACTTCCTTAACATATTTAGAGTGGACTATTGATTATTCTGGTCACCCCAAAATTTTAGAAAAAAATGATTTTGATAAAATTAGAGAATCAGAAAAATTATTTGCCAGGAAGTTTGATATGATTATAGACCCGGATATATTAGATATGATTGATAAAATGATATTGAGTCAATCTTAACTTGCAAATAAATTTTGAATTTTGGTCGTAGAGAAGAAATAATAAATGTTCTCGACTATTGAACTTTGGACAAAAAAGAGTGGTTCGCGTAAAATATCCGCGAACCAAACGTTATTTAAAGAATACTCAGATGATTGCTCAACGTTGACGCAGCCGCCATTCTTCGGCGAACGGACAGTCCACCAGCATCCGTGAGAGGTGAAGATAAAGTAGCTTTTGTCAATCATTTGAAATACTCAAAAAATTGATAATAAAAATGATAATCGTTACTTTGGAGCAGGATAGAGGGCGAGAGTCGCTCGCCCTCTATCCTCATTTTTTATTATCATTATTATTCAAGAATTGGACAACCTCAAATAATAGTGATATTACTTATAATAATTGAGACGAAACTGCTAAAATAGCGGATGAATTATTATGCAAATTTAGAGAACTTTGGATAAGCTTTATATAACGGAATGCGTCACACAAGCATTCACTAAAGGTAACAGCGGCCCTAATTGCTCTTGTCCATTCACTGCTAAATCGCTGTGACACAAATAAACTCTCTCAGATACACGAGACAGTAAATCTGCCAAAATCCTTCGCAGTCGTTGTTCTTCTGCCAATTTCTCATCTTCTGCTGTCCAAGGTTCGCCTAACCTGTCTCGCAGGAAAAACGGCGCACCAAACAAAGTCGCCGCGCCACCTTTTGCCCACAGGGGTGAACCAGCATCTAGCCAAAAATGCCAGCGGTGCGATCGCCTACTAGATCGATATTGAAATATGGTTGCTAAGGTGACAGCCTTTCTGGCTCCACCAATGGGGCGCACAGGGTAAGAGTTGGCGGTAATAGTACCACGTCGCAGTAGTTGAATGAATTCGATAATAGTTGTGTGAGGTGTTGTCTCAACTGGGGCAATTTGCCGTAACCTGGTGTCAATTTCCCAGTAGTGTTGGGCGGTTTCTAATAATTCCCGCAGTGCTGCTAGTTGTTCGTAGGGGAGATTGCTACCATTCCACAAAAAGCGCTGAATTGCTCTATCTAAGAGGGAAATGGGACTAGGAATTAAACGCAGTTCTTGTTGCGAACGCTGCTCTTCTAACCACTGTAATATCTCACTATAGGCTGTGGTCGCTGCATAGCCGATTCTATCCCAGCGCTCGAAGGTTGACACTGGCAGCAAGTTGGGCCGATCAGGATGCGGTACAAAGCAATAATCTGCAAGCAAACCAGCACGTACCGGGTCAATATCAGTGCTGAATGAGGAGTGCTGAATGAGGAGTGTGGAGTTAGGAGTGAGGAGTGAGGAGTTTTCTGGTGCTTGTTGCTTTCTACTTAAGACAACTAGCATTTCTGCTACAGCATCCCGATCTACGAGGCGTCCCAAGCCGGGATAAACTAGTGCCAGCATGGTGAGTAATGCGCGAATGACGGGTGAACTAACTAAGGGACGTTGGTCATTCAGCGATTCTACTTGGATGTTTTGCTTGACGAGGATTTCTACTAGAGTATAACGAGCGATCGCATCTAAACCTGGTGCAATAATTGCCACTTGTTCTGGTTCTACTTGCCGTGATTGAATGGCATTAGCAATTACCTCGGCTGTTTGCCGCAATAGTTGGGCGCGGGAGGTGGTTTGAATTGAATGCACAATCTCAGGTAAACTCAATAGTACCATCGGTTCTGTGACTAATTCCACCATCTGTTTAGCTTGCTCACCAAGGGACTCAGGAGGCGGCCCGGTCAAGATTTCTACCCGACAACGTTCTGCTAGCCCTTCTAGGTAGGTGGGGTCTGCTCCCAATCCCAATCGCACTGCACCGTCGGGATTGTAGCTAAACGCCCCGACTGCGCCTTGATCCAACAGCAACTCAAACAAAAGACGCGCTACGCTAGGATAATCATCAATATCATCCGCCAGTACCACCTGATAGCGTTTATTTAGATGCTGCTGGTAATTGCGATCGCTTAACAAATCTTGACTATAAAGTTCAGTAATAATCCCATAAGTCAGTAACCCCCTCTCTAAACACCAGTTACGCCAATCTAGGAGCAAAGAAGCTAGAAATTCCGGCTCTAAATTTGTGGTATTGTCCCGCAGACCCCTTGTCAAAATCTGGGCAATATCTTCGCAATGTGTACCACTGTAAGCTGCTAATTGCAATAAGTCTAGGATGCGACGCACCAAGCGAGATTCATTCACTCCCGCAATTCGTAAAATTTCTTCGTCTAATTGGGGACGCCAGAGTTTGGTTGCTAACTCTTGCTCCGTTTCTGGTCGCAACCGTACCGGAAACTGTGCCTTTAGGTTCAACAAGTTAATTAGCAACGGCCAAAATAAAATAACTTCATCCTGAAAAAAACCTAGTGGCGTCTTGGCACGAACCGGATATTTTCCCAAGGTCGATGTAACAATTATATCTCCTAACTCTCGACGATTATCATCATTGGCAGCTAAGACTAAAACTCCTGGCTCTGTTTGTTTAAGATCTAAAAATTCGGGTATTTGAACGCCTTTTCTACGTCCTGCTTTTTTAGTATAAAATGATTCAGTATACTGCTTTTCAGGTTGTACCCAACTACAAAATTGCTCTACCAAGCGAGCCGTCTTACCACTGCGGCTAGTCCCAACAATCCAAACCGAATGAGAAACCACAAACTTTCTCCTTGTAGATTTGCTAGTATACCTCGTGCGTTAACTTAAGGTTAATAATCACCAAATAATGCTGGATGATTGTCTGCAATGAAAAACTCAGTTTTTAGCCAAAAAATCTATTCCTTCTTACTTGCTGCTTATCGACGGTACTTACAGACTCCTGAACGTTCTTTACATGAGGCTTACGATGCAGCATTAAAGATTCAGGAAATAGAAAATAAGCATTTCAATGGTAATAAAATAGACACTGACTCAGCCATGTACAGTAGCAGCGTAATGGATTATTTTGAGTCAGACCTAAAAAAGCTATTAAAAATTGCCAGGATGCGGCTGACGGAGTTTAGAGCAAGCCGTTGGTTTCTAAATGAAGATAATCAAAAAGCTGCTCAAAAAGCAGGTATAGAGCATCCCAGTCCTTCTTTGGTTTTGGAAAAGCTAAACTTCATCGATCAAGTTATATCCAAATACACAACAATTTCTGATCAAATAACTTCCAAAGCTTTAGTAGTCAAACCTCCAGATATACCAGTTAACTCTGTGATATCTGACGACAAGTCGCTGCTTGTAAATACTCCAACATTACCACCCAAAATACAAACTCAAGACTGGCAGAAAAAACCAAAACCAAAGGGTAAGGTGGATACAACAGGCGTTTTACCACGCTCTATTTTAAGTACTATCACTCGTCTGCAAGTTGAATTAGACCCTAATTCTGAACAAGAGGTAGTTCAAAATTTTCGTCAGTCTCAAAGAAGAACAATAATATCTATCAGATTTCTTTTACTATTAATTATTGTACCACTTTTAACACATCAGATAGCAAAAGCTTTCGTAGTAGGGCCAATTATTGAGCGGTCTAGAGGCACTGAGCAAATGCAGATATTCCTCAATTCAGAAATGGAAGAGGAAGCCCTTGAAGAATTACAAAGATTTGAAGAAAAGGTCAAGTTTGAAAATCTCATTAGAAATGCCCCTCCACTATTGCCTGAGCAGATGGAAATAGAACTGAAAAAGAGGGCTATTGAGCTTTCTGAAGAATCTCGTAACGAAAGCTCTAATGCAATCAAAAATGTTTTTGCAGATATTTTATCAGTCGCTGCTTTTATCTGGCTTTTAGTCGTCAGCAAGTCTTCTATTGCTGTGATCAAAGATTTCTTTGATCATATTGTCTATGGACTTAGTGATAGTGCCAAGGCATTTATCATCATTTTGTTTACCGATATATTTGTAGGTTTCCACTCTCCTCATGGCTGGGAAGTACTCCTAGAAGGTGTATCGCGTCATTGGGGATTACCAGCACATCGAGATTTTATCTTCTTATTTATTGCCACATTTCCAGTGATTTTAGATACCATTTTCAAATACTGGATATTCCGATATTTGAACCGGATATCGCCTTCCGCAGTTGCTACTTACCGTAATATGAATGAATAAAGCATTGGGCATGGGGCATTGGGTATTGGGGAAAATTTTGGTGTTGTAAAACAATTAAAAATTATTTTTGATGTTTGATTTTTGAATTTGAGCGAAGTGGGATAATCTCAAAAATTTGGAATTTTGATGAAAAAAACACTTGCTGGATTAAGAAAGTTTAACAAAGTTATCTCCATCAGCTTACCTGTGGTGATGTCGATTTTGCTGGTGCGTATGCCATCTTTAGCGCATCAGGAACTCAGCCCGCCAGAATGTCGCGTGAAAAAGTGGGATATACCAATGTCCTTGACTGCTAAAAATCAAGATGCATTTACACAAAAGCAAAAAGCACCATTGATTAAGAGGTTACCAATTACTTGTTGTCAAGGTGATAGCTCTTGTTTGGATGAAGTACTCTATAAACAAATACCAGTTAAACAATTCAAAATTCAAAATGACGCTCGCAGACTCGCTAACGCTACGCTAACAAAATTCAAAATTGAAGATCCAGACAAAAAGGCACTGATGAGTGCGATCGCTCACAGTCTCCAATACCTGCAAACAACTAATGCTGTGACTGCTTATCAAAACTATCAGGTGGCTGACATTAAACGCGATCGCGTCTTCAAAAGCTTGAAAAGATTCCGCGAACTTCTATTAAAAACTAATTCTGCAACAGAATTACATCAAGCCATCGAGCGGGAATTTGTTCTTTACCAGTCAGTGGGTAAAGACACCAAAGGTTCCGTTTTGTTCACCGCCTATTATGAGCCACTTTACGCAGCCAGTCGTGTCCCCACAGCAGAATATCGTTATCCTGTTTATCGATTACCTCCTGATTTAAACTCCTGGTCTAAGCCTCATCCTACACGTAAGGAATTAGAAGGAGCAGATGGTTTACAAGGCGCAAAAGGGAAATTGCGAGGATTAGAGTTGTTTTGGTTTCGCGATCGCCTCGAACCATATCTAGCTCAAATTGAAGGTTCAGCGAGGCTTCAGCTGACTGATGGGACTCAAACAACAATCGGCTATGCTGGTAATAACGCTTATAACTACAAAAGCATTGGGCGAGAATTAGCGAATGATGGCAAATTACCGCTACAAGGTATGAGTATGCCAATTATTCTTAACTATTTCCAAAAGCATCCTCAAGAATTAAATACTTATATTCCGCCCGATCGCAGTTTTGTTTTTTTTCAAGAAAATCACGGTGAGCCAGCCCAAGGTTCTATCAACGTACCACTAACAGCAGAGCGTTCTATTGCTACAGATAAATCCCTCATGCCTCCTGGTGCTTTAGCGTTGATTCGCACTTCTATTCCCTTTGTTAATCCTACCGGAAAAATGGAGGAGCGTATCGTTAGTCGCTATGTTCTTGACCAAGATACCGGAGGTGCAATTAAAGGTGCAGGTAGGGTAGATTATTTTTTAGGTACTGGGAAATTAGCAGGCGATCGCGCTGGTGTTACAGTCAGCAATGGACAATTATTTTATCTATTACTCAAGTAGGGTAGCACAGCTAGCTGTGCTACCCTACGAATTGTCGGTACTTTACGCAATTGAAAACTGCTAAAAGTATGCCAACGGACTCAATACAACTGTTTTAAAATGGAGCTAATTTGCTAGGCTTCTAAATCCATTTCAGCATCGTCATCGTCATGATCATAAGGAATATCGTCAAGGTCGATCATTTCTGAAATTTCTTCTACTTCATTTAGATACTCAGATTCTTGATGTTCACGCTCTATTAGACGACCAGTTGACTTTAACCATTCCAAGAGAATAAACTCATTACTTGTACGAATTACAGGCGCTCGCTGGTTACGAGGTTCTTCACGTAAAGGACTTATAGGCATAAAAAAAACTCACTTTGAATTACGGGTCACTGGCAAAAACAGGAAAGTTTTGCACTAAGCTTAAAAGTCTTGTATAACAAGTCTTTTGTCAACAGATGAAATATTAACCATTGAGTTTTTTATTCTCTTGTCCCTCTAGTTACTTACCATTGAAATGTCTTGGCGTCAGTCCTAATAATAAATCTTCAAGCGGACACGATCTCACAAGGCACTTGGCAGCTTGGCGAGAGTTTCATACATATCAGAGGGTAATGCAGACAATCTATTCGCTACAGCGACTGCATCAGCTAAGTTGCTAAATTGACACCGGACTATATCTTGTCCATTTCCTGAAGGAAATCGCTTTCTAGCTTTGTTAGATACAGCACAAATAATCGCTAAAGCTTTGGCGAACCCATCTTTTGTCAAAATTGTTTCTTGAGCGAACCCTTCAACAGGGATAAGGCAAACCTCAAACCGATAGCCCGGTCTGGGAGAAACAGCTAGGTCGATATATGGTTTATCTTCTTTTCTAATTCGGCGTAAATATTGGGCTGTCGAATTAGTATCATGCAAATCAGTCCCAAGGGCATAAGTAAAGAAACAATCTTCTGTGAGAGATTCAGGACGGGTAATTATATCCGTTGGCATAAGTTCAAGTAATATCCGTATGTTGTCTGAGTTTGTGGCACAGTTTACTTTCCCTTCTTCTTAGCACATGTTTTGACAGTGAGATGTATCAATTTCACGCGAGGTATTGGAATACAGTTCGGCTCACTAAAAATTTCAAGTTTTGGAATGCTAAAGACTTTCATCTCTAAAGGTCTTAGCTCTATTAACTTTGAGACTATCACCCATCCCTTGGATATCTCTCAACACCCGAATAGCGGTTACTTCTTCGACGTTTGTTTACATTTATACAACGGTAAATCCCCTATTTTCACCACTTTTCAAGTTGATAGACATCAAAACTCTTTTAAGATAATCCCTATTCTGAGAAGACCTGTTCTAGGTGATCATCTTCAACTTCATTGGGCCTCATTAGGTAGATTAGCAATATAAACTGACATCAAACACCTCCAGAATCAAAGGATGTAGAGATTTAGATTCGGAGAGGCAGTCTATATAGTCAGTTACATGACCGAAAATATTTCTCAATCACCTAATTATAACATAGTTGACAGTTAAACTTTTTTTAGCCACACATAAGTTAATATTTTTACACAGGAAACAGGGAAAACACTTAAATTGTCAACCCCTGCGATCGCTTAACTTCGTACCCTAGATTAACGTCTAACGGCGAGCGCAATCACAAACTCTCTGATATTTATTTATACCCATCTACTTATAAGCTTTCAGGATACTCAATTTACTATCTCTAGTTGAATGAGATAAACTGTTAAAAAAACTTGGCTATGCACTGCTGAAATACCCTAAATTTGCTAAATCTTAAGGGCATTTTTAGGAGTTATTGATATAAATCATCACCTAAATAAATCCCCAGGATCGTAAATATAATCCTGGGGCATAACCTTCATATCCTTGCCAAGATATTTATAAACCTAAGAGAGGCAAGGGCGGTTAAGACCAAAAATGGTATTCACGCAATTATGGAGCTACGTAAGTATTGACAAGAGTTGTAGCCTGCTTTTTAATGGCATCGGGAAGAGGAGCATATCCCCGAGCTATAGCTATGTTGTTCGGGTTGGTTGTGGCATTTGGTGGTGCTGGAACAGGTGGTACTCCTAAAGCCCAGTTGATGAATCCTTTAATACCAGATGTTACCTTAGCATCTGCGTATTTTCCATAAAATAGCATGTAAGTTGCGGTAACAATGGGATAAGCATTTGCAGCTGTTGGATCAGTGACTACGAGTTTAATCCGCCGAGGACTTGCATCTTGGTCAGTCGCACCGACAAAAGCATTTCCAATTGAAGTTGGTGAGATGGGGTTGTAAGTACCTGCCTTGTTCTGTAAGACAGCAGCTTGCAGACCATTAGCTAACCGCGTAGAATTATCCACATAACCAATTGCACCAGCAGTAGTTTTGATCTTGGTGGCTACACCTTTACTTCCTGAAGCAAATTGAAAATTGGCTGGCCAAACAACTGTATTGGCTGGTAGTGGATTGGGTATACCACCAGCAGGTTGAGCAATACTTATTTGACCAACTCCTCTGTTCCATGTAGCACCAAATACCGCCTTGAGATGACTGCTTAAAGTAAAAGTGTTACCACTATTGTCACTACGACGTACTACAACGATGGGCTTATTTACTGTAATTATTCTGCCGCCGTTATCTGCTTTAATTTTGGCATTATTCCAATTTGTGATGGTGCCGTTAAGAATACCAAGGTAAGTAGCTCGTGAAAGTTTAATTCCACCTACTGGTACATTTAGACCACTGGAGTTGTAAGCTAACGCAATTCCGAAGGTGATCACAGGCACTTGGATGGGGATACCAGTATTGGGACCTGCACTAAGTTTTTCTGTTCCTGTTATGGGGTCATCAGTATTTGCAAAAGAGACTGGACGTAAGATGGTAGCAGTATTAGTAGCTGTTAGTGGTGGTGGGGTTTGAGTGAAAAAAGCTGTTACCCCTACACTACTATTAATCGCATCATATCTGAATGTTACGAGCGGATTAACTGCTCCTGGAGGATTGAGGGTTGTAGGATTTCCAACACCGTAAGTGTTAAACCATGAGGCTTGTGGGGCATAAGGAGAGGTAGTTCCTGTACCCACTAACAAAGTATTTATACTGCCTCCACCTGCACCATTTATGGAGGTTACTCCAGATGGGGCAGGAGTGGTGGAGGTCTGAGCTAGAGATTTCTGAGTAGCAGATTGACCTACTACTAAACCAATTGTGATGGCAAATACAGAAATTGAACTTGCCAAATGGGTCAATTGACGATCGCGATCAAAAGCCATATCAAACTCCTTCAAATTAATTTCCGGTTCAATACCCTATCAAATCAAAATCAAGTGTCAAACTAGCGATTAAAAATAACCTTTTATAAGCACAGTAAACTTGCATAAAAAGCTATTTATTAAACAAAAGTCTGCACAAAACTCTTCAGAATGTAGAGTAAATTAAAGGCAAAGCATTAAATATGTAGAGGGTATTAAACTATTGCTAATATACCCTCTAACATAATTACTTGCTAGTTAAAAACTCTACAATCAATGTAAGTTTGTATAATTAAATCTTCAATGGCTTTAGTAGAAGGAAATGGTTCATAGTACCTATTAACCATGCCTAAATTACCACTTTAAATCTCTCATTCCTTTTCAAAAAGCCATGTTTAATTTTACCTACTTACTTATTTGGCATGGCAAGTTCATCTGAATTATAAAAATTACTTTCTTTAATGTAAATATGCAGCAGTTTGCCACATACTACCGCTAAATGTGAAGTAAAGAAAGTCAGAATCTTACAATCTTTTAGGACTGCTATGGTTAATAGCTAATTAAATTTTCCCAATTAAATTAATATATAATGATAAGGTTAAGTTTAAATTAAGCTTAAATTATAATTAGATTATAGAATAATTGTAAAAGGTTAAATATATTTTGGTAATTTCGAGGTGTTTAAAAGGTGGTTTTTCTGGCAAATTTTATTATTTTTGCAGATAAAAATGAATGTTCTTCACTCAATATAGGACTTACGCATTGACAAATTGTTGGGTAGAATAAAGTCCTTTCATAGGAGCATAACGTCTTGCACCCCTACCGCATGTTGCATGCAAACGATAATCGCTATGAATAAAACCCCAGGATTGTAATATAATCCTGAGAGGATGTTTGAAAAGTCCTCAAGCGTGTGTTTCACTACCCTTGCTACCGAGAAACTGCTAGGAGAGAATCGGAGTTTTGGGATTTGAGATCGCACCCCTGAGTCACACTTGAGGCTCAAGCCAACTTTCTTCAAACAAACTCTGGGGCAGAACTTTCATATTTCTGTCAGTCAACATCTTTGTAGAAAACTGTAAAATAGGGCGTTGCTGATTAAGAGGATGAATTTTGTTTCGCTCACAGGAGCAAAAACAAAGGTTCCAAGCGTTTAACTTTGAAATTTCATACTTGAATTCAGCAACGCCCTTGGTAGCTGTTAAATTCTCTCAACAGAATTAACAGCTATTCTCTGGTAGTCTGCTAGGTTAATTTATAAACCTACGGAACAGAACCATATCCAAGAGATGGAGCTTTAGCTTTTGCAGCTGCAATGAACCCTTTAAAGTCTAAGTCTGAGTAATACAAGAAATAAGTTGCTCCGGAAATGGGATAAGCACCTGCACTCTTGGGATCTGTCAAGTCATCAATTCTAGTCAGCTTAGTACCGTATGTTACAACCTTCCCATCTTTAATAGCCGCTGTAATTGAATCTGGTGAGACAGCAATATACTTACCTGCCTTGTTAAGTAAGAGTGCAGCAGGTAGCTTATTAGTTAAACGGGTAGCATTATCCACATAACCAATTGCACCTTTATTACTTGTGATCGCAGTGGCTACACCTCCGCCACCCATAGCACTAATGAAAGTGCTTGGCCAACTAACAGTTGTACCCACTCCTCTATTCCATACATTAGCTGCTGGAATACCTGGAGTCGCAGCTGGCTTACATGCAGTATTGAGATGACTGCTTAAAATAAAAGTGCTACCACTTGCGTCAGTACGACGTACAACTTTGATGGGTACATTGAGTGCTACTTGGCCACCACCATTATCTAAACTAATGCTCTTATCGTTCCAATTTGTGATGCTACCGTTCAAAATACCACAGTAACTAGCTCGTGAAAGCTTAAGTCCACTTGCTGGTACAGTAAGACCACTAGTGTTAAAAGCTAACGTGATTCCGACACCTACCAGAGGCACTTGGACGTAACCACGACCACCAGTAACTTTTTCTGTTCCTGCTACGGGGTCGTCACTATCTGCAAAAGTGATTGGCTTAGGAGTACCAGCTGGTGGGGTTTGAGCGAAAAAAGCTTTTAACCCTGCGCCACTACCAGTTGCAGTATATGTGAATGTGAAGCTCGATTTTAGAGCTGCAAATAAAGTACTTACAGTACTTGCACCTGCACCATTACCTATAGAGGTCGCAGCTAGAGATATCAGAGTAGCAGATTGACCTGCTACTAAACCAATTGTGATAGCAAATACAGAAACTGAACTTGCCAAATGGGTCAATTGACGATTGCGATAAAAAGCCATGTCAAGCTCCTTCAAATTAATTTCCGGTTCAACACCATATCAAATCCAAATCAAGTGTCAAACTGGCGATTATAAATAACCTTCTATCTATATGCACAAATAATTGGCATTAATTAAAAAGGCTATTAATAAATCCAAAGTTTTCACAAAGCTCTGAAAAATGTAGAGAAATCAAAGGCAAATTTTTCAAGATTTAGAGGGCATTAAGCCATTGCTCATCCACCCTATGACATGATTATTTGCTAGTTAAAAACTCTACATTTGCAAAGTAAGTTTGTATAAATATTCAGTGGCTTTAGGATAAGAGAGCAGTTACTAGGTACTATAAATCATGCCTCAATTACCATTCTCAGTCTCTTATACCCTTTTAAAAAGCCATGTTTAGTTTTACCCACTTACTTATTTTGGATGGCAATTTTATCTGAATTATGAAAATTACTTTCTTGAATGTAAACGCACAGCAGTATACCACAAGCTACTGCTAAGGTGCGAAGTAAAGAAAGTCAGAATTTCACGAATCTTTTAGGACTGCTATAGATATATAGCTGTTAAAATTTGCCAACGAAATCAACAGTAGAATGTTAAGGTTAAGCTCAAGTCATGATCGCATTATGGAATGATTAAAAAAATTAGATATTTTCTGGCTATAATTAAGAGTTGTTTTAAAAGTGGTTTTTGTAACGATTTTTATTATTTATCCAGAGTAAAATCTGAAACTCTCGCTTATATATAGTTTTGTTTATCAAGCTTTTTTTAGACGTTTTAATAAGTATTTAATATAGCTTACTCAGTTGACAAATTAATCAGCGTGTGCATTCACAAAAATACTTGTTTGAGCATCTGATCAATCATCCTTTTATTAGTTGGGTAGGCGTAGCCCAACCCAGGCGTCGCAAAAAAATAGCTGAAAAATCTAGCTATAATACCAGAAATCTATACTGCGCCTTTGGTGTTTGATGTCACCAATTAAGTTAAAGTATCTTTTTTGACAATGAATAAATTTGTAAACATTCGGAATATTTAGGAAAAAGAATAAAGCGTGTTCTATTTCGTGCTACGGACGATAGACTGACAATTAACGCGCTAATCTCCAAAAGTGTTCCCAAAGACCTTTGCAGCTGGGATATTGTAGCCACTGCGTTGCGAACTTGCTCAAAGTCGTAGCAATTTATGTAGTAATTTGTAGTACACTAGGTAAGGATAACACTTCACAAAACGGTAGCTTGGAGGAATAAAATGTTTTCTATAGAACTTATAACTCTGCTCCCAAATATTTCTCGCATTTTTAGCAGATTCCTCAACCACTAATTGAGGCAAAATCGCTGGCATAGAAAAAGTTTAGGAGGACTGTAAGAGTTTTGGTTTAAAGCTAGAAACCTAATTTTTCAAATCACGCATACTTACTTTTAAACCAAAATTAATATTCTCTTAACTTAATTCAATAATAATTGTGTATAATATAAAACTTTACTGGTAATTTTATAATTAACATTAAAAATGAATATTAAATCATGTTAAATTGTAAATAACTGTAAAATTTTAGACACCTAACACTCATAGTAGATTATAGGAAAATTAGCAAATGTCTAGACAAAGTTCTCACGAGAGAAACTTTTTCAAAGCTTTAACTGTTAGTGCGGTCAAAATATCTCATAACTTCAGACTGGGACTGGAATCCGGCCTGATTATTCTGGTTGAGTCTGTACCTTTTTTGATTGCTTGTGCTGTACTTGTAAGCGTTATCACCCTAAAAAGTCCTATCCTGCTCTTTTGTTTACTAGTTGGTAGTTTAATTGTAGTCATCACCCAGCAAATTGGGGAGCAGGTGCATTTACCAAGGCGATCGCTAATATTATTACAAATTTTAGCAGCAGCAATCATTCTGAGTTTATATTGGTTAGACTGTTTTGCAGCCCCTGCACAAGCACAGTTTTTTGGGGAAGCTGAAAAGTTTTTCAAAAAAAACTTAGGTGGTGCAACAACAAATGGTGGTGGTAGCGAGACAGCAATAAGTTTGATATTTAATGTGTTGCGGGCGATTTACTTACTCTATATTGCAATTTCCCTGGTTGGTGTGATTAACGCAGTGCGTAAAGATGAAGATTGGCAAAGCATTGCCAGAACTCCCCTATTAGTCGTTGTTGCTGTTACCATTGCTGATGTACTCACACGCTTTGTAATTGGCTCACAGCCGTAAATAATTCAGATATTTCAAATGTCTCAAGAGCGGGAACAAGAATTTCGTCCAGTCAATCAGGTTCTGGGAAGTCAACCTTCATTAGGGCCAATCCCTGCCGATCAAATTCTTCCTTGGACAGTAATTGCCCTAGCCTCCTACTTTATTATCAATGGAATTTTTGGGGGGATTTTCCAAGAAGAGTTTCAAAAATGGTTGTGGACAATACTAATGACTGGTTGGGGAATAGGAACTTGGTGGATTTTAACTGGTGGTAGGAGTTGGAGTTTTTTAAGTAAATTTATTGGCGTTCCCGCTTGGACAAGAGGCTTTGCTCGTTATCAAAGCTTATTGGAAGTTAACAATGAAGCAAAAAATCGGAAAACAAAGCGTCAGCGTCGCCGGAAATGAAAGTAGATTAACACCATTTGAAGATGCCTTACACTTGGCGACAATGCTACGTGTCGCAATGAATGGACGTGATATTGGCGCTTATCTTTTGACAAAAGGCACCCAAAGAGATCGGTTTTGCTTTGTTTTTGGTTTTGACTGTAAGGGAATTCATCCCACATTAAGACCAGAACAAATTGATACACTTTTTAATAATATTGAAGCCGGATTGAAAGACATCCCTAGCGGTGAAAGAATGACACTGCATTTGGGATCTTTTAGTTCAGACAAGGAGCGCCAAAAAGAATTAGCATCACTAATAAGAAATGCGCCATCACGAGATATCAAATATTTGTTGATGGCGGAAAGAGCTAGAGTCAAAGAACTGACTATTTCTGGTATTCGTAAGCCAAAGTTTTTGCGGATTTATGTCACTTACACCATTGAATCTAACTCGCAACATGCAGATGATTGGATAGAGAAGCTTTTAGTCAAAGCTGAATCTTGGTGGTTGAAATTCAAAGGGGATCTCTCAGAAGTAGAAAACCAACGCATTGAAACCCTGATTACAAATGCTTATAAACAGGGTTTTCTTCGCTGGGAACAAATTTTATCTAACCAAATGGGATTGGATGTCAAGCCTTTAAAAGCTGATGAACTTTGGGAGGAGATATGGAAAAGGTTTAATGACACGCAGCCAATACAGGTTCCCCAGTTGATGACTTTGGATGAACAAGGACTGCACGAGCAAGTGAATTCCGATTTAGCTAGTACTAAATTGCTCGTAGATAATATCCACGGCACAACTTTGCTGATGGAGTCTAGCATACCTTGTGCCGATCGCCGCTGGGTTAATGTTAACAATCGTTATATTGGCGTACTATCATTTCTGGAAAAACCCGGAGGTTGGCCAAATAAATCTTCCCAACTGCGCTATTTATGGGATCTATTGGCCAGAGAAAGAATAGTAGATACAGAGATTTTTTGTGAGTTGACGGCGGCAAATCCAGCAGTGGTGAAAACTACTTTGCAACGAGTGCTGAAACAGTCAAACATGACGACAATCATGGCTCAAGAAAAAAGTAAAACTATTGATGTCAACGCTCAATTAAAGTTGAAGAAATCGGTAGCAGCACAAGAACAATTATTTGAAGGTGCAGTCCCGATTTATACGAGCATCGCTATTTTGGTGCATCGTCCAACTGTCGATAAATTAGATGAGGCAACAAGATATATAGAAAACTGTTTTCAACGTCCAGCAAGACTAATTAGGGAAACTGAGTACGCCTGGAAAATTTGGCTGCAAACTCTACCGATAGTTTGGGAGGGTTTGTTAGCAACACCCTTCAATCGTCGCCAGCTATATTTAACAAGTGAAGTTCCCGGATTAATGCCTTTAGTTTTAACTAAACGGGGTGATAGACAAGGCTTTGAGTTGATTGCTGAAGAAGGCGGAACACCCGTACATTTAGATTTGTTTAATCAACACAAAAATTTAGCTTTGTTTGCCACAACTCGTGCTGGTAAATCGGTGTTGGTATCAGGGATTTTAACTCAGGCTTTGGCGCATGGCATTCCTGTAGTGGCGTTAGATTTCCCCAAACCTGATGGCACATCTACTTTCACTGACTACACAGAGTTTATGGAGGGGAATGGAGCCTATTTTGATATCTCCAAACAATCGAATAACTTATTTGAACAGCCAGACTTACGATCGCTAGAACCAGAACAACAGCGCGATCGCTTTAACGATTATACCGCCTTCCTAGAATCAGCTTTAATGACAATGGTTTTAGGATCATCCACTGAAAGTCAAATTTTATCCCAAACCGTGCGATCGCTGCTCAACTTAGCTTTAGAAGCCTTCTTTGCTGATGAGGGTATAAAACAGCGATATATACAGGCGATGGCGGGGGGATTTGGCACTCAGGCTTGGCTGAAAACCCCTACCTTAAAAGATTTTCTGTATTTCTGTTCAGCAGAACACTTGCAGCTAAGTACTTTAACTGGCAGAGTAGAAGACGCCCTCAGTCAAATTCAGCTACGCTTGCGGTTTTGGCTTTCTAGCCGAGTGGGGCAAGCCATTTCTGCACCATCTAGCTTTCCCACCGATGCTCAACTTTTAGTTTTTGCTCTCAGAAACCTATCAGATAGTGAAGATGCAGCCGTACTATCCTTGAGTGCCTATTCAGCAGCATTACGACGCGCATTAAGTAGTCCAGCTTCCATATTTTTTATCGATGAAGCGCCAATTTTATTTGAATTCGAGCAAATTTCTGACTTAGTTGGCAGAATTTGTGCTAACGGCGCTAAAGCCGGCATTAGAGTCATTTTATCAGGACAAGATCCTGATACTATTGCCAAATCTAAAGCTGCATCTAAGATTTTGCAAAACCTGACAACACGATTGATTGGACGCATTCAGCCAGTTGCAGTTGATAGTTTTGCAGATATCTTAAAATATCCCCGGAACATTATTGCTCGTAATGCCTCAGAAAGCTTTTTTCCCCGGAAAGAAGCAGTTTATAGCCAATGGTTGTTAGATGATAACGGTATTTATACATTCTGTCGTTATTATCCAGGTTACGAACAATTGGCAGCAGTTGCTAATAACCCTTCTGAACAAACTGCACGCAGTAAAATGATGCAACTTCACAGTGATAAATATGAAGCAATTTCTGCATTTGCACGTCAGTTAGTGGCTACTTTACGTAGTAGTTAATTAGGTTATGTAAGTAGTTAACAGTGATTAAAAAAGTTATAAATCATAGTTAAAAAGCTAAATTTTTAACTTATTGCTTAATTTCGTCTACCTTTTTCAGGCACAGATGTATGCGAAAAACTACCATTTTTACTCTGACGTTGCTATCCCTGGCAATCCTACCAGCAATGGCACAAGTTCAACTTGGATCGGGATTAGGCGAGGTTTGGACTAATTTTAAATTATATTCCACAGATATGGGAAAATACTTTCAAAATAATCTGAGCGAAAACTTAAACCCTGTAGAAACACAAAGCCGAAATGCTCTTGATAGTGCCAAGGGAAATACAGAATTGAAGATACCTAACCCCGTCGATGCGGGACAAAAGGTTCGTGATAACATTATCAACGAATCTTATCGTTCACAATCTAATGCAAGCCGCTTTGAAAATAATCCAGCAGTACGGGCAAATTTAGTTAGTAATGAACTCAATCGTTTTATTACTCGTGGAGTAGCGGAAGCTATTCTTGGTAAAGATGGACAAAATCGGACACAGGTAAAGTTAGAAAATACTGAAAACACACTAAAAGAAATTGCCGATCTTAGCGACCAGGCGGATGTAGGGAGCAGAGGATTTATTGAAAATGTTCGCAAGTCCATTCCTTTACTTAATACTAAACCAGTAGCTGCTACTGCTGGAGATATTGCAACTACTGGTGCTATTTCGGCTTTATCAGAATTAATAGGTGCTACTCAATTGCAAAGTATTAAGATTCAACAGGCACAATCACAAATTCTAGGTGAAACATTTGCTCAGACAATACAAACAAATCAGTTTTTACAATATTCTAATTTAAATTTAGCAAATATTTCTCAGCAGGCAGAAGAGGCAAATCGCGCTCGGAGAGTAGATACATCTACAGAAGCGGCGCGGCTTTTACGAGCTACTTCTCAACTAGATTTGTTTGGCCGAAAAGTTGGGAAGTAGGATTTTATGATAAAAAACTCTAATTTTCCATATATTTGTTAAAATCCTTAAGAGCTAGTTTGAAAAGTGCTTGGCTGTGATTTGAGGCATTTATTGCTCCCCTATAACCCCCTTTTTAAGGGGGGAAAGTAACTCTAAGAGCAAGCATTTTAAGGCTTGTCGTTACCCACATCTTTTCAATCACTTGCTTCGTTGCTATCCCGCTTAGGAATAAATTCCAAAGCTAATAGCTAAAGTCCTCTCAAGAGGACTAAATACAATATTTTAAGCGATGTAGATGGCTAGACCTTGTGAAAGCGAAAATTTCAGTCCACTTAAGTGGACTTGAGCTATTAGCCCAAAACTTAAGTTCTGGGCGGGATGTGAGAAAGTGCTACACTTTGACTGTTACAAAAAAAGGTTAGTAATGACAAGCCTTTTTAAAGGGGGAACTGAAATCAAAGTCCCCCAATTTATCGGGGTACTTAGGTGGTTCTAGAATGTTTTGCTACCAATTAAGAGGACTTTTAAAACATCCTCTAAACTTCTTACAAACTAACAAGAGGTCTAAAAAACAGTTTGCTAGGGTGCGTCAGCGACAGCGTAACGCACCGAAAGCATCCTGAATGGTGCGTTAGGAACGTAACGCACCCTACGAAATCTAAAAAAAACAGCCCATCAACTCAAAATGCAACTTGCTATTCAACTAATTTTTGCCCAAGTAGGTGCCCAAGTAGGCATTGATGAGGTTCTCAATAATGGTGCCGCAACTTCTCTAAGTATTGCTGATGGTTGGAATAAACAATGGCTGGATTTATTACAAAATAATACCACTAATAACTTGTATGGAGCGCTGACAAATCTGGGTATTTTTTTTGCGGTAGGAACCCTGTTATTTTTTATGATACAATTCCTCAAAGACTTAATATCCTACGAATATAGTCGTCCAATATCAGCTTTAATCTGGCCTTTTGTGGTGGTGATCCTCTTAAGTAATTCAGGGAAGGGAAGTATCCTTTCTAATCTGACACTGGGAGTCAGGGATTTTTTAAACACTGTGAATCAGCAAGTAGTAGTATCAGCAGATGCGGGTAAAATGTACCAACAAGCACTGAATATGAGTGTTGCTGAAGAAGTAACTGGCTCTTTTTTGCGTCCTTGCCAATCGCTAACTGGCGCTCAACAAAGTCAATGCTTTGTCAGCGCTGCCGAGAAAGTCAACATTCTCTTGCAGAAATATAGAAATACATACGGAAGGAAAATTTGGATAAATAGGCTACAAACTAAGTTAGATAATATTAGATATAACAAAGGCTTTATATCAGAAATCTCATTTAATTCTTTATTAGGCTCTACAGTGCAAACAAGCATCAAAAACTTTTTAATTTCCTTACAATATGCCTTCCAAAATTTGATAGAAGCTACTATGTTACTGATAGCGGTTTTAGGACCAATAGCCGTAGGTGGGTCTTTACTGCCTGTAGCTGGTAAACCAATTTTTGCATGGGTGACCGGATTTTTATCTATTGGAATCGCCAAAATTTCATTCAATATTATTGCTGTGCTGACTGCCGCAGTTATTGTAAATGGGCCAGGCCAAAATGCTAATGCTGATCCAGACTTAATGTGGTTCATAATTTTTCTGGGAATTTTAGCACCAATTTTATCGTTGCTTGTGGCTGCTGCTGGCGGTTTTGCAGTCTTCAGTGCGATCAGCAATACGGCTTCTTTAGTAAAGGAAAGGATATAGGAAATTCAAAATTAAAAATAAAATTTTGGCAAGTGTCGTAATTGCAGAATTATATGCAAATGAGAATTTATATAAAATAGCTGAAATTTTTTTGCATAAGAGGTGAGTAAATGGTGCGTTTACTGGAAAAAAGACAATCAATAGCAAGTGTTTTGACAATTTTTGCGATCGCAACCTTCAGTTTACATATAATAGTTTTACTTTTATTCTTATTTCAAGGGCTAAATATTCGCCAACTCGGTCTGAGAAAACCTCCCAACTTTGTGCAATTAATAGACGGTCAACCAGCAGCTAATATTGATGATTTAGCAAGAGAACCAGAAGCAATTCGCCAATTCATCAGCAAAACGATGATATCAATGTTTACCTGGTCTGGAACCTTACCACCACAAAATATCGAAGAAGTTGCAAACCCCAAACCTGATTTAGGAATTCTTATTCCGACACCTCAAGGTGGTAGCCAAAAAGTTAGTACCAGCAGTTGGATAGCAAGTTTCGCCTTATCCGAAGACTTTCGCAAAGGTTTCTTAAGCACAGTTGCAGAAATGACACCGCCAGAAGTTTTCTCTGAAAATCCCAGCCTTGTTATGACATCGCAATTAGTTATTAAGCGGGTTTATCCGCCAAAACAAATTGCACCAGGAAAGTGGCAAGTGGGTATGGTAGCCGACTTAATTCAAAAAAACCGAGTTGGTGGTGCAAAACTCATCACTCCTTTTAACAAAGATTTCCTTGTACGTGCAGCAGATTATTTCGGTAATCCCCAACCGGACAATAGCACAGACCTGCAAAAAGCAATTTATAGTGTCCGCGCTGATAGATTAGAAATTTATGAAATTCGTAACTTATGTTTGCTAGATGGCAACAACAACCTTAATCAAAATAGATTAACACAATGCGGGGCAGGACAAACATCTGATAGCTTTATCAGACAATAGATTTCTCATTCACTGGCTCATAATTCAATTTATATAATCAATTATTAATGCAAATACTCAAACCAGAAAATAGGAAAAATAACCCATTGCCACTGTTGGCAGTAGGAACATTTGGTTTACATGTATTTACCCTGCTTCTATTAATATTTAACGGGTCAATGTTACAACAGTTAGGTCGGCAACTTACACCTCAAACCTTAGTGCAACTTGTTGATGGTCGCACTATAACTGTAGACCCCCAACCAAATTTAGAGCGAGAGCCAGAGGCTATTCGGCGCTTTGTGGGTGAAACTATGAGCTTAATGCTTACCTGGTCAGATCAACAGCCGCCAACACAAGTCTGGGAAATTACCTCCCAACTGGTAGCTGATAATTTTAAACAAAAACTTAAGTCGGAAATTACCAATTTAAACCCAGATAGCCAATTTGAAAATGTTAATAGAGGAGCAGAGAATGTATTAGTAATCCAAAAAATTTCTCAACCTACAGAAATAGGTAATGGAAAGTGGAAAGTAGAGATGCTTGCTAATCAATTAGTGTTTAGCGGTTATGATAGGTTGGGAAAATCAACTTCCTTTAATAAACAAGTTTTAGTTAGAGCAATAGATGAACCCGCAACTTCCCTACCAAATGCACCACTACCGTCGCATCTTGCAGCTTACCGCCTTGGTGAAGCCAGACTAGAAATTTATAATGTATGTGATATCCAAGATAAAAATTGTTCTGTAAATCCCAACCAAGCTTTACCATGACTAAATACTCAATTCCTGCGGAAACACCTCCTCAAAATGGATTTACTCTAACCACCGATGCTTACCAACAAGATGTAGAATCTTTTGATTGGGAATCTCGGATGTCAAGGTTGGTCGGCTTTGAAGAAGAATCTTCTACCGATACCCAAGGTTCAGAAGACTTTGCAACGCCGCAAGAGTCACTTTCTCAACCACAAGAAGTTCAGACTAAGCAAGCTCTGTCATCTAATCCCTTTGCAAAGTTAGGCTTGGTAGGGGCTGCTACCTTAGCGATGGTTTTGGTGGGTGGTGTGTTTTTGTCCCAGTTGATGGGTGGCAGCAATCAAAAACCAAAAAATATTGTTTCCCCACAAGTGCCTGAGCAGCCAACTAATCAATCTAGCTCACAACAGTTAGCAGGCGAAGTAGATACTCTGAAAACTAAATTAGCTCTGACTGAACAAGCAGAGATGGTGAAAGCCGCCCAACAACAGCTCAGAACTGCCAAATCAACGCCGACAGTAGTCTTAAAAGAACCGTCAGTTTCTTCCAGAGGTACAGAAAGAGTGATCCCAATACCCCCACCACCAACAGCTTACGTACCCCGAACAGTGACAGTTGAGCGCATCGTTAAAGTACCTGCTTCTCAACCTGTGCCATCGCCCCAACTACCAGTTGTGAAGCAAAACACTCAACCTCAGACTGTGGTAAATATAAATCCAGCATCTCCACCAAGCCCATTACAAGAGTGGAGAAGGTTAGCAAAGTTAGGTAGCTATGGTCAAGTAGATGCTACGAATCAATCTAATAACATAGCAGCAGCTCCTGAACCTGCAAACAATCCGCAGCCACAGCAACAAAAGACACCACAACCGGAAACTCCTGCTCCTGAGGTGAGTCAAGCGCAACCTGTGGGACAGAAATCTTTAGCAGTAGGGACTAGTGCTAAAGCTGTGTTAGCAACAGCGATATTTGGGGAAACTACTACTAAGTCAGGCGGTGGTGATGAAGCAGACCAAGGGAAAAACGTATTTGTGATCAAATCGCAAGAAGCACTAAAATCTAAGGATGGTACTACCGTTATACCTGCAAATACCGAGTTCCTAGCTGAAATTAGTTCCATTAACGAACAAGGTCTTATGCAGATGAACGTGACTAAGCTTATCTCGCCAAATAATGGCAACCCTACCGAACAAAGCTTACCCAACAATGCAATTACTCTTCGCGGTGCCCAAGGGAAACCTTTAGTCGCAAATAAATTTCCCAGTCAAAGTTCGTCCATAGCATCGATGGATGCAGGACTATTCGTTTTGGGAGGTCTTGCTAAAGCAGCAGAGTTAGTAAATCTCCCTGATACTCATCTCCAAGCAGTTTCTCCAGTTACCGATGCCAACGGTACCACCAACACCACGACCACTAACAGCGGCTACATTACTACTATCACTGAGCCCAGACGCAACCTTGCCGCTGGAGTTGTGGAAGGTGGTTTGAACTCTGTAGTACCCCAAATTGCCCAACGTAATCAACAAGCGATCGCCCAAATGTCACAACAAACTAATGTTTGGTTTATGAAAGCCGGCACAACTGTTGAATTATACGTTAATCAACCAATTTAGTTTTAGGAGATAAGATTTATACCAATTTTATATTTTGGATTGGGTAATGGTAATTGGTAATTAGTTTTCCTTCCATCTTTCCCATCTCCCCTTATTCTATCTACCAATCTACCCCATTTGCAACCATGAAAAATAATACTAACTTGTCAGGAAATACCTCAAAGAATTATTATTTCCTACCTATAGCTTCCTTAATTTTCTCGGTTGCTATGTTCTTGTTGGTAGGCCGCGCTGGTGCTAATAACGCTGTTCTGCGTTCCATATTTTCCTGTCAAGCACAGGGTTTAGGGGGAGCAATACCTACGATCGACGTTTGGTATCAAGAAGGAACAAACTTAAGCTTTATTCCGGCTGGAGAAGTAATTAAAAAAGTTTGGTTAAACGATCCATCACAGGTAACTATAGACTTTGATGGCCCAGTATGTATGCAGTTTGGTCAAGACTCTAATAGTGGTGGAGGAGATTGTAAAAACTCCTCAGCGAATGTAATTCAACTCAGACGAATTCAAAAACTGAATATTCCTGGGCTTCCTCCCACTAGCAATACACTTTTAACAGTTGTTACCGAAGGACAAGGTAGAAATAGGTTATATACTTTTCGAGTGATATATAAAACAGATAACCCGGAATATCACACTTTAGCAGTTTTTGCCGATCCTTCTGGTCAAGAAGGAGCTTGTGCGAGAGTTTCACAATAAACTTCTAGCAAAAGTACCCGACAGCGAAGACGACTGAAGTTTCCCTCCATAAAAAGCGCTGATGCTTACGTATATCTGCATTGTAGCTTTTCAAGAGCCTTGCTCTAATTCTCTCCTGAGAAAGGAGGGTTAGGGAGCATCTAAGTCTTTCAGCAGTTTTTTCTTTATAGAGTACGGTTAGGATAGGGAGTAGAGAGTGCTGTAGTTCAATCAATTGATAAAACCCCATAACTTAACCATATTGGCTTACTCAGGCATTTTCAGCCGACATCTTTATAAATCTTTAGATCAAAACTAACTACAAATTCCAAATTCGTGTAAATATAAAGAAAAGCTTAAGAGGTTACAGACTCATGGTGAGTGCTAAAATGATGCAACAGCTCTGGGCTGTAATCGAATCTACCCAGGTCAGCACCCTGCTCCAGTTTGACGATGCTGCTTTAGTACAATTGCTCCTCCAACAGTTAAAAGTTAACCAAGGGCTTGATGCTCAGGCAGATAGCACCCTGAATACTTATATAAAATCTAAACTGCCCCTGATTCGCGATACGGCTGAAGGTCGATTATCCTTCGGGCAAGGCGGCAATCATTAGTACGAAAAATCAAATGATTGCTCACTGCCAAGCATACGCTCAGAGTTCAAACAGTGGAATATTATGAATCACTGGCTAGTAATTGCCCTGGTAGCTTATCTAATTGGAGCAGCGATTGAAGGGGTGAGTACAGCCAGTCAGCTATCTCATTCAGTGCCAGAACTAGCTAAAAGTACACAAGCTCATCCTTCAGATTCTGCCACTGGGCGTAGTTCAAGTTGGCGAGTTGTGGTTGCCATCGCCTCAGTAAGTATCTGTGGAGCTTTTTTGTGGCCTTGCCGCCTTTTCCACCGCTTAATTAAAGGCAACGTTAATTCGTAAGTCAGCCCCGGCTGAAGCACGGGGGCAAAAAATATATCTATTTGCGGTTGGACAATTATGCAGTTATGCAGTTTGTTCTGGTGTCGCTACATTTTGCCCAATTTTTGGCTCCGTTCCCGCAAGCAGTCGTTCAATATTAGTGCGATGGCGCAAAATCACATATAATCCACCGGCAATCCCAAACAGAATATAGGGTAACGGTTGATGCAAAAGTATCATGAAAATGGAAACAGCGATCGCACCTGCAATTGAACTCAAAGAGACAATCCGCGATATCGCTACAACCACGGCAAACACACCTGCTGTTGCTAAACCTACCTGCCAACTCATTGCCAACAAAATTCCCAAGCTGATAGCAACAGATTTACCACCAGTAAAGCCTAAAAAAATTGATTTACTATGTCCCAGGATGGCAGCTAACCCAACTAAAGTTACTAACCAGGATTGCCACACTTGTGCATCTACCGTTGGGGGGATAATATTTTGACTGGGTGCAAAATGGAACAACCAGTAAACTAGAGCGATCGCTAATACTCCTTTTAAGGAATCAAGTACTAAAACCAATGCTCCTGGCCCTTTCCCCAAGGTTCTTAGTACATTAGTTGCGCCAGTGGAACCTGAACCAACTTCCCGAATATCAATACCTTTTAACTGCTTCACAGCAATGTAGCCAGTGGGAAAAGAACCCAGCAGGTAAGCTATGACGACAATTGCCCCACATCCAGTTAACCAAATAGCCATAATAAACAATTTAAAATCCAAAATTTAAAAAAGTCAAGAGGTATTACTCTTGACCAATGACTAATGATTAATGACTAATGACTTATGACTTATTTAAAAGTCATCATCATAGTTTCTCACTGTTTTGGGGTCAGGAGCAAAGGCTAACCACAGGGGAAATTGCAGCAGTGACAAACTGATTTGCTCTTCGGAATCATCAATGATAATTAAGGGTAGTTGATTGGCTTTCGTCAATCGGTCTGCTTTTTGAGCCAGAGCATCAGATGCTTCAAATAATACCACACCTCGGTCTGGTCCGAAATCTGGGCGACCGATTCCCAGACAGTCTTGCAAGCCGCGCCGCCATTCACCTAATCGCTCCGGTGTATTAGCTAAGACTAAAGTACGAACGCGATCGCCATACAGCTTGTGTAATATCGAAATTGCGGCTGAGGCAATTAAGATATTCTGCAAACGGCTACCCATTGTCCGCAAACCACCCCGTCCCCCTTGGGTAAAAAACCAGTTGGAGACTCGTTCTGCGTGGATTGGTTCAAAGGTACGGCGTAGTTGCCACGCTGGCCCGTAGTAATCTGGTTTATTGCGGTATTGGTCAATTAGGCGGCGAATTTGCTTTGTAGTATCTTGAAACTGCTGTTGGGCAAATTGGGGTATTCCAGGTTGGGGTTCAACTGGTTTTGCCTCTTTTACAGATGGTTTTTCGCGTTCCACCACACTTGGTGTCAGTTGCAACTGTTCAGCGGCAGCGGCCAAATCCTGTAAACTACCTGTAAGATAGTCTTTAAAACCCTGCACCCGAATTGCCAAGTCTTGGGATGCTCCAGCAAAAGTGGTTCGCATCTCGTTGCGAATACGTTCTTGACGGCGTTCTAGCTGTTCTACAGAAATTTGCAGTGCTTGTTTGCGTTGTTCTAACTGCACCAGCGACTCTTGCACAAGTCGTCCCAGTGAGGTTTGAGTTTCAGTCACTTGTGACTGAAGGTTTTTGTAAGAAGCTTGCAGCTTGGCTATTTCTTCCTTGAGGGCAGCTTCAGCGCTCTGCAACTCTGCTACTCGCTGCTCTGCTTGTGCATATAATGAATGATTTCCTGCTCCTATTTCTGACCCCAGTGCGACATTTTCCGCTTCTAACTGCCCTACAAATTCGCCATTTGAATTTTCTGTTAACTCTACTGTAGAATCTACCACTTCTGCATTGGAGATGAGTGGCTCAAAAGTTGCGTAGTCTTCTGATGAGCTAATGGCTTCTGTTTCTACCACTGACTCAACAGATGAATTTACTGGACGTTCAACTGCATTATTCTGTTCTTGTTTTTCTGCCAACCGCTCATCAATTGGTTCTGGGGTTTGAGATGCCTCTGGGTTCATAAACAATAGTGTAATTCCTATGACGCGAATAAATAGCTTTCAGAAATATTACAATTGACCTGCCTTAAAAGTCCTGAGTCATAAGTTCTCGTTCGCCCTTGGCGTCTCCTCTTAGGAGAAGTTCAGATTGACCACCGAACTTCTGATGACTACGGCGGGCTGCGCCAACGGAGCAAGCCGCCGTTCTTACTTCTCGTGCTCGTTATGAGTCTAGATCAAAACGACTCAGCACAGATGGCACTCAGCACTAAATACGCGGACAGCGTTGTTCTAAGCAAGTTTTCAAGGTGTTGGGGTCAAATAAAATCGGCAAAAAGTGAATACTTTTAATTTCTTTAAAGTAAAACAGGATGGGGACTCCATTCCAAAATATCCGCCAGTTTTGCCATTCCTGATAGGGAAAGCGCCGAATCAATTTTTCGCCTCTGTAAATATCTAAATCGGTGGCAGTAAATTGTAAACGCAGCGTTAACGCCTGAAACATGAGAAACAAACCAAACAGTGTGAAAACAAAGCCTACCCACGGTTGTACCAACAGTAGTGGAATAGCGGTAATTACTAACACTATAGGTATATTGTAACTAGGCTTGAGTTCCACAGTTGATGTGGAGTTAGAAGCAAATGAACTGGTCACAGTCTTAAATCCTGCTTTATTTAGTAGGCATCTTTCCTATTTTATGAGTTAGGAGTTATGAGTTAAAACTCCTAACTCTTAACTCCTAACTCATCAGTTTTATAGGCCTAGGAATGCACTGCCAGTCCCCTGAAACATTAACCAAGAAAGAAAGAAATTGCTAACAAATATAATCAGCAAGGCAGTCACAACAGCAGTTGTGGTTGACTGTCCTACACCTTTGGCTCCTCCTGTTGTCGTCAACCCCCAACTGCAACCAATTACGGCGATTAAAATGCCAAAGCAACACGCCTTAATCATGGCGCTAAAAATATCCCAGATCCCAAGAAAGTTACGGGCTGAGTCTAGAAATACCGTATCAGACAGGTTGTAGATATTTGTCGCAATTATTAATCCCCCTAACATCCCTGTTACCAAAGACAGGAGGGTTAAAATTGGTAGCATTAAACAGCAAGCAAGGACGCGGGGGATAACTAGGTAATCGATTGGATCTGTTCTTAACATCAACATGGCATCGATTTGTTCTGTCACCCGCATGGTACCGATTTCTGCTGCAAAGGCAGAACCGACTCGCCCCGCCAAAACCACTCCTGTCAACACAGGAGCTAGTTCTCGTGTCAACGCTATGGAAAGCACTCCGCCAATAACGTTTCCTGCGCCAAAGTTGATAAATTCCCGCGCCACCTGAATGGTAAACACTGCGCCAACGGAAATAGCCGTCAATAGGGCAATAAATAGGGAATCTGGCCCAACTGCTGCCATTTGTTCCAAGGTGTTGCGCCGATTGATTTTGCCCTTCAATAGGTGAACTAGTACTTGCCCACCTAGAAAAATCGCTGCTAGCAGCCGCTGACTCCATTCTCCTAAACTGGATTTGGATGTAATCTGGTTCAATGTTCTGTAGCTAACTCGGTAACTGCCTTAAGAATAGCGGAAGTCATTGGAAATAGGGAATGGGGAATAGGGAATGGGGACAATGAAAAATTACCTTTTTCCCTTCTGCTCCCCTGCTTCTTCTTTCCCACTCCCTACTCCCCTAAGAAACTGAACATTAACTTAGATTAAAGATGCTCTCAGAAAATGAAGCTGTTATTAAACGTACTACAAAGCAATAAATAGGTACTAACCTTGGCTATAATCTTGAATTTGCAAGGGTTTTGTAGATTTAAGTCATTTTTGATATCATCAGCATGTGCTGTAACTGGTAGCCGTTTCTTTTAATGAAAACTTAAGATTTTTGACAGATTGTCTGCTCACAAGCGATCGCACGTATTGTAGAAAATGACAAACCGCTATCCAGCTATTGTCATCTCTACTCACGGAGTTTGTCCTAAATGACTATTTTCACTAACTTTCTCCGCTCCCTACTACTGACGATTATTTTTAGTTTTGTCGCTCCCATGTTCCTAGTTGGCGGCGGATTGCTCCTTCTATTCCTCATCGGTCACTTCCCTGGCTTACAAGAGTTAACTGAGGCGATCGCTACTCAGATTATGCATTTTCTTGCCACCTTTGGCACTGGAACTCCCCTACGCGGATTATTTGTAATTAGCTTGACCTGTACTTTCGTCGGGGCACTGTTTGACATGTACGTCTATTATCGGTGTCAAATTTTACGAATAGATTCATAAGTAGTGGAAATAGCTTCGTCAGGTTCTCATGGGCTGTACAAGAGAGGAAAAGTAATATTTCCAAAAGTGAAAGTACTACTAGTCTTAACCTAAATAGGGATTAGTATTGCTGAATGAATTTTTATTAATTAAATTGCGTCTCAAAATTATTAATTAAATACTTATTATTCATTATTTATTAGTTATTAATTACTAATGACTAGTACAGCACTGCGTAAATAAGCAGACCATTGAAAAGCCCTAAAGAGCTTATTCCATGATCCTTTTGACTTTTACTTCTCTACGAGAGGCTGCGCCCTAAGCGTAGCTATGCCGCAGGCTTTACGGCTACGCTCAGTACAAGTGACTTTTGACTTCCGCCTTGCGGTACTAATGCTATGCGCGACTGTAGCAAACCCCTTCTCAAAAGGTCATAAAGGTAAAATAGCAAGGGTTTTGGAATTTTGAATTTCGCAAAACAGCTAAAATCGTCTGTACAAAATCATCACGTTGGACGCTAAACTAGAGATTGGCATTTTGTGTTAGCTGCAATCTTTAAGGAATTGATTAGCATTCATTGAGAATATCAAATAAAACTCTCTGCAAAATATAAAAATTTCCTTAAAATCCTGATAAGCACAATGCCTGCTCATGTTTCTTAACAGAGCAAAGCAGGTCGTCTGACCGCTGGGCATCTTATATTGAGGTTATTACGAGGTATGTTGACAGCTCATGATTTGGCCGTTTAAGCCCAAGTTTAGAAAACAAATTGCGCGAATTGAAATTACTGGTGCGATCGCCGGTGCTACTCGCAAACGCGTCCTAGAAGCCCTGAAAACTGTAGAGGAAAAAAAGTTTCCGGCATTATTGCTACGTATCGATAGTCCTGGCGGTACAGTCGGAGATTCTCAAGAAATCTACAGCGCCCTAAAGCGTTTGCGCGAAAAAATTAAAATCGTCGCTAGCTTTGGCAATATTTCGGCTTCTGGAGGAGTCTACATCGGCATGGGAGCCGAACACATCGTAGCAAACCCAGGTACGATTACGGGTAGTATTGGTGTGATTTTGCGTGGGAATAACTTGGAACGCTTGCTAGAAAAAATCGGTGTTTCCTTCATGGTAATTAAGTCTGGCCCTTACAAAGACATTTTGGCTTTTGACCGGGAACTGACTCAACCAGAAGCAAACATCTTGCAAGATTTGATTGACACAAGTTATCAGCAGTTTGTCCAAACGGTAGCTGATGGTCGTTCTTTAGCAGTAGAAACTGTGAAAAGTTTTGCCGATGGTCGGATTTTTACTGGACAGCAAGCCCTAGAGTTGGGTGTTGTAGACCGCTTGGGCACAGAAGAAGATGCCCGCCGCTGGACAGCAGAACTGGTCGGACTTGATCCAGAAAAAACTCTCTGCTATACCCTAGAAGAACGTAAACCCTTATTGAGTCGCCTTCTACCAGGGAGTCGTCAGTTTTCATCAGGAATTGGGGCTGGTATTGATTGGCTGGAATTTGAAATCTCTACCAGTGGTTTACCGTTATGGTTGTATCGACCCTAGTTATGAGTTAGGAGTTATGAGTGAGGAGTTATGAGTTAAAAATCTTAACTTCTCGTTCTTAACTCCTAACTCCTCACTTTTCTGTTTTAAGGAGGATTTTGACGTGGAGTGGCAAATGCGGGCTATTCGCGGAGCAACAACCGTTTCAGAAAATACCGTTGAGGCAATGCGACAGGTGGTGACAGAACTACTAGATGAACTGGAAAACCGGAATCAATTCCAGCCGAGGGACATGATTAGTGTGACTTTCTCAGTCACACGCGATTTAGATGCTATTTTTCCAGCTGCGATCGCCAGAGCGCGTCCTGGTTGGGATAATGTGGCCATGTTGGATGTGCAGCAAATGCACGTCGAAGGCAGCTTACAGCGCTGCATTCGGCTCCTAATCCACGCCTACCTGCCAGCCTCTGCCTCAATTCATCATATTTATTTACGCAACGCTGCTAACTTGCGTCCCGACTGGAGTTTGCCCCAGTCATTACAAACATCACAGCCAGCAGTTAAGTCAAAAGTGTAAAATACTCAGATTAACAAAAGCCTGATGTAATTTGACGCTTTGAGGCTATCTGTAGGCGATCGCGTCTATTATAAAGTGGTATCCACATCTTTTGAATCGTCCTGCTGTTCCTCAATTTCCAAATCCAGAGCAAACATCAAAGCTTGTTTGATTTTGAGTAATGTTTCATCTGGCAGTTCGCCCAGTTTACGCTCCAGTCTTGCAGCAGGAATTGAACCTATACTTTGAACATTAGCCAACAGAGCCTTGTCGTAAAAACCGTAATGCAGGCAGTTCAACTTCGTATGCACTACCCCGATTTTGCGTAGTTACTGGTACATAGACAACTAAAGCGCGGGGCGGTGTAGGGTCATAGCGAGACACAACGACAACAGGGCGCGTCTTGGCTGTAAGTCCTAAATCGGCTAGCCACACTTCACCAGATTTCAGGTTCATCAATCAAATCCAATACTTCTTGTTCAACTACTCTCGAACGAAGAATATCTAGAGCATCCTGATCTGCCAGTTCAATAATCTCTGCAAGGCATTGCCGCACTTGTTGAGCAATGTCAGGTTGCCATTGGCGTAGTTTTGTGTCGAGTTCTTGGACTAAAGCATCCATTTCAAGTTTCTATAACAAGATATTGTATTTGCTTCTATGTTTAAGCTAACTTTGAATAGTGTTTCAATATTAAGCTTCCTCTTGGATACCAGTGTCGCTAGTTAGCTTCTAAAGTGGTCTTTTTCACTCTTGAGTCTCTAAAACCACTATCAAGTTATTCGTTGTATTCGCTTGAAGTTCTTTGGGATGTTCTGTTTGGATAAATTCGTCAAACAGTTTGAAAAACGGCTCTAAGGCAGTGTGTTCATCTTGGGAGAAAAATAGAATAATCTGATCCCAAGTCTGATTGGTAGCCAAATTGAATTTCTGCTAAATCCAAGTTTGAAATTTGGAAAATTGCTGTTCTTGTGATGTTTGAGGGATTCCTATCTGGCGACGGGCAAAGCAGTAACCTGCCAGAAAAGTGCGAAGATTGGATATGGAAGTTCGTCCCAAATACATGGCAGGACGTTTCCGTATATTGTGGATTAGGTCATATAAATCAACCATCTATCTCTCTAGCTGAAAAGTCGGTTTTGGTAATTTGGAAATTGCCGCCTAAATCTTGGGCAGGGCAGTATAGGTTATTGATCCAGTCTACTCTGGAAATGCCTTCAGGGTGGATGTTGTCAAAGATGAGTTTTTGTCCATCAATTTCAACGGCGATCGCTTCATGTCGTCCATTAATGGAAATGTTTTGTCGGAGGCGTTCACGGTAGATTTTCCAAACAGCAAAAGCTACGATCAAAAAGTAGTCTGTGGCTGACAAGCTAACTATATGACATCCACATCACGTGTTGTTCATAGCGATCCCTATATATTGGGGGGAACGCCTGTTTTTGTTGCTACTCGTGTGCCGATAAAAACCTTGCTCGATTATTTAGAAGCAGGTGACTCACTGGATGAATTTCTAGATCACTTTCCCAGTGTCAGCCGTGAGCAAGCAATCGCCGCTCTCGAATTAGCGAAGGAAATGCTAACCGCCTATGCGAATTCTGCTTGATGACTGGAGTTTAGACTAAAAGCGATATGAGAGAACGCAAATCAAAAGGAATTAGAGGTTAAAAATATTATCTTGTCAGCCTTAAAGCATCCTG
>NZ_JBALCZ010000013.1:0-26138 GCF_036917615.1 Nostoc sp.
TGCCTGTGAAACTACTTTACACTGCTTTACAATTTTTTATCAAGTTTTATTACTTCAGTAAAGCTGATATAAAGTATTAATTTTTCTTATTTAAAAACCAAAATTGCGAACAAGCAACAGTTATTCGTGTTTGCTGGTGTTCAAAATACATAGAACACGGAATTTATATAGGTTTACTCTGGTGTCAGCGTTGAAGAGATAAAATAGAGTTGTGATCGACTTGAATAGAGAGTTGATATTGATTACTACCGAAATTATGAGAGGAGGTGTGACATGACAATTACTCTAAATCACACCATAGTGCCCGTATATGACAAAGAAGCTTCGGCGAGGTTCTTTGCAAAAATTTTTGGTTTAGAGGTCGAGGTTCCCGTTGGTCACTTCGCTGCTGTGCATATAAATGATGTACTGACGCTTGACTTTGGCGACGCTGAAGAGTTCGAGTCGCATCATTATGCGTTCCATGTCAGTGATGAGGAATTTGATGCAATTTTTGCACGCGTCAAAGAGGCGGGTATTGAATACAGTAGCGACCCCATGCATCAGAATAAAGGACAAATTAACCACTGGAACGAAGGTCGTGGCTTCTATTTCTATGACCCCAATGGTCATAACCTAGAACTGTTGACCCGTGTATAGATTTTTGACATCAACTTATGCATTACTTGTTGGTTTTTCAGCACGTACTATGCTAATTTGCCGCATTATTATCCAGAATATACTACTGGCAAGCCTTTCAGTAATTATTTAGTTGTTAATTTCACATTTGACAGGCTTAAACTCTTTATGAAAAGGACTTTGGGAGGCAACAAGCTAATAATTAGCATAATAGGTACTGAAGACTCTACTTCTTTACTAAAAAATATGCTGTAGCATATTCAGGCAATTGCCTGATATCCTGCCCAAATTCTTTTTTATTCTTAAAAATACCTGCCAAAAAATCGAGTTGATAAATATTGGGTAAAAATGCTCCACCTGTATCGGCGATGACTCCCATTTGCAGATGTTTGCGACCACCTTTAGTATGCTCAATTACAATCACTTTACCTAAACCGATATTCAAAACATCTCCAGCAAAAGTGACTCCAGGTTTGATAGAAATTTTTGCATCTATTTTGTATCCATAGCCTTTAATAGCATCAACTTCTCTAAAATACCAATAACGCTTTTGTGCTGTTGCCTTCAATCCGCGAATATAAGACATTCCATTATTTCTATCTACATTAAAAAATGCCTTATAACCATCTGTAAAATTAATCAGTATTGTTCCTTCCATAATTGCTTCTTCTAAGCCATTTCTGGTCAGATAAGCGAGACTTGTAACTTTTCCAAATTCTCTACCACCTGGTTCATAAATACCAGACAAAACATCCTGCTTTGTGTATCTGGTGTAGAACTTATCGTTATTATAGTTTTCTTTTAAGCTATAAATTGGTGTATTAAAAGTAGAGGTTTTCTTGCGAGAACCAGAGTGAGTAAAGACAGCATATTCGGTAATTCGTAATTGTTTTTGCTTTTTATTATTTGGGTTATAGGCAGACCATTTAATGACTCGAAAATTGGTATTAATAAATTTAGGGTCTTGTAAACGAGTAGCTCGATTATTAGCAATATCCTCCTTTAAGACAGCAATCATGAAATCTAAAGTTTTGAGAACATCTGGCACAGTAACCCCTTGAGTGGCAAGGATTCCTGTACGGAGAATATCTGGGTCTTCTGAAGCGTAGTCTTGAAAATATTTTCTAGTATTAACGAGAACAGTTAATAAATCCCTTTGATTGAAATTAATCTTGCTATTTGGTAGTTTTACTGGAGTAACAACCTGGCTGCCATTAATGCTAAATTTATATTTTTTGAACTCATCGACTACTGGATAGGGTGCAGATGCTGCTAACAAATTATGCCGAGATGAAAAAGCATTTTGGTTGTCTATAATCTCATCAGATATTTGTTGAGCGGCAAAAGTATTTTGAGATTTTGAGGTGAAGGGATGAGCAGCTTGATTTGAGGTAAAGGAAATCTCTGATTGAAGTGGGGCAAAATTTTCTTGCTGAGGAAATGATTGATCTTGTTGATCTGGCTGTTTAGTTTTTAACTGAGTAGATAGATGGCTACTGGCTAAACTGACAAGTAATAAACCAGCGCAACTTACTGTGAGGCGGAATTTTTGGTTGAATAAAATATTCATAACTTGGAAAATAAATTCCTATTGTCTGTTACTATCTTCACTCCGTAACGCTGCACTTCGGCAAGGCTACTTCTCTGCGAGAGGCTACGCCAACGACTGCGCTCAGTACAAGTCAGTGACCACGCGAACAATTGTTAATTTTTAATTTGTTAAGTTTCTATCACCTCACGTACTAACTGCGCCAACTTTTCGGCACTATCGGGAACTGCGATCGCCTTTGCTTTTTCCGCCATCTTTGCTAACTCTTGCGGTGACTGCAACAAATTCAACACATTACTTTGCAATGCTTGAGCCGTCAACTGTGATTGCTTTAACGTTAACGCCGCACCAGATGAAGTAAATACGTCTGCATTATAAGATTGATGGTCTTCTGCGGCAAAGGGGTAAGGAATTAAAATCGATGGCGTTCCACACACTGCCAATTCTGTCAAGCTACCAGCCCCAGAACGACTAATAGCAAGAGAAGCTCGTTGCAACAACGCTGCCATATTGTTGTAAAAAGGTAAGGCGATGTACTGTGGATGTTTGAGACTATCTGCTTCTGGATCGCGATCGCCAGTTAAATGTACTATATATGCACCTGCTTCAAACCAAGCGTTTGCAGATTCGCGCACCAATTTATTAACCGCAACTGCACCCTGGCTACCACCAAAGACAACAATTAAGGGAACACCATCAGGAATAGCTAAATCCAGTGGTGCATTAATTGCCCCATCGATAAATTGCGCTCTGACGGGAGTGCCAACAAAGACATGTTTGGCACGGGGTAAATACTTAGCAGCTACTTCAAATCCTAAGGCTACCGCACTACACCAAGGGCCAAAAAAGCGAGTTACTTTACCTGGTAAAGCGTTAGATTCGTGGAAAACCACGGGTAAACCGAGGGAACGCGCTGCAATGACCGCCGGCCCGGCAATGTAACCCCCTGTGGTAAACACCCCTTGAAAATTTCCCTGTTTGAGAATTCGTCTGACTTCTAGAATCGAAAGGGCGAGTTTACCGAAGATGCGAACTGAGGAGAGTCCAAACCCTTGCTGAAACCCTTCAACTGCAATAGTATTCAAAGGATACTGTTTGGGGACAAGTTCAGTTTCTAGCCGATTGGGTACTCCCAGCCATTCTATTTGATAATCTGGAAGTTTTTCTGCCAGTGCGATCGCTGGAAACAAGTGTCCACCAGTCCCACTGGCAGCTATTAATAATCGTGTAGGTGCGTTTGCCATCAAACCTCTACCGTTTAGCGCTTAGCTTAACTAAGATAAAACAATTTCCTTACTTTCTCTAATCAAATCAGTAAACTCTTACCAATGACTAACATTATTGCCGCCTTAGTGAGACGCCAACTCCGATTTCCAGCAAATATCTGGCTGGTTTCGTTCCTGCTGACCATTGGTTTAACAAGTGGTTGGCAACGCACTCAAGCGACGACACCACAGCAATTAGTCCAAGCTGGTACACTCCAAAATGCACCAGCCGAACTGAAAAACCTGTTGACGCAAATTGATGTAGCCGCCAGTAAGGGCGATGTCAAAGGAGTGTTGCAATTCTACAGCCCCAATTTCACTCATGGAGATGGATTAAACCTCCAAACCCTGGAAAGGTCTTTGATTTCACTTTGGCAACGATATCCTAAATTGCAATACAGTACAAAATTGCTATCTTCAAAACCTGAAGGCAATGCAATTATTGCCGAAACAGAAACGAAGATAACTGGCTTACCCTCCGGTAACAGTAATAATTTAGCTCTCGATGCCACGATTAAATCGCGTCAGCGCATTGCAGGCGGCAAAATCGTCCGCCAAGACATTTTGTCAGAACGCACTCTACTTACCTCTGGCAGCAAGCCGCCCCAAATTGATATTAAATTACCACAGCAGGTGCAAGTTGGTCAGAAGTATAATTTTGATGCGATCGTCCAAGAGCCACTTGGTGATGATTTTCTACTAGGAACGGCGCTAGAAGAATCTATCCAACCAGATAAACTTCTTAACCCCACACCCGTGGATTTGGAATTACTGACATCTGGCGGACTGTTTAAAGTAGCACAAGCACCATCTACCCCTGGTAGCCAATGGGTTTCTGCTGTCATCCTACGGGGCAATGGGATGACGATGGTAACTCAGCGCCTGCAAGTGGTGAAGAAGTAGTTAGGAGTTAGGAGTTAGTGCGCTACGCTACCGCTAGCGTACTAAAAATCTGGCTTGTCTGGAAGCACGCGGCTTAGTTCTATCAGCTACAGTTGCTGAGTTTTCGCCCGTCCTTCTTGCGTTTGCATATACAGAATCAAGAGAAGCTCCTTTGATTCTCGGACATATGAATTTCTTTGCAGAGTTTGATGTGTTTTTTTACCACTTAGATTTAGCTTTTGAGTTACATCCAAGAAAAAAATAAATATTAATAGCTGAGAAAATATGTCTGTACTTTGTCAGATTGCATTGGTTGATAATGAACAAAAATTTATTAACTTTGTAAACCACCATCATCATCCGCCTAGTGGTTTTGGTGGTTGGGGACGATTTTACAATGAAGTACCTGCAATTGGTACAACACTACAGATCGATTGGAGTGATTATGAGCTAGTAAATAATTTGCCATTTCCTGAAAATCATGAAAGTGATAGCCAAAGAGCATCAGACTACTTTAGAGTAATTCATCATCATCGACATCTTGTTCCAAAACCTGAGTATTACAGTATATCTGACACTGATACTCAACGTGGGTTAAATGTGGGGCATTACACAGTTTATCAATGTACTGTTTATGTTGTAAAAGCAAGCACTGACATTTACGTTTAGCTCTGTAACTTAGCAATTGTTATTACGAAGTCACGATCAACGAAAATAGATCGCTCTAAATTTTCTGTGTCAGTAACTTGCTAAATTGCTAAATTGTGTATTTAAATTAACATTGGACTCTTGACTTTTGACTAACAATGACTTCCCTGGAAAATCAAATCATTTTGATTACTGGTGCAAGCAGCGGTATTGGTACTGCTTGTGCGAGAATCTTCGCTGGTGCGGGTGCAAAACTGATCTTAGCGGCACGACGGTTAGAACGTTTGCAGCAGCTAGCAGATACTCTCAATAAAGATTTTAGTACTGAAATTCATTTGTTAGAGCTAGATGTGCGCGATCGCACAGCTGTTGAATCTGCCATTTCTACTCTCCCCTCTGCCTGGTCTGACATCGATATTCTGATTAACAATGCTGGTCTAAGTCGTGGTTTAGACAAGTTGCATGAAGGCAGCTTTCAAGACTGGGAAGACATGATTGATACTAACGTTAAAGGTTTACTTTACCTTTCCCGTTATGTCGTTCCTGGAATGGTGAGTCGCGATCGCGGTCATGTGGTAAATTTAGGTTCCATTGCCGGACATCAAACCTATCCCGGTGGTAATGTCTACTGTGCTAGCAAAGCTGCGGTGAGAGCAATTTCTGAAGGTTTAAAACAAGACCTGTTGGGAACGCGAGTCCGTGTAACTTCCGTTGACCCGGGGATGGTAGAAACAGAATTTAGCGAGGTGCGTTTTCACGGAGATACTGAACGTGCCAACAAAGTCTACCAGGGAGTTACACCCCTGACAGCAGATGATGTGGCTGATGTGATATTTTTCTGCGTGACGCGATCGCCCCATGTCAATATTAATGAAGTTGTGCTGATGCCTGTTGACCAAGCTAGCGCTACCTTAGTTAACCGGCGAACATAAAAGTAACCCATCTTATATAGTTTCTGCTTATTTATAAAATAAGCGTCTATCTGAAGAGAGATTTTTTAGGGTTACTCTTTTTGTGAGCATTTTTTATAACTAGATTATGCAAAAAAGATTGCCAGTGAAGCTTGCGGATCAAGGACGATGGAGAAGGGTTTGATATAGGCAGTGTATCTGTTATCAACAGCTTTGGTCTTTTATTCATGAGCGAACGGGCTGAACACATCGGGGAAAAATTAACAATTTAAAGTTCGCCAGGACAGGGGACGGAGGTGGTGGTGACTATCAAAATATGATACTAATCCGTAATTTGTAATTTGTAATTGGTAGTCGGTAATTAAGTCACACAAACAGAGGCTTACTACAGGCTGTTTGTGAGCATTTACCCTGCTTTTCAAACATATTTCGTATGAGCCAATCCAATGTTATTCGCATCTTGATTGCTGACGATCATCCGATTTTAAGACAAGCTTTAACAATATTTCTCGAATCTGAGTCAGGTATAGACTGTAGTCGGCTATGCTTGCAACGGGCGAGAAGCGGTAGAATTTTTCCGCCAACATCAGCCCGACGTAGCACTGATGGATTTGCAGATGGAAGGTGCTGATGCCATCGCTGCCATCTGTGCTAACTTTAAACATTTTAATAAGTTAGCCTACGAGCAAGCAAAAATCCAAATCCAAAAAGAATTTGATAATACGATTGAACCTCTTAAGCAAAAACTTGAAAAGAAATTTGAAAGCGACTTATGTCGTGCTCTTGAAGCTTCGCTCCAATCTGAAGAAATATCATCATTTACGCCTGTCAAGCCCAAATCTAATAAATTAAAATATATAACAAAAACCATCAATGTTAGTGTTAAAGTGATGGGATATATACTAAAAAATACGACTGTAAATAGAAGCGACAAAAAATGTCATTAAAGCGGCAAATTAAGAGATAGAAAAAGCTCAAATATCTTTATTTGAAGCTCAGAAGATAGGAGATATAGCCAAGAAGAATACTACAGAAAAAGCTTTGAATGAAGCTATTTAGAAAAAAAGCGAGTCATCTTCATTTTGGCTTGATAATAGTCAGGTTGTAGGTAGTGAACTTCACCAGCAAATTTTATATTTTGATAACAATATTCTAGGCAATCGATTTAGCCCAGGTGAAGAAATTGGTATTGCTAAAAATCTCGGTAATAGTACTAAGTTTTTAAATTATGCTACAGTATTTGTAACAGTTATGGGAGAAATAATTAGTCATGTACAGGAACAAGAACGTCAAAAAAAGATAGCTCAAGCACGTAACGAGATTACTAAGCAGCTTAATGCAAACAGTGAAGACCTAAAACTTCAAATTGACAAACAACTATCGACCTTTGAAAAGGGATTTTTAGGAGATGTTGAGCAGAAAATTGCTGCTTTTAAAGAGTCAAAAGCAAAAGAAATTATCTCTTCAAATACTTGGTTAAAACAACTTGCAGAAATTGATCAGGAATTTAAAAGTATTTTAAATTCTATTTATACCCTATAGTTTGAAAAAATGGCGAAGTTATTTTAACTCTCCACTACCCGCAAAGCCCTCAGTGTTGATTGATGTGCTTGGGTTAAACCTGTAACACCTCTAAATAATTCATAACCTCATAAAGGCGATGTCTGACGACAATAAGCAAAGCTTCTACGCACTCCTGGTGATAGTTTGAAAACAGGTGCTCGCATCCCGAATAATCACATTCTCTTCAAAGCGATGTCTGGCAACAAGAAGCAGAGCTTCTACGCACTAATTGAGTTGGTGTTAAGACAGGCGATGTCTACGACGGGCTATAGTGTAAATAATTCGAGTTATCGCTGATTTTGCAACCAAACTGCCAAGTCGGATATTTCGGAAAAGTCAAACAGCGCATCGCTTAAATCATCTAGCTGGTTAATCGACAGTGCTTGAAGCTGTTGCTGTAATTCAGAAGAAATTGTGCCAAATCGCCGTGAAAGTTGGCGGGTTAAGGTTTGTAGCTTTCCTTGCTTGGCACCTTTTTCTAGTATTTCTTGATAAATTGGTGACTCTTGCATTAGTTCCTCCCTGAAATACTGGCGAATTAGTTGTTTATCGAACTTTAAGGCAGCTAGCACTTCTACGCAAGCTGTTATATTTTGCTGTTGTGCTGGTTCTTCGATTTTATCTATTTCTACAGCAACTTGTTCTAGCAAACCTGCTGGTGTATCTGTAGAAGCCAAAACTGCTAAAGGTAGCAGTGCAGGGTTAGCCAGAAGCGGTTTTGGGTCTTGCTCCCACAAACGGATAATTCTATATTCATGTCTTGTCTTCCCAACAGCAAGCTCATTGATGTAAACAGCAGGGGAATCTGTTTGTTTTAGGAAAATGACTACTTGTTCGATGGGACATTCGTATTTTCGATATATTCTCAACCAGTAATCCAACATCCTCACAGGAAGAGATGGTTTTGATTTAGGAACTGTTTGGAATTCCAAATGAAGGATGCTACCTAGTTCTGGTAGTTGGAATAAAGCATCAGAACGAATTGGTTCTACGCTTAATTCTGTGGGTAAAACCTGAATATTTGTTTCAGCAGAGTTTAGCAACCATTGTACAAAAGGTAATGGATACTCCGATGTCAAAAATCGGCAGATGCTGTCGTATGCCAAGGATATTTATTTAAAATGTACAAAACAGATTTTAGTACAAAAGTTTTTTCTGTTTGTAAATTATTTTGCACTCACGGTTTTATATTCTACATTCAAATATTAAAGCAGGCGATGTCTCTGGACTCGCCGAAGAAGCGTCTACACACCGATAATATTCATAGCTGTGGTAGAGGCGATGTCTACGACGGGCTATGACGCTCTCTTACGAGACGCTGCGCGAACGAATACTCGAAGAGAGCTTCTCTACGAGACGCTGCGCGTAGCTTGCTTCCCCGTAGGAGTACGCTATCGGCGTCGCTTCTCACTCTTCTTCTGCACTCAACACTTAACGAGGTAGAATGTCATCTAAGCGAAGTTGAAGACGGGGCAAAAGTGGCGAGTTAATTAATTCATTGAGTCGGTACTGTTGTTGAGTATAGGTGTCTTCAACTAATTGACAAACAGTGAATGTAGCTTGTTTAGGTTTACCAATAAATACTACACCGCCCAATCCTCGATAATCCACAATCCAGTATTCAGGGATTCCTAAGAGCGCATATTCCTCAACTTTTCGCGCATAATCGGTTTCCCAGTTGCTGCTAACGACTTCCACCACCAGTTTAATTGAGCGTCCCATTGTAATTACGGGTTCTCGCTCCCAAAGGGGTTCACGGTCAAGAACAGTTTCATCGAGAACCACGACATCAGGACGACGAACTGTAGCTGTATCTGCAAAGGGGTAAATTAAACAAGTGCGAGGAATAAACCAGGGAAGTTGTTCTGCAACAAGGTAGATCCCAATTTGGGTTGCAAGTTTGCCACTCACCGTTTCGTGGGGGCCAGTTGGTTCCATGTCAATTAATTCTCTATCTGCCAATTCGTAGCGGGGATTATCTCGGTATTGGGAGATAAAATCTTCAAATGTGAGCGTTTTTGGGGAGATATATGTCATGAAAGTCAATCTGCTGAAGGCAAGTTGTTTTGATTATAAGTTAATCGTCATCGCTCTTAGTGTCTCCCTTTGAGAGAAGACTGCGACCCCATCACCGCTTTGCGTCTATGCACCTCTGGTGATCGGGTAAAAGTAGGCGTTGTCTAGCAATAAGCCGCAGAGCCTCTACGCACTTCTGATGATCGGGTGAAAACAGGCGATGTCTAGCGATCCTGTGATCGAAAACCAGTCAAAAAACTTAAAAGCGATCGCTAGAGATAAATATCTGCAAGTTCAGGTGATCCCTAAGGGCCAGTGGTTGACCTGTCAATTAGTTCTCCATCTGCCAGTTTATAGCGGGGGTTATCTCGGTATTGAGAGAGAAAATCTTCAAAGGTAAGTGTCCTCTTCAATCATCCATGATGCTTACCCCCCGACATGAACGCCAGGACGCCTGTCGGGATTCTTTTCAGCCCGACGCAGTACTTCACGCGTGACCACAGCAATATCACCCTCTCCGAACAAGATAAAACGCAGTAAGTATTGTATAGGGTTGCCTTCAACCCAGCCGAAGTAGGCATGGGGAATCTTACCTGTGTGGTCACGAATATAAAGCAGTAAAGCCGCGATCGCGTTAGGTACTGCTGCACTTTCAGCCCGGAGGATGTGGTAATCACCAACTTGCACCCCTTTTACTTTGATCACATCCGCAAATTCCGAAGCATCGGATACCTTAATTTCTAGAAACAGAATTGGATCGTTGGGTGGAATATGGTTATCCTCGCGTACCTCTTTCTCTTTCATAAAATACTCTAGGACATCGCCCTTATTCAATCGATTAGCAATCAGCCGGATTGCTCCCTGGCTTTCTTCGGCAAGGAATTGGCCAGCAAGTTCGTCAACTTCGATCCGCTCTGTTCGCAGTTCCGTTGAACGCCAAACACGAGAAACCAGCGAGGTAAAAATGATCGCACCGATGAAAAATCCAGCTATCCTAATCCCTTCTGGTCTTTCGATGATATTGACAACAGTAGTATATATAAACAACAGTGTGATGATTGCAAAGACGACTCTTGCCCGCTTCTCTCTGTGACGGTGGGCTGATAGAGTGACGGCAAAGGCAGCTGAGGTAATCAATACAAGCACACCAGTTGCGTAAGCCCCACCTTGGGCTTCCACATTTGCCCGGAAGATAATTGTGACCACAAAAGCGATCGCTGTGTAGACTAACACTAAAGGTCGCGTTACTCGGGCCCAATTGGGTGCCATGCCATAGCGTGGTAGGTAGCGAGGCACAATATTCAGCAGCCCTGCCATTGCAGATGCACCTGCAAACCACAAAATGGAAATAGTACTTAGATCGTAAATTGTGCCAAAGCCATTGCCTAGATACAGATGTGATAAATAAGCAAGGGCCCGTCCGTTGGCTTTGCCCCCAGATGCAAATTGTGCGGCTGGAATCAAAAGAGTGGTTATAAAGCTGGTGGTGAGCAAAAAGAAGCTCATAAGCACAGCAGCAGTGGTGAGCAGCTTGCGTGTATTCCGAAGCCGCCCTTTGGAATGCTCTTGAGTGTCACTGCTGCTCCCTTTTACTAGACCCATAACGGTCACGCCAGTCTCAAAGCCTGACAATCCCAGCGCTAGCTTGGGGAATATCAGAAGAGCGATGCCGATTAGGATCAAAGGGTTGGAATGGCGTGCAAAAAGTGCAGTTTGCCAGTTAGCGATCGCTCCCGGGTGAGTTAGGATTTGATACAGACCGACGCTAACGACAATGAAGTTTAACACTAGATAAACTGCCACCAAAACTACTGCAATACCAATTGCTTCTCGGAAACCTTTGAGGAAAACTGCACCTAGTAATGCAACTAATACCAGGGTAATTTCGATCGTCTGATTGTGAAGCCAATATGGAGCCAGCGGATTTTCGATGATATGGGCTGTAGCATCAGCAGCCGACAGGGTAATGGTAATAATAAAGTCGGTTGCCACAAAGCCTAGTAGGCACAGCACAAGTAACTTGCCTTGCCACCAAGGGAGCAAACGCTCTAACATTGCGATCGACCCTTCACCATGAGGGCTTTCGGCAGCAATGCGCCGATAGATTGGCAATGCTCCAAAGAGCGTTAGCAAAACCAGAACCAGGGTAGCCACAGGAGAAAGAGCGCCAGCTGCCAGTGCTGCAATCCCAGGTTGATAGCCAAGAGTCGAGAAATAATCTACACCAGTCAAGCACATCACTTGCCACCAAGGATGCTGGCGATGTATTTCTTGCTTGCGGTGAGGTCTTTCCTTCTCTCGTCGGTCTTCTTCAAGCAACCAGCGGATTAACTGTCTGCTGAGGCGTTTTGTTGAAACAATTGATTTAGCCATCAAATACGGTTGTGTTGCAAAAGTCGGCTTTGTGATTTTTTTAAGCCTTTGTGGTTTATTAAAATTTTCAACTACAAAGATATAGCACTATATATTGTAGATTAAGCATCCTGTCCAATTTACAAAATAATAGTAGCTGTTCGTAATCGTCTAGGGGATCAAGAGCAATTGCAGCTTGTGGTATCAGAAGAATCAATACTGTAACCGTATATTTTTTGATCAACGCTTTCGCACCCTTAGCACCTTTAAGCTGCATCAGTTCTAAAAAAAGGGCGCTGCTAAATAAGGCAGGTAGGCAATTAACAAATCTGCCCTAACGCTAGTTGGCAAATCTAAAGAAAATCTGAGCAGATACGGAAAATTAGAATTTTCTCAAAAACTCGTAACTTTTGGTCGCACATGAGTGCGGAAATTGTTTTGATTTTGTTGTAGTTATATAGTTTTTGTTTATTAAAAAACAAAAACTGAAAATATTCAATGGTGTAAACTTAATTGGGTTTGCTAACCCTAACAGAGAGTTTTTTTCAGCAGAGGCGATGTTTAGTAACAAGCCCTGACGCTCAAACGCGAACAGCGTGTCGCAGACAAGACTCGCTAACGCTTTTGCTTTGCTATCGCTGCGCTAACGACGGCAACCGCCTTTCTTTCTCTGCGAGAGGCTGGGCCAACGAACGCTGCGCCTTCGCGTAGCGTCTGGCAGAGAAGACTACAACCCCCTGACGGTTTTGCGTCTACGCAGCTAATACTTTACTACGGGCGATCGCATCTGCTACTGCACTAAAGGCGATCGCAATCGCATTGTCAGTCGATACAATCGCATTGTCAGTCAATACAATCGTATTATCAGTCAATACAATCGTATTGTCAGTCGATACAATCGCATTGTCCAGTCGATACATTGATGCATTAAAGATACGCCCCAGTTTCAACTGAACCCAGCGCCACCTTTAGGGTATGCCAAGCCAAAGTTACACACTTAACCCGCATCGGATATTGGGAAACACCTTGGATAATATTGAGCTTCTCCCACGGCGGCTCAAACTGAGTATGTCCCGTTACCATCTCGTGGAACTGTTCTACGATCAACAGCGCTTGTGTGATACTTTTACCTTTGATAGCGATCGCCATAAACTCAGCAGAAGCAAGACACAATCCATAACCTGCACCTTCAAATTTAATGTCTGCAATTTTGCTTTCTGTTTCATCTAGCGCCAGCGTCAGTTCAACCACGTCACCGCAATAGGGATTTTCTCCTCGGTGTTGGCGGTGTACTGGGTTAGTTTTGCCTATTGCCCGCTTGGCTAGCTCAATTTTGAAAGAGTTGTATTGCGGAAGTTGCGCCCCTTGTAATGCAGCTTCTGCCGCCTGAGCAAATACTACTTCCTTGGGGGAAGAACCTACCAAAATTTCTTCTGCTGGGGAATACTGAAGCTATCCATTTGAAGCATCATTCGTGAAAAACAAGTACGTTTTCAAGGCATATACTATGGCGCTTTTTTCTACTTCTTCCTTGTGAATCGGTATATTTTCATATAAGGCCAATCAACCTCATCTTCAAAGTTATATAAATCACTCATTTGTCTTTTAAAAACATCTTTGAGTTCCCAATCAAATTCGCGATTAACTATCACAAAAACTGTATCTGCATTTTTGGTTATCGTACTAAGTTTTTCTGGCAGATTTTTTCCCTTCACAGTTTTTAGAATATATTCTGGTGCATATATAGTCGATGAATCTCCATAATATTGGAATAATCTAGGCTGTCCAAATAACAATACAGATTTTGCCGATTCATTTCGATGTTGTAGAAGGTAGCGAACAGCCGAACGGTAGTCATCTTTTGCATAGGCTGGATTTGAAGAGTATTGAAAATTTGAATAAACATTCATAAGTAGCAAAGAAATAGTAGCTAATTTGGTAACTTCAGGCACTATATATTTTTTATTACGCCGCTGGTAATTATGTAAAAACGCTGATGGAATCAGAATGGCAACTGGTATACATAGATAAAAAGAGTGGCGCGGTAGCCAATTAATTTTTGTCAGCAGAGCAAACAGAAAAGCTATTAAAAATGATGTGACTAAAAGGGATGTGAAAAAGTAATCAGCCCGTTGATATCTTTTTCTCTTCCGGTGTTTTAATAAACTTGTTATTAAAGCTAGAGAAATCACAGTAATCACAATAACAAATATTAATAAATGAGGCCAGTAGCCAAGTAAAATTTTTATCTTTTCCTCATCGCGTAATTTCTCCAGTGGTGGTCCATAGGATGTCCCGACTAATATGCCGTAGATCACAAACATAATGTTTTCAACTATGGGTAATCCACTACGAGTAACTGTAGTAGCTGTTGGATCAGATGCGGCAGGTGAAGACAAGTAGAACCAAATCATTGGGGAAGAAAAAACTACCGGAGGTATCCACCATTTGATCCATTCTTTTAAGTTTCTATAAACAATAGCATGAGAGAAACAAATGGCTGAACTAAAGATTATTGTCAAAATACTGCCAAAACTTCCTATGGCAGTCAAGATCCCAAAAAGCAATTGCGAAATAATTTTATTACTCTTATTTACACTGAATGAATAACTAAAGAAATATATTTGAAGTGAGGCTATAAATATTAATAATGCGTAAGGCCTGGCATCTTGGCTGTAGAATACGCTGAAAGAACTAACTGCTAGGATCATGGACGACCATAGGGCATGTTTTTTTCCATAAACACGTAGGCTAGTAAAGAATACGGCAATTACAGAGCCGACTCCCAGCGAAGCCGAGAGCGATCGAATGGCAAATTCACTATCTCCAAAAACTGAACGCCAATAGAACAAGATTAAATAATAAAGCGGTTGATATTTGTCACCAGCTTCTCGATTTATAATTCTGAAGAGATTTTCTTGAACGCTTGTACCATCAGATAAAGCTAAACTCCAGCCTTCATCAAACCAAAGACTTTGATTTTGCAAGAAACAGAAACGCAGAAAGATACTAATTATGATAATAAAAAAAACAACAAAATAGTATTTTGACTGTTTCATATAAATCTCCAAAGCACTGGTACACAAAATATACAACTTTTTAAGCATGACAATCTCACCCAAGACTTGAGTGAAAGATTGTAATTATTGTCTTTATGCTGGGGTGGGAGGAATTTTTTTATGGAAAACTTTATCATAGCGCTCTTTCATGACTATCACCAGAGAATAAAACAATAATCCTTACTACGTAAGGCTTTCAGGTAAAAGAGATGATTTTAGCCATAATGTTAGAAAATAAAGGTTAAAACCCAGTTTTTGTCTCTTGTCTAGAAGTTGGCTGAGATTTTTCTTTGACTAGAGTGATGGAAGAGCAATAGGAAGGAGTATTTTGTTATGTATATCATCAGGTCACTAAGTAAGTCGGCGTTAAAAAATCAATTTATGTGGCGAAACTTAAAATCATGGAACAGCTTGCAATCCGGTCATTTCAAACTTTTGACAAAACTAAACATAGATGGTTTTTCCCGTGCCGATTTACGTTACAGTAAACCTTTAAAATCTTTAGCAGATGAGTAGGTAGATTGGCATGAGTAAAACTACAGAAACGATTTTCAGCAAAATCATTCGTCGGGAAATTCCCGCTGATATTGTTTATGAGGATAATTTGGCCCTGGCATTCAAAGATATCCACCCCCAAGCGCCCATTCACATCATCGTCATTCCCAAAAAACCCATTCCTACACTAGCTGATGCTGAATCTCAAGATCATGCTCTGTTGGGGCATCTTTTGTTAACCGCCAAACGTGTTGCAAAAGAAGCTGGACTGGAAAAGGGTTATCGAGTTGTCATCAATACTGGTGATGATGGTGGCCAGACAGTCCACCACTTACATGTGCATATTTTAGGAGGACGGCAGTTGAACTGGCCGCCTGGTTGATAAAACCAGATGAATCGCGTCTCTAGACGCGATTCATCACTAAAAAAATTACTGGTAAATGTCATCATAGTAAAAGTAAAAACATTCTGGAGACAAGACAACGGTTTACGCACGCCCTTTAGCACGGTTAATTGAGCAATTGCAACGCCTACCGGGAGTTGGCCCTAAATCTGCCCAACGACTGGCTTTGCATATTTTGAAGCGACCAGAAGCAGAAGTTGAAGCTTTGGCACAAGCTTTAATCGAGGCAAAAAAACAAATAGGCTTGTGTTCTGTTTGCTTTCACTTATCGGCTGAACCTGTTTGTGAAATTTGCCGCAATCCCAACCGTGACAATAACACTATCTGTGTCGTAGCAGATCCACGTGATGTGATTGCGCTGGAAAAAACCCGCGAGTATAAAGGCAAATATCACGTTTTGGGTGGGGTGATTTCGCCAATTGATGGAATTGGCCCAGAACAGTTGACTATACTGGCTTTGCAGCGGCGGGTAAGTCAGCAAAAACCTCAAGAAGTGATTCTGGCAATTAGTCCGAGTGTAGAAGGGGAGACAACAACACTATATGTCGGTCAGCTCCTGAAACCATTTACCAAGGTGACGCGGATTGCCTTTGGTTTGCCTGTAGGTGGTGATTTGGAGTACGCCGACGAAGTGACTTTGGCAAGGGCATTGGAAGGACGCCGGGAGTTAGATTAGGCTTAAATAAAGTTTAGATTTAAGCCTTTGCCATCAACCCAGAGAGCAGGTTTTTGTTAATGTGCACCAGTGGCAAAGTTGGTAACTGGTATAACAAACCCACCATTACGAATTATTTTTACTAAGTTACGCCGTTCTCAAAGCTAACTTCCAACCCCTTCCCTACTAGCGTTGGGCAGGGTGGTTTCATACAAGAAGAGATAAAAACTAAAACTGGGTTTCAAAGCCTCTCGACCTTTCGGGCAGAGGAATGGAAGCGGGGTAAAAAGCCATGTCACAAAACGAGAATCAAGACTTATGTATTTTTCTTTCTTCGTATGAAACCACCCTGCTTCTCTACTAGCGTTGGGGAGTAAGATTCAAAGCCTCTCAAGAGCGGGAAAGAGGTTTGGAGAGCGGTTCCAAGAATAAGTTGCACATCGGTTAAGTTTCAAAGGATTAATTTGGCTTACCCGTAATCGTGAATGCTGCCCAGTAGTAAGGATGATTATAAAGATTTTTATCTGATGCCATTTTACTATTTCTATATAGTTGTGTCGCTAAATAAGTCTGAATTCGTAATTCCTCAGGATGCAGATTATTCAAGATATCTTCATACCATTTTGTCAGTTCTCCAGCAGTTAGTTCTTTGAGCCATCGTGTTGCTTCAGCTAAGGCAGTAACTGCTGATTTATTGGGCTGCAATCGTCGATAAAACTCTATCATTACCAAGGCACTAGCTGAAGATTCTACACTCCAGAGAGTACTCACTACATGAGGAACGCCCTGACTCACAAAACCACTAACTAAACTCGCATATTCGCTGCTGATAGTGTGGTTGCTAGTAGTTAAATTTTCACAAGACGAGAGAGTAATAAGGTTGTAACTTGCTAGATTTTGTTGGCAGATTACATCTAGAGTAAGTTTGTCTTCACCTGCTAATGCTAATTCTGACTTTTTAGGTTCAGCTAAATTATTAGTGACACGACCTGTAAAATGAAATATGTTGTAATTATCAAATAAGGCCTTTCCGACAATATTTTTCGTAGCTTCTGACCCCTGAATTCGTTGGATATTATCGAACATCTGGCTAACAATTTCAGACTCAAGTTTGGCAAATTTCAGTGTGGGATAACCTGCACTCTCAGGATGTTCAACACTGAGCAATAACTGATTTTGCCACTGCCAAATATCTTCAGTTTTTATTGATAAACCTATTTGGGCACTAGGCAGATAGGTGACAGTGAAATTTGACTCCACATTCGGCAACTCTTCCGGCGATGGGGAAGAGAGATGGAAAAGGGTATGAATGGGCAATCTGTACAAGTCACGGTGAGGAATTAAAACCAGTTGGGTAATGCCTTCGAGTTCCTGTGCAATTGTGGAAATATTCAGGATTTCATATAGTTGCAACAGCTTCTGTTCCATATCAACTCGCCAAGAATGCTGGCTTTTACTTTCTTTGTCTTGGGCCGTGCTGCGATATTCTTGGTATTGTTGATGCCAATCTTCTAGCCAACTTTCAAATTCAATTAGGCGTTGCACTGCTTCGGGTAGAGGCAATTCATTTAGAAGGATAGCGTCTTCTCCTAAAGGTATTGCCCCAGGATCTTGCATGGGTGTAAAGAGAAGGATCGGTGATGGCGCTGCATCTTTGAGAATGAAAGTATGTAGGGCGACTGGGCTAATATGCCAGTAAATAATTGCTGTTGTGGGATTGAATAGTTGTTGAATTGAGCCATAATCAGGTGAGTAAATATGATCATTCCAGCCAGAAAGCAGCCAGTTTAAACAAGCATTTTTGCCTTGTTCGGCAATTTCCCAAGCTTCAACTAAATCACCAGATTCTACGGCTAAATCAACTGCCAATTGCTCAAAGCCTGCAAATTTCAGAGCTAGCTGTTTTTTACTTTCGTCAGAGCGAGTTTCTTCAGTTAGTAATTGTCGCAATAAATCTGTACCGCGTTGCTGTAATTCTTGAACTTGTGTTGTTTGTCCCAAACCCATCAGCACTTTGCTTAGAGATTGCAGAACTTCTAAATGCAACTGGGGAAAATATTCTAGTGTGAGGGTTAACAGCGCCTGATGGTACTCAGATGCGGCTTTGCGCCAATAATCGCGGGGGTTGGGTTGTTTCTTTCCTTGATCGTAGTAAGTATTAGCGATCGCAACATGCAATCTACCCCAACCTTCTGGGTGGGTATCTGTCCGCAGATGTTTTAACCCTTCCTCGTAGCTGGCTAATTTTCCTTCGTAGCCGCCCTGTTGTAAGGCGGGATTTGTTGCTGTTATACTACTCGACAAATTCAGCAATTCGTCGGCATTCACTAAGTTACCGATCGCAGTTCCACGACCAATCCAAGCTTCCCAATAGTCTTGTTTTATTTGCAAAGCGTTGTCATAACAGGCGATCGCTTCGGCAATTTGTTCTAAATAAAACAGTGCTACTGCCTGATTATACCAAGCTAAGTGGAAGTCGGGTTTAATGGCGATCGCTTGCTCATAGGAGGCGATCGCTTCAATGCGGCGTCCTAAGTTGTCTAACGCTATACCCCGGTTGTACCAAGCTAAGTAGAAGTTGGCTTGAACTGAAAGAGCTTTGTCCCAGGAGGCGATCGCTTCTGACCACCGTCCTAAATTAAACAGCACTACACCCCGGTCTATCCACACTTCGTGATAGTCTGGATCAATTTCTATAGCTCTGTCGTAAGATCTAATTGCCTCTGCAAATTGTTCGCTTACAGCTAGGGCTATGCCTCGGTGATACCAGTTTTCCTGGTTTTCTGGTTCCAGATTTAGCGCTTGGTCATAACTGGAAATAGCTTCCGGTAGCCAACCTAGCTTCAGCAGCGCCAAACCCTTGCTAGACCAAGCTTCTTGGTAGTCTGGTTTAATTTCTATGGCTTTGTCAAAAGAAGCGATCGCTTCTTCAAAGTATCCTAATTCTCCGAGAGTTCCACCTCTGTTGTACCAAGCTTTATAGAAGTCGGGTTTCAGTCCTGTGGCTGTTTCGTAAGATGCGATCGCTTCATCAAAACGTTCTAAATGAAACAGCGTCAAACCTCGATTAAACCAATATTCGGAAAATTCTGGTTGCAGTTCGATGGCTTGGTCATAAGATGCGATCGCGCCTAACAAATCACCTGTTTTGGCTTGGCTTAGACCTTGGTAAAACCACGCTTGAGCCTGGGTAATCGGATTATCGCTATGTCCCTCAATAATACCAGGGAAATTACTGCTTTGAACTGCCAAATTAGAAGCAAGTTGTTGGACTAAATTGGTACTTTCATCCAATCTCACCCACAACTCATCTAGAGTATTAGCCACATTTGGCTCTAAATTTGTCAAAGTGTTATCCCAGGTTTCCACTGAGTCAGACGTTGCTAATTCAGTCCTTTGTCTAGTGGAAAGGAGATTTGCTGCTGTTTTAGTTCGAGTAACTTCCTCTTGATCGCCGAACCTCAGTTCGGCTAACGAGGTGATTGAATCTTCCGCTGCGGGGAGAGGGAGATTTGGGGGGGTTGTGGTTTGGGCATCTTCTGGTTCATCCTCCAATACCAGTTCCTCTAAATTCTCGGTCAATCTTTCCTCAGAAGAGACATTTGGGGGCGCTGGCGTTATTGGTTCAACATCTTGCAGATCATATTCCCATAACTGTTCACCTAAGCTACGGATTAGCTCTTGCCCAGGGGAAGTTGGGAGAATTTCTTCATCGGTTCTAGTTTCTACGACATTTGGCTGATCATATTCCCATAACTGCTCGCCCAAATTGCGGATCAGTTCTTGCCCAGGAGTAGTTTCTACGACATTTGGCTGATCATATTCCCATAACTGTTCACCTAAATTGCGGAGCAGTTCTTGCCCAGGAGTGATTTCTACGTCATTTTGTGCCTGATTGTCCTGATACTCAATTTGTGAGGGTGAGTTTTGCATCAGCCGGATGCCAATGTCATAGGCAACATCTCCAATTCTGCCGACACCAAGTTCCCCCAATTGCACCATCTGTGTTGCTAAAAGAGGATTCGGTGCGGGTGAAGCTAGCAAGCTATCACCAAACATCACCAACCAATCTATCCAGCGTTCAGCCGGAATGCGATTTTCGAGCCGTTGCAGATACCTCAATGCCCACTGTCGTCCTCGTGCTTGATGCACGCCTTCTAACAATTGGATAAACAATTGTTCCAGATCCGCATTGGTTAGTTCTGGTAGTATCTCCACCAGATTGTGTCCTCTCGCACCCTTGAGAGAACTAGTCTGCTTACTTTCAATAAGGCGCTTTAAAAACCTTTTAAGCGACTGCGATATCCGCCTGAGCATCTGCCACACTCTTGGATTTTCTTTTTCTAGATTGTAGCCATCGTTGTGTTAAAAAAATCATGAATTACGTAAAAACCCATTAGATCCTGACAGCGCTTCCGTAGCAAGTTAGCAAAAAATATACAAAACTTCAAGAGCATAGCATTACAACGTTACAATTCTCAGATTCAACTCTTGAGCCAAGCAGTTAATTCTCTGTTTGCTCTGTAGTCGATTGACCGGCAGGATATAATTGACTAATCAATGCCTGAACAAGCAGTTCTGGATCGTCTGTCTCAACAGCAAGCTGTTGAGCCATCTGTTGACGTAAATTTTCATCTTCCTGCAACATCACCAACAACTCTTCTAGGGTGACAGTTTGGTATTCTTCCTCCGGGAGGTTCTCTGGCGCATCTGCTGACTCTGATATTGGGGCGGTTGGCTCAGATGGCAAAGTTGTGCTAAGAACATCTGGCCCTTCATATTCCCAAATTGGTTCACCTTGATTGCGTGTCAACAACTGCATCCCAATACTATAGGCAACATCTCCGATTTCTCCGATGCCCAACTCACCCAGTTGCACTAACCGCGCAGCTATTTCATTATTGGGTGTAGGTGATGCTAGCAATCTTTCGCCAAAGCGCCCTAACCACTCAACCCAGTCTTCAGTTGTAATCCGATGTTCAATATTATGCAGCCACTTTTGTGCCCATACTTCCCCTCGTGCTTGATGTACTCCTTGCAACAGTTCGGTAAATAGAAATTCCAGATCCGTATCGCTTAGGGGTGGTGCTGGTTCTTTTTGCACATTCCCCCTTGCTTTTGAGGCAGTCTGTTTTCCACCAAACAAGCTCTGAAAAAGCTTTTTGAGCCATTGAAATAGCCGCTTGAGCATCTGCTGCACCATCGAGTTTTGCTTATCCTAAGATTGTAGCGATCGCACTGGACTATGGCGTTAGTTCAGTCAATAAAATGTATACACAGGATATCTCTTTTTTATCGAGGGGATTGGGGAGCCAGCGCTCTTACAGGGGGTTTCCACGCCACTTCCTTCTCCTGTCAAAGACGCTCTTGCTAGCTTGCTTCTCCGTAGGAGTACAACTCTTGGAACCCCGCAACGGAGTGGCTCCCCTTTCCTCGACTGGCGTCATTGGGCAGACGGGAAAGACTTACTGCAACTTTCCCCCTGCTCTCTGGCTCCTGATCTCCTTTGTCCTCTTCTGTGAGGTTTAATAGTTAATGGTGGAAGTGTTGAGATTTATTAAGAAGACATTATCAAATATTGGTGACTGTTAGCTAACTTTGTCTTAGCTATGTGGACGGTGGCGAGGCTTTTTTTCGATCACGGAGGAATCGCTGCTGGTAGATGTTTTTTCAGCTTACTCGCTCCCCAAAACCAATTAGACACTCAGGGTAAGAAATACCTCAAGTATTAAACAGGAAACTATTGCCCCATAAGCGTTTGGAATGAGTGCGATCGTTAAACACTTTTACGTGATCATCACTGTGCTGACAATTGAGAGAGTTAAGTAAGTGAGCAAGAAGAAATCAAAGTATGTTACGCAATATAAAATTAATTAAATTAGCTCGTAGTAAGCGGCTTTAGCCCTTAGTACAAAGCTTTAATTATTCACGCTCACTTATTTAAACCAATGCTGCTTAACAACATTGCTCAACATTGGCTCGACTAAGTTATAGGCGATGTTTAATAATTTAGACTAGGCAATAGTCATATTGACTCGCACAATCATATCATTGAAATCTTTGTCACCACCACTTGCTAAATCCTCAAAGCCAAAAACGTTATTCCCTAACAAACGAATGTGATCTACTTTATCAGTGTTAGCTCCCAAGAATGGGAAGTAAACTGCTGGATCATTATTTGGATTGCTATCAAGTAAAGCATCAGGCATACCATTAGCAATAATAAACGGTACAAAGATAGAACCTGGCTGGAAAGTTCCTGTGGAAGTTGCACTACCTTGGTTATTAACTGTCAAGTCAATCCCTGCAACACGCCCCCGAACTGCGGCTTCAGTATAACCAGCCTGTCCGGTGAGAATATCTGCTTTGCCATCTCCGTTAGTGTCAATACCACCATTCTCATCAGCTACTTGATAGAAGCCGATGAAATTATTGAAAGCTGCTTCTCTGTTAACCACAAAATCAGCTTTTACCTGATTTGTGACACCGCGCAAATCAATCACTTCTCCTTGGGAGTTTCCTTGCAGATTTGTACCCAGAGGTAATGAATCATTTGTGGACTGAATTTTTACCACCAGATTATTGAAGTCAGTAGCGTTATTACCACCATCTTTCCAAGCAAGGGAAAAGTCATCATTCCCCAAATCTGTAATCTTTTGCGTTAAAGGATCAGAAAATAGTATGTCTGTGAGTGGAGTTACTCCAGTTCGTACAGCATCAGTTGTACTATTTTTCACCAAATAAAATCTGAAGTTATCATCGGAGTTAAATTCCAACAGATGTGTCAAATTGTCGGTATTAAACCCATTGGGAAGATTGGCAATAGCAGAGAAAATTACCTTAGCTCGGTCTAAAGCTGCTTGGGCATAACCTGCTGCGCCTGGAGCAATACCATTGATGTTACCTTGAGCATCGTCAACGGTAAACACTCCTAGTTCATTTACAAGATTAGAGCTTTGTCCGGTGAGAGTAACTTCAAGTTTTGATTTGCTACTGCTATCAGAGATTTTAAAGATATCATCCGCAATTTTTGAAAGCTTGGAAGTAGGTGTGCCCTTATTGTCTTCGACAGCTAATGCAAATGTGTCAGTGGCACTTACACCATCATTATCTTTAGCTTGTACCTCAATTGTCAGATTGACAACATCGGCGTTAGTTGGTGTACCGCTAAATGTGCGCGTCGCCGCATTGAATTTTAGCCAGCTAGGTATATTACTGCCATCTTGTAGAGTTGCTGAGTAAGTAAGATTGTCTCCAGCATCAACATCATTGAAGGTATTAGCATCAAAAGTAAAGCTGAAAGCTGTATCTGGTTTCGCTATTTGATCAGCGATGGCATTTTGTAAGGTGGGTGGATGATTTACGTTGTCTACCTTTAAAGCAAAATTAGCAATGACTGTTTGATCTGATGTATCGGTTGCTGTCAATTTAATTTTGAGAACACTGACATCAGCCTTAGTTGGTGTACCGCTAAATGTGCGCGTCGCCGCATTGAATTTTAGCCAGCTAGGTATATTACTGCCATCTTGTAGAGTTGCTGAGTAAGTAAGATTGTCTCCAGCATCAACATCATTGAAGGTATTAGCATCAAAAGTAAAGCTGAAAGCTGTATCTGGTTTCGCTATTTGATCAGCGATGGCATTTTGTAAGATGGGTGCATCATTTACACCAGTCAGGTTAATATCTAGGGTTTTGTTATCGGTAGCAGTAGCATCGCTAACTGTAACGGTAAATCCTTCTGTAGCCTTGCTTGTCAGTGCTTCAATTGCGCTATCAACGGGTGTAAAGGTATATGCTCCGGTGCTAGTGTTGAGGCTGAGTGTACCGTAAGTGCCGATTTTGCTGACGGTTGTGCCATTGACTGTACCACCAGTAATCCCGTAGGTCAGGGTTTGGTCGCTATCTCGGTCATTAGCCGCTAATGTACCAGTTTGAGCGGCAAAGGTGTCATCATTGGCGGTGTCAGTGTAACTAATCGCAATGGGAGTATTCAGAGTCGGTGTATCGTTTACACCAGTCAGGTTAATATTTAGGGTTTTGTTATCGGTAGCAGTACCATCACTAACTGTAACGGGAAATCCTTCTGTAACGTTGCTTGTCAGTGCTTCAATTCCACTATCATCAGGTGTAAAAGTATATGCTCCAGTGGTAGTGTCGAGACTAAGTGTACCGTAGGCTCCGATTTTGGTAACAGTTGTGCCATTGACTGTACCATTAATAATCCCGTAGGTCAGGGTTTGTCCGCTATCTCGGTCATTAGCGGCTAATGTACCAGTTTGAGCGGCAAAGGTGTCATCATTGGCGGTGTCAGTGTAACTAATCGCAATGGGAGTATTCAGAGTCGGTGTATCGTTTACACCAGTCAGGTTAATATTTAAGGTTTTGTTATCGGTAGCAGTAGCATCGCTAACTGTAACGTTAAATCCTTCTGTAGCGTTACTTGTCAGTGCTTCAATTGCGCTATCAACGGGTGTAAAAGTATATGCTCCCGTGCTAGTGTCGAGACTGAGTGTACCGTAGGCTCCAGTTTTGGTAACAGTTGTGCCATTGACTGTACCACCAGTAATCCCGTAGGTCAGGGTTTGTCCGCTATCTCGGTCATTAGCGGCTAATGTACCAGTTTGAGCAGCAAAGGTGTCATCATTGGCGGTGTCAGTGTAACTAATCGCAATGGGAGTATTCAGAGTCGGTGTATCGTTTACACCAGTCAGATTAAGAGCGAGAATTTTGCTATCAGTACCACCATTGCCATCACTAACTGTAACGGTAAAGCTGTCTGTAGCGTTGCTTGTCAGTGCTTCAATTGCGCTATCAACGGGTGTAAAGGTATATGCTCCCGTGCTGGTGTTGAGACTGAGTGTACCGTAGGCTCCGGTTTTGTTGACAGTTGTGCCATTGACTGTACCACCATCAATACCGTAGGTGAGGGTTTGTTTGCCTGGGCCACTAGCTACTAATGTATCAGTTTGAGCGGTGAAAATATCATCATTGGCTGTATCAGTGTAACTAATAGCAGTGGGAGTATTGAGAGTCAACAAAGCATTTTTGTACAGTTTACTGATGAAGCCGTTGTTGCTGTAGCCAGTGAGGATGAGGTCGAGTTTGCCATCGCCGCTGTAATCTCCCCACGCTACCGAGCTACCTGCTACACCGGGCAGAGCCAGGCTGGTGTCTTCGCTTAAGACACCACTGCCATTGTTTTTGTACAGTTTACTGATGCCGCCGCCGCTGTTGCTGTTGCCAGTGAGGATGAGGTCGAGTTTGCCATCGCCGCTGTAATCTCCCCACGCTACTGAGCTAAAATTTACACCGGGCAGCGCCAGGCTGGTGTCTTCGGTTAACACACCACTACCATTGTTTTTGTACAGTTTACTGATGTTGCCGCTGTTGCTGCCGCCAGTGAGGATGAGGTCGAGTTTGCCATCGCCGCTGTAATCTCCCCACGCTACTGAGCTAAGATTTACACCGGGCAGCGCCAGGCTGGTGTCTTCGGTTAACACACCACTGCCATTGTTTTTATACAGTTTACTGATGCCGCTACCAGTGAGGATGAGGTCGAGTTTGCCATCGCCGCTGTAATCTCCCCACGCTACCGAGCCTTGGTTCACACCGGGCAGCGCCAGGCTTGTGTCTTCGGTTAACACACCACTGCCATTGTTTTTATACAGTTTACTGATGCCGCTACCAGTGAGGATGAGGTCGAGTTTGCCATCGCCGCTGTA
>NZ_JBALCZ010000014.1:0-166714 GCF_036917615.1 Nostoc sp.
CCGAGAGTTCAGCCTTTAGTGACAGTAATCTGCTGTCGGGCTGGATTAGCTATTTACGGACTGGTTACCGTGATTTACTAATCAACGAATCGCACATATTGGCCAAATCAAGCCGTATTTAATGGCAGTATCGGGACTAATTTTTGTTCCCATTTTCCATTTTTATGCCGCACTCACGCACCTGGCACTCTTCCCCACACAGCCAGAACCAGAGCAAGCTCAAATACTTGTCCACGCCGGAGTCCATCAAACTATTCTGCATGAATGGGCAAAAAATGCCCCGATGAATCACTTGCATAAATGGTATTTAATTGAGGCTGAACGTTATCGAGTTTTGGGTGAAAAAATCGCAGCCATTGAGTGTTATGACCGAGCCATAACTCTTGCTCAAGAACATCAGTTCATCAACGAAGAAGCTTTAGCCAATGAACTAGCGGCTAAATTTTACCTCAACTGGGGCAAAGAGCGGATTGCTCAGGAATACATGACCCAAGCATACTACGGCTATGCTCGTTGGGGCGCTAAAGCCAAAGTCGCCGACTTGGAACGACGCTATCCCCAACTCCTCGCCCCCATCTTAGAGCAAACCCGTTCTCCCTTCTCAACTAACGAAACTATCTTCACATTGGAGAGTGTCACCTCCACCAGTTCTGCCACAACAAGCAGTAGCAGCGTCTCTGTTGCTTTAGATTTAGCTACCATTCTCAAAGCTTCTCAAACCCTTTCTGGAGAAATCGAACTCGAAAAACTGCTCTCAGTATTGCTGCATATCGTCATTGAAAATGCGGGAGCCGATAAGTGTGTGTTCATACTTTTGGAGTCAGATCGGTTACTAATTCAGGCGCTAGCACAGCTTTCCCTTGGTGTCACATCTGCACAAAACAAGGGAATTGCCCACGTCGATTTTTATCCCATGTTGCTTAACCCACAGTCTGTTGAAGACTCTGTTGATGTGCCAGTTGGCTTAATTAATACCGTCAAGCGCAGTTTACAATTTGCGGTAATTACTGATGCTAAAGTGCATCCGCAATTAATTAATGACCCGTATATTCAGCAACAGCAGCCCAAGAGTATCTTGTGCAGCCCGATTTTGCATCAGGGTAAGTTGCTTGGCATATTGTATCTGGAAAATAACCTGACAACCGGAGCTTTTACCAGCGATCGCGTCGAATTGCTCAACTTACTTTGTACTCAAGCCGCAATCTCTTTAGAAAACGCCCGACTGTATGCCAGAGAACAGGAAAAATCACAAGTCTTACAAGCATCACTGGCACAATTAAAACAGACCGAAGCATCTCTAGCCAAAGAACGAGAGTTCTTGAATGCGATCATTCACAATATTACCGATGGGATCGTTGTTTGTGATGCTAGTGGCAAATTGACCCTATTCAATAACGCAACTCGTGAATTTCATGGGTTACCAGTAGAATCATTACCACCAGAACAATGGGCAGAACACTTCGATCTTTATCAACCTGATGGTCAAACACCTCTATCAATCACAGAAATCCCTCTGTTTCGTGCCTTGCAAGGGGAAATAGTCGAAAATGCTGAAATGATAATTGCGCCGAAGCATGGTTCTAAAAGAATTATGTTAGCCAGCGGACAAGCAATATTTGATCCTTGGGGTAACAAAGCCGGTGCGGTAGTTGTAATGCGAGATATTAGCGAGCGCAAACTTGCTGAACTTGCCTTGCAACAAAAATCACTCTTATTGCAACAAGCACTAACTGATCTGCAAAACGCCCAATTACAAATTGTCCAAAGTGAAAAAATGTCAGCACTGGGTAACTTAGTTGCCGGGGTAGCTCATGAAATGAATAATCCCCTTGGTTTTATTGCTGCCAGTCTAAAACTTGCTAAACCCACTATTGCTGATCTTCTTGAACACTTAAAACTCTATCAATCAAGCCTGCCCAATGCGAGTGATGAAATCAAAGACCATGCTGAAGAAATCGACTTGGATTATAGCTTATCAGACTTGCCCAAGATGATTGATTCCATGACAATGGCGTGCGATCGCCTGAAAAATATCAGCACTAGTTTACGAACTTTCTCCCGTGCCGACAAAGATTATAAAGTGCCGTTTAATATTCACCAAGGCATCGACAGCACGATTTTAATTTTGAAACATCGTCTCAAGGCTAACGAGCAACGTCCAGCAATTGAAGTGATAACTGAGTACAGCACTTTACCTCAAATTGAGTGTTTTCCTGGGCAGTTAAATCAAGTATTTATGAATATTTTAGCAAATGCTATTGATGCATTGGATGAATCAAATACAAATCGAAGTTTTGAGGAAATTCAGATTAATCCTAACCTGATAACAATTAAAACATCAGTAGAAAATGAAGGTGTAAAAATTAGCATTACTGACAATGGTCAGGGGATGAATGAAGAGGTAAAACAAAAGATATTTGACCATTTATTTACGACGAAAGCTGTCGGTAAAGGAACAGGATTAGGATTAGCGATCGCCCGTCAAATTATTGTGGAAAAACATGGCGGAGCGATCGCGGTGAATTCTCAACTTGGCGAAGGAACTGAATTTGCAATTCAGCTACCGTTATCCGCATAAACGAGAAAATCGCAGTTGTTGTCTGATAAAAATAATTTGTCGCTAGCCCAATCAATGGAAGTTATCCACTTTGCAAGAAGCGCTTTGAAATTGCCGCAGGGGTAAAATTGCTAGGCTCTGCACTTGCTGATCAATACCATCTCCCTGAATAATCACCTGGGAACGTGACTGAATTAATTCCCATATCTGCGGACAACCTAGAACAGGAGTCAGTTCTGTTAAAGCAAAGACAAGTTCTGTGTTTAATTTATCTAACGATGGTCGCAATGTCTGGTTTAAGTCTGGCACGTTAGGAAAAGATTTAATGCCTTGCTTTTGCCAGTTTTGAAAATCAACTGTTTGGATGAGTTTTCCTGCTTCTATTTGTGCTTTAAAAAATCCTGCAACTCTCTCGGGTTCTAGACTATGGGTTGTTGCTTGTTGCCTAACCTTTAATAGTAACTCTTGTTCGCGCTTTAAATCCTCAATAGGACGTTTATGATTCCATTTCCACCGCGCTACATTATGTGCAATTAGCAATCGCTGCTGGATCAATTTTAGTAATTTATCTACAGGTAGTTGTTGATCTGCGATCGTAATAGCTTGAAGATTTGCTGATTGTACTGACCCAGAGGTCTGAGCAGCGAAATATAATTTTAAGTTGGCAGCAACTACTGTACTACTAAAAAAAAGCCCAAAGAAAATTATTATGGCAAACAACAGTGGATGCTTTCTGAAAAAACTTAAATTCATGTCAAAAAGTTTATACACTCTGCTACTTAGCAGTAATTTCCATTAATTCCACAGGAATACAGTATTTTCAATCACAGACAAAATATCTCATAGTTACTGACAAAAAGCAAGTTCAGCAGCTATCGGATCACAATTTATTCGGTCATTCCCAGTCATAGACTGGGAACAAGGCGAACTCCAAACTCCTGTACAGACGCGATTAATCGCGTCTCTCCAAACTCCTAACCGGAGGCGGAGCGTCTCCGGCTCCGCTCCTAACTTTTTACGCCTTTCCCGCTATCACCGAGTTTTTAACCAAAAGTTCCACTGCTGCTTGATATTGCAGATCCGCTTCGGTGCCAATCTCTTCGCGGTTAATTGGATCTTGGGAAATCACTTGATCCGGCTTAATACCTAGTTTGTTAATATCCCGGTGTTGAGGAGTTTCATACTTAGCAATTGTGACTGCCAAGCCCGAACCATCTGATAATTCAAATAAAGATTGAATTAAGCCCTTTCCAAAGGTGGTTTCGCCTATCAACTGGGCACGACCGTTATCTTGGAGTGCGCCGGCGAGAATCTCACTAGCACTGGCAGTTCCTTGATTCACCAAAATCACCAGAGGATCGTTCGTCAGGGCTGGGCCAGAAGCTTCAAAACTACCTTGAATGCCTTGTCGGTTCACAGTGTAGACGATTGTGCCGGAGTCTAACCACAAACGGGCGATTTCAATTCCTGATTGCAATAGCCCCCCAGGATTATTTCGTAAATCCAGAATGTAGGCAGCAGCGCCTTTTTTTTCTAGACTAGAAATAGCACGTGCCAATTCCATTGAAGCGTTGGCATTGAATTGAGTGAGGCGAAGGTAGCCAATGGGCATGTCCTGAGTGGAAACACGTAATTCTGAAACCACAGGGTTAAGAGCAATGCGATCGCGTGTAAGTCTAATTTCCGTTTCTGCCTCTTTGTCCCGTTCGATCAGGAGAGTGACAAGGCTGCCACTCGGGCCGCGCATTCTGGTTGCAGCTTCATCAAGGGTGAGATTTTTTGTAGAAATGCCTTCAATTTTGAGAATGCGATCGCGTGGTTTAATCCCGGCTTTATCTGCTGGTGAACCTGCTATGGGAGCCACTACTTCCAACTTTCCAGTCTCAGGATTCAGGGCAATTTGCAATCCTACCCCAGTCAGTTCCCCAGAAGTATTGACCTGTAAGCTGCGGTACTGTTCGGGATCTAAAAAGCGGGTAAAAGGATCGTCGAGGCTCTTGAGCATCTTCCCAATTGCCGTATAAGTGGCATTTGAGTCGGTGAGCGGCTTCTCCAGAGCCTTTTGCCGGACTGCTGCCCAGTTTTGATGATTAAACGTCTCATCTAGATAAGTGCGATTAACAATTCGCCAAACTTCCGAAACCAGCTTTTGTTCCGCCGTCAAAGCCACCGCCGGCTGGGTGAGCGTACCCAACGCCAACCAAAACGCCATTAACAATGAAAATCCAACCCGAAAGACTTGTTTGTTCATGAACCCCATTCTCAATTCCACCTCAACCCAAATTGCCTAGAAATGCCCAGTTGCCCTGTTGTTGATGAAATCTATCTCTCGATTATGTTACTTTTTTTATAGAAGTGGTGCATTCCTCTCATCAAGTTGTTCACTCGACTGATGCATTGTATCCACTCACCAAAGGATAAAATCTACTTTGTGTCCACCATTTTCTGTGCAGGGGCGTAAAGAGATCGCAATATATTCCATCTTTACAGAGTGTAAAGTTTCTGAAGACTCTTAGCACGCTGAAAGCTGACAAGCTTTCCAAAAAACTCCCCTTTACTAAAATCCCAAAATTGCTAATTGGGAGAGAAGTCTGAGCGGCGGCTTCTGAGAAGTCCGTAGACAATTCTGCTCCTACCCTACTCCTCGGTAACGACTTCTCCTGCAAAGACGCTATCGCGAACGGGGAACAGGAAAGCCTAAAGGCGAATCCACAGGATGCCAAGGCTTAGGACTATCAGAACTAGGCGCCGATTTAGAACTTCGGGATTTATCAACCGCAACCGATTCTTAGGGACTTGAGATTGTATGGCCAACGTTTACGACTGGTTTGAGGAACGCCTAGAAATTCAGGCGCTCGCTGAAGATGTCACTAGCAAGTACGTCCCTCCCCACGTCAATATCTTTTACTGCCTGGGTGGAATTACCTTGGTTTGTTTTCTCATCCAGTTTGCCACTGGATTTGCGATGACGTTCTACTACAGGCCAACAGTTGCTGAAGCTTTCTCCTCAGTGCAGTACATCATGAATGAAGTCAACTTCGGGTGGCTAATTCGCTCTATCCATCGCTGGTCTGCCAGTATGATGGTGCTGATGATGATTTTGCACGTCTTCCGGATTTACCTGACTGGTGGGTTCAAAAAGCCCCGCGAATTGACCTGGATAAGTGGTGTCATCCTGGCTGTGATTACCGTTTCCTTTGGAGTCACCGGCTACTCCCTACCTTGGGACCAAGTTGGCTACTGGGCTGTGAAAATCGTTAGCGGCGTACCAGAAGCAATTCCTGTGGTTGGCGTTCTGATTTCCGACCTACTGCGTGGTGGTTCGAGTGTTGGTCAAGCAACACTGACTCGTTACTACAGCGCACACACCTTTGTACTGCCTTGGTTGATTGCAGTCTTCATGCTGTTTCACTTCTTGATGATCCGCAAGCAAGGCATTTCCGGTCCTTTGTAATCTCAGCTATTAGTGAAAGGCAACATTTGTCAGTTTTCAGATGAAGTTGTTTGTTCTAAACTTAATGAAACACAAGAAGTTAATTGCACATAAGTTCTAAAAACAAACACTTGTATCTGAAGCCTAAAGCTGTAGAAACCCTTCAGGCGGCTGACCGTAGATAGACAAACGAAACGCTGTTTACCGCCTGTTAGGGTTGCCTAGTAGCTGATAGCTTTCACAAATGCTTTAATTTAACTTAAGCAGGAGAGCACATTTAAAAATGTCAACACAAAAAAAACCTGACCTGAGCGACCCTAAATTAAGAGCCAAACTTGCCCAAGGCATGGGTCACAACTACTATGGTGAACCCGCTTGGCCTAATGACCTACTTTACGTCTTTCCAATCGTGATCATGGGTTCGTTCGCTGCGATCGTGGCTCTAGCTGTGCTAGATCCCGCTATGACCGGTGAACCAGCAAATCCTTTTGCCACACCATTGGAAATTTTGCCGGAGTGGTACTTATATCCAGTCTTCCAGATTTTGCGATCGCTTCCTAACAAACTTTTAGGAGTGTTAGCAATGGGTTCCGTACCAGTAGGGCTAATTCTCGTTCCCTTTATTGAGAACGTCAATAAGTTCCAAAACCCCTTCCGTCGTCCAGTTGCAACCACAGTATTCCTTTTTGGTACCCTTGTCACTCTGTGGCTGGGTATTGGTGCTGCCTTGCCATTGGATAAGTCTTTGACCTTGGGACTATTCTAAATTAGTCACCAGAAAGTGCTTTGACGCCTGTGAGTTTCAAGAGCATATGCAGATGTGCTTTTGAAATTAAATCTACAGGCGTCAATTTTAACAATAAAGAATCCATTAGCCCAGTCTCTTCTCTACCTTGGGCTGCGCCAACGAGTCATCAGCCAAGGGGAGCTATTGTGTTACTCATGTAACCAAAGTTTTAGCAAGTGGCCAAGGGCGATAGCGCAGCCTCTTCAAGTCTTTCAGCCTCACCCGTACCCCTACCGGGAAGCAAGCTATGTGTAAGGAAGGACTCCTGAATAAACGGGACAACACCACGCTAAAACACCACGCTAAATTGAAAATTTGGTGCAAAACAATTTAGTGGCGGTTCTAAGAGTGGAAAGTGACGCTCCTGCGTCAAAGAGGCTGCGCTAACAGATGTCTGACGACAAGCCAAAGAAGCGTTTACGGCATCAGCCGCCGCTGCGATTTTCCGCTAAATCCTCCACTATAAAGATTGCTAAGTTCTGGATTCTTTTTTAATAGTCCAGCTTGCATTTTGAATTTTAAGTTTTGGATTGAAAAGCTATTCCAAAATCTGAAATCACTAAAAGTCACCAAATACAAACATTTTCACTTACTTAACGTAAGTTGCTAGTTACAACCCTCGGAATGCCAAAATAGTTCATGTTTTGTATTTTGGTAGACATAATATCTCAATTGAGATTTTTCTATGTCAGAGAAATTTTGCGCTATTCGCAAAATTTAATAACGAGCAACTTGGGTTTACTTATATTTAAGTCACAGTTAATGCTTAGCATAGTGCAGCAAGACCATCTGACGGTTAAGAGCGAACTCAGTCTCCTAAACCAGGTGCAAGAATGGTTCGAGCAATTTTGTCTGCAACATTTGTCTCAACTTGGCTGGTCAAAAACCCAACTTGATCGCCTCAATTTAGCATTAGCAGAAGGCTTTACTAACGCTGTTCGTCATGCTCATCATGCTTTACCCCCGGAAACAACCATTGAGATTAACGTTTATCTGTGGATTGACCGACTAGAGATTAGAATTTGGGATTATGGAAAACCTTTCAATCCTGATGCGATCGCAGAGCCAGAGCCAGGTACGCTGCAAGTAGGCGGGTATGGATGGTTTCTCCTGCGGCGGTTGGCTGACCGTGTTATATACGAACGTGGTGCAGATGGTAGAAATTGCCTCCTCATCGTCAAATACTCTGTAGAAGTACAAAAGTAAAAGTGAAACAGTCAAAGGTAAAGCAAGCTAAGAATACTTCTGATGCCAATTTGGGGTTTTGAGGCGGAGCGTAGGGAAGCAGTACCAGCAGTGTGGAGGGCTTGTCTTCTCTACCAAACGCTGCGCGTAGCTTGATTATACTTAGGAGTACGACAAACAAAACTTCTTCTATAGTCGCCGCCCAAGGGACGGAGATTTTGCCCAAAGTTGAGCCACTCGGTTCAAAACATAAACATGAGCAAAAGCAGTCTCTGTTCAAATGCTCAAATATATACTTATTTACTTATATTATTGATAAAAGTATACTCCTTTTTCAATATTATTTAGATTGGAGTAATATATTTTTTATGTGAAATTGCTTAGTTATTATGATTTTTTTGTAAAACATCAAATAATATTGTTGTATAAAAAGAATTATTGAATACAGTAAAGATCACATTCGAGTTATACTAGCTGCCTTGTTAAAATTTGTCAGCAGTGTTAAGAGCCTTATTTTTTGTTCTCCAACAAATGTTATTTAGTGCTTAAAGAGATAGAGAGAATAGGGGACAAAATATGACTAAGACAGCCCTAATAACTGGAATAACTGGTCAAGATGGCTACTATCTCAGCCATTTGCTCCTCCACCTGGGTTACCGAGTTGTAGGATTAGTACCCCCGCATCGACAACCTAATTTGACAAAACTGGGAACACTGGCAAATCAGGTAGAAATTTTTACGGTTGACTTGAGGGATAATGCGGCGCTGTTGACCGCAGTTGAACAACTGCGTCCTCAAGAAATTTACAATTTGGCGGCTCCCAGTTTTGTACCCAACTCCTGGAACGACCCATTGGGAACCCTGGATCTGATAACTGGTACGGCTACCAGGCTTTTGGAAGCAGTACGACAAGTTGGTTTGTCTACCAGGTTTTATCAAGCCAGCAGCTCAGAAATGTTTGGCGATGTATTTGTTTCGCCTCAAGATGAGGAAACTCCTTTTCGTCCGAAAAATCCCTATGCTGCGGCCAAGATGCACGCCCACTGGACGATGGTGCATTACAGACAGCGTTATGGACTATTTGCCTGTAGTGGAATTTTATATAACCATGAGTCTCCTCTACGGCCACCTCAGTTTGTTACACGCAAAGTTTCTTTAGCAGCCGCATCGATTAAATTGGGTTTAACTGACACTTTAGAAATGGGTAACCTAGATGCTAAACGCGATTGGGGATTTGCCGGAGATTACGCGCAAGCAATGTGGCTAATGTTGCAAATTGATCAACCAGAAGAATATGTGATTGGCACAGGTAAACTGCACAGTGTTAGAGATTTAGTTGCCACAGCCTTTGAGTCTGTCGGATTGGATTGGACGCACCATGTAGTCCTAAATACCAAATTATTGCGAAAAGACGAACATTTTCAACTAGTAGCTAACCCCAGTAAAGCTAAAAGAAACCTCGGCTGGGAACCCCAAGTGAGCTTTGAGGAACTTTTAGAAAAAATGGTAAAAGCAGATTTAGAGCGGTTAGAAAGCGGTGCGTTGGATGAAGTCCTTGCCGCAGGCATCGCGCCCTTACCGCAAGTGTAAATAACCTAACATGCACATCACTACAGTGACAGAAAACCTCAAGTTAGGTGATAAAGTTAACAAAAAAACTAACCATGTCTTCGTGTTTTTAGAAATTTTTGCCCACGAAGGTGGTATTCAATCATATATAAAAGATATTTTTCGCGCCTATCTAGGATTGAGCCAAGCCTACAAGGCAGAAGTCTTTTTACTGCGAGATAGTCCAGATAGCTTAAATCCGTTTGAAGACGAGAACTTAAAATTTCATTACTTTAAAAATCGGTCTCCCTATTTGGGGAGATTGCAAATGGCAGCAGCTTTACTCAAGTGTCTGTTGCAAAGCCGTCCGCAGCAAGTTTTCTGCGGTCATATTAACTTAGCAGTATTAATCCAAACTCTTTGCCAGCCCTTGGGGATTCCTTACACCGTGCTAACTTACGGTAAAGAAGTCTGGGAACCGCTGAAAAATCAAGAACGTCGCGCCCTGACATCAGCAGCTGGAATTTGGACAATTAGTCGCTACAGTCGCGATCGCGCTTGTGTTGCTAATGGTCTAAACCCGAAAATCGTACAGATGATGCCTTGTGCAATTGATGGGGATAAATTTACTCCTGGTTCCAAGCAACCACAATTAGTCCAGAAGTATGGCTTAACTAATGCTCAGGTGTTAATGACAGTAGCGCGGTTATGGTCAGGGGATATTTACAAGGGTGTAGATGTAACGATTCGGGCATTACCACAAATCGCTCAAGTTTTTCCAGAAGTCAAATATTTGGTAATTGGTCGCGGTGATGACCAACCGCGATTAGCTAAACTTGCACAAAATTTAGGTGTGAGCGATCGCGTCGTGTTTGCTGGTTTCGTTGCCACTGAAGAATTAATGGAACATTATCGCCTTGCTGATGCCTATATTATGCCTTCGCAAGAAGGCTTTGGCATTGTTTATCTGGAGGCAATGGCTTGTGGAGTACCTGTATTATCCGGTGACGACGATGGGTCAGCTGACCCCTTGCAGGATGGTAAATTGGGATGGCGAGTACCACACCGCAGTTTTGATACTGTAGCAACAGCTTGTATAGAAATGCTTCAAGGGGATGACCAGCGTTGTGATCGAGAGTGGCTGCGAGAACAGGCGATCGCTCTGTTTGGCATGGATGCCTTTCAACAGCACTTGCAAAAAATGCTTCTATCCTCAGTAATCAAGTCCATTTAAGTCCAAATGACTAATGACTAATGACTAAAATCGCTATCCTAGAGGGAGAGCAGGACGACATTTATAAAAATGAGCTTTAAGTCATTTCAATTGAATCTTTTAAATCTCCGCCCTTGGCTCACCCTGCTGGCAGTTATTTGGTTGCTGGCATCACTGGGCTTGGGTTGGTTGGTTAATTCGTTGCTAATTATTGTCGGGTTGCTGTTTTTGGCACCCATTGTGGCTTTTTTTGGCTTTCGTTGGTGGTTGCAACGCAACTTGGTTGCTGATCAGTGTCCCGTCTGTCGATATGAATTTACAGGTTTAAATAACAGTCAGTTGCAGTGTCCCAACTGTGGGGAGTCGCTGTTAGTACAAAATAGTCATTTCCAGCGCTTCACACCAGAAGGCACAATTGATGTCACTGCTGTCGAAGTTTCTGTCCAATCACTGGAAGATTAGTTAAGAATCATTAGTCATTAGCAAAGGACAAATGACTAATGACTATTTATTTGGGAGATTGAGAGGGTGTAACTATACTCTCGTTTGGATAGTTCGCCCACATATAGCGAGTATTGTCCCGCCTGCCAGAAACCAGAAAGTTCTGACTTACTTCCAGAGTAGCTATCTGCCATTACACAAAAGCGTCCCCCTGGCCCGTCGATCAATAGTGTTGGCTTCCCTTGGCTCTCTACTGTTAATCGCAAATAAGGTAGTGACTCTGTAACCTGGATAACTTGATTGGGTTCAGTGGTAATATTGCCACAGTTACTTTTGACAGTTCCCCCAGACTTTCCCTTCAAAACCAGTGGATCTGGTTTGAGATTCCGATTAACTTGGATTGTTGGTGTCTGTGCCAAATTAGCTTCAGTGAAAACCAAACTCATCGCTAAAGCTGTGGGAATAATTACAAGTAGCCTAAGCGTTTTCATTTTAATTAATGCTCCAGATTTTTTCTAGAGCAATGTTGTTATGTAGTCTGATTTTATAGACGACAGTAATCCGTCTTGGTTCCCAAAATAACGGTATAAAGCAATACCACTTAGTTCAGGATTATTTGTGAAGATTTGATGATTGTAAAGACCATCAATCGTGCAAATTATCTATGTTTAGTGGTGCTTTGACAGCAAAATATTTCACCATACATTCCGCACTTCAATCTGTAACACGCTAGTATTCTAAAAATCATCATAATAAATTTTGTCTGTCTAGAAAGTTCTTGCACGCACAGACATTAGCTAAAATCACTAAGACAACCACCAAAAATAGAATTTGGTTGGTCTATTGTTGAAGAAGTGTGCTAACTGAGGTAAAAAAGATTGATGAATCCTCAACCTGAAGAAGACTTACAGCGTCGCCTCAATAAGCTAGAGGCAGAGATTAATTCCCCACCTGGGGTGGTTCCACAATCTCAATCACAAAAACAAACGCCTCAGTCTGTTTTTGCCAACTTGAATTTGCAACTAGAGCGATTTCAGATTTGGTTCAATAGCTTATCTGGGGCGAAAAAGCTGGTAGTTTCAGGTGTGACGGTGCTAGTAGGCTTGGCGATGCTGCAAGCAGTGTTTAAACTGGTTGCATCTGTAATCAGTCTGGCACTTTTGGCTGTATTAGTGTATGTTGGATACAAATTTTTTGTGTCTAGTAGCTTTCAACGTAAGCAATAAGTTGATATGCACTTACTTTGCAGTCCCGTAGTTATGAGAGTCAGGAGCCAGAATCCAAACGGCTCTTGACTTATGACTCCTAAATTCTATTTCAATATGCTTTTCTTTTTGTTGATTAGCTTAGTCTATTTTAATTGTGCTGATCGCGGCGTAGAAATAATGTCAAAGGGAATTATGCGATGACGACACCAATTGTCAGGAGAACTAGTAATCAATCTGGTCAGTCAAAAAAACCGGAAAGAGCCAATTCGCTGTTGCTAACAAGTAGGCGTTTTGCAGCTTGGGCAGCTGAAATCACACTAGTGGTTAGCAGCGGGTTGATTCCCTTCGGCATTGGTGTCTATGCCAATTCTAGAAGCGATCTCAACCGAGTGCCGCTTAATCCCGTGCTGGTAGTAACCCAAAGAGCGATCGCCAGACCCCTGGCTCTGCCTGTGAGCTATGGTATCCCTAACGTAGCATGGCCGACTAATATTTTATGGACAATCGCCCTGTTAGCGCCTGTAACTCTCTCGTGGTGGCAATTGTATTTACTAGCTAAGACTGGTAGCACAATTCCTAAACGTTGGTTAAAAGTGCGGGTTGTCAACGAGCAAGGGACGCCGCCTGGATTGGGGGCAGTTGTAATTAGAGAAGGAGTTGGGCGTTGGACTGTACCCATTTCCATCGCCTATCTGCTGTGGCGCTACAGCTTTGCTTTTCCTAATTTAGGATTATTTACATTTTTGTCTTTGTTAATGATTGTGGGTGAAGGGATAGGTTTACCGTCGCGCCGGGGACGTCGCGCACTACATGATCAACTTGCAGGCACTTATACAATAGATGCACTCTTAGATAGCAACAGACAAGCTCAGTCTGCTGGCGATAATGATCAAGCAGAAGAATGGCAAGAGGAAAATGAAGAATTAGCGGCAGCCCAAACCAACCAGTCGCCTAATCTCTGGCGGCGGATACAGCAAAATCCTAATCTGACTTTGTTTGGGGTAGGGCTTACGAGTATGACTGCTGTGTTGGCAACTTTAATAGGCACTCAAGTTTATATCCAAATTCAACAATCTCAGCGAGCAACCGAGAAAATCAACAGCCAACAGTTCCTCGAACTTGTCAAACAATTGAGTCCTAACTCTGGGGCTACTAACGAGCAACGCCAAAGTGCAATTCTGGCTATAGGTGGTCTTAATGATCCACAGTCCATTAAATTTCTGGCGGATTTATTGGTTAGCGAAACCAACCCCAGGCTTGTGGATACGATTCAACAAGCTTTGACAACTGTCGGGCCCCAAGCCATCCCGGAACTAAAAAATAAGAATCAGTTTTTGGTGGGTGAACTAGAGTCTGTGGGTAGTACTGCAACCCAAGAACAGGAATTACGGCAAGGGCGGCTACAAAGAAACCAGCGAACGATCAACAAGATTCTCTCTGTTTACAGTGGTAAAATCGAGGGCGTTGACCTGAGTAGCACCCAATTAGGTCAAAGCGGTACTCCAAAAAGTTCCTTCTTTAACTTGGTACTGGACAACATTGATTTATCAGGAGTTAAGTTAAAATCTGCAAATCTTAACCAAGCTAGTCTGAAGGGGAGCCGCTTTCGAGGCGTGGGTGAAGATGGACGCTGGGATACTTACGACGATGCGATCGCTGATTTAAGCCAAGCTCAGTTGCAGCAAGCCAATCTTACTGATGCTAACCTCAGTCGCGTCTTGATGAACCGTACCGATTTGAGCCGCGCCACTCTCAACAGAGCCAACTTATCCAACGCACGTCTATTTGAGGCTAAACTCAATAGCACCCAACTAGTAGGAGCCGATCTGCGAAACGCAGTTTTGGAAAAAGCTAGCTTAACTGGAGCAGATTTAGGCGACGCCAAATTGAACGAAGCCAATCTGTACGCTGCGCGTTTAGGTCGCGCCACTGCCATAGGAACACAATTATCCTTTGCCAACTTAACTAACACTGATTGGCAAGGGGCAGATTTATCAGGCGCCTATTTGGATCGTGCTAATCTCCGCAATGCTAACCTGGGCGCCACTCGTCTAGCTGGTGCTGTTTTGCGTTATGCCCAGATGGAAAACGTTAACTTGCAAAATGCCGACCTGAGTCTTGCAGATTTACGAGGGGCAAATGTGGCAGGAGCAGATTTTAAGGGGGCAATTCTCGCCCCTAGCAAACAAGATCCAGCAGATCAATTTGTCAAAACCCCAGATTTAGGCTCAGTATCTGCCGAAGTCCAAGGGGTTGATTTTTCGCAAGCCAAAAATTTAGATGCCAAGCAATTAGCGTACATTTGTACTCAAGGAGGCATTCATCCCCGTTGCCCGTAGAATGAGAGGGGGGGCAGGGGAAGCAGGGGAGAGTTTTCCCAATGCCCCATACCCTATACCCAATGACGCCACTTGCTAAAGAGCGGGAACGCTAAGAGCGAACAAGCCGGGGAACCCTTCCAATGCAGTGGCTTCCCAATGACTAATGACTAATGACTAATGACTAATGACTAATTGGTGTGAGGAGTTGGGTTATGAAGTATATTCCATATTTGGTTTCAGTTTTGGGGGCTGGCTTGGTCTTGAGTCTGGCGAGTACTAAACCAGTGCAAGCTCAAGTAGCCTATGGCAGTTATATCGGTATAGGCCCCACTATTGGTTTTACTGATGGTATCCAATTCGGAGGGGTTATAGCCGGCCGCTACAAGCTTTTGGAAGCACCAATTTCACTCCGCGCCCAAGTGTTAATTGGTAATAATACGGCAGTTGTGCCAACGGTTTCCTACGATTTACCCCTTAACTGGCAAGCTGATGCCTACTTGGGTGCTGGGTTGGTGTTGGCTGGTGGTGGTGGATCTTCTCCTGTGGGCGACAAAATTAGTTTTGCTTTACAACCGGGCATTGATTATATGATCCCAAATAGCAATACTGTGCTTTTTGGCAACGCCATTATCGCTTTTGATGCCTACCGTGATAGCAGTGGTACAGCTATCTCTGTACAAGGTGGTGTTGGTTTGAGATTTTAATGGGCATCGGTAAAGAGTCACCAAAACAGTGCCGCTCAAAGATTACTGAGTGTTGATTGTGGTTGCAAAACACCTGCTAAATTATCAGACCAAGACTTTGTTTTGCTGCCACACCTTTATCGTGCCATTGCTATAACTACTTACTAAAACTTGTCCATTCAGACTAAAATCAAGCGATCTGACCGTATAGTGGGATTGATCGATGAGACAAGTCTCGTTGCCAGTTTCTACATTCCAAAGTCTGAGAGGGGCTTCGTCAGTAATAGTAAACGCAAGCGTTTGTCCGTTAGGGCTGAAAGCCATACACCTTCCCCAAGCTCGATGAACGCGATCAATAGTGTGTATCTTTTCTCCGGAGCTAACTTGCCATAATGTGATGTTTCGAGTTGCTGCGATCGCCAAAAGTTCACCATCTGGACTAAACAGGACTAGATCGGGATATCCAGGATCAGTATCATCTTCACGATAGTCAATATGGATTGTACGAATGAACCTACCAGTGGTAATCTCCCAAATCCTAAACTCAGACATACTATGTCGAGTAGCTAAAAGACGCTTATCTGGGCTAAAGATAATCTGCGACACACGCTCATAGTCTCCCCTGAGTCTACAAAGTGTTTGACCAGTATGAACTTCTAGAACTTTAATCGACAAGCTTCTACGGTCAATAATTGCTAGCAAGTCTCCATACTGATTGACAGTTCTTGAACCCCAATGTCCTTGACTCAAATAGTTAATTGACTCAACTTTTCTGCCCGTTGCAACTTCCCACGTAATAATGTTCTGAGAGGTTTGATGAACTGAAGACCAATCGTCCTGGACACCAATTATAAACTTGCTATTTTGACTAAAAACAATCTTGCTAACGTTGCAACTCTCGAAGCGACCAAGCAAAGCATTGTTCTGTGTACTCTCAAAGCTTAATCATGCTATGAGCAATGTCAATGGAGACAACTATCTTGCCATTAGGACTAACCGCTAAGTAGTTATCCCCAATGGAAAAATCAGTAGAAATCTTATAGGGTTCTACTAAGTGACCAGAGAAGGTTTGATGTTTTTCCCCACTTTTCACATTCCATAGCGTAATTCCACTATTATTATCACCACCAAGTCCACTCGCCAAAAGCTTACCATCTGGACTAAATGCAAGAGTTTTGACAGGTTCGCAGGGTTCACAACTAATCAGAGTCAGAATTTTTCTGGCTCTTAGAGGTCGTAGCCATCCTTTACTCAATCGCCATAGAGTAATTACGCCAGTTGAGTCACCGCTCGCTAGTAGTTGGTTATCGGGGCTGAAAGCAAGAGATGTAACTTTGTCTAAACCCTCATAGTTTTTCTTTCCGAATCCTTGGAACCGAAAAAGTTCTACCCCTGTGGCTGTTTATAACAAGACGATAACTCTGTTAAAGGAATCGCCACAATTACTGGCTAAAATGCGACTATCTGAGCTAAAGGCAAGGATATGATTCCAGCTAGTGGTTGGATCTTGCAATAATGAAATACTACAAAGCTCTTTGCCCGTTTCGACTTGCCATAGCTTAAGCTTAATTTTTCCTTCGCTACGACCGGAATAGCCTCCAAAGCTGAATAAGCTAGCAAAAATTTTGCCATCGGGACTGAACTGATTGACATAAATATGGCTAATCTCCCTTACTTCTTCGTTGAGGCAGAACGTATGTTTGTCTATTCCAGTAGATGTTTCCCAAAGCGTTATAGCGGAGGGGGATTTGCAAGCTGATGCTGTTACTTGTAAATCTGGACTGACCGCAACAGGATACCACCAGAAGTATTCTTTTTCCCACGGGTATTTTTTAGAATGCGACTTGATGTCTCGCACGTAGACGACCTTGCCCACAGCCTGATCCCAGACACTGCCACTACAAGTCAAATCCTTCGGGTCAGAGCTAAAAAAGAAGGACTCGAACCTGGAGTGGTAAAAATCGAACAGGTAATACACTTTTTCACCGCTTGACACAGGTAGCGTCAAATCTGATGCATATAGCCGACTGTTCATATCAGAAAGCTGCTTGCCACTCTCAACGTCCCATAATTTGATCTCCTCAAGCGAATTGTAATTACAACTCGCTATTAACTTTCCATCAGGGCTGAAGGCAATCCGATCTACACAGCGAGAAGTGGTGGGTAAACATTTCCAATTTTGATCGCAATTTTCAGAATGGGGCGGCTCTGCACTTGAAGTCATGAATAGAATTCTTCCTTACACAAACTAATAATTAAGAATAATAACTATTGTTGCATAAGCTACTCAAGTCTCATTCGCTTACAGACGTGAAAACCCGCGTTACTATCGTCAAAATCCACTTACATGGATGAGTAGCGTCTTAAACAGCATTGGCTTGGGATTCGTACTCATGCAGCAGATCCTCGAAATACTGTACGTGTCGATCAATCCCACGCTCGACGGCTTTGATTACGCTATGAAGTTTGGCTGAATCCCCATCGTAGCGAGTCAGCACCGGACGAATAGAATCTTGGAAATGATTCACTTCTAATTCTGCGTGCAAGCTCAACCAAGTCGGGTGCTTCATGCCACGAACATCAAAGTAAGATGAGAGAATTCTGGCGTTTCGGATTGATACACACAGTTCTCGACCACTCAACGCAGCCAGGGCTTCGTAGAAGTTGTCGGTTCCGTAGCCGAATTCATCGAAAAATGAGCGTTCATACGATGCAGTCGCGGAACTTCGTTGAGATGCCATAATTTCAGGCTCCCTCAATCCTAAATCGTGAAGAAATTCTACGTACATCTCACTATGATCGTCTTGCAAATCTGTGAAGGTGTGATCTGATAAGGACATAATCGCGGATTTTTGGTCATTGTCAGTGCAACTTCCTGCTTTGACGATGCATAAGCCGAACCACTGATGCAGCCGATCGCGCCAAAAATGGTACTGGAGAAAGGCATATTGCATTAATGGTGGAGTAATGGCTCCAGCTTTCAGCAGGCAAAAAAAGCGGCTGCGATCAAGGACTTCGTGACAATAAGCGATTGTTCTAGAGGTGATTACCGATTCTTGCGCTTTCACCGCAGGCAGTAGTTCGATGTCTCGATTTAAACGGCTAGAGGTTAGAGCGATCGCAGGCTTCTCTTTCATAAACACTCTCCTAATTGCGAGTGATAAGTTCATGAAAGCAAGCTTAAAAGATTATTATTATAATAGTAAGACGATTTTGAATATTTTAGTATGACATTTTAATCATACTATTTTGATGAAATGAGCCTTCGACCTTGGAATAAGCTTGAAATGCGACAGCTACAGTATTTTATAGAGCTTGTTGCAGAAACGGGCGATAAAAAAAGCTTTAGCAAAGCGGCTGAACGCTTAGATGTGGAACAATCCTACCTCAGCAAAACGATCGCGGCATTGGAAGCGGCGTTGAGCGTAGAACTCTTTGATCGCACTCGTCGCCCTCCGGTGTTGACGGCGGTAGGAAAGGTTTTTCTCGCCGAACTTCAGGTTGCCGTCACTGCACTGGAACGGGCGGTGACACGAACACAAGAAGCGAGTCGTGGCGAAATTGGCAAGCTGGTTGTGGTGGTGAACACTGCGATCGCTAATAGTTTACTTCCAGATATTCTCAAAACCTTTCGCGATCGTTATCCGAATGTGGAATTGGAACTGCGATCGATGACGATCGAGGAAATGATCCAAGGACTACGGGATAACTCCATCGATGTTGGATTTGAACATCTGCCCAATCCTTACTCAGGTGATTCAACTCTGAATTTTCTCCCGATTGTGCAAGAGTCCTTTGTGGTTGCATTGCCAGAACATCATCCTCTGACGGCGCTCAAGCACATTCCACTTGAAGTACTCAAGGACGAGCAGCTGATTTTACCACCGCTTGATGCCGTGCCCTCCTACGAAGTGGTCTTATCGCAATTTGAGCTTCGGGGATTCAAGCCAACATTGCTGGAAACGGTCAAAGCCACTTGGATGGTGATCAACCTCAGTTTAGTGGCAGCAGGCGTAGGTGTCTCGATTCTACCGGACAACGTGCAAACGCTTCAACGTCAAGGAGTGGTCTACCGAGAGCTTCAAGATGCGCCGTTTACAAGGGCAATTGCGGTGGTGTGGCGACGGGCAGATATCAAGGCTTTGTTGGAGCCAGCACCGACCGATTCGATCTTGCTGCGCCAATTCCTGACGGTAGTTCAAGAGATAGCAGAACGTTGTGCATCGTCTGCTAATTAACCAATAAGAGTTTCAGCCCTGGCGAAAAAGGAGTTTAACAACGTTTGCTTTTCTGGCGATCGCCCTCTTGAAAGCAAATCTCCCACCTCGAACCCAAACCCTACTGCGATCCCTATCCCTAAAAAGCGTTAAACTTCATTGCAAATTAAGAAGTTAGTCCAAACAACGTGATAGTTTTTGGTCATGAAGAGAGACAGCATAGGATTAACACAGGAGAATACAGTGGCAATGGAATCAAATTTATTAACGAATGCAAGCGCAGATGAAATGAATCAAGATTTCAGTGAATATGTCGCCAACCTGCAACTTCACATGACTCTGCAAGCTCGCAATCTTGTTCCAACCCTGAAGCAAACACTGGTAGATAGTCGCCAGCAATTACTCCATCAAACCCAAGCTCACTTTGAAAAGCTAGTTTCTCGACAAGGGCTATAAATATATACAAATTTTAATCAAAATTCCAATAAAATAAAGGCAGATGTTGTTGGGTCAATGCCAATGGTGTTCTCACAAGGTCTGCTTTTTCTGCTTTTTTTAAGTATTAAGTTACTAAAATCACCCTTTTGGCGCAATATCAAGGGGCAGAAACTAGTTAAGATTATTGCAGCGGTTCCTTTGAAGAGCAGTTAGTTAAGGCTAAATGGCGGCTCGAATAAAAATGACTTCATTACTTCCCCGAAACCTCAGCGTTGTTATCCGACCAGTCCAATACCGGGATCTGGACGGGATTGAGCGCATAACTCAAGAGTCATTCGCAGCCCTCACTCCCAAGGGAGCAGGTTTTGGCGTCAGCCAGATGCAAAGGCTGCGTCGGTGGTATGGATTACTCAAATTTTTGAGTTGGTTTCCTAACCCGCTACAGTTTCGCCTCTGTGCCTATATCGCAGAGCAAGGGCGGATGCTTCTAGGGATGATTCAAGTGTCACCCTTTAACCGGACACGTAGCACTTGGCGAATTGATCAAGTGCTGTTGGAGCGTGGTGTCGATAAACAAGGAATTGGCTCGCAACTTTTGCGTCATTGCTTTGAATCGATTTTGGAAGCTCGCACTTGGCTACTGGAAGTCAACATCAACGACATCGAGGCGCTGGCACTATATCGACAAAATGGATTCCAGCGTCTGGCAGAAATGACATACTGGGAAATTGGGCCAGAATTACTGGTTGAATTGGCACAAGCAGAGCCAGACTTGCCCAACCTCTTGCCAGTGAGTAATGCTGATGCCCAATTGCTATATCAACTAGATACGGCATCTATGCCACCTCTAGTACGTCAGGTTTTTGACCGCAATACCCGCGACTTTAAAACCAGTTTGTTCGGCGCTTTAACTGATGCAGTGAAGCAATGGCTGACCAAAATGGAAGTAGTGAGTGGTTACGTATTTGAACCCCAACGCAAAGCTGCGATCGGCTATTTTCAGGTGCAACTTGACCGTAAGGGTGAAGTTCCCCACGTTGCAACGCTGACAGTTCATCCTGCTTATACCTGGCTGTATCCAGAATTACTATCTCAACTGGCTCGTATTGCCCAAGATTTTCCCCAGCAAGGGTTACAACTAGCTTCTTCAGACTATCAGGCAGAGCGAGAAGAGTATTTGGAACGAATTGGAGCAAAACGCATAGAACACACATTAGTTATGTCTCGCTCTGTGTGGCACAAGCTACGGGAATCTAAATTCGTCTCCTTAGAAGGAATTCAGTGGACTGATATGCTGCAAGGTTTACAACCTGCACGTAAACCTATACCAGGTGGAATGTCATGGATACAACCAGGAAAGTTGCCATCGTCAGATAAACCACTGCCAAGCAAGTCAGAACCGATTAACTTTTCGGGAAAAAACCCTAGCATGGAAGCATCGCCGATTCCGGAATCAGCAGATGCACAGCAGGAGAATTAGTGTGATATTGCAGGAGTACCCAAAACCATTTATTTCAGCATTGGGACTAGATTTCGGTCGCAAGCGGATTGGAGTGGCAGGGTGCGATCGCACAGGTTTAATTGCCACAGGGATTACCACAATTGAGCGCACATCTTTTGAGCAGGATGTCGAGCAAATCCGACAAATAGTTAATGAACGTGAGGTGCAAGTTCTAGTTATGGGCTTACCTTATTCAATGGATGGCTCACTAGGATTTCAGGCACGTCAAGTTCAGAAATTTACTACAAGACTTGCTAGAGCACTAAAACTGCCTGTGGAATATGTGGATGAGCGATTAACTTCATTTCAAGCAGAGCAACTGCTGATAGCTGAGAACCGCTCCCCTTCACGCCATAAAGGTTTGATTGACCGCAAGGCAGCCGCTTTGATTTTACAACAATGGCTGGATGTTAAGCGTGCTAAATCCCGCAGTTCAGTGGCGGCTATTGAGTATTGATACCTTTTAACATGATATTCTGAAAACGATTAGCCAGCAGTTGTATCTACGTATAAAGCTATTTGATTGACATAATATGTTATTAAATAGTTCAGCGATTTCTAAACTTGCTGGTATTTATTAAATTTCTACATTTCGGCTATGTTTTCCTCTCCATTTCCTGAAGAAAATGATAACGCTCATGCGGGTTCCATCACTTTAACCGATGACAAAGGGCGATCGCTCGAATGTTACATAGAGCATTCCCTAGAGGTAGATGGACAAGAATACGTTTTGCTTCTTCCTGTAGATTCACCTGTAGAAATTTTTTCTTGGGAAGGTGAGGGTGAGGAAGAAGAAGCGGTTCTGGTAGAAGACGACACCACCATTGAGCAAATTTTTGCTAATGCTCAAGCTGTACTATCTGAGCAGAACCTGGTATTGAAAAATACAGCCTATGCTCTGACAGTTGCAGGTGATTTACCGCCAGTTGAAGAATCAGAACTTTTCACCTTAGAAATCGAAGACGAAGAGGCAGATTTAGAGCCAGAGCAATTACAGCTACTCGCTAGCTTCTATGATGAAGATCAGGAGTATGCAATTTATACACCCCTCGATCCCCTGTTGTTTTTTGCACGGATAGCGAAAACAGGTGAACCTGAATTACTTTCTCCAGAAGAGTTCCGTAAAGTACAACCTCTGTTAGAGGAACATCTTTTTAATGAAGTGGAATAAGATTAAAAATTCAAAATGAAAATGTTACATTTTGAATTTTTTAATTGGGAATTTTCATTGTAATCAAAATCTACTTAAACCTTTTACCATGTCCCATTAAATAATTCGTAAGAGGTAAAACGCAGGGCTAATTATCCAATTAGGTTATTTTTGGGAACAGACTTTAATGTAGATGCAGAAAAAGGTCTGAATGAATATTGTGACTTTATAGCGGTTGCCATACTGGTTAGGACAACTCTGCTATGGATAGGTGTGACAGCCGCTCTCTAATGATTTGCCAATGTCCTAAGCTACTAACAATTAATGTGCCCGTGGTGGTTATTAGTGAAACAAAAAATGAAAATATTAAAGGTGGATTAGGTCAATGTGCGGTGGCAATGTTAGTAGCACAATTGTTTAATCAACAAGAAGGAAATGAAATTAGGATAATTTACGGTGCTGTAACAACGAGGGATGTTTGAAAGTTTTTGAATAATTATTACATCAAAGAGATAGATAAGATTTTAGCTATTTTATCTCAAAGTGTTCAGGGAGATATTCCAGGATGGAGTTCGACTAACTAAACTAGATTGGGTTATGCTCATTTGTCTGAGCTATTTAAATTTGACTGTTGACTATGATCTGGAACAATCTTTTACAGCCTGACTTGATTTTAGAAGGTTCAGTATTAAATCTAACACTGGATATTATCCAAAAATACGGGCTAAAGGGGCTGGTATTGGATGTAGATGAAACTTTAGTACCCTTCACAGTCGGAATAGCTTCCCCAGAACTACGGCAATGGGTGGACCAAATCCGCACCTGTACTGCACTGTGCTTGGTCAGTAACAACCTGAGTGAAGCGCGAATTGGTGGAATTGCCCGATCGCTCAACCTACCTTACTATTTGGGTGCAGCCAAGCCTTCCCGACGCAAAATTAGAGCAGCACTGAGGGCAATGGATCTACCAGTGCATCAAGTGGGGATGGTAGGCGATCGCTTGTTTACCGATGTTTTAGCAGGTAATCGCTTGGGGATGTTTACCATTCTAGTTGAACCGATTGTCCATGCAGACGCAGCTCTGCGCTCTCATCCTGTCCGTAACTTTGAAGTTTGGATATCTGAAATTTTGGGAGCCTCTATTACCCCCAAGAAAACCAAGATTCACAAAAGTTAAAAAATCGTCAGGAAAGTAAATCTAAAGAAATAATTAAGGAATCTTCATGTGATTCAAAAATCGGGGATCATAAGTATTAATAACATGGGGTCAGCCAAAAAAGACCCTAACTCATACTAAGTAAATATACACCCGTAAAGCGTCAGCCTTCACTAGAGAGGGATTGGCGCTTTACAATTTGAGTTAGGAGTTAGAAGTTATGAGTTATGAATTTAATTCAACTCCTAACTCCTCACTCCTAACTCCTCACTTTTCAGATGCCACTAACGATTGTTGTCAAAATCGGCACTTCTAGCCTAACTCAACCAGAAACGGGACAATTAGCACTTTCTACGATCGCTACCTTGGCGGAAACACTTTACCATTTAAGACGACAGGGACATCGAGTGATTTTAGTTTCCTCTGGCGCTGTGGGGGTGGGTTGTGCGCGGTTGGGCTTAACTGAACGTCCCAAGGCGATCGCACTCAAACAGGCTGTAGCAGCAGTTGGACAGGGTAGATTAATCCGTATATATGATGATTTATTTAATACTCTACAGCAGGCGATTGCTCAAGTATTATTGACTCGCAGTGACTTGGTACAGCGCAGCCGCTATCTCAACGCCTACAACACCTTTCAGGAACTACTGGGACTGGGAGTGATTCCCATAGTGAATGAAAATGATACCGTAGCAATAGACGAACTAAAATTTGGTGATAATGACACCCTTTCAGCATTGGTTGCGAGCTTAGTAGAAGCAGATTGGCTATTTTTGCTTACTGATGTCGATAGGCTGTACTCAGCTGATCCGCGTTCTGTACCAGATGCCCGACCGATCGCTGTAGTTAGTAGCATTAAGGAATTAGCAGAATTACAGATACAAACAGGTTCCCAAGGTTCACGGTGGGGTACTGGCGGTATGGTAACAAAAATTTCGGCTGCGAGGATTGCCATTGCAGCTGGAGTGCGTACCGTAATTACTCAAGGGCGATTTCCTCGGAATATAGAAAAAATTATCCAAGGTGAACTTATTGGGACGCATTTTGAACCCCAACCTGAACCAACTTCGGCGCGTAAACGTTGGATAGCTTACGGTCTTGTACCTGCGGGTAAATTGTATTTAGATGAAGGTGCGATCGCGGCAATTTCTCTAGCAGGAAAATCATTATTAGCTGCTGGAATTAAGGCAGTAGAAGGAGAGTTTGACACACAGAACGCTGTGCAATTATGTCACACCAATGGTAACGAAATTGCCAGAGGACTTGTGAATTACAACAGCAATGAACTGCAAAAGATTTGTGGACATCATTCACGGGAAATTCCGACAATTTTAGGCTATGCCGGTGCAGAAACTGTGATTCACCGGGATAATTTGGTTTTGACTTAAGATGAAAATAAGATAAATTTTGTGACTACTAACTGGGAGAGTAAAAAATATTATGACTCTAACGTTAGAAAATGCTATTAACTTACCAGAAGAACAACGCTTCTTCAAACGTGGATTAAGTTGGGAACAGTTTAAAGCGATTCAAGCTAGCTTTGAAAATGTACCATCTGATTCAAAATTATACATTTTCTGATTGATGCAATAAGTCTAATGGTGTGATAACAAAGAAGGCAGTTGGTACATGGAGTAAAAAACACGCGCACCACATGCCTCAAGTAAGGTAGCCTCACTTTGCTCGGTGTAACCTAAAACTCTCATACCAGCGGCGACACCTGCACGTACACCCAAAACGCTATCTTCTACAACCGTACAGGATGCAGGTTGAACTCCCATATTTTTAGCCGCATGTAAAAACAAGTCGGGTGATGGTTTCCAGCTTCCAATTTCATAGGAACTAAAGATGCACCCTTCAAATCGAGGTAGTAGATTAGTGACACGCAAAGCTAACTTAATTTTTTCTGGTGGGCCACTGGAAGCAACGCAAATAGGTAGATTAATCTTGTCTAAAGCTGCTTCTATTCCTTCTATAGGACGTAGTTGACGCTCGAATGCTTCAGCAGTGCGGGCACGAAGCTGAGTTACAAAATCTTGCGGCATCTTTTTTTCAAGTTTTTTCTCAATGACAGCAACACAATCAGCCATTTTGCAACCCTTAAATAACAAAATGGCTTCTTCAAGTTTCATTGCAAGTCCAAACTCAGCGACAAATTCTACAAGAACGCGATTGCCTAATCCCTCACTGTCTACTAATACTCCATCACAGTCAAAAATAACTAGTTCTGCTAGCACTTATACACTCCACGCGTCACTCATTTACAAATTCAGGATTTGCGATCAAAGCGATCGCCACAGCCCCCCACAAAGGCGCATCATCACCCAGCACCGCCGAGACAATTTCAAAATCAACCTCCGGCAAAGCTGTCTCCCGCGCCACCTGACGCATCACCTGCCAAAAATCCTCACTCGCCTTCGTCACACCGCCTCCCAACACAAAGCGCTGCGGATTCATTAAGTTCGCCACATTGCCAATACCCACACCCAGCGCCCAAGCAGCCTTGTGCAATACTTCCTTCGCCAAATCATCCCCAGCAGCCGCCGCTTCAGCTACCAACTGCCCCGTTAACAACGTTAAATCATCCCCCACCAAACCCCTCAATACCTCTCCATCTCTGAGTCCTCCGCGCCTCTGCGGTACCCTGCGGGAAGCCGCTGATGCGTCTACGTTTTCCAAAATTTCCTTAACATTTTGCGCCATATAAGGTCCCGAAGCCAAACGTTCCACACATCCCTGCTTACCACACAAACATACTGGCCCAGCAGGATCTACAACCATGTGTCCAATTTCACCAGCCATTCCACCAGCACCCCGCCAAAGCTTACCGTTGAGTATCCAACCACCACCCACGCCAGTGCTGACAGTAATATAAAACAGACTATCGTATCCCTGACCGGTACCAAAACGATGTTCTCCCAAAGCAGCAACGTTAGCATCGTTATCTACACCAACAGGAACACCAAACTCATCCTCCAACAACCCTTTAAGAGGAATATTTTCCCATCCGGCGACATGATGAGATAGTCGCACAGTCCCCGTGGAAGCGTCAACTGGCCCGCCAAAGCTGACACCGATCGCAGCAGGTTTTGTGTCTTGCAGCAGAGAGTAAATGAGCGATCGCATAATTTCTAAGTCAGTACTAGCATTTGCATTCGCCAGCGAGAGACGACGTTCATAACGCAACCACTTTCTCGAACCAATATTTACCAATGCTGCCGCTAGCTTAGTTCCACCAAAATCGAGAGCTAAAATTAATGTCATAGTTTTTTATACCTTTTTTGAATTATTACAATAAGTCGCTAGGCATGAATAAACCTAACTTATGTAACAGAATATAAATCTCTCCAAATCCTTGTAATTGCTGGACTCCGGTTTACTCCGTACCCGACGGGAAGGCTTACGCCAACGCAATGACGTAGTTATAAATTTTTGCGCCCACCTACTTACGTGGTTTCTTTCTCAAGAAAGATGTTTGCAAGCACAATAAATTTAACACTAAAGGAAACAGCATAATAATTTAGTAAATCATGACTCCCGATCAACCCAATCCACTCATCGATTTATCTCACGCCAAAGAACCTCCTCGCTCTATTGATATCGATAAAGCTCATGAGGCAGATCCCATTGAACCAGAAGAAGTTAGTGGACAGCGTAAGCAAAACCCGACTCTTAATGATTTGAATCACGAAGATGAAGATCCAAGAATCGGGGGTAGTCAAATAATTAGTGGCAATATTTCAGGCGGTTGAATATTGCGATTAGTAACTTACTCACCTTTTTGTGAGTTGAGTACTGCATCAATAAACTGTTGCAATCGTTCATAATGCGAACCTTTCCAATAAATGCGATCGCAGTCTTGGCAACGCTGGAATTCATCAATCTGCGATCGCACATTTTCTGGCAGTTGGTTCATAATGGATTGCTTATCTACAGGTTCTAATAATCCATTGCAACGTAAACACAGTTTAAATGGTGAGATTAATTTAAACAAGTCGAAGCGTTGAAGTACTTCTATAATTTGTTGTTGAGGGTTAGTGTTTCTAACGTAATACCCATACGTTACCAAACTACGCATCAATAAACCTTTATCACGAGTCAAAATAATTCGCGCTTGGCTGTGGGATATTTGGGCTAATTTCTCATCCTCATAGTCATTACGGTATAAAGTATCAAAACCTAAAAGTCGTAGAGATGTCGCTAGCTTGCCCAAATGAATATCTAAAACAAAGCGGATAATACTGAGCGGTTTTGGCAGAACAGAAATGCTTGGTATAATAACACTCCTAGCTGAAATTGGATAAACATTGATCTTATCTCCATCCGCAACAATGTAAGAAAAATTTACATATTCACCATTAACTTCTATAAAATCAACTTCTGGATGAGGGACACCCAACGACTCAATCATGTCCTTAATTGAGGCTTTCTCCTCAAAAAAATGGGAGATTCTCACCTCCTTGTGATGCCGTGGTAAAAAATGATTCAATTCTGCATGAAAGTAGAAATATGCGATCGCCATAGCTACAGATATTTGGATTAATAGGGTTGTACACCTGTGCGTCCCTACTGACAACAATTTGTCACAATTGCAAAATCTTATCTATTATATTTGAAAGTATCAATGCTTGTTATAGTCAGCTATCTCCATTATAAAATGCCCGTTAACCTTGATTTAACTAACTTCTTGGAGGCGACAAATTGTAAATAACTTATAAAGATTATCAAATACTTGCATTTCTTATTGACTTCGGCTACAGTCAAAGCAGACGCATATAATCAAACCCTGACATAAGCTTCAGGAAGTTAGATTAGGTAAAAAGGTAAATACTAGGTTTGTTAATGTTGATATCAGTGACGCTGCTAATAATTAGTCACTAGTTTTGAGCATTAACTTTTCGCGCATGAACTAGGGGGCATTAAAGCATTTACCCCTAATTTAATTGTCAATTATTTTAGAAAAAATAATTGACAATTGTTATCAATACGTATATGTGAATAAATACATTAAAAGCAGATAGTGTGAAAAAAGTTTTAAAACAGTATTGCCTTACCAAAAAGTTATATGTTAAGCAGATTTTTTCGCATCTATCTTTAGAAAGATATTCCTTACAAGGCCAGCACAAAATTCTCTGTTTATGTGTAAGAACAGGATCTGTAACTAATAATGTAAATAATTTCAGGAAAACTTTAAATAAGTATGTTGTTGCTAGTAATATTTTTAATTGTAATATCAACTACATCGATATTGTAAGCAAGTTGATCGCCTGTTACTCTCCAAGCGATGTCTGACGACAAGCTGCTTCTCTACGAGACGCTCCGCGAATGCATCTACGCAGGAGATTGAATATATTTGATTTTGAGAAAAAAAATAAGTTTAGAAAAGTCGGTTTCAGCAAGTGAGAATTTATAAAATACCAGATAACAATAAAATTAGATACAAAATTAACGCCGCTCCTCCGGAAAAATATCTCTTGACACTGTTTATCTCTATTGTGGAGAATTTATTAACCAGAAAGATGTTGATCAGAAATGATGTTATAAAGTGGTTACCTAGTTTGAACTGGGAAATACATATTGTTCTTTTTTATCTCCTTGAGTGAAGGATATTGTAGCTAAGAACACAATTGTAGTTTGTAATACCTTTTGTCCATAAAATATGCTAATGAGTATAGCTAGATGAATACTTTTTTTTGTTCTGATTCTTCACGGCAAGCAGGAGAAGATGTAATTGGTAGCGCCACCAATTACCAAGCCTATATTTTAGTTGAGTGTCCTCAACCTTGGATATCAGAAGTATTTAATTCCAAATGGGTACCCGAAAACTTGAGGATTTTAGTAGAGAAAGTGAAGCGTGCTAAACTACCGATTAGATTCCTCTTAATTGCTAATGATTTATCACACAAAGTCAACCATACTACACTTTTGATTTATCAAAAAAAAGAGGGGTTAAGTAATGGATACTGCAAGCAAGAGTTTAAACTAGCAAATATTGAGCAAGTAGCAGCAGTTATCCAAAAATGGTTATGGGGTATCAGTTATGATTCTGAGGTAGAAACTAGTGTAACTAGAGATATCTTAGTGTGTACCCACGGTAGCTATGATAAATGTTGTGCTAGATATGGCGCTCCTTTTTACTTTTATGCAACAGCGACTATTGCTGATTTGTGCTTGGATAATGTGCGAATTTGGAAATCATCCCACTTTGGTGGACATCGGTTTGCACCAACAGTCATAGACTTCCCAGAAGGAAGATACTACGGTGTTCTCGATCAACATTCATTTGGATCGATTTTGACCAGGACTGGCGATATTCAATGCTTAAATAAAGTCTATCGAGGCTGGGGAGTTCTGCCTGCTGCACTTCAGATTTTGGAAAGAGAACTAATCCTCAAGAACGGATGGGATTGGTTTAACTACAAAGTTGCAGGCAAAATTTTGGAGCAAAGTTTAGACAATAATACTATTTTAGCTGAACTAAGTTTTGAACAACCTTGTGGTTCTCTCTACACTTATCAGGCTAAACTTGTGAAAGATGAAACCAAGACTCAACAACTAAAGAGTTCATGCAATGCCACACAAGAGTCGGTAGTTACTAAATATGCTGTAGGTAGTCTCTGGCTTACCTCTAGTAAGGTGATGACTTATAGTACGTAAAAACCTGGGGTATGCATCTACCAGTAATCTACAGCAGGAGGCAGTGCATTGGGCGGGTTCCCCAACTTAAAGCACCTGCCGTTCAGGAGTAAAATAGGCAGACTTGATATCTGCTTTGGGACTAAGTTTTGTACCTCACTAAGTTAAAAACGGCTGTAAATGGTAACTCCATATTCATAATTTTTTTGAATTTTGAATTATAGCAAAACGATGTAATGGGATAACTCCTCACCTAAATTCTAAATACCGAATCGAGATTAAGGCATATTTAAAACTTTCCGTAAGAGTACTTGGTCTTCTAACTTGGCTTTTAAACGACCATTTTCGATATCTCGAATCCAGCTTTGACTTTTACCTGTGAGCTTTGCCAACTCCCTTTGGGAGAGATTCAAATTTTTTCGCGCCTGCAAAATCTGTTCACCCAGCAAATCGCTTGTAGTTTTGGGCTTCCTTTTGGCTTTAGCAGTTCTTGTTTTCTTTTTTTCTGATTCTGAGATTTGCTGTTCCCATTCTGGTGGGAGTTCAAAAGCCAAAATCCGTGCATTCATTAGCAGATTCCATTTACCACGGGGGCCTGTGTCTGTGAGGCGAGTTTCAGCACCACCGTCATTAGTCCAAAATTCCAATGCTTCATCTGGATCTTCGGGAATATCAACTAACTTCGCCCACAAAGGTTGAATTTCTGGTGGGTAGGTAACTGGGTCAAAAAGCGGTTTCATTCCATAGTGATTGAGAATTTCCAAATCGCTTTCAAAAGTTCGCAGCAGACGTTTGCGTTCTTCCCGTTGTCTGGATGCAAGGGCGACTTTTTCTTCACCGTAAGCAATCCGCAGCAAGGTAGGAATGGTGATGCGTTGTTCCTTGCCCATTTTGGTTTTAAACAGCAACCACAGCATTAGTCGGACTGCGCCTTCATGTTGCTGCCAAATGCTCATGACTGTAGTTAGTAGGGTTTTGGGGAGACTGCCGTATTGATAGAATGCGGTTCGCTCTTTACATGCTTGTTTGTTTAAGAAATATTGTGCCCAAATACCTGCTTTTACTTTAAAAGTTAGCCCAATAAGATATTTGCATCCAAGATTGTCTTCTTGAAAGTGGTGCTGAATGTCCACCAAGTGCCATAAGCGGCTGCCTGTAACAGAGAATCCGTTAATTCGACCTTGTTGAGGCCAATCAATGGAGATAATTAGGGAGCAAGCTTGCTGAACGATATTTTTCATTAAAGCCAGCTTGGCAGCTTTGCTCAAGTCTTTGCGTTTCTCCATCCCCAAATATTTCTCAATTTGTCGTTCATCGATCGCAAATTCTTGCTCCCAAGGTTGCTCTAAGGCTGTGGCATAAGCCGCAAAAATTAGATGTATGCAAGTGGCTCTGATGTCAAGCCCCTCAATTGCTCCTAAATCTGTGGCCTTGTCGCTAACTTTGAATGGATCTTGGATGTGAAAAGCGATCGCACCTCGACCTTGGTTGACTTGTCGGCTGTAACACAAGTAACCCTCCTCATCATTTTCCCAATGTAGGGATGTTCGCTGTGCTAGTACATTACAAGCTTCCCAGATGGCGATCGCTGAAGCAAATGGGTTATTCTTGCCGTTAGAAAACAAGTCTAAGCTGGTAGCATCTCTCGGTTCAACTTTGCATCTCCCCTTTTTCGCCTGCCAGCGAATGGGAGAATTAGTTGGACAAGCTATTACACATTGCGGTTCTGAATAATAGCCCTCACAATTATTACAAAGACCAGGATCAACCCAGTATTCATTGTTCTCTATTTTGATTGCACCCGTAGGACATTGGGGGCGGCAGTTGTCACATCCAACGCAACTGTTGTTAGGAATTGTATAAGGCATATGGCTCTTTTCCCACTCTAATCGTTGAGATGTCTGGCTCAGGTCTCCCCTGGATGAGTCCTGTTTATTCATGACTCGCTACCACATTATTTTTCTGGCGAGAATAATCTTTTCTCACCACACTCACTCCCCACATCCATATTTTTACTTTGCATCCAATTGGAAGCTATTTAAGGCTTTCAAACCGAGCCTAATAAAACTTCTTTATTAACTATACATTTCATAAACAAAATGATTAATTTGTTCGTACTGAGCTTAGAAAAAAATCTTAACATTTATTTAATTCGGTACTTAATGAACATTTTAGCTTTGACTATAAAACCTTAATCAAGGTATTCTTAGGAAATATTTAAGCCTATTGTAATTGGAGAATATCTGATTTGTTAATAATTTTAATATTTAATACGCACTAATATTCTGCCATAAAAATTACAGTTGATTAATAAAATAATTTGGTTTATTTATGTACAAACAATAATATTTATTTTGTCAATATTGATTTAAATAGTTTAATCAAACTTAAATGGGGAATTGTTGCTTTTAAAATACATATTTGATATATCAAAATGTAACTAATGGACATCGATTTTTGTATAGATGTATACTGCTCATCTAGATTTGTTTGCTGAAATCTAAAAATATTTGAAAAATAATGTCATCACTCTTATAGATATAGTTACATTTGCTGTAAATAATAGTTAAATCGGTGGTTATAAACCGTATCTACACGAGCCTTTATTCACCTGCGTGAGTTTAAAACCCTCAATTTTTCCCACTCTTGTTCTTATGCTCTGCATGGAAATGGCTGATTAGGGGCTGCTGCTTCCAGTCAGACATTGAGTGAGAGACTCAATGAATGCGTTCCTATGCTCCGCATGGGAACGAGGAAAACTTAAACATTCATAATTATTATTGGTAATAATTTTCATCTATAACTTTAAATAAGAAATAATTTTGTATTATGTTCAAAGTCAGCGAATTTTGATGAGCTAAAAGTAATTTTTGAATAGCAAACAAATAGAATCTTAGGATAATATGATGATTAAGGTCCAAACAGATTGATAGGCAAAATTGCCGAGGATTTCTTCATGGCACAACTCACTGGTTTGACATTTGGCGGTAAGACTTGGACACCAAAATTTGCTCACGAAATTGACAAAGACAAATGTATCGGCTGTGGCAGATGCGTTAAAGTATGCGGGTACAATGTGCTAGGTTTAAAAGCACTCAATGAAGAAGGCGAATTTGTAGAAGATGAAGATGATGAAGAAGTTGAACGGAAAGTAATGGCAGTTACTTCTCCAGATAACTGTATTGGTTGTGAAGCGTGTTCACGGATTTGCCCTAAGAACTGCTACACCCATGTTGAATTAAATAATTAAGGTTTTTGGAGTTAGTCAAAATTGTTGTTCATTCAATGAGGCACTGTTTGTATAAAGCGCAAATGTGCTAGGCAAGGTAACTTGAGGGGAATACTCAATATTTACTGGAGCTAGATAAAAAGTTCATAGTAAACAAATCCGTAAATTGCAAATTGTGAGCTATTAACAAATTTAAACTTGCTGCTAATATAGCCTAATCAATATTAGGTCTTACAGTGCCCTCTTGGAACAACTAGCTTTTCTGGGAGCAGGGGGCTACCTTTTTCATAGGAGTTGAAATATAATTTGTAAGTTTTTGGGGGAAAGATATGAAAAAAATCTGGAAGTTTCCCCCATTTTTATGGCTGCACGTTAGAAAGTTAATAAGTGAAAAGAAAAAAACGCTGCCCTGTGAAAATGTAAAACCTAGTAGTTACAAACAGGGAATGGTGAGCCAACGCGCAGAAGAGGGGGTTTCCCCCATGAGCGACTGGTGAACCCGAAGGGGGAATAAGGAATGGATAACAATGCCCAGTGCCCAAAACCCAGAAAAACACACCTTTAAAGACGGTTTACAGAGCAGGTAGCATGTATGCAACAAGTTCCTGTTTCACTATGGACTCTGGTTGCTGGAATAGTAGTTACAGCAATCAGCATTTGGATTGGTCAAAACCACACTCTAATGCCGGTGCAAGCTTCGCTTCAAGCGCCTTTGGTAGACGGTTTTTTCAACGTCATGTTTACCATCGCGATCGCACTCTTCTTGGTGGTAGAAGGAACAATTGTAGTTTTTTTGATTCAGTTTCGTCGCCGTCCGGGTGACGATACCGATGGCGTGCCAATAGAAGGTAACTTGCCCTTAGAAGTCTTTTGGACAGCAATTCCAACAGTGATTGTCCTCCTCTTGGGCATCTACAGTGTAGATGTTTTTAACCGAATGGGAGGCTTTGATCCTGCGGGTCATCCTCATTCAGCAGCTCATGTTGCTCAGATGCCAGGAACCGCTCTTGCTGCTACATTAAGCGATACTTCCCAAGCAACAACTGCCCCGTCAATTGCCCCAACAATTGGCATCGGCGCGTCTCCTCAAACCCTAGACAAACCAGCCGACTTAGTTGTTGATGTCAAAGGGATGCAGTACGCCTGGTTATTTAACTACCCTGATAGTGGCATTACCTCTGGGGAATTGCACATTCCCGTCGGTGCTGATGTGCAACTCAACCTTTCAGCACAAGATGTAATTCACTCATTTTGGGTGCCAAACTTCCGCCTGAAACAAGATGCGCTTCCTGGTATACCTACCGAACTACGATTTGTTGCCACCAAACCAGGTACATATCCCGTAGTTTGTGCTGAGTTGTGTGGTGGTTATCACGGTTCAATGCGGACACAGGTAATTGTCCATACACCGGAAGAATATAATAGCTGGCGGACAGAAAACCAGATTGCTCAACAGCAAAACCTAAATCAAGTCGTAGCACTTAATCCAGCCGACTTATCAACATCAGAGTTTCTCGCACCCCACACTCATGATATGGGAATTAGTGCAGCAACTCTAGAGTCAGTAGTCATTGGTCATTAGTCAAGAGTCAAGAGTCACATTTAATTACTTTGGACGTTTGACCCTGGACTTTGCATAGTGGTAAAAAAATATGACGCAGGTAGAATTTCCACGGAATACTCCACCAGAAGAAAATAAACCGAAAATGGTGGTTGGCCACACCTTCCACCCGAAGGCGTGGAAATGGCAAGACTATTTTACATTTAATGTTGACCACAAGGTTATTGGTATCCAATACCTAGTAACGGCGTTCATGTTCTATCTGATCGGCGGGCTGATGGCGATCGCTCTGCGGGTCGAATTAGCAACACCAGAATCAGACGTACTCGACCCCAATCTGTATAACGCTTTTATGACCAATCACGGGACGATTATGATCTTCCTGTGGATTGTCCCTAGCGCCATTGGGGGATTTGGTAACTTTTTGGTGCCGTTGATGGTTGGTGCTAGGGATATGGCTTTCCCGAAGCTGAATGCGATCGCCTTTTGGTTAAATCCACCAGCAGGGGCGCTGATATTAGGTAGTTTCATCTTTGGCGGTTCGCAATCTGGTTGGACAGCTTATCCACCCTTGAGCTTGGTGACAGCACCAATCGCTCAAACTATGTGGATACTTGCGATCGTTTTGGTAGGAACTTCCTCAATTTTGGGTTCGCTGAACTTTGTGATCACCATTTTATTGATGAAGGTTCCTAGCATGAAATGGGATCAAGTGCCCTTGTTTTGCTGGGCAATCTTGGCAACCTCCCTGCTGGCACTTCTCTCCACACCTGTATTAGCAGCCGGTTTAATTCTGCTGTTGTTTGACCTCAACTTTGGTACTTCCTTCTTTAAACCAGATGCAGGCGGTAACGTTGTAATTTATCAACACTTATTCTGGTTTTATTCTCACCCGGCAGTATATTTAATGATTCTGCCCATCTTCGGCATCATGTCGGAGGTAATTCCAGTTCACTCCCGCAAGCCAATCTTTGGTTATAAAGCGATCGCTTATTCTAGTGTAGCAATCTGCGCTGTCGGTCTGTTCGTCTGGGTACACCACATGTTTACCAGCGGCACACCTGGTTGGATGCGGATGTTCTTCACCATCTCCACCCTCATAGTTGCAGTTCCCACTGGCGTTAAAATTTTTGCCTGGGTTGCTACTCTTTGGGGTGGTAAAATCCGCTTCACCAGCGCGATGCTTTTCGCTATTGGCTTGTTGTCCATGTTTGTCATGGGCGGCTTAAGTGGTGTGACGATGGGAACTGCCCCTTTTGATATTCACATCCACGACACATATTATGTAGTAGGACATTTCCACTACGTTCTGTTTGGCGGTTCCGTGTTTGGCATCTACGCCGGTATTTATCACTGGTTCCCCAAAATGACCGGACGAATGCTGAATGAAACTTGGGGACGGATTCACTTTGCCCTCACTTTCATCGGCACTAATCTCACCTTTTTACCCATGCACGAGTTGGGTTTGAAAGGAATGCCGCGACGAGTGGCAATGTATGACCCCCAATTTATCGACCTCAATAAAATTTGTACCTATGGTTCAATTGTTTTGGGGATATCGGTAATTCCCTTTGCCATCAATATTATCTATAGTTGGCTGAAGGGGCCCTTGGCTGGTGATAATCCTTGGCAAGCTTTGACCTTAGAATGGACAACTAGCTCGCCACCTGCAATTGAAAACTGGGAAGTGTTGCCGGTTGTTACTCATGGGCCTTATGACTACGGTCATGGTCACAGTACTGAAATACAGCCATCTGCAACGCCGGAAGCTACTGCTTAGTTAGTAGATTGAGTACTGCGATCGCTCTCAAGGTGACTGCAACTTCTAGTCATTTGATTTGAGAACTCGAAACTCCAAGCTTGGAACTCGGAACTTTGAGCTTAGAACTCGGAACTCCGAGCTTGGAACTCGGAACTCCGAGCTTGGAACTCGAAACTCCGAGCTTGGAACTCGGAACTCCGAGCTTGGAACTTAAAACTTGAGCATCATTACTTGAAACTCGGAATTTTGAGAATTCCTGAACAAGTGAAGAGTTCGGTTAAATAAGGATTTTGGATGAGGAATGAAAATTTGCCGCTTCACACTTCATTCTTTATTCAAGCTTCCACAACAGACACAGTGGATAATATTGTCAATAAATCTATGACTATAGCTACAACGACGAGCGAAGATCACAGTGCAGGACACGAAGAACATCCAGATTTAAGAGTTTGGGGACTGTTGACGTTCCTCGCCTCTGAATCCCTGATGTTTGGGGGATTTTTTGCCACTTATTTGTTTTTCCGAGGTACTACAGCGGTTTGGCCTCCAGAAGGAAGTGAAGTAGAATTACTTGTACCGACGATTAACACCATTATTCTGGTGTCCAGTAGTTTCGTTATTCACTTCGGTGATACGGCGATTAAAAAGAATAATCTCAAGGGAATGCAACTGTGGTACACAATTACTGCAATCATGGGTGCAATTTTCTTGGGTGGTCAGGTTTATGAGTACTCAACTTTAGGATACGGGCTGACTACCAACGTCTTCGCCAACTGCTTTTATATCATGACTGGGTTCCACGGTTTGCACGTTTTTGTGGGACTGTTATTGATATTACGTGTATTGTGGCGATCGCGTCGTTCTGGTGAGTATTCTGCAACCAATCATACTTTCATCGAAATGACAGAAATTTACTGGCACTTCGTAGACATTATCTGGATTGTTCTGTTTACCCTAGTGTACGTTCTGACTTTGTTTTAACAAAAGTGAGGAGTTAGAAGTTAAGAATTTCTAACTCCTCACTTCTCACTCCTAACTCTTAAAGAGATTATTATGCAACTTGATGCAAACAAATTCTCATGGTTTCAGGTTCCAGAGGATATCAAAAATTTATTAATTTTAGCTGCACAAAACTGGGACAATACATCAGAATCGGAAAAATATATTCACCAAGCTTTAGCCAAAACTGGTGAAAATACAGATGTCTTGGTAGCAGCATATAGATTTTTCTATTATAAAAATAATTATTCTCTTGCTTTGCAAACAACAGTCAAATTATTAGATAAAATTAAAGAAATAGAAAAATTGCCTGATGACTGGGAGCAACTTAAGCAGATATTAGTCAATCGTAAAGAAGACCCACAGATTCGATTGTACTTAAATGCTTACGCCGCTTCTGGATTAGTACTAGCAAATTTAGGAGAAATTGAGCAAGCAAAAGAAATTAGCACCAAAGTCAAAGAAATAGACGAAAAGAATGATTTTGGAGCCGGAATTCTCCTGGATATTTTGACACGTCCAGTAGAAGAAGATGATTAATTAGTCAACAATCAACAATCAAGGTGAACAATCATGAATAATTGGTTATCTACTACATCGTATTCCTCTAACTCCCTTTGGGGAGCCAGTAACGATATGAACTCTATCATTCCTCGTATTAACATACCTGGTAAACTTGATGTAGGCACTCTTCCTAATGTCTCTCCGCTCATTGTCTTCCAATCTTATCGGCTATCATTTTAAAAGTTATGAAAGGTAAGGATTGGCTGCTAACGGGGGACGGTCAGTATCAAGCCTGTAAATCTGTGAGAGCATGGGATTTATTGAGAGAAAATTACCGCCTTTATCGGTTTTTAAGTGAGGTGGAAGATGTTCTCAATAGCGTTGATGATGAAGCCAGTCGTCTACCAGAACTTCAGATGCTCGTAAGGCGCTTGATAGTAAATTCTTACTGGGTGCAAAGTCAATATTTAGAGCCTTCGCCCAAAACGGGAACCTCTGTTTCACTCCTATACGATGAATTGGGTTTTCCGTTGACAGTGCAAACAGTAACATTTGCACCGGGAACCCGATCAACCATTCATAATCATGGGACATGGGGAATAGTGGCGGTGTTAAAAGGTCAAGAAAAAAATACTTTTTGGCGACGCACCCATAGCCCAGAATTTCAGGACAAAATTGAACCTACGGGAGAGGTAACTCTATTTCCAGGGGATATTATCAGCTTCGTTCCCGATGCAATTCACAGTGTAGAAGCAGTGGGTGATGAACCAACTGTGACTTTTAATGTTTACGGCGAAACTGATCCGAAAGAGAGATTTGAGTTTGACTCAGTTAGCGATAAGGCTAGGAATTTTTAATTAGGAATCGTCAGGATTAATTTCATCGGTTCGTAGTTGGCGCTTTAGCGAAGACAGCGCCAACTACAAATAATTGAGTAATTAGGAGGTAGTTAAATGGCAAGAGTAATTTTCTATAGCAAACCAGGCTGTCAAGGTGGTACTAAGCAAAAAGTTTTGCTAACAGCTGCCGGTCATGAGGTGGTAGCATACAACCTGCTAACAGAACCTTGGACAGTTGAGCGGTTGCGTTCATTTTTTGGCGATCGCCCCGTAGCCGAATGGTTTAATCCTTCCTCCCCAAAGATAAAATCTGGTGAGGTGGTTCCTGAAAAAATTGATGCAGAAACCGCTTTGCAGTTGATGTTGAGAGAGCCACTGTTAATTCGCCGTCCTTTGTTAGAAATAGACAATCGCCGCGAGGTAGGATTCGATGTACAAAAGATTGATGCTTGGATTGGCTTAAAGCCAGCGGACGAATCCTTGCAAGAAATGAGCGAAAAGCTGATGAAGCAAGATTTGCAAAACTGCTCCCACGCTCCCGCTCCTAGTCATGAGCAGCATAATCAGCAAGGTGGCTGTAATCACGGTCACGGTTCTCAACAACACCAAAAGCAAGGTAGTTGCAACCATTAGTAGAAGATTTTTGCAGTAGACCTCTTGTAAAAGTCCCTAACATCCCACCCCCAACCCCTAAGAGCAAGCTGTTAGGCGTTGGGGGTGGGTTTTTATTTTTGATTTATGCAAGAGATCTAATCTAAAATCTAAAATTTAAAATCCAAAATTGCTTGACCTGCTCGAAAAATTGATCAAGATTGTCATCGAAAATTCACTGTTTTGCACCTCAGAACTCGGCGAGGGAGCGGAGTTTAAAATCCTCGTTCCAGTTCGCCAGGAAGTCAGCAATAACGTTGCTGTTGGTGTCTAGAGGCTGAACGGGTGCGATGGCGTACCCGCCCACCGTAGGTGATCGCTACGACAAAAGCTGGAATGCTTGGAGTATGGCTTAACCTTCGCAGATACCTGCGCTATTAGCTTTGCTAACAAGCGCAGGTATCTGGGCGTTAGATCAGCAGGAGATAGAAACAGACAGGTGAGGATCATGACTCTACTGTCTGGCTTCTCTTCCTTGTCTGTTTAACGGACGCTAGCAGTTTCTAAGGACAAATCCTGAAACATGGGTGTGCTGAGGTAACGTTCGCCAAAGGAAGGCTGAATCATCACGATTAAACGTCCGGCATTTTCTTTTCGTTTACCTACTTGAATTGCGGCACACAAAGCTGCACCAGAGGATATCCCAGACAATAAGCCTTCTTCTTTTGCTAAACGGCGTCCATAGGCGATCGCTTGTTCATCGCTAACTCTAATTACTTCATCAACCAATTCTAGACGGAGAACTTCTGGGATAAATCCGGCACCAATACCTTGAATTTTATGGGGCCCGGCTTCACCACCAGAAAGGACTGGGCTGTTGCTGGGTTCAATTGCGATCGCCTGAAAAGTCTGCTTGCGCTGTTTGAGTACTTCTGCAATACCAGTAATCGTTCCACCAGTACCTACCCCAGCAATGACGATATCCACTTCCCCGTCTGTATCTGCCCAAATTTCTTCTGCGGTGGTTTCCTGGTGAACTTTGGGATTGGCAGGGTTGCGGAACTGTTGCAGCATAAAAGCATTGGGAGTATTAGCCACAATTTGTTCGGCTTTGCCAATAGCTCCCCGCATTCCCTCAGCGCCTGGTGTCAACTCCAAAGACGCGCCATAAGCTCTGAGCATAGCCCGTCGTTCTTGGCTCATTGTCTCTGGCATTGTTAAAATCAAACGGTAGCCACGCGCTGCTGCCACCATCGCTAGAGCAATTCCTGTATTACCTGAGGTAGGCTCTACTAAAATGGTTTTTCCAGGGGAAATTGAGCCAGCTGCTTCTGCTGAGAGTACCATACTTAACCCAATGCGGTCTTTCACCGAAGCTGCTGGGTTCATGCCTTCTAATTTGACAACTATCCTTGCTACTACTCCCTCAGCTTGAGGAATCTTGTTCAGTTGAACTAAAGGAGTTCGTCCGATAAGTTCTGTTACGTCTTGAGCAATCCGCATTATTTAACTCCTAAAATCCTAAATCTTAGTACAGAGTATTTACTTATAACAATAAGCTTTTGTATATTGATTTTGTAGTTTAGCGTCGATGAGTGCATATACTATATATTCTAACTAAACAACAAAATATGAAAGTTTAGGAAGAACTTTATATTATATGTTCCCATTGATTCTCACTTCAGCAGATGTCTAGCTTGCCATACTTGTATTTTACCATTTAAAATTGCTGACTATTGCTTCTTGGGCTAAAATTCAATTTCTAGAATTCTGTATATATGCATAAATTTTTACCATTCTTCTATTTGTTATGGAAATACAATTTACTTTCAAAACATTTAATTGTTTTTCCTAATTTCTTAGTCTATCTTTATCAAGAGACATTGATATTTTATTTTGAGTGCAATTTTTGTCTGCCTAAAATTGCATCAAAAACAGTCCTTAAGCATTGCCTACATTGCTTTGAGGTTGAGTGCAAAAACACCAGAACCCCACATCGAAAATACTAGAACCCCGTTCCAAAAACACTAGTACCCATACCCCAATAAATTTTTGTAAGACTTATCAGGTGGTAATTACAGGCTTTGAGTACTATTCTAATGAATTTAATAATCTTAACGGGGCAGGGGTAAACTGTTTTATGGAGAGCGGCTGATATAAATCGTATAGGATTTACGCAGAGATTCCCCTCTACCCCCCAACATTCCTGAGTGAAAACTTAGTGAACTAGGGGGGACTTCTTAATCTCTTTTCTGAGAGTAGGATGAAACCACATTCTTGGAATCTGAGTGCGTTATTTCGGACTGATTAATCCTAGATTTTGTAAAAATTTAGGGAAGTTTCCGGTGGTCAGTGGTCAGTGGTAAGCTGTTCCATAAAAACCAAAGCATATATTGAGCGCTCGTGTTGCCCACCTCACAAGAAATGTACAATTTCAGATTAGGCAAACTAGATGTGGTTTAGCTTAATTAGAAAAATCACTGACAATTAACGATTTGGAAAATTACCGATTACAGATATTTTAATATCAAAACTGTTTGAGAGGTATAAATATATAGCTACTTTAGATAAACAGCAAAGGATATTTTCTTACTGGGTGCATACTACCTAGCAAGGGAGAGCCAAGATGAAAGCCAAACTTTTAAATGTTCTCACAGTTTGCGTAGTTACCTTAGCAGTCCTTTCTCCAGAACTAGTAGTATTTTGCATAATTTGGGAGCGACATCTGGAGTTAGAAAAATCCCAGAAATTAGCCTGTGAAGTTAACAAAACTAGTACAAATGCTCCCGCCTTGGCTCCCCAGATAGAAGGTACACATTCCTCTCAGACTAGCATCCAATCCTCTGACCGTAATGTGATTCATCAAATGCTGACTGTTGCTGAACAATATAAATTTGCCACTATCCTGCAATGGTTCTTCTTATTAACCCCTATTTGTATTGGGTTAGGGATTCTCTTTTACGACAGATATCTTGTTCATCGTGCAGCTGTTTTAAAAGAACAAGTTGAAATGTTGGAAAGACTGTGGCAGCAAAGTATCGAACAGTAGCCAATTCGCAATTTACTCACTCAAATCAACAAAAATACCATGACAGAACAACGCGAACAACTGTATTTTAATCTGATTGATGAGTTACTTAAATGCCCTAATGGTCAGGAACCAGAGATTTTAGAATCTAAGCCAGAATTGATTGATTCTGGCTTAGTAGGAACAATGTTACAAGTAGCAACTATGTTTGCCCATGAAGGCAATCAAGATGGTGCCCAATTTTTATTTTTTGTGGCGCGTGAGCTAGCTAAAGAACTAGGTTTATACCCGGAAGTTCCCAATACTGAAGTTCCCAATCCTGAAGTTGCAAATCCCGAAATTGCAAATCCCGAAATTGCAAATAAGGAGTAAAAATGCTGTTGACTTCAACGGATGCGGGACAAATAGCTTTAGAACTGCTGATGGCAGATTGGAATATTTCCGAAGAGAACAGAGAGTGGTTCACAATCTTTAACTCTCGTCTGATTGGCGAGAGTTGGTACACTGTCGAACTAGGTGTAGAAGGATTTCCAGATAGGTGGTTTCTTCAAGTATATGACAATGGAGTATGTGATCCAAACTATACATTTATATCACCAGTCCGTGGTTCGGAAGGATTTACGGACTTCATAAATGTACCAGATATCGTAGCAGAGGTCTTAGTTTGTGAACGCAATGCTCGATAATAACAATTAAAAATTCAAAATTTAGAATTCAACATTGAAATGTGCTAATTAAATGCATGTCATTTGAATTCATAATTTTCGATATCAGACTATTTGGGAGCATCTCATCGACTTTTAGATTTTAGATTTTGGACTAATGCAAAATAAGATTCAAAATCCAAAATCTAAAATACTTGCATTAAATGACAAGTCCACTTCGGCTACGCTCAGTGCATCGCCTGACTTTAGACATGGGGTCAATCTAAAATCTAAAATCGTTCGACTGAGTTTAGCCTGAGCGTAGCCGAAGGGCAAAATCCAAAATTGCTTGACCTTGGCAAATATACCTGACGATTATAAATCGCAGTTGAGCAATATTTCATTAGACATCTCTAGAAAAGAATGTAGAGACGCAAAATTTCGCGTCTCTACAAGGGGTTGAGTGAACGCATAATTAATTTTCCCAGATGTCTATTCAGTAGAAAGATGCTTTACACAAATCTGAGGTGATACCAAATAAGGCACACCTCTTTTTTTTGTACTATTTAACATTTTATTTAAGTCTTTTCGGGTATTTTGTCATATTTAATTGATAAATTTATGTTATATTAAATAGCGTGATGGACGCTACAGAAATGTCAGTTCCAATGATTGCTGAAGATATCTTAGCCAAAGAATTCACAAGAGTCGTCAACCATTACTACCCGCAAGTTGGGGAATTGCTGGATGGGTGTTATGTGAAAGTCATCACCTGTTTTTGGGGACGACCTGCCAGACGTTTGCAATATATAGGGATTTATTGCTCTGACGAAATGATTTCCTGCGTGCAAGCTCAAAAAGAAATACTCAGAGAAGTAGCAGACAACATGGGTCTAGTGCAAGTAGTCTGCATAAATGGCAAGCGATTGTTGCGCGACCCGATGTCGAAGCTTAAACAAAACAACCCACACCTATGGTTGGAGTTGCAGTGGGTTGCAAACTAAAATAGTCAACGCAAGTAATGAAAACTGGAATTTTCTGCAATTACGATAATTATCACCAAGATGCTCGTCGTGCCATATTTGAGCAAGTCGCGCTGGTAAAACAGGCAGAAAGCTTAGGTTTTGAGGAAGCCTGGGTGAGTGAGCACCATTTTAGTGAATCTAATCTCAGCCCGTCCATGTTGGTGTTAATGGCACATTTGGCGGGACTGACTTCAACTATCCAATTAGGCACTGCGGCGGTGTTACTGCCATTCCATAACCCGATTAGGGTAGCGGAAGATATTGCCACTTTGGATAACCTGTGCAATGGACGATTATTATTTGGAGTTGCTAAAGGCGGCCCCTTTCCCCAACAAAACAAGCATTTTGCGACACTACCAAGTGAATCGCGTCCCAAGATGCTAGAGGCGATCGCATTGATTCAGAAGCTGTTATATGAAACTGATGTATCATTTAATGGGCAATATTATCAATGCGATCGCCTGACAATTTACCCAAAACCATTGCAGAGTCAAATACCAGTGTATGTTGCCACTGGTGGGGATGACGGTATCAAGTTGGCTGCTAAACATTCCTTCAGTTTGATGGGTGGGCCGCCATTTTCCCTAGAGAGATTGAAGGATACTGTTGCCAAATATCGAGCCTTAAATTCTAGTGGTGCGGAAAACTTCCTGCTGGCACGCTTTTTTTATGTTGGCAAAACATCTGATGAGGCAGTGAGTGAAGCGTTACCTTTCATCCGCCAATTTAGCCAGAAAATGAAAGCTAATTCGGCTCAATTATTGCAGAATAGTGCCAATCCCAACCAAAAACCATTTGATCGCACAAACATTTGTTTCGATGAAGATTATTTAATTGAGAACTCAATTATCGGTGATGTGGAGACTTGTCGAGACAAAATCAAGAAATTTCAGGACGAATTAAATTTAGGTACCCTAGCACTCAAACCCACGTCTTCGGATATGCAAAAAAACCTGGAGAGTTTGACGCGCTACAACCAAGAGGTGCGAAATTATGTCTTCTAAACTATACCTGCTTCCTCCCGATGATTTACCTCCAACTGAGGTAACGAAACAGGACGGAATGTTGCAGATGGAACTAGAACAGTCTACTGGCAGATGCTTTTATCAAGCCTGCGATCGCATTACGCGAGTTTTGTTGTCTAATTGTCAGTGGTATCTCACAACAAATATCACCACTCTAACATTAATTATTGACTGCCCTGACATATTATCTTACTGGCATATAGTCAGCAATATTCCGCAGTTGGGTAATAGGTTAGAGCGGTTTGCTACAAATGCCAAAATCCGCGTTTATCCGCCATTTGGCAAAGGGATGCCGTTTGAAATCAGCGTAAATGAAATATCAGCTTATCGAGATTGGCTTTGAAGTAAATAGGCACAAACTGGGAATCACGCAAAATATAGCTTATTCATCCTTATCGCTGTCTTCCACCCTGTACTCCTAAAGTACAGGGTGTTGCAATTTTTATCAAAGCCACCTCTCAAAATACCAGTTTTATGGAATAGAATTCACTCCCAGAGGCTCACGAATTTCGCTGACTGGTACATCCTAAAGTTAATCCCATTTTTGTGCGATAAACTTGCCTGGAGTATGAGAACCCATCTTATAGCCATGAGATATTTCTGTGATTAAAGCTTTAAACTTAGTTAGTTCATAAAGGCTAATTTTTACCATGCCAAAACTTAAAAGTATGACGCTGATTGGAATTGGAGTCTGAGCTAAAAAAAAGCTTGCCTACGTGCCTTTTGCTTCCACGCAACCGCTGTCATAAGCTTTTTGAATCCAATGGCCAATCAGGAAAACTAATGGGATACTAACTATAGATAAAATGATAAATCTCTGTGACCCTGAAAATTCCTGAGAAATTACCCAATTCCAGGCAGAACCTTTAGTCAGTACTGTCAAAATAGGGCGATGAAATAAATATGCTGAATATGAGGCTAGACTCATTGCATATAAAATAGGAGCGAATTTCTGAAAATGCTGAAAACGATTTTTACTAATTAGTAGGATATTTAAAGTAATAAAAAAGAAGCTGATTTGGCTCAGTGTTAATACCGGAAATGAGATGTAATTGGGTAATCTAAAAAGCAAAGATGTATTAACAGAGATAAAAAATAAACCTAATTCAGTAATTGCAAATATAAGGACTATGGGCGATGAGTATCGTTTAATTTCTCCTCTATAGGCATGCCAAGCCATATTCATTCCTAGAAAAAATTGAATGCCAAAACTCATAAAAGATTCACGCACATAGAAACTCTCGTGATCGAGTATTAACCCTAAACTATAGAGTAATACAGATGCAATGCCCAAAAAAAATAATCCTCTCTTCTGACACATGATTTTATAAGCTAATGGAAAAACCAAGTAGCATTGTACAATTAGCCCAATAAACCATAAGCTTCCTGGATTGTGAGAATAATCTTTGTAGAATGTGTGGACAAGAAAAATATGAGTGAAAAAATTTGATGGCGAGATTAAATTTACAATTAATAAGTAAGTAAATAAAGCTAAATAATAAAGTGGAACTATCCTCAAAAAACGCTTGTAAAAAAAAGGTAACAGTTGGAAATTAGTCACGTTGCGAACTAACCTACTGTAGGTCAAACCGAACCCCGACAAGATAATGAAACCAGAAACTCCTGTAGCTCCAGATGTAGCCCAAAAAAACTGCCAAAAGTGATCATATTTTATTCCTAAATACTCGGATAAGTGACAGAACACCACGCAGAGGAGCATGATAACTTTTAACCCATCAATATATTCTAAACGAGTAGATATTTGTCCAGGAGCATTGTGACTCATTCTGTCTCCTCTTTGATTTGTGTTTCAGCCTCATCAACTTTGATCTTGTGATATAGCAATCCGCAGTTAGTTGTAAGCTTCTGTTGATTTCTCAGATCTTATATCCGTAGTATATTGAAGTTCTGTAGGAAAAGTAGAAATTCATTAAGTGTTTACCGTGAGATAAACCGTTTAGCAAATACGATCTCAGTATAGCGGCATTTCTCACAAGTTCCGCGATCGCTTATCGTTCCAAGCGTATTGACTTATAGAAACAGCAGTAATTATCCGCCTTTTAAAGCCCCAGCGATCGCCTATTTTACCCTTTTTACTTAATACACTTTTTGTTTATTTTGTCAATGGGTAAGTTCTGTATTCCAGATTTCTAAAATTGGATTTGGTATTAGTGACTTCAGTGGTTTCAGCTACAATGATGCTACTGGTGCTATTCTAAAGAACTCAATTTGCCACTCTTGAGAATAAGCCTGCTAATTTTGCGGTTAGTTTGGACATTCAGCTTGTCTAAAATTTTGGAAAAATTAGTCTGACAAGTTCATAATTTCAAGCCCACAAACTTACACCCAGAAATTATTTTTCACTTCTGGGTGTAAGTTTTTACCCAATTTTTCCATTGTTGAGTCAAGTAGTGCGGAAGTTTGAAACGACACAGATTCGTGAAATCATTGAAGGCTCATATCCCATTATTTTACTAATTATGATAGTTTCTCATGACAGTGGGATATGGGGCGATCGCTTTAGCAGTTAGACAGGAAACAGTATTAATAAGTCTGCGACCTTTTCAGATAGCCATTTATACCAATTCTCCAACCCAGCACCAGTAGTTGCGGAAACTTGAAAAATCTGAATTTGAGGATTTACTTGTTTAGCATATTCTATGCACTTTTGAACATCAAATTGTACGTAAGGCAGCAAATCAATTTTAGTGAGAATCATGATGTCACTAGCACGGAACATATGCGGGTATTTTATCGGCTTATCTTCTCCCTCCGTGACCGAGAGAATCACGACTTTTGCATTTTCTCCTAAATCAAATAAGGCTGGACAAACCAAATTTCCCACATTTTCAATCATCACAACTGAGTTCAGCGGCGGATTCAGTTGTTGTAAACCCCTATTTATCATTGATGCATCTAAATGACAGCCTGTTCCGGTGTTTATTTGGATGACTTTAGAGCCTGTTTCTTTAATTTTTTTGGCATCATTAGCCGTTTCTTGATCGCCTTCAATCACACTGATAGATAATTGATGCTTTAAGTTATTAATGGTTCGTGTTAAAAGAGTTGTTTTCCCAGCACCGGGAGAACTCATTAAATTTAGAGCGAGAATATTTCGACCTTTAAACCATCCCCGATTTTGGGCTGCTATCAAATTATTTTTTACCAAAATATCCTCTTCTAAGGATATCGTTGTGTTGTGTATTTTGGCATGAATTTGAGATGCTTCTATATGAGTGTCGTGATTGTGAGAATGATTGATGACAGTACCATCTGGTAAAGTGTGAGTATGATGATGATGATTATGTTCAGCTTCACCTGTTTCCAGATTGGTAATTTTGGTTTCCCCATCATCAGAACAACCGCAAGCTACACACATAATTCCTCTATTTCTATTTCTTTAATTTTCAGTTCTTCACCAGTAATTAAATCTAATTGCACGCTACCGCAGTTACAGATACCAAATGGTTTATCTAAATAAATTTCTGTACCGCATTGGCGACATCGCCCTAAGCCAGGGATTTCCAAAATTTCTAATGTCGCCCCTGCTAAAACTGTGCCTTGAGTGCAAATATCAAAACAAAATCGGATAGCGTCGGGCATAATGGCTGAAAGTTTACCAATTTCTAATAAAACTCGTTGCACTTTTGCGCCTTTGGCGTGTTCAGCTACAATTGCTACAATATTTTGGGTAATTCCAAGTTCGTGCATACTATCAAAAGATTAACAAATTCGTGGCAATTGGTCGCCTACCAACATATCAATAATTCTTTCAGCACCAAAAACTGTTTTTAACAATACGATACCTGGGGGTGAAGAAATAACTTCGCCAATAATACAAGCATCTTTTGCGGCTGGGTGTAATTTCATAGCGGATAAAATATTGTCAGCATTCTTTTTTGGTGCCACTACAACTAACTTACCTTCATTAGCTAAATACAATGGGTCTAAACCGAGAATTTCGCAAACTCCATTGACTTGTTCACGCACTGGAATAGATTCTTCATAGAGACGAATTCCCACATTTGAACTGAGGGCAAATTCATTTAAGACTGTAGCTAAACCGCCGCGTGTAGCATCTCGCATAGCATGAACTTGGGGACATGTATGGAGAATAGTTTCTACTAAACTATGCAATGGTTGACAGTCACTTTCAATATTAGTTTCTAAGGCTAATTCCCCACGGGCAATTAAAATTGCTGCTCCATGATTGCCTATTTCACCATTAATTATTACTGCATCTCCAGGTTTAATATTATTTGCAGAAATACTAACTCCTCGCGGGATGATACCAATACCAGCAGTATTAATAAAGAGTTTATCGGCAGCACCGCGATGTACAACTTTTGTGTCCCCAGTGACAATTTGAACACCAGCTTTTTTCGCGGCTGCTTTCATACTGGCTGCGACACGCCGCAAGGTTTCTACGGGCAGCCCTTCTTCTAAAATTACGCTACAAGTTAAATATAAAGGTTTAGCACCGCTGACAGCTAAATCATTAACTGTGCCGTTGATAGCTAATTCTCCTATATCACTACCGGGAAAAAATAACGGGTCTACAACATAAGAATCTGTAGTAAAAGCTAGTCTGTCTCCTTGTTGCATGAGACTGGCTAAATTCAAGCTAGCTTGGTCTTCTAATTGTGAGAGAATTGGATTATCAAAACTGCTGACGAAGATATCATCAATTAAATCACGCATGGCTTTCCCACCGCTGCCGTGTGCGAGAGTTATATGAGTATCTCGCACTTTACCTTGGTGACGGCGGACTTGTTCCATTTTTTGAAACAAGGAATTTTGTGCTTGGTTAGTTGAGGATAAATTCATTTTAGAATAAATTTTAAAGAGTATTTAAGAGAAGCCGCAGGCGGGGAGAGGTTCTTGAGTTATAGTTACCTTTGGTTTTTCAGCAATTGTTTTTTTAGCAATCGTAGAAAGTCGCCCATATTTGTAATAGGCTGCACAAGCACCTTCGGAAGATACCATGCAAGTACCAATGGGTGTTTCTGGTGTGCAAGCTGTACCGAATACTTTGCACTCCCAAGGCTTTAAGACTCCTTTGAGGATTTCTCCACATTTACAAGCTTTATGGTCAGCTACTTTGAGATTAGGAACGGTAAATTTAAGTTCGGCATCAAATTGGGCATATTCCGGTTGAATTTGTAATCCTGAATAGGGAATATCACCTAAGCCACGCCAATCAAAACTATCTCGCACGGCGAAAACTTTATTTATCGCTTGTAGTGCTACTGTATTCCCGCTTTTTTGGACAATTCGGTTATATTGATTTTCAACTTCACAACGATTTTTTACTAGCTGTTGCAATAGCATCCAAATTGATTGGAGAATATCTAAGGGTTCAAATCCTGAGACGACTATTGGCTTATTATATTGTTGGGAAATAAATTCATAAGGGTCAGTGCCAATTACCATGCTGACATGGCCAGGGCCAACAAATCCATCCAGTTGCAAATCAGGATTATCTAATAGTGCTTTGAGGGCGGGAATCACGAGGACGTGATTGCAAAACATACTAAAGTTATGAATTTTTTCGGCTGCGGCTTGCAAAATGGTGAAGGCGGTGCTGGGGGCTGTGGTTTCAAAGCCTAAGGCGAAGAAGACTACTTCTTTGTCGGGGTTATCTCTAGCAATTTGCAGGCTGTCTAGGGGAGAGTACACCATACGGATGTCTGCACCTTGTGCCCTAGCTTGCAGTAAAGTGGTATTGGAACCAGGAACTCGCATAGCGTCGCCAAAGGTGGCAAAGATGACGTTATGATTTTGGGAGATTGCGATCGCATCATCTAATCTCCCTTTTGGCATTACGCATACTGGACAACCAGGCCCATGAATTAGTTCAATGGCTTGGGGTAAAATTTCTTCGATACCATATTTAAATATAGAGTGGGTATGCCCGCCGCATACTTCCATAATTTTAATGGGTTTTTCTAGCTGCTGGCATAATTTGGCGATTTCGCAGCGTAAGGCTTCAGCTTTTTCAGGTTCGCGGAATTCGTCAACATATTTCATAAGGATTAGCGAATAGTAAGTTTTATGTCAATACAGCACAGTTAAGTATTTCTTTCTTCTCTCTGTGCCGCGCCAGTTGCTTCAAGTCGGGGAACCCGCCCAACGCACTGGCTTCTCTGCGCCTCTGCGGTTTGTTAAGTTAAGTACTAATCCCTGCTTGTGCTGCTGCTAATTCTTGCAAGAGTTGTAATGTTTCTGCGGCTTCTTGTTCGTTAATTCGATTCATGGCAAAGCCAACATGCACTAGCACCCAATCCCCAATACAGGCTTCGGGAGGATGTTGTTCATCTACGATACAAGCAATATTTACTTCGCGCTTAACACCAGCAATGTTAACGATGGCTAATTTATGGTTAACGTTGGTAATTTCTATAATTTGTCCGGGGATTCCTAAGCACATTTTTATTTTTTAAGAGAAACGAATTACTGAGGCGCAGAAAACGCAGAGGAAATTATTTCTGAGGAAACAGTTTGTCAAATATCAATACTCATGTATTAATTGTGCAGCTGCAATAACTGCTTGTCCTAAAGATAACCCGCCGTCATTAGCTGGAACTAAGCTATGAGTAAGTACTTTTATTCCCAAGGTTTGTAATCGTTTGGTAACTTGCTCTAATAATATACAATTTTGAAATACTCCTCCTGTTAGGACAACCTGATTAATCATATTTTCTTGACAAAGATGCTTAACCATTTCCACAATCGCATTAGCTAAACCTTTGTGAAATTTTGCAGCCATAACTGGTTGTGGAATTTTCTGCTGTAAGTCATCGAGTAAAGCTTGCCACATTGGGCGCGGGTCTATACAATAAATACTATCTGAAAAGATAAAATTAAAAGGATATATTAGCGTTTCTTTATGATTATTTAAGCTGCTAACATCTACTATAGCTTCCATTGCGATCGCAGCTTGTCCTTCATAGCTACATTCATCTCTATAAATACCGATAGCCGCTGCAACTGCATCGAACAACCGTCCCACGGAGGAAGCTGGAGGTGAGTTAATCCCTTTCTCCATAAGTTGATTGAGTAGCTTTAGTGGTTTTTTATGCAAAAATTTTACTATTTCTAAATCACTATATTGTTGTTGACAATCATTCCAAAGGTTAGCAGATATTAATTGAGCATAGGTATTACGCCAAGGCTGATAAATTGCTTGTTTACCACCAATCATTGCTACTGGTTTAAATGTTGCTAGTCGCTGAAATTTTCGGTAATCAGCTAAAAGAAATTCTCCGCCCCAGAGTGTACCATCATCACCGTAACCTAAACCATCTAAAGCGATACCTAATACCGGAGGTGAATTTAGAGGAATACTATTTTCTGCCATGCAAGCAGCGATATGCGCGTGATGATGTTGGATTTGGTAAATTTTGATTTGATTTGTATCTGCTAGTTCTTTACCAAGTTTGCTGGAGAGGTATTCGGGGTGTTTATCAATGGCAATTGCTTCTGGTTGATGTTCAAATAAATTTAAGTATAAATTCAAAGTGTCTTGGTAAGCATTGAAAGCTGCACCATTTTCTAAATCTCCCAGATGTTGAGAAAGAACTGCTTTTCCTTCACGCAATAGGCAAAAGGTATTTTTTAATTCACTACCCATTGCTAAGATTTGCGGCACATTCTGAAATCCTAATGGTAAACTAATCGGTGCTGGTGCATATCCTCTGGCACGGCGAATTGTTTGAGCTTTATCATCGATAACCCGCATAACTGAATCATCTACCCGATTAATAATCTCTCGATTATGAAAGAGAAAATAATCAGCGATTGTCCCTAATTTTTCTTTTGCTTCATCATTATCAATACATTGTGGTTCATCAGCAAGATTGCCACTTGTTAAAACAATTGGGCGATTCATCCGCCGCAGAATTAAATGATGTAAGGGCGTATATGGTAGCATGAAACCGAGGGTATTTTGCCCCGATGCTATCGATGGTGCTACTACTTTTTTACCTGTCGCTTGTAGTAAAACAATTGGTGCAGCAGGACTTGTCAATAATTCTTTTTCTTTGGCGTTGACAGTGCAGTATTCTTCAATTATCTCAATATCTCGCGCCATTAAAGCAAAGGGTTTGTGATAGCGCCTTTTGCGCTGACGCAGTTTTTGTACAACGGTTTCCTGAGTCGCATCGCAAGCCAGATGAATACCACCTAACCCTTTAATTCCCACAATCTCACCTTTTTGCAACAGGGTACAAACAGCATCGACATCATCCAGCATGGAGAACATGGAAGCAGTAACTGATTTACCATCGGCGCGTTCTAACCAAGCTGTAGGGCCACAAGCATAACAAGCTACAGGTTGGGCGTGAAAACGGCGGTTTTCGACATCGTGGTATTCCTTTGCACATTCTGAACACATGGCAAACGCAGACATACTGGTATTGCATCTGTCGTAAGGAATGGCACGAATAATACTCAGGCGGGGGCCGCAATGAGTGCAGTTAGTAAAGGGGTAACGATAAAAGCGGCTAAAGGGGTCGAATATTTCTTGTTGACATTGCGGACAAGTGGCTGCATCAGGGGTAATTTCTGTTTTAATGGCATTACTGACACTAGTAGAAATCACAAAATTATCAAATTTTAATTCACGTTCATAAATAATTCTTGTTAGTTGATTAATTTTTGCCAACGGTGGACATTCTGTTTGCAATCTGCTAACAAATTTGGTTATTGCTTCCTCACTACCAGATACTCTAATTAAAACACCTTGACCATCATTACAAACATCTCCCTGCAAACCGCAGGCTTTAGCAAGACGATATACAGTAGGGCGAAATCCTACTCCTTGAACAGTACCACAAACTCTAATTTCTTCAGTTGGCATAGTTAAACTGCCACAGCAATATTCGGTTATTTCCAGAATCAGCTATTATCGCTGTATTGCCACAAATTTTTATTCCGTAACACCAATTTAAGCTATCTCGTTTAGGTAGTCCGAAATTACGATTTTCACCTTTACTTTGAAAACTTGTTTGTCCTGCCAACCCATTTGCCATTACACCTTGCAGTGAGAAAATTGATTCTGGTTTTCTCCATCCTAACAAACGGGAATTAGCAGTATCTGCAACTACTAACCAATCCCCAGTCACCCCCACACCATAAGGCATACTCAAACTACTAGCACTAGGATAATAAAGCCCTTGATTCATTTCCACAAAATCAAAGTTTTTTTGTCCTAAAACTACTGCACAAGGGGCATTATTTTCTGTTGGTATTTCCTGCCAAATCATTACCCGGTGATTACCTGCATCGCTGACAACTAAATTCTCTCCCCAAAAGTTGATATCGTGACACCAACGCATACTCGCTGCGGTGGGAGAAGCACCGCCGTTTTCATTGCGAGATATCATATCCGGTTGTCCCAAAACTAAATCAGCGGGTTGACCATTTTCTGTTGGCAATTGATGCCAAATTAATAGCCTTCGATTGCCAGTGTCAGTAATAAATAGCCGTTCTTGATAATAGAAAACACCATAGGGCCAGTGCATTGTATTGGCTGATGCTGCTTGATTTCCGCGATTTGGTTCATTATCGCTAAAATTAACTTGCCCTAACACAAAATCCGCTGGAACATTGTTATCTTCAGGTAAGTTTTTCCAAATCAAAACCCGATGATTCCAAGCATCTGCTACAGCTAATCCTTCGCCGCAAGCACAAATCCCTGTTGGTACACTTAAGGTTGCCCTTCCGGGTGTACTTTTAGCATTTTGTCCCTCATAATAAAAGTCAGGTTGTCCAATTACCCAATCAGCAGGTTGACTATCTCTCGTGGGTAAATTCTGCCATCCCAATAATCGATGATGTCCCGTATCTGATACCCATAAGGGGCCAGCTTCTGATACCAAACAAGCAGCACGAGGCCCAAACATTGTTGTCGAACTAGGCGCTACAGGTATCACTAATTCTTGTGGTTCAATAATGTTGCCTAAAATTACCTCTGCACCTTGAGGTGATAGAGGTAAATCTTGAGGAATTTCTGTTGCTTCTGACGGTAATTGTGATAGGGGATTAATTGTGATTGGGATATCCATGAACCGCAGATAGACGCTAATAATTATTTAAAATCATTAATGTTGATAAACATGTAACAACACTAACGATTTTGCATGAGATTTTTCTTTTAAATTAAGTAAAAATCTTTAAAAAACTTCCGTATTAATCAATATTAAAATATTTTTGCAAATCTTCGGTAGCTTTTGCTACATAGCGATATTTGTCATGAGTGCGCGATGTACTGAAATGAGAAAGCAATCAAGCATTTTGAGAAAGCAATATGCCTTTTTGCTTGCTGAATCTACCGAAATCCTTGCTAAATCTACTGAAATGAGAAAGCAATCAGGCATTTTGAGAAAGCAATATACCTTTTTGCTTGCGGAAAACACCAAAATGAAAAAGCAATCAGGCATTTTGAGAAAGCAATATACCTTTTTGCTTTCTCAAAACACTAAAATGAATAACTAAATTACACAAATGAGAAACAAATCTCCCTTTTTACTTCCACAAAACACTAAAAGGAATGCGCGAAGTACTAAAATTAAAAAGCAATCTAGCCGTGATTTCCTAATCCTCAAGTATATTTGCTGAAATGTTAGCTTCGCATGATGATTTTTAGATTTTTACAAAAACCTTATCCTCCTTAATCTGTACTGGATACGACCGAAGCGAAATATCAGGTGCAGTTAAGCATTCACCTGTCTCTAACTTATACTGAAATCCGTGGGAAGGACAGGTAATAATACCATTTTCAACCTTACCCTTTTCTAAGGGAGATCCTAGATGAGTGCAAGCATTACGGTAACATGTTACCGTAACACCTTGACGATGTAAAATTAGTAAATTCCCAGCAATTTGTACTGCCAATACACTAAATTCAGGAACTTGATCAATAGTCGCTACTTTCATCCAGGTAGAAGTTATTTTTGAAGAAAATGGACTGATTAAACCAGAATTCACGTTATTAACAGTAGGGTTGTTATTGACTGCAACTACTTTGGTAATTTCGGGACAATGGTTTTTGATTGCCTGTTCTACTCCCTGAGATAAAGTCAAAGTAGAAGCCGGACAACTATTGCAAGTTCCGATTAATCTAACTTCTATTGTATCTGGTAGCTTAATTGCCATTAGTTCTACATCCCCATTATGGCTTTTTAAACCTGGGCGAACTTCTTCAAGTGCGGTCTCAACACGTTGTGCTAATGGTGGTTTTGGTGGTTTAACTAATTCGTGATACAGTAGCACTGCATACACTATTTCATCAGTAACAGCATGACGTAAAGCTGACATTGATTCTTGTTTTAGGCTTTTAATCAAACTAGTCAATGCAGCTTTATGCAAAGCTTCAATTGCCCTTTTTAGACCCACTGCTACACACCGTTGGCTTTCATCCCACTCGGATATAATTGCCTCAAAGCGGTTAATTTCCTGGACTAATTCTTCAAGATTGGTCATTGGTGATTGGGCACTTGTACTGAGCATCTCGACTTCTCTACGAGACGCTACGCGAACGCTCGATGGAGCCGATGTCGAAGTATTAGGCATTAATTATTCACAAAGGACAATTCACTTCATTTTGAAATCCTTGAGGAGATATGGCATAATCATGCCTGTCACTAAGCTAGATAATATTATTGGGAAGTAGAGGGGAATTGGGGCTTGTGCGAGTAACACTAGTAGTAAGAAACCTACAGCAATACCAATAGTAGTTCGCTTGACAAAAAATATTGGATCGCGTAGTAGCTTTCCTTTTAAAAATAACTTGACAGAAAACCACCCTATCTCGAACATGTTTTCTCCTAATAATTTGTCAATAAATCTAAGACAGCAAGTCCTAAAATAATGGCGGGAATTACACCGGCAGGAGCAAATAATGCACCAAGCATTGCTGAAAACTGATAGCCTATATCTTTTCCAGCTAATAGCATTCCACCAATTGCACCGCCGACCATGGATAAAGCTGTTGCTATGATTACCCACACGAATTCTGTTGCTATGTTCAGGTCACCATCTGCTAAACTTGTAAGAAAATTTATCACATTTGAAGAGGTAAAAATATCTCTCATGCTGTTTTGTCCTCTTGATTAAAGTGAATAGTGAAGAGTTAGGAGTTAGGAATTAAACTAGAACCATAACTTATAACTCCTAACCTTTCATTTCTGCTTCCACATCTTGTAGCGCTAGGGCTACTACCTTTGCTTGTTCCATTTGTTCAGATTTCGTAAATATTTCTAAAGCGTCTTGATAGTAGATACGCGCTTGCAAAAGATTTTTTGGATTACCAGCTTCTGGTTTCTCCTGGTCATCTGGTAAGTTGAAGAGGGCGTTAGCTTTATTAGAAATTGTGTTAGCGTACTCTAGAGGTGTATCTTTGGGATTACGGACTTTTAGCGCTTCGTCATAAGCTGCGATCGCCTTTAAATTATTCTCCACAGCATGGGAACTCACTAAATATTGCAAAGCGTTACCTAAATTGTTTTGCAACATCGCATATTCTCTGGGATGGTCAATCAAATTAATATGCTTCAGCGCCACCTCAAATGATTGCACTGCTAACCCTTGACGTAAGTATTCCCGTTCCGATGCTAAGGGCATAGAAAGGTAAGCGATCGCAATATTGTTATATAAAATCGCGTATTCTTGGGGGTAATCGTCCCAAGTAAACACCCGCAACGCCTCGTGATAAGCTTGGATGCTGTCAGTTATCCGTGCCAAATTGAACGGTACAAGCGACTGCAACACCAGCCCAAAATTCATCTGCGTCTCTGCCACTTCCTGAGGCGTTGCTAATTGTTGTAAAATCGGTAGAGCTTCTTCATAACCTGCTTTCGCTTGCAGCAGCAGTTGGTATTCAGCATCCGGTATTGCCTGTAACGTCCCTGCCATGCCCACTTGCGCCCTGGCTTTCAGTAGGGGATACTCCTCACCACACATCTCATAGGCCCGGTAATATAGCCCAACTGCATTTCGCAAGTCTTGGGCAGCTTTGGGCTTTTTTTGAAAGCCCTGTGCTATCTCGATCAGCATCTGGATTTTTTCCTCTGTTGAGGCTGACTCCGATGCAACAGCTGCGATCGCAGCCTTCACCGCTGAATCTGTAATGCTAGGGGTCATAACTCTGCCGTACTCTAGCCAATTGGGAATTGAATCTGTCAACGCCCACGAATGATCAAGACACGCTTTACGCATCTGATCACGGGCCATACTGATTTACGCAGGCTTCGAGTCCTTTAGGCGGAATTCCCCTTTTTTGTCTGAGGCTAGGATTAAAGACTAGGAACTAGGGAAGAAACTTAATCCCCTATAGCCAATGTCCTATACCATGCCCAATAAAATACTATAAAACACCCTATTTATAAAATTCTAGGGGGAAATTGCTAATATTAATGTCAGCTTTAAACACATAATATTTTTAAAATATTTTTTGTATCATTACCTAATACAATTCCAATATTATTTATTGAATTGTTGACATACATATATTTGGTGTACTCCAAATAGTCGCCACGGGATCGTCGAAGTGTAAAATATGTTCATTAACTGTAAAACTAGCTCCTTTGAAAACAGACAGTATCTTCTATCGCATCTTTCAGAGTATCCCCAGCACTTTCTTTGAATTGATTAACCAACCGCCGCAACTAGCTAGTGCTTACCAATTTTCTTCAGTAGAAGTCAAACAACTGGCTTTTAGAATCGATGGCGTCTTCCTGCCAAATGCAGCAGAACTACCCATCTATTTTGCCGAAGTGCAATTTCAACCAGACAAAAAATTCTACTCACGTTTGTTCACTGAAATCTTTAACTATCTTGACAAAACCGAATTAACCAACAATTGGCGTGGTGTGGTCATTTTCCCCAACCACAGCGTTGATACTGGAGATACCGAAAGATATACAGAATTACTCAACTCACAACGAGTGACTCGCGTCTATCTTGACGAATTAAGCTCAATTGCGGCATCATCAATCGGCATGGAGACAGTTAAACTGATCATCGAACCCGAATCAACGGCGACAACAAGAGCTATTGAAATAGTCAACAGTGCCCGACAGCAAATTCTAGATGTCGCTACTATTAGGGAAATTATACAATTGATAGAGACGATATTAATCTACAAGTTGCCGCGATTGAGCCAGCAGGAGATAGGAAAAATGTTTGGATCAAATGAGTTAAAGCAAACTAGATTTTACCAAGATGTTTTTGCAGAAGGTAGACAAGAGGGTAAACAAGAAGGTAAGTTAGAAACGATACCACAGTTATTAGGGTTGGGTTTAAGTATTGAGCAGATAGCTCAAGCATTAGGTTTGGACGAACAAGTTGTTAGGCAAGCTGTACAACCGAAATCCTAAAACAATAAACTGCTAGATCGGGGCACAAAACTTTGCGCTCCGATATTTTACTGTATTTGACTCAGTTATTGCATTAAAATCTGACGGTTTAAAATACTCATTACCTCACCCGGATTAGCAGTTGATAATAATTTTTATTAATAATTCCAGAGTTTAATCGCAATCCATTTGGCACGTCAAGGTTGTTTAAGGTCAGTAGTGAAAAATAAAAAGCAATTTAATTTTTAATATTTTTTTTAATTAAATATGTAATACATTTAACATATATAGCCCTTAAAAATAATAATGATTAATTCTTTTTTTATGAAAGTGAATTAAATCAAAAAATATCTTAGAATTGAAAAACAAATATTGATAAACAGGTGAGGTTTTACAAGCATTATCACCTACATCATGCATGTTAAACAATAGAAAAACACCTAGCTGATGACTAACGTACTATGGCTACAGGGTGGTGCTTGTTCAGGCAACACCATGTCATTTCTCAACGCCGAAGAACCGACAGTCTGCGATTTAATTGCCGACTTTGGCATCAACTTACTTTGGCATCCATCCTTGGGATTGGAAATAGGCAACAACTTGCAAACAATGCTGTGGGATTGCATTTCTGGCACAATTCCTTTAGATATCTTGGTATTTGAAGGCAGTGTTGTTAACGCCCCCAATGGCACAGGCGAATGGAATCGGTTTGCCGATCGCGCCATGAAAGATTGGTTAGCAGACCTCGCCAAAGTTGCTCATTTTATCGTAGCTGTGGGAGACTGTGCCACATGGGGAGGAATTCCCGCCATGTCACCCAACCCCACCGAATCGGAAGGTTTGCAATTTCTCAAGCGTCAAGAAGGCGGCTTTTTAGGTAAAGACTTCTTGTCTAAAGCCGGATTACCTGTAATTAATATACCTGGATGTCCCGCCCATCCCGACTGGATTACGCAGATATTAGTTGCGATCGCTACTGGACGCATAGCAGACATTGCTTTTGACGAACTAAATCGTCCTCAAACCTTCTTCAACAGCTATACCCAAACAGGTTGTACCCGCAACGTCCACTTTGCCTACAAAGCATCAACCGCCGAATTTGGTCAGCGTAAAGGATGCCTATTTTATGACTTAGGTTGTCGCGGCCCCATGACCCATTCCTCCTGCAACCGCATCTTATGGAACCGCGTCTCTTCCAAAACTCGCGCTGGAATGCCTTGTTTAGGTTGCACAGAACCAGAATTTCCGTTCTTTGACCTCAAACCCGGAACCGTATTTAAAACCCAAACAGTCATGGGAGTTCCCAAAGAATTACCGCCAGGGGTGAACAAAAAAGACTACGCTTTACTCACAATGATCGCCAAAGATGCCGCACCACCTTGGGCAGAAGAAGACTTTTTCACAGTTTAGTCATTGGTCATTAGTCATTAAATTTTGTAGGGGAGCCAGTGCGTTGCGGTGAGTCCAGCGCTGTAGGCGGGTTTCCCGCCGTAGGCGACTGGCGAACCCGAAGGGAGGTTCCCGACGCTCAATGACTCGCTAACGCTGCGCTATCCGTTGTAGCAACTGGCGTTGTGTTATCGCGTAGCGTAACGCACAATCTCAAATTTGAGGTGCGTTAGGACAAAAGTCCGTAACGTACCCGACAAAACTACTTTTTTACAGTTTAGTTCGTAGTAAGCACTAAAGTGCTTATCAAAAACAGGAGAAGAGAATGGCAATTCAATCATTAGATATATCGCCCGTCGGTAGAGTTGAAGGCGATTTAGATGTCCGAGTTGACATTGATAATGGACGGGTAGTCAACGCCTGGACACATGCCGAACTTTTCCGAGGATTTGAAGTTATCCTCCGCGGTAAAGACCCCCAAGCCGGATTAATTGTCACACCTCGCATTTGCGGCATTTGCGGCGGTTCTCATCTGACTTGTGCATCTTGGGCATTAGATACAGCTTGGGAAACAGAAGTTCCCCGCAATGCAATTTTGGCGAGAAATCTCGGTCAAATTGTCGAGACAATTCAAAGCATCCCCCGCTATTTTTATGGTCTATTTGCCATTGACTTGACCAATAAAAAATACCGAAATAGCCGTTTCTATCAAGAAGCTGTGAGACGCTTTGCTGCATTCACTGGCAAATCTTACGAAGTAGGCATAACAATTTCCGCTAAACCCGTAGAAATTTATGCACTATTAGGCGGACAATGGCCGCATTCTAGCTACATGGTTCCCGGTGGCGTGATGTGCGCCCCCACTTTAACAGACATTACCCGCGCTTGGGCGATTCTAGAATATTTCCGCACCAATTGGTTAGAACCAGTGTGGTTGGGTTGTTCTTTAGAACGCTATGAACAAATCGAGACTTATGACGACTTCAGGGATTGGCTGGATGAAAACCGAAATCATCGAGATTCCGACTTAGGTTTTTATTGGCGCATGGGTTTAGATATCGGTCTAGATAGATATGGTGCTGGTGTTGGTAAATATGTCACTTGGGGATATTTAGCCCATGAAGATAAATACCAAAAGCCGACTATCGAAGGACGAAATGCGGCGATGATCATGAAAAGTGGAGTGTATGATAGCTTCGCACACACTCACACCTTAATGGATCAGTCATTTACCCGCGAGAATACAACTCACTCCTGGTACGATGAAGGAACAGCAGACATTCATCCTAGCGATCGCACCACTAAACCCACTGCGAATAATACCAAAGATTTCGATAACGCCTACTCTTGGTCGAGTGCAGTCCTGCACAAAGACTTCGGACGTTTGGAAGTTGGCCCCTTAGCGCGGCAATTAGTTGCAGGTGGCAAACATGGTGAATCTTGGCAGCACTACGACGGCTTTATCCTCGATGTCTTCAAACGGATGGGTGGCGCTAGTATCCATGTGCGTCAGCTTGCACGACTTCACGAAATTGTCAAGTTATATCGGCAAGCCGAACACTGTTTGCGCGAATTCAAATTAAACGACCCCTGGTATATCAAACCCAAAGAAAAAGATGGTCACGGTTGGGGTGCAACAGAAGCAGCACGCGGTTCCTTGTCTCACTGGGTAGAAGTGGAGGGCGGTAAGATTAAGAATTACCAAGTCATTGCCCCAGGTACATGGAATATTGGCCCTCGTGACGGTGAAGGAATTCGCGGCCCCATTGAAGAAGCTTTAATTGGCACACCCATTTACGATTCTAGCGACCCGGTGGAAGTTGGTCATGTGGCGCGATCGTTTGATTCTTGTTTAGTGTGTACAGTTCACGCCCATGATGCGAAGACAGGCGAAGAGTTGGCGCGTTTTCGCACTGCTTAGAGGGTGTTAATTTCTAATAGCTAATGGCTAATTATTTTTCAGTTAGTCATTAGCTGTATTTTTTAGCATGTTAGATATTATGAACTCTCCTGTTGCTCCTCAGAATGGAATAGACATTATTTGGTTAACCCACTCCTCGGCGGTAGAAACTTCCCAAACCAGGATGACTGCTTCAAGGGCTTCACTGATTGAGAGATTTTGAGAGAGAACCAGAACCCCACAACTAGTTTGTGACATAATGAACTGACCAAATTCAGCAGGCATAGTCTTACGATCATGGGTTATAAGAACTCTGCTATTCTGTGCTGCTATCGCCAATACCTCTGAGTCTTTCTTGCCTTCAAGTCCTGCTGCATAGGCTGATTGAAAATCAAGATTTGGTTGTCTGCGTACTGCACCAGTTACGATTGCTTGCTTAAGGTCAGCATCTGCTTGAAATCGAACTGATGTCATACCTTGTTCTGCTTCTGTGTTTGAGCGGCTTTTAACTTTTGATACAGAAGTGGATTCTTGTCTCTACAGGACTGTTGCAGTTTCTCAAACTCTGCTTCACCTTCCTTTAAGTACGCATCAACTAACTCTCGGTTAGCAAGATAGAAGGCTATGGCTCCATAAACCTTCTCCAGCGAGAGCAAAGGGAAGTCATGAGCAATGCTTTCTGGGGATTCTCCATTTAAGAAAGCATACACAACTGAATCGAGGGAAATGCGCGTCTGTACGATCCAGTAACCTTCACCTCGTTGTTCAATATACTGCTTTGTTAGGGTTGGTGTTACTGTCATAGGGCATGATGGCGACTCTTTGCCTACATATTACGCGATCGCGTCTAGATTAATATGTCAATATTTTAGTGACAGATTTGCTTAAAGTAAGATTTCATAACTGGTTTTAGTCATTAGCTGTTTTTTACCACATGAGATATTATGCCATGATTAGAAGTAGCTAGGGTATGAGGGAAAAGTTTATGACTATAACTATAGAAGCTGTTTATGAACAAGGGGTACTCAGGCTATCACAGACGATTCCCTTAGCCGAAGGAACTCGTGTTGAAGTCACTGTGATTTCTACTGAGGCTAAACCTAAAAACAAAACTCCTAGAGAGATTCTGGCACAAATTGCAGCTATGCCCTTAGAAGTTAGCAATGATAAATTTTCTGGTCGAGATCATGACACTATTCTTTATCCTTCTTATAGTGCAGCTATCTACAGTGTACCGCAGTGTTAGGTTTGACAATATCAAAGACTATTGTCTCAAGAAACCATGTAACCTATTATGAATTTCAAAGATGAAGAAACTAATATACTGAATATTATCCAAGTAATTCTGCCAACAATTTGTCTAGTCAATTTTTTATTATTATTTTCAAACTCCTCTATAGCTTTTTCATCTCCTCGTGTAATAGAAAAGCTTGGATATTCCTCAAATTTATTTACTCGTTTGTCTATAAATTTTTCAATTTTAAATCCTGAAAATAACCCAGTTAGAAAAATTGCTGCCAAAAATATGAAAAGATTCTGTAGTGTTTCAACTGAGATTTCTTCTTTGATTCCTAAAATAGGAAACAAGTAATTTGAGTATTGGCATACAATTATTAAAAGCACGATAGGCGATGCGTAACGAATAATCTCGCTCAAGAACTTCCCTTGCTTTTGGAAAAACCTCTGAACAAAGCTAGATTCAGGAGAATCTCTCAAACCCTCATACCAATTGATCACGACATTCAATAATTCGATTGCAATAATATTATTGACAAAATCAACTTTACAGATACTAGAAGATCGCGCCTCTATTAACTCCTGAATGTTATCACTTGTAAGAATTAGCTGAAACATATCTTTAGGTGGAATATAATTACCAAGCCTTAACTTTATCGAATGTCTTTGAGGAATCTGATAGCCCGGTAATTTAATTACAAAATCCCAGTGTATCGTAACCGTTTGAATTCTTTCATTAATAGTGTTCCAATTCTCTCTTTCAAATTCAGCCCAAGTAGAGTAGTCCTTAATTTTTTTATTTGAGAGAATGAAATTAATTGAGCCGATACTTGCAGTTAGATCATGATTCCTGAGTTTAGCTCGTATTTGTTCATTGATATTTATGATATCCGCTAGTTCCAAAGTCTTTTTACCTAGAAGTAAACGGATCTCTGTATCAGGCTTTGCATTAAGTTGATAAAAGAGAGACTTGAAATCATCAAGGGATATATTTGCTCCAGTCTGTTGTGGAACAATACTTGAATTCTCAGAGCTTTGAGAGCCATTCATGACAGTAATTTTTCAGTATAAAGAGTCTAAATTATAACCTTTATAATTTTTAAATGTCTACATTACAGCCTAATGGCACAGCTTACCAATGGCAGATATCTGTAAAATAAACGAACAGAAAGATTGGGGTTATCTCCTCCACGGTGTTGTTTGCCTGTTGTCAGAACTAAAAATTATGTGTTTGAAATTAATCAAATGTAAATACTTAGTTTTGCCGATTGACGATGAACGAACCACAAAAAGCACGTTTACTTGATCTAAGTAAACATACCAACCTTGCGATCGCTCTCTTTTTGGGTCAGCGATGCCTACGGTTGACTACGCTTACGCATTTGCTATTTCGGCAACTACATTTGCTACTTCGGCGATCGCATTTGCTACTTCGGCGATCGCATTTGCTATTTCGGCGACTACATTTGCTATATCGGCGATCGCATTTGCTATTTCGGCGACTACATTTGCTATATCGGCGATCGCATTTGCTATTTCGGCGATCGCTCCATCAACTCTTTTAACCTGTTGACACTCTCAGCGCTAAAGCGACTGAGATTTTGCCTCACAGGGAGTCCAATGCCCCATGCCCAATTCCATTTTATTCAAAACTCGTAGCGTAACACACTAAAACTTATAGAAACAGTGCGTTAGGCTTGGCTTAATTCACTTCAACAAAATAGAAATTTACAGGGTAAGCTTGTGTCTGATTTAGCGCTACACGAATATCTGCCTCGCGTTCCCGATGCAGGATTGCAAGAATACATAGAATGGTGTGTTTTAGAGCAGGCCAAAGCCGCAGAATGTAACTTTACTCCAGATAGAAGTAAGTTAGATAATTTGCCACCAGCAGACTACATCCCTAAACTTGTCGAGCAGTTTATGAAAGTTAAACCAGACCCAATTAGAGCAGGTCTAGTAGCAGCGATCGCTGGGAAGGAAGCTGACAAACATGCTCTATCCGGTTTAGCGATCGCAGCCGATTTTGTATCCCTTTATGTCAAGTACTTAATCCCTAAAGAGGGAAGTACTACAGAACAGGCTGAAGAACTTTTGACTAAAGCATCACAACATCAGTCTGAGAAACTTACTGAAATTGCCAAGAAACATGGTGTGGAGTTCTAGTTTCCTACTGATAACTTAGTTCTTCAGAGGCTTTGCCTATATTATTAGTCAAAGCCTCTGGTTTAACCCTGTATTTTGCAGATTAGTATAAATACTACTTTTTAATTGAAATAGAACTTCTACTTGTTGTTAGATATAGCCTACTCGATACCAATACTTATACATTGGTTCATAGCCGAGTTTTTCATATAAGTTACGACCTGGAGTATTCGCCTGCACTACCTGTATGTAAGAAAAGTAAGCTCCTTTATCAATACCCCATTGAAGCAAACCCTGAATAATCGCTGTTGCATAGCCACGTCGTCTTTGCAACGGACTTGTAACAAGGTCAAAAATGCCTAAACAACCGCTTTCTAAAATACCTATCCCACAGGCAACAATTTCTTCATTTCGTTTGAATGAGACAAACAAGGTTTCTGACTTTATTGCTGTCAATATCATCCGATGAATATTTGATGGCTGTTCTCCCAAAGCTTTCAAGTTATGGTAAGCAACTAACCAATCGTTTAGAGTTTCCTGACTAATAGTAGGTAGAATATTAAGGGATCGCTCTGATAATCTTAGACCCATAACTAGGGATGGCTCAATTAGTTGATACCCCCTTGTGGCTAGCCGCTCATCTAACACTTCTGACTTGGTGAATGAGAGCAAGCGGAAAATAGGTTTTTGTTTACGCTCTCGATATTGCAACTCGCAATAGGTAATCTTTTCTTCAATGTCTAAACCAATTTGATCCAGAACGCTCACTGAATTTGCTCGCTTGGTGTACCCATCAGCAAAACGCATCAGCCAACCACGATGGTTGATAGTTTCAAAAGCAGGCCATGCTTTCAATGATATTTCTTCAACTACTCTCTGCATTTAGAACTGGCAAGAAATGTCTACCTATTTATTCAACCACTCTTAGTGGAATGGCACTAAGAAAAGCCCAAAAGCTTGTGTAGCCTTAATCTCATTCTATGCTAACTATTATTGGTTGCGGAAATCTCAATCGCAGTGACGACGCAGTAGGCGTAATTATCGCTCAACGCTTACAGCACTATCTCGCCCAATATCCTCACCCTAATGTGCGAGTTTATGACTGTGGCACCGCAGGGATGGAAGTAATGTTTCAAGCTAGAGGTAGTAAACAATTAGTAATTATTGATGCAAGTTCAACTGGTTCTGAACCAGGTGCTGTGTTTAAAGTTCCAGGAAAAGAACTGGAAGCTTTGCCAGAACCAAGTTATAATTTGCACGATTTTCGCTGGGATAATGCTTTAGCTGCTGGACGAAAAATCTTTCAAAATGACTTTCCCGAAGATGTGACAGTTTATTTAATTGAAGCAGCAAATCTGGCTTTGGGACTGGAGTTAAGTCCTGCTATCAAACATTCTGCTGATTTGGTTTTTGAAGAGGTAGCTGCACTTATCAAACAGAATATCAACTTTTAGTTAACAATCCCAAATCTAAAATCCAAAATCTAAAATTGAATCACGCCCAATCCCGATAAACAGAAAGTTCATCTACCCTCATTTCAAAAGGTACTACTTGACTCTCTGGCGGACAAACACGGATTTTAGCACTGCTGACAATTCCATATAGTAATGTCCCCATTGGCACAATTTGTTGCAAAATACGCCAATTAGTAACTTGATCGGGACATTCAATTACCAATGTTAGAGCATTAGCATGGGTTGTGACATACCACCGACAATTAGATAGAAGATTTTGAATGATGCGATCGCAAGCATCATAAAAGTATCTACTAATAGAATCCTCTAGTTGCTGTCGCAGTATAATATCTGCCGATGTCGGTTGCATAGGATGTGAGTCATCACCATTACAGTAATACGTCTTTTTAACCATCTCTCTTTAGCTTCCTACTTATATTCCAATTACCATTCCATAAAGTACATCTTTATTTGTTTCTAATAATTCCTGGGTTTCGTTATCATAATAAGCACCTATTCCACTACACTGAATTCCCAAATAATTACTAGTTAAATAAAGTCTCTGTCCAAGAAAACCAGCTATTTGCATAGCAGTTTGATAATTTAAATAATCTGACACAAAAAATAAAGTTACAGCGCTATCTTTAGCAATAGCCTGATTAATACATAAGTAACCTGTCTTTTCACTAAAATTACCCGTCTTAACCAGATACGTACCTTTATATAACCCAGGTGTCATTCCCTCTACTCGATGCACCACTGAGTAAATTTCTATTTGCTCATAGTTTTCTGTCGGTATTGACTGCTCAAGTTGCTGCACTATATATAAATAATCTTCTTGAAAAATAGACTCTTTCCGGAAACGTCTAATAGAACGTCTATTCCAAACAGTTTGATAAAATTTATCTTTGTCAAAGTCAAACTTGGGCTGTGCTAATTTCTGCTGGCGGCTCTTTTGTACAGCCGTGGCTTGATAGCTATCTTCAATAAATTGATTAGCTTCAAAGTAATCAGTACCACAGACAAAAGGAACTTTCAGCCTTAAGTGTCTAATTTTCTTGTCTTGTAGTTCTCCTGATACCGCACAAGCAGTAATAAACTCTTTATTCTCAAATCCCAAATCTGAATTGAGAGCTAATTTATCAAAGTCAAAAATTAGTTGTATATCTCGGTTGTGGAGAAAAGCTGAAGCTGCGATCGCACCTAAATGGTGTCCGCTATCTAGTAAGCAATATCTCATGCTCCTATTTTGATATTTCCAGCTAGACCTATAATAAACACAACTAATTAAAAAGATGAATCCGTTGATACTTTTACCTGGTATAATATAACTCTCTAATCCATCATCAATTAATTCATAGATGAGTGTTAGATAATTATTCTCAACTTCTAGATGATATATACCATCTATTATTCCCTCAATACCGCGAACCTGTACGTAAAGTTCCGTGGGATATAGAGCGCCTGCTGATGGATTCACTCGCAGTTTGAATGGGCCATCTTTATATACTTTTTCCAGAGTTATCGCACTGGTTAACGAGATAAAAGAATGAACAGGATTATTGAGATTTATTTTCACTCTCCGATAAAATTTGGGATAAACTTTAAATGAAGATGGCTGTGTTGAGGCATCTACATAATTTGGCTCAATTTGTACTGATAAGTAAGAATGCTTGGTAGCGTCATGATAAGCTTTGCTAGATATCTTACTTTGTGGCATTTTTAAGTATCCTTAAAACTTCTACATTGCTGGCAAAATCGATAGCTTTATAGTCGTCTAGGTTTTTTAAATCTAAGTTAGGATGATGTGGTAAAAGTAACTTGACGACTTCTGTCTTTCCAGCTGATGCTGCATACATTAAAACAGTTGCACCGTTATCATTTTGGTTGTCAATGTTAATATTTACAGCCAGCAGCAAATTAATCAAATCGTAGTGATTACCAAAACAAGCAAACCACAAAGCATTGTTGCGATCGCTATTTTGAGCATTGATATCCACACCTGCATTAATCAGTTCTTTGACAACTGTATAAACTCCCTCTCTTGTAGCTTTCATCAAAGCTGTATCGCCATTTTCACCTGGCTGATTTAAATTCCCAGAACTATAGCCTTTTGCTATTAGCCATTGGGTTGTTTCTTCACTCAAACCTTGTCTGCTTACTTGACTCATGATTGTTATTTAAATATTACATACTTAAGTAATTTTCTAGCATAAATTTGCTTGGAAAACTTAATGGTGAGTATTGCCCACCATTATTTTAAAATGCTATATAAATAGCTGAACTTTAGTCATTTACCAGAGCAACTTTCTGAGGTATTCAAAAGTTTGGTAAAACAAAAAAATCTTTCTTTACTCCCGACTCCCCACCCTCACCCAGCAATTTTGAATTGGTCGAGTAGTAAGTTTACTAGCAACAATTTAGCTTAGTTATATCTTATCACTATGATAAGTTTGAATTATGAATGGTTTATGAAGATCCCCAGATATCTCTCCTAAAAAATCCTGAGATATGCTGAAAATGCAGTATACTTTACATTTTTATTTTCTAAAATAAACTACCGATAGATAGCTGATAAATTTAAAATTATGGGTAAATATTCACCAACAATTAAGTCACCTAATTTCAATAAAAATGTCAATTATTAGGAAGTTACAGATATTACTAAATAATAGTAATATCTAAAACCTTAAACGCCTACTCTATTCACCATCAATACCTGAGAATGCTCAAATATGATATTAGTTTACCGGAAAATCTTGTATTTAATAAAACAGAGATATGAGGCTAAGGTTTCCTTCAGATCCCAGATAGTTATTAAGAAATCTCAAATAATTTCCTTTTTCAACAAAAATTTGCTAGTTTATTTAAGTAAAAGTAAAACACAGACGGAAAATGGAAATTAGCGCTCGTAATTCTTTCAAAGGTACTGTAAAAAAAGTTGTGCATGGTTCAGTTAGTAGTGAGATAACTTTAGAAGTGGCACCAGGAGTAGAGTTAGTGTCAATAATCACAAAATCATCAGCAGAAAAGCTAGGACTTGTAGAAGGTAAGCAGGCTTATGCTGTGGTTAAATCATCAGATGTGATAATTGCTATTGATTAAAAAATAGGTAAGTTGCCTTTTCTTGGAAGCGGCTCTATTTCTAATACCAAATTGCATTCATATCAATAAATTGAGTAACCTCACTCCTACAATTAATTAGGAAAGGAGTGAGGTCAAGAGGGTATTATATAGATGTTAATTAATTCAATTATGAATAATCTGGACATAAATAGCGCGGATACTTTCTATATTTAGTGCTAAAGATGTATTTCCTACTTTAATAATTGATGAGGGAAAGTGTTGTTCTAAAGTAATGGTAGTTCCTGGTATTACCCCCATTGATATCAGGTCTTTCAAGATTGTTTCATCTTGACTTTTACAGAACGTGACGATTCCTCGCTCTCCCATTCTCAACAATTCTAATGAACAACCAGTTACACTAAAGCGGGCAAACATTTAAATTCTAAATTAGGAATTGTGAAGGGAAGAAGGAAGTATATTTTCATCCTTCATCCTTCATCTTTTATTTGGTTGCCAAAGACAGCAACCAAAGTAATAGTTTAGACGAGATAAGGTTCTTGATGTGTTTTAATTGTGCAATTAGAACGAGGATAAGTGACACAAAGTAGAGCGAATCCTTTAGAAATCTGCTCGTCATCTAGGAAGTTTTGATCTTCTTGATCAATTTCACCTTCAACGACCTTGCCAACACAACTAGAGCAAGAACCTGCTTGACAAGAAGCCGGCAAGTCAATATCGTTATCGTGCGCTGCGTCCAAGATGGTAGTCTCTTCGTCAACTTCAATTGTGGTGTCGAGGTTTTCTTTTTTGCTGATTAATCTAACTTGGTAGGAAGCCATTTTCCGATTCTCCTCAAACGTTATACAGTTGGTCTAATTTACGAAGTTTTTGAGCAACCTATCCTACTTTTTGCTTCCCTTCTTCTTAGGGAGATGCTAAACGTTAGTCAGCTTCTCCATAGAGGTAAGGGATGCAACACGAACTAGAAGCTACCTCAAGGCAAGGCGAACGCATCTATGGGAAGCCTCTACAATTGACTTGGCCCTAACGGAATGATGTTAGCTGCAAGGTACACCACTAGGTTTACTGTCACCTGCTTTGAGGGACTTTCCACAACCACCGCATTTATCAGTTGCATTGGGGTTGGTGAACTTAAAACCGCTTTCCACTACTCCCTCAACGAAGTCAACCACAATTCCTTCTAATAACGACGCACTTTTGGCATCAACGTAAACCAGCACTTTGCCTTGCTGGCTTACCAAATCATCTGGTTGAGGCTTGCTGGTGATATCCATTGCATATTCATGGCCACTGCAACCACCATCTTTTACTGAGATGCGGACACCTTTAGTTGCGCCATTAGCGTTGGGTGCGGAACCTCCGAGCAATGCTTGGAGATGAAATTCTGCTTTTTCTGATAAAGTAACGGTCATCAGGTCTCCTGATCTGTAGCGATTAGTTGTTCTGATTTCAGGTGGGGTTGTCAGTTGTCCTTTGTTATTCACTAATGACAAATGACAAAAATCAACTATTTTGTGCAATACCCGTGGGTTCCATCGAATTGGATTGCGCGTGTCTCCAAGGAGCACTATTACCGCATACTGGACAAGAGCGATCGCGGTGAGAACGGCGTTTAGCAAATTCCATCCGATTCAGGTCGATTGTCAGCAATTGCGACAATAGAGGCTGACTAAACCCGGTGATCAGCTTGATTGCTTCCAGCGCCGTTAGACAAGCTAGTGTCCCAGAGACAGCGCCTAGAACTGAAAAGGCGCGTCGATCCCAATCAGGCTTTTCTGGAAACAGACAAGACAAACAAGGAGTTACACCAGGAATAATCGTCGTCAGGTAAGCCTCCATTCCGTCCATTGCGGCTTCTACCATTGGCTTACGCCAGCGCACACAGGCTTCATTTAACAAATTGCGCTCCGTAAAGTTGTGGGCGCAATCAAGAGCCATATCAGCGGACTGCACTAATTCATCTACATTTTCCGGGGTGATGTAATCATGAACAGTTTCCACTTGGACATCAGGATTAATTGCGTCCAGAGTTTCTTTGGCTTTGAATACCCTTGGCTTACCTACCCAATCATCGGTCATCAGAACCTGACGATTCATATCATCCAGCCGCAAGTCACCACCTCGGACTAGGATTAGCCGCCCAACACCCGCTACTGCTAAGTAAAGTGCCGCCGTACCGCCTAATCCCCCCACACCTGTAACCAGAACTGTCGCTGACTTCAGGCGCTTCTGTGCTGTTTCGCCAAAATTCGGAAGCATCATTTGGCGACGATAGCGTTCTAATTCGGTAGGCATCAGGTTAACCAATTTATACCTCCTAATCAGAAGTGATTTCTGTCAGTGTGACTACATTTTTCGGCTTGTCGTTAAACACTTTGAACAGCTTTTGTTCGTGCGGTGTTGATTCGATAAATACCTGATAGGCTTTTTGCAATGCCAAAGAATATTGATTTAGTCTCTCTTCTTGACTTAATTCAGGAGAATTATCATCAATTTCCTGAATGTATTGAGAAAATTTTTTCAGAATATGTAAACGATTTATATTCACAACATCTAAATCGTAGGGCAGGTTAAAGAATTTAAAAAATTCTTCTGCATCTACGAGCTGCTTGAATTCATTAATAGTTCCAGTCATTTAGCGTTCTCCAATTTTTTCAGATGTTGCTTAAGTTCATCTAACTGGCGAAAGATTTCATAAGTTGCAGCTGCAACATCCATAAGTTGTTTGTAATCTGTTGGCAGACCTTCAGCTAAATCATGCAGATCCATTTTCATTTGACCTGCTTTGCTGTTAAGCCGTCTGATTTGTCCTTGTAGTTCCTCAATACTAGTTTCTTCTGCTTGCACAATCAGCCACTCCACATTGGATTTTGGATTTTAGATTTTAGATTTTGGATTGGATGATATTGTTTCAATCAAATAGTGATGAGACTAGTACAGCACGGCGGAAATCCAGCTACTATCTCAATTAACTAGACAAGAGGCTTAACCCTCTTGTTTGTTAAAGGTAGGTAAACTGACGCCACAGTGAATTAGTGATTAAAACTTGAATCCAAAATCCAAAACCCAAAATATAAAATTGTTAAAGTTTGCCAACTTCCGAAAAACGATTCGCCAAATCAATGCCTTTGTTGACGTAGCTTTCTCCCTCTTGGGCTAATTTTTCCAGCGAGTCAAAGCCAAAGCGTTGAGCATCTCGTAAGGTTTTTACAGTTAGCAAAAGACGACCAGAAAAAACTAGCGCCCAGCCAAATCCTTCATGACTTAAATCAACTACAACCTGGGATATCAAACCTGTTTCCTGTTCAATCCCAGCCGCTACAGCTCGGAAAAATGCCATAATCCGAGCTTGAGTTATCGGATCAACTTCGCCCTCAATGGAGATTTCCCGTTTCTTTTGTTTACTGATAATAAAGGGTTTGAGAATTAACTCATCCGACCAACTACGATAAACTCCATAACTGTCTTGACCACGGATTTGTTTAATTAATACCTTAAGGAAAGGCGAGTTCAAGACTTCAGTTGTAGCAGTTCCATTAACACTATTATTTGTGGTCATACTGTTGCTTCATTTTCAACTTCATCGGCAAAATTTGTGGATTTTTGCTTTAAAGCTTTACGCAACCAAGGTGGAGGATTCCCTTTGAGTGTTTTTACTAGCTTGTTTAACACTTCAGTAATTTCGTCTTCTTCCGATCGCGCCTTGACTGGGGTAACACCTTTCTTGATTAACCGAGCCGCGGCGCTCCCGCCGATTGCTAAAACATAAAGAATTGTGCAATCACCTAATGCTTCAATTTTTGGCGCGAGTTTACTCTCATTATTCTCTTCTTTGATTTCATAATTAAATTTGATAGTTTCTCCAAAGTGATATCCTTCATCAGAAATTTCATAAACATCAATTTGTTCTGACCCTCCAAAGTGAGTATTAATATGAACTCCGTCACTTGTCGTAAAGGCAATTTTCATCCTGCTTTGTCCTTTGTCAGTTGTTAGTTGTCAATTGTTAGTTGTCAGTTGCTAATGACTAGTGACTACTGACGAATGACTATTGTACAGATGCGATTAATCGCGTCTCTACTAATGACTCTTCTTGTTCTAAAAACAAGTTGCCGATGCCAAACAAAAGTTCCATTGTGCCTCGATAGCCAACTTTGGTAAATTGACCATTACCTAAGCGGTCATAAATGGGCAGTCCTTGACGATAAAGAGGAATTGAGAGCCGTTTAGCGATCGCACTAACATTCGAGTTACCAATCAGCAAATCAGAACCCTCTGCGAGATTATCAAAGTCTTCCAAATCGCCGATGGTGACGCTTTTAACCGGGAGTTTTTCCAACAGAGGCGATCGCGTGGTTGTCACCACAGCATGAATTTGTGCTCCCATCGATTGCAGAAAATGCACTGTTGACCACAGCAAATCAGGTTCTAGTGCTAGGGAAACTCGTTTAGCACCAAAGTAAAAGTGAGTATCCAACATCCCATCTTGCAACTGACGGCGTTGGCGACGGTATTTTTCGGGTACGCTGTTACCACTCAGAATCGCCAATGCTTGGAGAAACTCGTCTACAGGTTCTAATCCAGTCAGTTCGCCAAACACCTCATAAGGTGTGCCAAAGCGTTCTGACAAAATTTTGGCTGCATCTCGCATACTTTCACCCAATGCCAGGGTGAAAGCAGAACTACCTACTTCTCGTAGCTGTTTTAAGGTAGTCCCACTGACTGTAACTGCGCTATAGGCATCCTCTAAGTGTCCATCTAGAGAAGCGCCAAGGTCAGGTACAAAGATCGGCACTAGTCCAAAGGCTGTGACCATCTCTTTGATTTCTTGTAAATCCCCTGGTGTGAAGGCAGAACCAGCCAAAATTGTGACTTGTTCACTTCTGATTCCACCTGGTTGAGGAATTTCCTTAACTATGCTTTCCACAGCAACAGCAAAGCCATCTTGCAACGCACCTTTAAAATCTGGGGTGGGTGCAAAAACGATCGCCAAATCATTCAATTCTGGGTGGCGATCGCGGATTGCTTTAAGAAATCCCTCGATGTCATCTCCTCTAGTTTCAGTCAACCCAGTGGAACATAAACCAATAATTTCTGGTTTAGCTTTTTCTACCAAGGTGAGAATTGCTTGTTCCACATTCTCTTCACCACCCAAAATAGTGGTGACTTCCGTCATTGCTGTCGTAGCTAGGGGAATCGCTTCCCGGAAATGCCGCACCAGGACAACTTTGGCGAAAGCAGTACAACCTTGAGAACCGTGGAATAAAGGCATCGTCCCTTTTAATCCCAAAAATGCTAAGGTTGCACCCAAAGCTTGACTTTGCTTGAGGGGATTAACTGTCAGTGATTTATTGGAAACGGTGACGATCGCCATTAGCTTTCCTCCGATAAAGCAGAGGAAGCTTCGGAAAACGTGGATGGGAGATGTGGTGACGCAAATAAAGAAATCTCCGTGTCTTCGTGTCTTTGCGTTTCCGTGTCTTCTTCCCAAGGAGCGGGCTTACGTATTTGCTCCCAAATGGGGCTATACAGAGCTTCGTACAGTTCCCGCGCCATCTCAATCATCCCGACATAACCTGCATAAGGATGGTGACGTTCTTGGTTGATATCAAGGAAAGGAATTCGAGCTTTCAGAGCGGTGTATTGGTTACGACCACCAGCAATCAGCATATCTGCACGAGTGTCTTTAACCACTTGTAGCAATTCTTTAGCGTTGCCCTTCTCCAACATAATGCCATCGTTGCCGAGCAACTTCTTGATTTTGGCTTTATCTTCCTCAGTACTTTTTCTAGTACTGGTAGCAACAACTTCAATCCCCAAGTCCCTAGCAGCCGAGATAATCGACCAACTCTTGACACCACCAGTATACAAGACGACCCGCTTACCTTTGAGTCGAGCGCGATAGGGAGCCAGTGCTAAATCTAAAGCAGCCGTTTCTTCTGCAATCAGCTTTTCTGTACGCTCTTGTAAATCAGCGTCACCTAATTTAGCAGCGATGTTTCGCAGACAACGATTCATATCATCGATGCCGTAGAAAGACTCTTCAATGTAGGGGATGTTATAACGCTCCTCCATTTTTCTCGCCATATTGAGCAGCGCTCGTGAGCAGATCATGACGTTGAGCTTGGCACGGTGGGCGTAGCGAATTTCATTGTAGCGAGCATCGCCCGTAATTTTAGACAAAATACGGATGCCTAATTTTTCTAACAGTGGTGTTACTCCCCACATTTCCCCGGCGATGTTGTATTCACCGATTAAGTTAATATCATAGGGCGTTGTATGTTCCGGTTCTGCTGTGCCGACAACATATTCCAATAAAGCTTCACCACCAAAACGGTTGCCCAGATTTTTACTGCCAATGAATCCTGGTGCAATAACGGGAATAACAGGAGTACCAATTTTTTCAGCCGCCGCTTTGCAGACAGCATCAATATCATCACCAATTAAGGCTGTAACGCAAGTGGCATAGACAAATACTGCTGCTGGTTGATACCGCTCTTTGACTTCCAGAATCGCTTTGTAAAGCTTCTTTTCGCCACCGAAGATCACATCATTTTCACCCAAGTCAGTGGTAAAGCCCATTTTGTAGAGTTGAGGGCCAGAGGAGAAACTACCACGACTGCCCCAGGAATTACCAGCACAGGCTATAGGCCCGTGGACTAAATGAGCAGCATCTGCGATCGGCACTAGGGCAATCATTGCACCATCAAAGGCGCAGCCCCCTTGAGCTGCGCCAGGTTGTGCCTGTTGGGCGCATGACTTGTTTTTCTTTTCGGATTGTTTGTGCTCATTATGCTCGCATCCTGTCTCAGTGAGCAGCTCGTTGATTTTGCCTTGGGTGGTTTTCATCTCTCTTTTCGTATTCGATGGAAGTTTTCTTTGCCATTTGTCATTTGAATAACTAATGACCAATGACTAATAATTAGCAAATGTATTTTTTGACATCCTCTCCACATACATCGGCAAGGTAAGATAAAGCTCGGAAACGCAATCCTACAAATTCGTCATATAAAGGATTGAGTTTACACAGTGGTGGGATATCAATAGACCGCCCAAATAATTTAATTTGGCGCTCAAAGGGACAACAACAAGGAATTGTTTGGCAAATTAGATGAGCGATGCGATTATTTGTAACCTGAATTCCATCCACTACACGGCGCAACGGATTAAGAAGATTGTTGAACTTCCCTGGCTTTTTATAGTTAGGTGGATGGTAATTAGGATGAGGATGAGTGTGGTCGTGAGTGTGATTAATGGTTTCCATTTATTGAACACCTCAGGTAAATGCTACAAAGAAAAAGGTGGAAATAATTCCTAATTACAAATTATGAATTACGAATTACGAATTATTTCCGCCCTTAATTAACACGTTGTGTTTATACGCAATTTCTAACGAATCAAGTCGTAGGAAATATCTGTTTTAGAAACAGTGTTGGTGTTGCGATCAATTTCTTCAAACAGGGTATTTACAGTCCAGTTGAGGAGGTTGATTATACCTTGGTAACCAATGGTGGCATAGCGGTGTAAGTGGTGACGATCCATGATCGGGTAGCCGATTCTCACGAGGGGAATCTTGGTGTCACGCCACAGGTACTTACCGTAGGTGTTACCGACCAGGAAGTCTACGGGTTCGGTGAACATTAAAGAACGCATGTGCCACAAGTCTTTACCTGGCCAAAGAGTTGCATTCCTACCGAAGGGGCTAGAAGCAAGCAGTTCTTTCATTTCTGCTTCAAATACATCGTTGCTGTTGTGAACCAAGATATGCACAGGTTCAGCACCCATTTCTAGCATAAAGCCAACTACGCAGTATACTAAATCTGGTTCACCGAAGATAGCGAAGCGCTTGCCGTGAATCCATGAGTGGGAGTCAGTCATGGCATCAACTGCCCGACCGCGTTCATTTTCCAATTCTTCGGGAATGGGTAAACCACTCAGTTCGCTGAGTTTCATCAAGAACTCATCAGTACCCTTAATACCCCAAGGACGGCAAACTGCGGTTGGTTGCTTCCACTCTTTTTCAATGTACTCGCGGGTTTTGAGAGTGGAGTGTGATTGCAGAGCAATTGTAGCTATAGCATTAATTGAATCTGCTGCATCTTCTAGCTTTGTTGCAGTTGGATACATATCAAACTCACCTGTGTTTGGTGAATCCAGGTAGTCGCTGTTGTCAGCTAGAAGGGTGTAGTCTAAACCGAACAAGGAAGCAATCCGCTTGATTTCGCGGTTGTTGCCTACGTAGGTGTCAAAACCTGGGATGAAGTTGATCTTACCATTGCTGGTTTCTTTCTTATGACCTGCTGTCAGGTTAGAAAGAATTCCCTTCATCATGTTGTCGTAACCAGTGATGTGGGAACCGACAAAGCTAGGGGTGTGAGCGTAGGGTACTGGGAAATCTTGAGGAACTGAACCAGCTTCCTTAGCATTGTTGATGAAAGACTGCAAGTCATCACCAATTACTTCTGCCATACAGGTGGTGCAGACAGCAATCATTTTGGGCTTGTAGAGTTGGTAAGAGTTCGCCAACCCGTCAATCATGTTTTGCAGACCACCAAACACGGCTGCATCTTCAGTCATTGAAGAAGAGACACCAGAGAATGGTTCTTTGTAGTGACGGGTTAAGTGGCTGCGGAAGTAAGAAACGCAACCTTGAGAACCTTGAACAAAAGGTAGAGTGCCTTCAAAACCAACAGCAGCAAAGATTGCTCCCAATGGTTGGCAGGCTTTAGCAGGGTTAACGGTTAAAGCTTCACGAGCGAAGTTTTTTTCACGATAATCCCAACTTTTCGTCCATTCTGCAACCCGTTCTACTTCTTCGCCTTCGTGACCATTTTCAAACTGCTTTTTGTTTTGAAATAGCTCTTTGTACTCCGGTTGGTGGAATAACTCTACGTGGTCTTGAATTTTTTCTGGATTCTGAGGCATTTCCGGATCTCCAAGCTTACTGAATTCTTTACTTATCGAGGAATAAGGATTTGAGGCGAGAGTGGGAGGTGGGAATATGATTCAAAATTCAAAATGCAAAAATCAAAATTAATTTCTAATTTTTTAGTTTTGAATTTTGGATTCCCAACTCCCCACTGGGGTTTTAGCCCCAGGTTATCCTTACTTATCTATCTCTCCGATTTCCCTAAACGGCAGCTGTAGCTAAGGCTTCAGCCTTCTTAGCCTTAGCTTCAGCCTTCTTAGCCTGAGCTTTTTCATTCCAAGGAGCGCCAATTAATCCCCAGGTTGGGCTGTTGAGTGCCAAGTCCATGTCGCGAGCGAAGATGGCGAAGCCGTCATAACCGTGATAAGGACCGGAGTAATCCTTTTTATGGTTTAATTCTTTTCAACAGCCTAATGTTTGCAGTAAACAGTGTCTGTTCTAAACATTGTTCGTTGATAACACATTTATTTTTAGGCTAAATATAGGCTAAAAACACAGCGATGCATAATCAGGTTCAGGACTCACGCATCATCTAAATGTTGTCCTCAGCCAGGGCGATTAAAAATCGCACAGTGTTTGTGTTCATCTCTGCAATCATAGCAACAAAGAGCGCATGATCAGAACGAAAGTACTATTGGAATTAGAGAAAGTTAATCTGCGTTTGAAGTCTGCAAAAGCAAAGGTGACAATTAGAGAATCGAATGGAAGTCTGCAACTACGGGCGACGTTACCAATTAAACCGGGAGACAAAGATAGCAGTGGTACTGGGAGAAAGCAATACAATCTCAGTTTGAATATTCCTGCTAACTTGGATGGACTGAAGACGGCTGAGGAAGAAGCTTATGAATTAGGGAAGTTAATCGCTCGTAAAACTTTTGAATGGAATGATAAATATTTAGGTAATGAGGCAATTAAAAAAGAACTTCAAACAATAGGCGAATTACTCGAACAATTTGAAGAAGAATATTTTAAAACTCATCAACGGACTACTAAAAGTGAACATACTTTTTTTTATTACTTTTCTCGAACTAAGCGATTCACAAATCCCAAAGATGTAGCGATCGCTGAAAATCTGATAAGTTCAATTGAACAAATCGATAAAGAATGGGCTAAGTATAATGCAGCTAGAGCTATATCGGCATTTTGTATGACATTCAAAATCGAAATCGATTTATCTAAATATTCCAAAACTCCAGAGAATAATTCCCGCAATATCCCTACAGATGCCGAAATATCTGAAGGAATTAACAAGTTTGAAGACTATCAAAATAACAGAGGTAATCAAGTTAATCAAAATGTTAAAGATAGCTGGCAACTTTGGCGCTGGACTTATGGAATGTTAGCAGTTTTTGGTTTACGGCCACGAGAACTTTTTATTAATCCTGATATTGATTGGTGGTTAAGTCAAGAAAATGCAGATTTGACATGGAAAGTTCATAAGGATTGTAAGACTGGGGAAAGAGAAGCATTACCATTATATAGACAATTGATTTCGGACTTTGATTTGAGAAATCCTAAATATTTAGAGATGTTGGGGAGTGCGATCGCTAAAAAAGATAACACTAATCATGCGGAGATAACCGCATTAACACAACGAGTTAGTTGGTGGTTCCGTAAAATAGGATTGGATTTTAAACCATACGATTTACGTCACGCTTGGGCAATTCGGGCGCATATTTTGGGGATACCAATTAAAGCTGCGGCGGATAATTTGGGGCATAGTGTACAAGTTCATACGCAAACTTATCAGCGTTGGTTCTCGCTAGATATGCGAAAATTAGCGATTAATCAGGCTTTGAGTAAGAGGATTGAAGTTGAGTTGATTCGGGAGGAGAATGCTAAGTTGAGGATGGAGAATGAACAGTTGAAGTTGGAGATTGATAAGTTAAAGATAGAGTTAGTTTATAACCAGAGTTAAGTTTTTTCATAAAATAGATGTGGTACATTGTGCTAGCGATTAAAGTAGCCTAGCACCTACTAATTATCTTTCCCACCTTCAAGCTGATATCCTTTACTACTGCCTAAAAGCTTTTGAGTTTTATAGTTTCCTGCTTGAAGTATTTCTCCATTTAGTTCAACTTCACGTTCACCTAAAAGTAAGCCATTGAGGTCTTCAGCTATAAGAATAGCTGACTTTTCAATTCTTTCATTTAGCTCATCTACTTCAAGTCCTGCTTCCTGTAATTTTTCCCTCAATTTAAGAATCGATTCTATTGCTTCAGTCTTGCGAGGAATTGATTCAATCTTCCCCTCGGTAGTTGTGTTTCTATACAAAAAACCAATTGTATCTTTGATCAAATCAGAAATAATCTGTATAACCTTAGGTTCTCCAAATATTTTTACGAATAAACTTCCTGACTCTATTTTCGCAATTCTGAGTGGAAAATCACTTTCAGATATGTGTAGAAGAAAGCAAAGTTCTGAATAAACTTTTTGAAGAATTTCTAATTTCGTTATAAAATCATTATATGTATATTCTGAATGCAATAAAAGTGAAAGATAACCTAAAGAACTGTCGTGTTCATAATTATTTTTAAGATTTATTTCAATCAAATTAGTGACATCTTCAATACTTTTTAATGAGTGGAACAGATCTGTTCCTGAGTTAACTAATTCCACAGTTGAAGAATATGAGTAATCTTGAATAAATTTTTGGTATACATCTTCAAATTCTGTCAGTTGAAAATTAATATTATTAATAAAAATGTTTTGTTGATTTAAGTTTTGTTGTAAAAAACTAAAAACTGTTTTTAACCTACCGATGGAGAGAAAAAATAACTTAGGTTGTATTAAGGCTTTTATATCTGATTTGCAAGTATTTATCTTATTTCTATAATTAGTTAAATTTTGACTATTAGCGTTTACATCTATTTGAGTATCTAGGAGATTGACCATTGAATTATTCATTATAATTCTGCAATTGTCTAACACAGCTAAACAATCCATAAATACCTTGTTGTCTGCACTTTGTAAAACTTCACGTAAAGTCTCAAGCTGTTCTATTATCTGAAAAGATTGCATATCAAGCCTTTATTTATAAGTTTGTTCACACAAGCAATTTAGTTGCCGATCCTACTATAATGCGATCGCATCCGTAGTGTAGCGTGCGTTGCCGCAAATCGCAATGCACCTTTATCGTATCAGCAGGCGATCGCACCCCTCCCAAAGCATACATCGTCACAAAGCTGATTTACTCAAAAACAACGCCGCGATAAATTTCTGCCATCGATAATGCGATCGTAATCTGCGGTGGAAAGAGAAGCGATCGCATTGGCCATAAGACAACAATATTATTTTGTCACAGATTTGGTTGTGAGGTAATATCGTGCTGCGATGATTGATTTGGTGCATTGCGCTGCGCGACAACTGACCCTACAAGCTGGTTTTGAACTTTTAAATCAAGTTTTGAACTTCTAAATCAAGTTTTGAACTTCTAAATCGAGTTTTGAACTTCTAAATCAAGTTTTGAACTTCTAAATCAAGTTTTGAACTTCTAAATCAAGTTTTGAACTTCTAAATCAAGTTTTGAACTTCTAAATCAAGTTTTGAACTTCTAAACCTATTAATCTCAACAAATTTCAGCAAATATACCTGCATTTATCTTGTGTACCATGCTCTAAAAGTTCTGTACCTTCACTCAGGCTGATGCATCCGCTTATTGCGTATTTTATGGTATATAAAGAATTCAGTGTAAAACACTATCAGAGTTCTCTATATTAAATTAATCCAAAAAGGAAAACTTTATGGCGCAACGCAGACGAAACTCGATCGCACTGACCAAAGCTGAACGACGCATTGAAGGATTGCAGACGATTAACGCTGACTTAGACTTTGGCAATGGATTGTCAATAGCTACTTATAATACCATGATTCATGAGTTACGAGAGAAGCTAGCTGCCCATAATCAAACACGAACAATGATCGATAAGACGCAGAATGCATTAGAAGAAGCAGAACGTGCGTTGAATACTTATTCTGAGCATATGCTGCTGAGTGTTGCATCTCGCTATGGCAAAAATAGTGATGAGTACGGGATGGCTGGTGGAACACGCAAGTCAGATTATCGACGGAAAGCACGCGTGGTAGTTAACCAAATGATGAAGCTTGCGGAGTGATTGTCTGAATAAACATTGATTTGGCTCAACACAAGTAGCCTATACGCTTTGTTTAATGTGAGGAGAAGAGTGAGGGTTTACTACAAGCCGCTTTTCTTCTCTAGCAGAGGCTGCACCCTAAGCGTAGCTATGCCGCAGGCTTTACGAGATACTGCGCGATACCCAACGGGAGACGGTAACTTTGAAGCTATCAACTGTTTTGAACCATCCAAACTAAAAATCCGAGAATTTGTTCCAGAGGTGGGAGAGGATAATCCATCAAGTCGATGGTGACAATATTATCTTCCAGCTTCAGGAATCGCCATTGTGTACCACTGCTAATAGAACCATATATTACAGCAACTGGACGATTTTTGGCGGCGTTGAATCTTTGTGCTGCAACCATTTCTGCAATACATTGTCCAAACCCTGTTCTTAAATCAGCTTTTTTTGCTTCCACAATCACAATTGCAGGCGCTTCAATTTCTAGCACCTCTGGCGAACGACTCAAAAGGAAATCACACATTCCATTAAGTCCAACTGCCTCATCAACTGTAAAATCTTCCCCAGAGAATAAGCTAATTTGGCGATTTAATATCCGTCTAACTTCTAATAATACTGGGTAAATAATTCCTTCGGAACGCGCTTTTTCACTAGCTGAAGAAGCAAGTGGCAGACTTTCTTCAAGATATGCCGTCAGTGTAGCAGATGCTTCAATTGGTTCAGTGGCAGGAATAAATCGCCCACCTTCCTGTGTTTTTAACCCGAAAGCTTCTTTAACTTTACTGATAGTTGTAAACTGACTATAAGGCATAATTGGTAGAAATCATAGGTCGTAGCCGATTGCATTGGCTGTAGGGCAACAAAACTATTTTGTCACACATTTCGTTATAAGGTGATATCATACTGCGATGATTGATCTGATGCATTCCATCTTGCGACAAAAGACTCTAACATTTATTGAAGTGTTAGAAGTTATTTATTTACAATATGCCCTTGAAGAGTTTGGGCATAAGCGTAGCCCTTCGTAGACATCGCTTTTTTATACATTAATGGTTGTGAATTAATAAATGTATTATATAGAAAGCCTGTTTGTGATGATTACTCACAAACAGACTTGACTTTTTGTAGCCTTCTAATTAAGCCTGCTCCCAAAGCTCACGGATACGGTCAGGGAGCAAGCCAGCAATTTCCTGAATCCGCTCTTCGGAAAGTTGGTCTTTGGTGGCAGAAAATACCGCTTTAATTGCCTGTTCTACCTCGACTGTTCCTGGGAGTCCTCCTTCATTAGCAACCCGCTTGAGAAATAGATTGGAATCAATTCCAAGGGGAGCCGGGCCTGTTAAAGGTTGACGGATTCGACTTAAAAATTTCACAATGGGATTGGTGTCTTTCCAGAGGTCAGCTACTTCAAACTGGAGTGCTTTTTCATCCGTAGGTATAGCCTCTGTATGCAGTTCTGCATCGACGCGATCAATTGTGTCGGTGGTCATTAAGTCGCGCATAACGCGAAACACAACTTCGGAAAAGTCTCTTGCGTCATACAAATCCGCAAATCCGCTTTGAACCATGACCTTTTCCAGGAACGAGTGATGTTCGTCGGCGATCGCAGTTCGAGAATCTTCAATCTCCGTTGGGTCAACTTCTGGAACGTTTGTCCTAAATGATTCATCGGGCATTGTTTTTTCTTGTGCTTTTTAATATTGAGTCTTTATGCTTACCTTCATTAAGGTCGCACAAATCAAAAACCCTTAGTATCATCCAGAGGTTTGAGATGTCATCTATTCAAAAGTTAGAAATTTAACGGATAAACTGAGATATTTTGCCTCAACACCCGCAAGTTAGTTGTATAGCAATTGCTCCCGCTGGTGTTTTTGCCCGTCGTAGCGAAAAGTCGGAGCGGCGTCGCCCGCCGTAGGCATCTGTTAGCGCAGCGTAAAGCCTTCTCTACGAGAGGCTGCGCCAACGCTTAGAGCGACGTAGAAGCGTCACTTTTCAAGACAGACATCGCCTATTGGTATCGAAAAACATTCAGAATAGATGAGTTGGTATAAAATCAGCAAAACAAAGATGGTAGAAACAAACATCGAAATTAACACTTGCTATGTCAAAGTACCTAACAACGACTTAGAAATTGATGCTTACTTAGCTCAACCAGCACAAAAAGGAACCTTTGGCGCGGTTATAGTTTTTCCAGAAATTTTTGGAATCAACAGTAATATTCGAGATATCACCGAACTAATAGCTAAACAAGGTTATGTAGCCATAGCACCTGCCCTCTATCAACGTATTGCTCCTGATTTTGAGGCTGACTTTAGCCCAGAAGATGTTGGCTATAGCCCAGAAAGCTATCAGCTTGGCTTGCAATACTATCAACAAGTAAAGTATCAAGAGATATTCAGCGATATTCAAGCTGCACTCGCTTACCTAAAAACTTTACCTAATGTCAAAGATGATGCAATCGGTGTCATTGGTTTCTGTTTTGGCGGTCATGTTGCTTACATGGCTGCAACATTACCCGATATCAAAGCAACAGCTTCGTTCTACGGTGGTGGGATTACCACTGCTAGTTATGGTGAAGACACTCCAACCATTAATCGCACCTCGGAAATTAAAGGTACTATCTATGCGTTCTTTGGTACAAGAGATGCATTAGTTTCCCAGGAGGAAAACGAGCAAATTGAGGCAGAATTAAAGAAACATAACATAAATCATCGTGTATTCCGATACGATGCAGGACATGGATTCTTCGCCGGATTCTTCAAAGACCAGTACCCATTTTTACAGCAGCACCCAAGTTACAATCCCGAAGCTGCTCCTGACGCTTGGAAACATGTTCTAGAACTATTTCAAAACAATTTGTAAAACTCGCTCGTGGAAATCATCATGGGTGCGTTATCGAACAAGGCAAAAGTAAAAAGTAAAATGTAAAAGGCATAGCTACCATCTCAAACCAGACAATTGATTAAGCTTCCTGTTTTTCTTTAAAGCAAAGAAACTGATTGGTTTAACCGGACATGATATTAGTCATAAACGGTTATCAGTTATAATCAAGGACTATCGCATCATTGTGACCAGCCCGAATAGTCCAACAACAGCCTCTAGATATCTGGGAAAATAAATTAATTATGCGTTCACCCAAACCCTTGTATAGACGCGAAATTTCGCGTCTATACATTCTTTTCTGGAGATGTCTTCTCTTGACCGACTGAGGCAGACTCGGTAAATGAATTTTATTTTTTCCTCTGCATGAGCGATCGCCAGCTTAACAAAACTAGAAGGTACGATTACAGTCTTGAGCCAAGCTGAAACACGAATCTTGAACTGATTTGCAAAATTAAGCTGAAGATTCTTTACATTAAAAAACTTCCATCTCAATTAGGGTAATATATGGGCAATTTCCGGAACCTAAATAATAAAAAAGATTACGCATGTCAGAAATTGAGAAGAAAGTCGTTTTAATTACGGGTGCTAGCAGTGGCATCGGTGAAGCTAGCGCCCGCTTACTCGCTAGCAGAGGCGCACATGTGGTATTAGGTGCGCGTCGCACCGATCGCCTCGAAACTCTTGTGACGGCAATTCGCAACGAGGGTGGTTCAGCGCACTATAGGCAGTTGGATGTCACGCAACGCAATGACGTAGACGAATTTGTTGGATTCGCTCAAAAGACGTTTGGCCGCATCGACGTAATTGTGAACAACGCAGGCGTCATGCCGCTTTCAAAACTGGAAGCCCTCAAGGTTGACGAATGGAATCGGATGATCGACGTAAACATTCGAGGTGTCCTGCATGGTATTGCTGCGGGATTGCCAATTATGAAGGAACAAGGATTTGGTCAGTTCATCAACATATCATCAATTGGTGGACATGCAGTAAGTCCCACCGCAGCCGTTTACTGTGCTACGAAGTTTGCAGTGGGCGCTATTTCGGACGGACTGCGCCAGGAAGTCAGCGACATCCGGGTAACGGTGATTTCCCCTGGAGTAACGGAGTCAGAACTGGCGGATAGTATTTCGTATAGCGAGGCGCGTCGGGGGATGCAGGATTTCCGGCAGATTGCTATTCCACCAGAGGCTATTGCTAGAGCGATCGCATTTGCGATCGAACAACCTAACGACGTTGATGTTAGCGAAATCATTGTGCGTCCCACCGCCAGTCCTTATTGATTTTAAAGGATGGATACCAGCTTGCTTATTTCTGTGCTGTAATGACCAGATAGAGTCAAGGATTATATTTCGTAGGGCGACTGTTGCAGTATGTGTGTTGTTGGGGAATACTCAGCTATAGAAGTACTCAATACTTCTCGAATTAAGTTTACTAAAGGACAATAAGCTATGTCATCAACTTTGAAAATTGACAGTGCTGCAACACCGAGAGCTACCCAAATCGCTCAGATCATTCAAAAGCGCCGTCCATTAGCTTTAAAAATTGAAACCGTAGAGATTAACCTCAAAAGTCTTTCAGTTGCCTTACGTCAACTTGAAAAGCAGCGTGACCAGTTACTTGATAAAGTTGGTGATCCTGGCACAATTGGAAGACTCAGAGAAATTGATTGTTCTGCTATTCAGAGAAGTATTGATATAGAACAACCTACAGACTTGAAGGAGGTTTGCTAGACAAATGGTATATAGATATAAAAACAGCAGGAATACATACATCTTCCCCGGCTGATAAAATTGCAAATAATCTCTCTAAAGCTCAAGCTGAAGCAGTTAACAACTGTGAAAAAGAACTTAAGACTCTCTTAAAGGAACCAAGTCAAGCAGGCTTCGCTATTGTCGAAGAATTTGTTGATCGGGTATTACGTGCTGAAGGTGTTCGTACTGAATGGCAGATTTTCTTACAGGAAGTTGCTTCAGATGTTTGGATTGATGAGTTTGGCACAACTATGGAACCTACCCAACTTAGACGAGACTGGATGCAGAGAATAGGGGAAGTGGATCATCTAAAGCAGCCAGATGTACTAAACTTTTTACGATAAGTTGTTGTTCTAAGTCAAAATTGACGGAGAATAACGCAGCAGCATAACGCTTTTTTGGAGCGGACTGTCGAGATATCTAGGTGTGTATGCACAGGTTACTTGGGAGTTGCATATTTGCGGGATGAATTGAGATTTTTGAACAAGGCTAAAGGTAGATTCTTTGCCTCTTTGCGCCTTTGCGTGAGGCAAAAATCATCTCATCAATCAGCAACACTGTTACTTGCAGCCACTCAAGGGCATCATTATGCGGCTCAGTGCGATCGCATCGCATCCCTCCTGTAATGTGCGTTGCACTGGGCGAGAACACACCTACTACTAGCAATTTGATCCGATTAACAAAGTGAGCGACGCCGAATAGCCCGTTGTAGACATCGCCTACGATCAAAACTATGCGATCGCACAATCGGTAACGCGATATCATAGAAAAACGGGAAAGCGGTTTTTGAATTCTGCCGATGTCTGCGAAAAATATTTTCCACGAAACAGTCAAGCAGGCTCTTGAAAAAGAAAACTGGGTGGTTACAGACGACCCACTAAAGCTTAAGTTTGGAAATGTCAACTTTCAAATTGATTTGGGTGCAGAGCGGGTATTAGCAGCCCAAAGAGCAGGCGAAAAAATAGCTGTTGAAATCAAAAGCTTTCTCAATCCTTCCGCAATTACAAATTTTTATGCTGCTTTAGGACAATTTCTTAGCTATCGTCTTGCCATAGAAGCTATTGAACCAGACCGAATTCAATTTGATAATATTAACAAAGTGAGCGACGCCGAACAGCCGGTCATAAACATCGCCTACGACCCAAATCTAAGCGATGTCTACGACGGGCTAACGCCTACGCTCTTTTCAGCAGAGAGAACAAAAATACTATGGCAAAGCGTAAAAAAAGCAATCTCCAGTGGATTAAAGAAACGCTTGAATTAAAACCTGACCATCGTTGGGAATCTCCATCAGGCTATAAAATATTTGTTGCAGATCGAGGCGCTGTTCGCTTCAATGTTCCCCAGGATTGGGTTTTTGAGCCACAAGAAAAATCCTTCAAGTTCCTTGATAAAAAACCGCCTAACGATGATTGCTGTCTGGAAGTATCTTTTAATCGTCTGCCACCCAACGACTGGAGCCAGTTTCCGCTAAAATCTACATTGAAGAAAGTCATGGAAGACGACAGTCGTAACGTCATTGCCAAGGGAGAGATTGTTACCATCAAGCGCCAAACTGCCAGAATTGTCTGGACAGAGATAAAATTTATTGACACTCAAGAAGAACCACGCGAAGCTTTTTCGCGAACTTGCATTGGTTTGGGGTCAAATGTTCAGTGCTTGATTACATTCGATTATTGGGTAGATCAAGCAGAGCCGCTAATACCCATTTGGGATGAAGTGATGCGTAGTCTCACATTAGGGTTGTATATCCGTGATCCAATGAGTGGTCTGGCTTTCCCAGACTGAGCCACAAGAAGGAATCGTGAGCATCTATTAAATTGAGTTTGAATCAAAGTGTTGGAATAAGCTCAAGAGTTATGACAGAATCAGCTTTACCCTGTCATAAGACCATGTAAAATCGTATAACAAGCTACAAGAGATTCAATGTTGTAGACAAACTTACTCCAGCAAGAAAAATTTTGAACTTTTGCTAACCTGAATTATAGCGATCGCATTCCTCCTATAGCCTAGCGCGATCGCTATACCTACCGCAGGTATCGCACCATCATCTCAAACATCCCAAATATCCAACCCAAGCTGAACATCATCATTTTTTAATTAATCAGGTGCGTTGCATTACGCGACAACACAGCCTACGGATTTTATGTAATTGCTTTTGTGAAGTTATGGTAAGAAATTACCTCAAGAATTAGGACTCAAAAAAATTGAAATTGAAGTTGGTCGCTCGTCTCAAGCAACATTATTAGGTAAACAAGAAATTACAGTAGAGTCTTTGTATTTATCGTCAAATTTATCGTGCGATCGGAACTTAGATTTGGAGAGTTATATTAGCAAATAACATAAACAGATTACTATTCTGGAACGGCATGGACAGTTCTCAACAGCACCCTTTCTTACCCGATAATTTCATCCAATTTTGTCAGTCAGTAACCGCTAAAATTGTCTAATTGAACAGTTGGATTAAACCGTGCTTTAATAATGTAAACAAGAGGAAATGAATATGCATCGGTAACGACTCGCCAAATGGCTGCTTGGAACTGCTGCGCTTTCAACAATTATTATTCCCATAGGTGTCGATGCAGTCTTGCTTGCAAAAGGTCACATGAATAATCCGGCGTGGCTACCTCACGCAAAGCTACATTGCGCCATGTCGTTTTTTGCTGCCGTCTCCTTGGGAAGTGCCGCATTAGCAATTTTAAAGCTTCGTCCGGTGAGCGATCGCTTTTCGATGGGTCTTGCTGCATTTCTCGGCTCGGCGTTCTGGATTGGGCTAATTGCCTCCGGATTCTGGCCTGGAACTTCCTACGGGTTTCTTAATGATCCGGTTCTCGGCAATACTCCTGAGCCAATGTTAGGCGGAATTACAATCTATCCCAATGTTGCTATTGGTGCGATTGCAATTGCGATCGCTGTAGCCGGTTATTGGTTAACAAGTCAGACAAAGCCCATTGACCAACATCGATAATAAATGGTTTGGCAATACATTAATAGCTGAATACTCGTTGTGCCATTAAACTAAAAATTGAAATTGACTATAACGAAAGATGGATAAAAATTTTACATTTTTAGTCTAGTAATACTTGCAAATGTGTATATTTACACTCAATAAAATATATACTTCAGAGATAAGCAATTATGCCAATTCAATAGCATGGAGTAACTGCGATGTCAATTGATGAAATTAAAAACCAGCAAAATAATGGTCTAGCTCAACCCACTACAGATTTAATAGAAAACCTAGCAAAGGCAAAAGACAAGAAAAAATCTAAAAAATCAAAGGGGATTTTTGAAGTTGGTACTGAAGCTTTTGCCAAAAAAATTCCCAAAAAGACTTTTGAAACTGAACTAGAGCAACTCCAGATTGAGCTAGTCAAAATGCAATACTGGATTAAGCACGTTGGCTATCGGGTTGTCGTAATATTTGAAGGGCGCGATGCTGCCGGCAAAGGAGGAGTAATTAAACGCATTGCCGAGCCACTCAATCCTCGTGGCTGTCGTGTAGTTGCCCTGGGAACCCCCTCTGATCGTGAGAAAACTCAATGGTATTTTCAGCGCTACGTGCAACATCTTCCCACAGCAGGCGAAATTGTCCTGTTCGATCGCAGTTGGTACAACCGAGCCGGAGTTGAACAGGTGATGGGTTTTTGTACTGAAGCAGAATATCAAGAATTCATGCAATCTTGCCCGGAATTTGAACGAATGCTGGTACGTTCAGGCATTGTTTTAATCAAGTATTGGTTCTCCGTCAGCGATGAAGAGCAAGAGCAACGCTTTCTCTCTCGCAGTTACGATCCAGCAAGGCGCTGGAAACTCAGCCCAATGGATTTGGAATCACGTAATCGCTGGGTAGAATTTTCCAAAGCAAAAGATACCATGTTTGCGTACACGAATATTCCAGAAGCCCCCTGGTTTACGATTGAAGCAGATGAGAAAAAACGTGCGCGGCTCAACTGCATTCATCATTTATTGAGCAAAGTTCCTTACGAAGATATGACACCTCCTCCCTTAGAGCTTCCGTCTAGACCTGTGGCAGAGAATTATGTTCGCGCCCCCCGCAATGAGCAGTTCTTTGTCCCTCAAGTGTATTAAGCAACATCAGACGTTGTGTTGCAGCTTCTTGCTAATGATTGAATATAGCGAGAAGCCGAAAGGTTTGTAGCAAACCTTATCTATGGGTGTTGCGATCGCCTATAGCTCCTCTCTAAGCTAATTTATATTTCTGAGTAGTGCTATCGAAAATTAGTCAATTTCTTGTGCATCTCACACACAATCTCTAAATATGCAGTGGCGTGTTGTTGAGTTGGGGCGACGGCGAATAGCCCCTCGTAGACATCCCTATGACAGACTACTTCGGGAGCTTTTCACGCAGAATCCTTAGACAACTCTACAACAGGGGTAAAATAGAAGTAATTCCCTTTTATTGAAAACGTCATATACTCAAAGCAGTGCAAAACTATGGCGTACAGCGACTTTACTCTAGAAAAAGCTGCGGCTATTTTGGGAATCACCACCCAAGAAGCCGATCTGTTTCCCAAGCTTGTACCTCTTTCTATTCCTTCGTGGTTAAATGAAACTTTAGGAAAGCGTACCCAATTAGCTCTGATTAGTGAAAAGGCTCGGAGCGAATTTATTATTGTACCAATTTTACTAACCTGTCGGGATCTCAGCCAAGATAGCTTGGCTATTTTCTCTGGACAAAGACTTGACGTTGATCCTGCACAGGGCTTGATTGGAGAATGTGATTTTATTTTAGCAATAGCTCCACCTTTACTACCGTTGCGAAGCCCAATTCTCACTGTTGTGGAAGCGAAGAAAAATGATGTTGAAGCCGGGTTAGGACAGTGCATCGCGCAAATGGTGGCGGCGGATTTATTCAATCGTTCATCTGGACAAACAGAAATACCCGTGTATGGATGCGTGACAACAGGAGAAGTATGGCAGTTTCTTCAACTTTCGCAAAAAGTGGCTTTGCTTGATAAGCAAAGATATTACTTGGATAACGTCGGAGCCATTTTGGCAATTGTACAGACAATTGTTCAGAAATTCAGTAGTTAATTTGTGTAACACTTTGTTTTCACAAGTGGATGAATCTACTACTGAGTTGGGGCGATCGCTACAACAGTCTACTTCTTTTACTGCGATGTCTACGACGGGCTACGCTTACGCACTATCTCGTAAATTAGTTTTATTAACGCGCAATCATCAGGATTTCAGCAAGATACCCGGATTGTTAATAGAGGTAGTAACAGTTTAATGCGATCACCCAGTTTATTATCGAGTGAGGGCGTAGGCGTAGCCCCTCGCAGACATCGCTACAACGGTCTACTTCTTGTGGACCAAATCTGTGTAGTACTTAGATATTGATGTTGTCTAAGAAAATACCGTATATATACTATGAATCAAAACTTTGACATCCTGTTAGGATGCAATTTGCGAAGCTATATACACTAAAATTTTTCCACATAATAACTAGTTATCCAAATATGATTCTTAAAAAGACATACATTATAGAGAAAGGCCCAAAAGAATTTGATATTGATACATATAGGGAAGAACGCAATAAAAAGTACAAGATACTGCTTGATACTACAAATTCCGAAAAAGAGCTTCAGAAATTCTTTGAAGAAAACCCATCTTTTATTCCGGGAGCTTGGACACCTGGAACTAAATCTGGTCATTATCCACTACATTGTGCATTAATCACACAGCCTAAATTGCAGGGACTGACAACAAGGATTCCTGATTTTATGTGGATAGCAACACACAGTTCTGGCTGGTATCCAACTTTAATTGAGATTGAAAGTCCTTCTAAAAATATTTTAAAAAATAACGGTCAACCTACTTCTAATTTCACACAGGCAAGAAATCAGCTAGAGCAGTGGAAAACCTGGTTTAGTAGTGCATCAAATGTGCAGCAATTTTTAGAGCAGTATCAGATTCCTGATTATATAAGAAACGAGAGGCAGATGAAACTTCATATGATCCTAATCTATGGTAGAAGAAATGAGTTTGAGTTTGATGCAACAAAGTCAAAAGAACGTATGTCATTAATGTCAGATGGCATGGAATTAATGAGTTATGATAGGCTGTCATGTGATAGAGAACTTCATAATGCCATAACAATTAGATTAAATGCTAATGGTAAATATGAAGCATTATCTATTCCTCCAACTTTTCAGCTAGGACCTCATTTTGCAAATAGGTTATTGAAGATTTTTGGTATAAATGAAGCTTTTAATAAAACAATAGATATAACTGATGAGCGAAGAGAATTTCTCAAAAGAAGATGCCCATACTGGGAGGATTGGGCCCAAAATGGAGAAAAAGGTATGGTGGGATCAAGCGATGCTGAGTAAATCTCGCTAACAAGCATTGCACCCATATGCAAAAGTTCTAACTTTATCAGTTTTATAATAGCTTATTGTCGAGTTGAGGCTATGCCATAATTTAGTCTCATAAAATGATCCAAGTATGTTTAATTTGCCATAATGAATCCTAGACAACTTGAGCAAGCTCTCGAATTATCAAATATTAGAACCTCATTAGTTGCTTATCGTGATGCTGCACAGAAAAGTAAGTGGTACATTCGCTTTTTTGTTCCAGGTCTTGATGGAAGATATAATCCTGGAGTAGCTGTTGTGTCTAGCTCTAAGGTTGATAAATTGATAGATGCCCTTAACAAGGCTTACAAAAAAATGGAGCTTCTTGAGGAGGAGAAATATACAGGGGAATTTTCAGAAGATTTCGTTTTGCGTGGTGAGGTTAGTGACACTTTGTCCGTGAAAGTTTCTAGTAAAAAGTCATATATTTTATTCTGGAGCTATAAAAAAATAAAGTTGCACTTTTTAGTTTCAAGTAAAACTAACACTTTCAGTAGATCCTTTGACTCAAACGATGTCAAGGCTGCCATTAACATACTGTCTTCAGCAGAAAATTTAGCAGCCAAACTTATTAGTCAACTTTAATGGTAAACGCGATCGCACCATTTAATCTAAAAAATGGTCATTAAAAATAGTCTTTTATCTTACAGTTTTTCTTTGATCAAAATGCAAGCAAAATCTAAAAACCAGACTTCATAGGAGTTATACTGTCCAAAGCATCAAAACCGATTATTCTTAGATAACCCTGCAACTGGCATTTAGGCTAGAAATAGGCTCTTTTTTCTCCCACCGCTAAAAAACCTTGCATTATATGATGTTGAGGAGCGATCGCTAGGTTCGGAGTAATCCCAAGAATGCATTTGACGGAAAGGCAGACCCATCTTCTGGAAGACGTACTTCTCTTTCACACCAGAGGCTACAAGGTCGGGCTTGAGCGCTTTGATAAATTCCTCGAATTCGTAAGCGGTAACGTCGTCATAAACGATGGTGCCGTTTTCGATGTAGCCAGTGGTACGTTTGTAGTCGTCATTATGAGCGAACTCATAACCTGTACCAATCATCTTCATGCCCAAGTCTTGGAAAGCTGGGACAACGTGGCGAGGACGCAGACCACCAACCATGATGGCGACAGTCTTACCTTCCAAGCGGGGGCGATACTTTCCAAGAATCGTATCCATTGTGGGCTGATACTTGGCGATGACCTTCTCAGCATTCGCTTGGATTGTCTCGTCAAACTTGGAAGCGATTTCCCGTAAAGATTCAGCAATCTTGGTGGGGCCGAAGAAGTTGTATTCTAACCAGGGTATACCGTAAGCTTCTTCCATGTGACGACTGATGTAGTTCATCGACCGATAGCAGTGGATGAGGTTCATCTTCACATTGGGGGTCATCAACATTTCGTTGAGGGTGCCATCACCTGACCACTGAGCGATTACGCGCAAGCCGATTTCTTCTAACAGGATGCGGCTAGCCCAAGCATCTCCACCGATGTTGTAGTCACCGATAACGGCTACGTCATAAGGGGTACCTTCAAACTTGAGTGTACCGTCTTTCTTGGCTTGGTCGGATTTGGTGAACACCCAGTCACGAACCATGTCGTTAGCAATGTGGTGACCCAAAGATTGGGAAACACCCCGGAAGCCTTCGCAACGCACAGGTACAACTGGCTTGCCAATTTCTTTCGATGTCTTCCGAGCAACAGCTTCGATGTCATCCCCAATTAGACCGATGGGACATTCAGATTGAATGGAAACACCACGGTTGAGGGGGAAAAGTACATCAAGTTCTTCGATCAGCTTGACAAGTTTCTTGTCACCACCGAAGACGATATCTCGTTCTTGGAAGTCGGAGGTGAAGTTCATGGTACCAAAGGAGTCAATACCTGTAGTACCGATGTAGTAATTACGACGACCAGACCAAGAATAATAACCGCAACCAACAGGCCCGTGGCTGATGTGGATCATGTCCTTAATAGGGCCCCAAACCACACCTTTAGAACCGGCGTAAGCACAACCACGAGCGGTCATGACACCAGGAAGGGATTTAACGTTAGACTTAACGCCGCAATCGGACTTACCTTCTTCGTATACGTTTAAGTGTTTTTCCCGCTTTTTAGCGGCTTTTTCAGGATAAGCACTGAGAACTTCTTTAATTAGTTCTTTTCTTTCTTGGATGATGTTTTGATTTTCTGGAGGTGTCATATTTTGTTTCTGTGACTCGTAAGGATAGGGACATAGGGGGACTAGGAGTCCCCTCTAAAGTTAGGGGGGAGATAAAAAGAGAGGGTAAAAGGTAAGATAGGGGACTCTTCCTTTTTCCTTGTGCTAAAGCATTACTTCTTAGCAGCGATTTATACTACAGGAGCTTCAGCAGCACTCTTACCAACTAGCATTGCGGTATTTTCGTCGCTTTCGAGGATACCGAATTCAATCAACAATTCTTCTAGTTCTTCCATTTCGATGGGTGTAGGAATAGCTAGATTCTTGTTGTCAATAATTTTGGTAGCCAATGTCCGATATTCGTTAGCTTGGTTGCTTTCAGGTGCGTACTCGTTAACAGTCATCCGGCGCAATTCTGCGTGTTGAACGATGTTGTCACGGGGTACGTAGTGAATCATTTGGGTGTTCAACCGTTTTGCCAAGGTTTCGATCAAGTCGATTTCCCGGTCAGTGTTACGGCTGTTACAAATCAAACCACCCAAACGCACGCCACCAGTGTGAGCATACTTAAGAACACCACGAGCGATGTTGTTAGCAGCATACATCGCCATCATTTCACCCGATGTGACGATGTAAATTTCTTGTGCCTTACCTTCACGGATAGGCATTGCGAAACCACCGCACACAACGTCACCTAACACGTCGTAAGATACGAAGTCTAGGTCTTGGTAAGCACCGTTTTCTTCCAAGAAGTTGATGGCGGTGATAATACCACGACCTGCACAACCTACACCTGGTTCTGGACCACCAGATTCTACGCAAAGAACGTCACGGAAACCCTTGAGCATCACTTCATGGAGTTCGATATCTTCTACTGCGCCACGTTCTGCGGCGAGGTGAAGAACGGTGGTTTGAGCTTTGCTGTGCAGCATCAAACGGGTGGAGTCAGCTTTAGGGTCGCAACCGACGATGAGGATGCGTTGGCCCATTTCTGCCATAGCTGCCAAGGTGTTTTGGGAAGTGGTAGATTTACCGATACCGCCCTTACCGTAGAAAGCTATCTGTCTAATCTTTTCTTCAGTCATGATTCGTGATTTCCTGCAATTGGTTGGTTGGTGGGTCTTTGCGTTTGTCAGTTGCGTTCACGCCAGTTGAGCGACAGTAGTGAGCGCGTGTAGAGCATCGTTGGTAGCGTTGGCATAGGTGCCTGCTGGGGGCGATCGCTCCACAGCTAAAACTATTGAAAGCAAGTACATCTATTTCCTGGTTAAATTTTTTTCTTTTTGTTCCCGAAGTTCTGAGCGCCGGAAACCGACGCTCAGACTTCTCTCTTAGTCATTAGTCAAATGACTAATAACTAAGAGCTTACGCAATTTACAAATACGTCATAATGTGTTTCAACTGGAAAAATTAAATAGGACTTGATGTTGCTATTTGTCAACAATCAATGCATAAGTCCTATTACTTGTTCAAAATAGCGCCCTTGAAATTTGAGACGCGCTCTAGTGCAGCTGTGGTGTCTTCTGGTGACTCTCCACGCACTGCCATTGATTCACTTAGGAGTTTTGCGATCTCATCGAAGTGTTGTTGCTGTAAATTCATTCCGGCGTGTGTTTTGTCCATTGGACGACCGCCGTATTGCTTTGGCCCCTCAAAAATTTGAGATAAGAAAGCAACTAGATGATTACGTTGCTTGGCCATATCTGTACCAGCAAAAATGGGATTGAGGAGGCTGTCTGTTGCAATGCGTTTGTGGAGTTCATCTACTATTTGTTCAATAGCTGGTTGTCCGCCAAGTTTGTCGTACAATGTGCTCATATTCTGTTCCTTTGAAGCGAGTTAGATGATGAAATTTGCTTTTTAGGCACTTAATCTCTTTGCCTATATGCTGTTAGCAGTAATAGCGGTAGGACTGATACCAATTCGTAATTCGTAATCCCCTGGGGGAAGCAATCCTTCGGGTGTCTACGTAATTCGTAATTAAGAAAGTTAGATTTGAATATGTCACTTTCTGTTGGCGAATTGGTATGAAGCATTGAGTGGAGACAATGATTCGATTCAAATCCTACTTTCTGTTCCTGGCTGATGCATATTAGGGCGTATTTGTAGAGTACGTTAAGTCCTACAGCAATTCCTAAACTGCTTCGACTACAAGGCTCTTGCTGACACGCTCTTGTAATCTGGCTTCGATCGCAATTTTTAGGGTTGCTGTACTACTAGAACAGGAACCGCAAGCACCTTGCAGGACAACTTTAACGCGATCGCCTTCTACATCATAGAGTTCTACGTCTCCCCCGTCAGCGATGAGTACGGGTCTGATTTCTTCGTCTAGAACTTTTTGAATTAGAGCAATTTTTTGCACGTTGGTTAGCGATCGCTCTTTAGACGTAACAATTTCTGTGGCAACTTTTACGCCGTAATTGTTGAGATCAGGTGCGGCGAATTCCTGTTGCACTGATTTAATAATATCATCAATGTTTGCCAAACAGGAACCGCATCCGCCACCAGCTTTCACATAATTTGTTACCTCTTCGGCACCAGTGAGATTATTTTCTAGAACGACGCGGCGAATTTTGGCCTCGCTGATCCCAAAGCAACTGCAAACTAACGCGCCTTCATCATCATCATCATGGGTAGCTAGAGGTATGCCGCGATAATTATAGATAGCGGCTTCTAGCGCTTCTTGTCCCATGACAGAGCAGTGCATCTTCGCTTCTGGCAATCCACCCAGGTAATCTGCAATGTCTCTGTTGGACACTTTCAGGGCTTCATCTAAGGTTAAACCTTTGATCATTTCGGTTAATGCACTAGAAGATGCGATCGCACTAGTACAGCCAAAGGTTTGAAAACGAGCATCTAGAATCTTATCAGATTCTATTTCCACTTTCAGGTGTAGTCTCAGAGCATCACCGCAAGCAATGCTACCTATTTCTCCCATTGCAAGCTTAACCCCAGCTTCGCCAGATTCTTCAATGGCTCCCTGATTCAGGGGATTGTAAAACAGTTCTAATACTTTATCGGTGTAGTCCCACATAATGAATTTTAGATTTTAGATTTTGGATTTTAGATTGAGGTATGGGGCATTGGGGGGCATCGGGCATTGGTTTTATTCTCAATGCGCTATGCCCTATTCCCTATTCCTTAATTAACGATGAGCCAGTGCTTGCTCTTGTTCTTGCAGCCAACCCGCATTATCATTTTTGAAGGGTGAGAGGGCGCGTAAACGTTCCACAATACTGGGCATTACCTCTATAACTTGATCGATTTCGGCTTCTGTGGTGTAGCGACAAAGGCTGAAGCGGATGGAACCGTGCAAAGTTGTGTAGGGTAAGCCCATAGCCCGAAGGACGTGGGAAGGTTCCAGTGAGCCGGAGGTGCAAGCAGAACCGGATGAGGCACAGATACCGTATTTATTCAACAATAGTAAGATAGCTTCACCTTCAATATACTTGAAGCCGATATTGGTGGTGTTGGGCAATCTCTGCGTAGGGTCACCATTTACTACACAATCAGGAATTGTCGCGAGTAAAGTTTGTTCGAGGCGATCGCGCAGCTTTGTTTCTCTTTTGTTTGCTTCTTGTAAGTGTAACAGTTCCAGTTCCGCAGCTTTGCCTAAGGCAATAATTCCCGGAACATTCTCTGTTCCCGCCCTACGTCCGCGTTCTTGATGTCCCCCAAGAATGAAGGGGCGGAACCGAACCCCGCGCCGGATATACAAAGCACCAATTCCTTTTGGCCCGTGCAGCTTGTGACCAGACAGGGTTAACATATCCACGGTGCTAGTCTTCATATTCAAGGGGATTTTTCCCACTACTTGCACCGCATCTACATGGAAGATAGCGCCATATTCTTTCACCCGCAACCCAATCTGCTCAATCGGGAAAATCGTGCCGGTTTCGTTATTCGCATACATAATTGTCACCAAGGCGGTGTTACCCGTCAAGGAAGCTTCTAGTTCATCTAGATCCAGCTGCCCTTGATGATTTACTGAAAGATAGGTAACACTGTAACCTTGGGTTTCTAATTGTTTGCAGACATTAAGTACTGCCGGATGTTCAACTTGGGTGGTAACGATGTGTCGCTTTTCTGGGTGCGTCAATAGCGCGGCTCGAATTGCGGCGTTATCTCCCTCAGTTCCACTACTTGTGTAGACAATTTCTGACTCATCGGCTCCCAGCATGGCTGCAAGTTGTTCTCTTGCTGTTCTCAGTGCTTTACCGACTTGCCCACCAAAGGTATGCATACTGGAGGGATTGCCGTAAAAGTCTGTCAGGTAAGGTAGCATTACCTCTATAACTTCAGAGTCTACCTTAGTGGTGGCATTATTATCGAGATAGATGCAGTTGTTTTGCATTGTTGTCTTCAATTACGAATTACGAATTACGAATAGCGGTAGCGAAGCGTCACTACGAATTATTTGTTAAACTTCTGCTCCCACTGATTGGGATTGACGCTTTTGTAACTGCTCAGAGTATTTCTGGGAATAGCAGTTAAACCAACGCTCCCAATAATCTTGTTTATTTGTTAATTTAGCAACTACGCGGTTGTAATCGGCAAACCAGCCTTCCCAGTAATCGCTAGGCTGCTTAACGCAACCGTCGCAGGTAGGACAACCAGCTTTACACTGAGGCATGGTATGAACGCTACCAACGCAGTTTGTACAAAGTTCAGGGTCAATCCAGTGCTGTCCGTCAACCACTTTAACTGCATTTGTGGGACATCCTGATAGACAGAGATTACAGGAAATACACTGGCTAGTAATTATTTTGTAAGGCATTATTACTCTCCTTTTTTGGGCAAGGGGCATTGAGGATTGGACATTGAGGATTGGGTTTAGGGCAGGGCATTAGGGATAATTCTTGTCCTGTGCCCCATGTCCCATGCCCCATGCCCTATTCCTTATTCCCTAATTCCTTAACGTATTGCTCGTAAAACTCCAAAGCAACCTTCTCAATTACGTCGTAAGCTTCAACAGACTGTATTCCAGCTTTTTGCAATTTTTCTTGAGGACTGTTACCAATCTTGGAGGCTAAAACTGCTTTGCAATCTGCGATCGCTTTCATAATATGCTCAAAAGAAGCTTCTTCGCCGTATCCACCTTGGCAGTATTGGTCAATTTTGCGATGACCGACAAAGCGAACTTCGTTTCCATCCACTTCGTAAATTTGGAATTCTTTGGCATGACCGAAGTGCTGGTTAACCAATCCGCCGCCTTTGGTTGCTACTGCAACTAGGACTTTAGGACTGTTGGCAAATTTCTTGCCGACTAGCGCCTTGTCTTTGGCTACTTTAAGTTCTTCTTTAAACTTCTCAATACCGTCGTGAACTTCTTGACGTTTCTCCATGTCATAGTCTGGAGTCATTTCTAAGAATTTCTCTTTGGAAAATTCTTGGCTGCGGTCTTCTCCCAACAATCCTACTGCATCGGCACGGCACTGGCGACAGTGACGCATCATTTTCATGTTACCAGAGCAATTATCTTGAACTTCTTTGAGTTCTTTGGGTGTGGGGCCACGTTGACCGGTTAAACCGAAGTGTGTGCCATGTTCTGGTGCAGAAATCAATGGCATGATGTTGTGCAAGAATGCACCTTTTTCACGAATGACTCGATTCACTTCGACTAAGTGCTGGTCATTAATTCCGGGAATCATCACCGAGTTAACTTTGCACAAGATGTCAGCATCTTTGAGGGCTTGCAATCCTTCCATCTGTCTTTCATGGAGAATTGTCGCGCCTTCAATGCCCCTGTAACGCTTGCGCTTGTAGTGAACCCAAGGATAAATCTGAGCACCAATCTCTGGATCTACCATATTAATGGTGATCGTAACGTGATCTATATTTAATTCTTTAATGCGATCAACGTAGTCAGGCAGCATTAAACCATTGGTTGATAAACACAGCTTAATATCTGGTGCTTGCTCTGCAATCAACTCAAATGTGCGGAAAGTCTTATCTGCGTTCGCCAGTGGGTCGCCAGGACCGGCAATTCCCACAACTGTCATTTGGGGAATCTTGCCGCCAATGACCAAAGCTTTGTGTGCTGCTTGTTCTGGTGTTAGCAACTCGCTAACTACTCCAGGACGGCTTTCGTTAGCGCAGTCATATTTGCGGTTGCAATAGTTGCATTGAATGTTGCAAGCTGGAGCAACTGCAACGTGCATCCGGGCGTAGTGATGATGGGCGTCTTCGCTGTAACAGGGATGTTTAGCAATGCGTTCTTGGAGCTTTTCGTCCCTTTCTGCGGTGGCGCTGCTGGTGCTGTCGCAGCCGCAACCACCTGATTTTGCTTGGGTTGTCGATTCCGTGGCGGGGGAGTTGAGGAGTCGTTTAGACGATGATGTCATTAAATTTCGCAAAAGGTCGGTGGACTTGGCTGCCACTGTGGGAGATGCTGTTGCTACTCTTTCATGCCCAGGAATTGAAGTCGCGTCTTTCACACTGCCTGCAAACCCTTGGGTTTGGGCGACTTGTTATCAAGTAAGGCAGGCGATAGATGTTTGATGTTCGGCTGGTGTGTGTCAATGTTCGGTTCTTGGGTAGAATTTGTGCCCTGAGCCGCGACTTCTATTCACTTCAGGCATGGTGCTATGTCATCCCTCCACTCACTCTTCGCCTCGTTTTGTATTCGAGCGTCAAGTGATTGGCGATATAAGATTTATAGCAGCCGTCTCCTAGCCAGACAGTGCGTCTCTCTAGCATAGAATTTATTGGATTTATTACTCTTGTACTCAACTAATAAAAACCCTAATTCTTCAAGCATTACAAGAATTAAAAATTTATTTTTCGGGTAGGGGTTCTAGTATTTTTTGGTTAGGGTTCTAGTGTTTATAGACAGGGGTTCAGGATTTATTTGTACTCAGGCACAACCCAATACCAGCAAGGAATTTAATCTACTTGCAACTGGGTTTGGGTCATTTCAATGTGTACTCAGATTCCCCTCAAATTCCTTCAAAAGCAATAAATACCAAGGGTTTGAGGGTGAAAACTAGAGTAGTCTATATCGTTCTACTCCAGAAACGTGCGAAATTCAATTCTGTATCTAACATATCATTTTTTTGATGGTAAAAATCCAATTCATATTTTTTTAATTTTTACTTTGATAATGATATTGAATTGTGATTCTAAGTCTTATCTGGCAAGCTATACAGGACTGTGCAAATAGATGTGTTGCTGCACATATTTTTCAAAAAGTTTAACTTTTAAGTTCTTTTTTTTGATTCCCACAATCAGAAGATGGGTAAGAAACTCTCGGATTTTGTGTTTGAGAGCAACAACAAACTATAATCTAACATGATTGAACGATCCCAATGAATTTTCTTTATTGCTCATTACGAACCTTGGCGAAAAACCTAACCCCCTAACGCCCTTCCCGACGCGGTAAGGGGAAAAATTTAAGGTCTCTTTCTTTTTAGGAGAGCGTTAAGCAACTGCATAGCCTGTGTAGGGTCTTAACTCAGGTGGACGAAACCCCAGAACAATATGTTTTTTAGGAATTCCAGCCCGTTCTAAATCAGCGGCAATGCCTTCTTCAGTGCCATCCCGTTGAATCTAGATTTTGCCATCAATCAGGTCAATATGAACCAGACAGCCATGAATGCGGCGTTCGCAAAGCGTGCCGTAGGCATTCGCCATCCCAACCTATATCCATCCACAAATAGCGAGTCTCTTTCAGAGAGGCTGCGCCAACGCGTGTTCGATCAAACACCACTTCTGATTGAATATTGGCATAAGAATAGGGTAGTGAAGCATATTCAGTCAGGATAGTTTCAATTACCTGGCGATAGTGGTTTAAGTTGGTATAATCCATTGTTTAATGACCACCAGTTTTGGATCAAAGGTAATCAGCTTTAAACAATGATTTATCAGTAACAGTTTGCCGATAGGTTCTTCAAATAAATCATCAAAAACACTGTTAGGTACTGCAAGATATAGCACTCGTTCTGGCTCCAATTCAATCAATATATCTTGATATAAAATATACTGCTCTAACGCTTTTTCTAAATCATCAACATCCGATCTGCCGAAAAAACTTTTAATCTCAACTGCAATCTTGGATTCTACTTTTTGCGCTGCCAACATCTGTCTAGCACCTAAATCAACATACAAATCTTTTTTACCAAACTTCAGGATCAAGCAATTTTGGATTTTAGATTTTAGATTTTAGATTGAAAAGAGCAATCAAGTCAGGGGCTTGTCATTTAATGCAAGGATTTTAGATTTATTCCACGTAGCTTGCTTCTCGTGAAGCGAGTATAAATTCGGGGGCAACTCTTGGAGACGCGCAAGGGACAAACCTTTTTAAATTTTGGATTTTGAATCATCTTTTCGATTATCCAAAATTTAAAATCTAAAATTCGGTCAGTGGGTCATGAGTAATTGTCCATTTGTCTTTAATCAAAGCATTTTTGACATTATTGTAATAGATGTCTCTAGCTGGCATACAGGTGTAGTTTTAAACTGATATTTCTATTTTAGGAAATCTCTGACTACGCCTAGCATCTTCGTTAAATCTTATGCGTCACCGATAGCGTACTCCTACGGGGAAGCAAGCTACGCGCAGCGTCTTTACAAGACGCTGCGCCAATGAGTCTTGTCTGCGACACGCTGTTCGCGTTCGAGCGTCACAGCCCGTCGTAGACATAGCTACACTGAATTTATCAGGAAAAATAGGCTGTTTGAGTTGTGTGAGTCAAACAGGGTAGCAGGAGAAATGCGATGAAAGCAGTCATTATCCGTCGGTATGGCGCGGCTGAGGTGTTGCAGTATGAAGACGTGGAGCAGCCGAAAATTGAGTCAGCACAGTTACTTGTGAAAGTTCGTGCGAGTAGCGTTAATCCCATTGATTGGAAAATTCGCCAAGGGATGTTGAGCTTGATTACCGGCAGCAAATTCCCGAAGATTCTGGGGTTTGATGTGGCGGGAGAAGTCGTAGCTGTAGGCTCTGGTGTCACGCGCTTTAAACTAGGAGATGCTATCTATGGCAGTACTAGTTTCCCTGGAGGAGGTTATGCCGAATTTGCAGCTGTTCCAGAAAACTTGGCGGCGCTCAAACCAACGAACTTGTCCGATGAAGAAGCTGCGACTGTGCCTTTAGCAGCGCTCACGGCTCTGCAAGCGCTGCGAGATCAGGGAAATATTCAAACAGGGCAAACTGTGTTGATTAATGGGGCTGCGGGCGGTGTAGGCAGTTTTGCAGTCCAAATTGCTAAGGCTTTAGGGGCAGTGGTGACGGGAGTTAGCAGTACCAAAAACTTGGATTTGGTGAAATCTCTCTTAGCAGACCGCGTGATTGATTATACGCAGCAAGATTTTGCCCAAGATACAGCCCAGTATGACATTATCTTTGATGCAGTAGGTAAGCGATCGCTCTCTCAAACCAAAAGAGTCCTCAAACCCAGTGGTATTTATATCACGACCTTACCTAGCCCCGAAGTTTTGTTAGAGAGCGTCTTAACAGCGTTCCTTCCCGGTCAAAAAGCTAAATTTCTCTTTGAAAAACCCAACACTCCAGATTTGGTTTATCTGAAAGAATTGATTGAAGCGGGTAAAATTCGTGTGGTGATTGATCGCACATATCCCTTACAAGAACTCGCGGCGGCTCATACTTATAGCGAAAGTGAGCGTGCAGTCGGGAAAATTGCGATCGCAGTTTCCAATTGATCTGAAAAACCAACGCGAAACCTAACCTCCTAACCCCCTTCCCGACGCGGGAAGGGGGGAAAATTCAAATCTCTCCTAAAAGGAGAGAGATTTAGAGAGAGGTTTTCCAAATTCCCTGAAATTCGGAAACATTACTCAAGCTAGTGGATATACTCGTAATCAAACTCTCAACAGAAGCGAGTATTATGCTGGACTTGTTAGCTATTTGGGGTGTAACTCAGGCCGCCGGGTTTATTTTTAAACCCATTCTGGAAGACTTAGCCAAGGATGCTGCTAAAGATTGGGCTAAAGATTTATTAAAAGGCATCCCTGGCAAGATTGTCCAGAAACTTAAGAAGGAAGACATAGAAATTGCTGCTGGGAAAGCGTTAAAAGAATTTTTGCAATTGATGCAGCAGCAGTTAAAGGTTCGTTGCAAACTTGCTGAAGGTGAGATTAAAGAGTACACCAAAGACATTAAGAAATTTATCAGCGATAAGTCGGTTACAGAAACTTTTGGTAAAGCTTTTGATATTAATTGTGAATCTCTAGACGCTAAAATCCTAGAAGATAGTTGGAACAGGCTGCAATTAAAACCTCTGCCATCTAAGTTTAACTGGCAATCAATTACAGAGCAGTATTTGACACAAGTCCAAGAACTTCTTTTAGATTCAAAAGAATTACACCATATTCTAGAATTACAAAAATTATCTGATATTGAAATAAATACAAAACAAATTGCTGGTGTTATTGTAGATTTTAATTTAGTTAAATATCAAGAAGGAATCCGCGAACGCTATGGCAATCTCAAATTAGATAGCTTAGATACTAGCGGCTATGCCTATAACGAACTGAAATTATGGCGGATTTTTACTGCTCAAAATGTCCGAGAAACTCATCAAGTTTTAGCACAAGTTCACGAACTGCCTAAAGAACATCTTAGACGGCTGCGAGAAAGTGACCAAGTAGAAGCAGTTGAATTAGAACGCCATAAACGGGTTGATTTTGAACAGCCGATCCGTTCAGTTTTAGATGTTGTCAATAAAAAGCAAGATTATAAATATCTTGTGATTTTGGGCGATCCTGGTTCAGGTAAGTCTACTTTGTTGCAATTTCTGGCTTTGAATTGGGCTGAGTCTCCACTGGATAATGTTATATCATTACCAATTCCGTTGCTAATTGAATTACGCACTTATATGCGGCGACGGGAAGATAAAGAGTGCAATAATTTTCTCGAATTTTTCCATAAATGTAGTGGTGCTGTTCATCATCTCAATCAGCTTGAACTGGATAAACAATTAAAAGCTGGTAATGCCTTAGTGATGTTTGATGGTTTGGATGAGGTATTTGACCCTGGTAAGCGAGAGGATGTAATTACTGATATTCATCGCTTTACTAATGACTATCCTGATGTGCAAGTAATTGTCACTTCTCGGATTATTGGCTATAAACCGCAACGATTGCTTAATGCTGAGTTTCGCCACTTTATCTTACAAGATTTAGACTCAGAACAAATTCAGGATTTTATCAACCGTTGGCATGAGTTAACTTTTACCGATGCAGTAGATAAAGTCAGAAAACGGGAACGGCTACAAAGAGGAATTGCAGCTTCCAAATCTATTGCAGAATTGGCGGGAAATCCTCTGCTGTTGACGATGATGGCAATTCTAAATCGGAATCAAGAGCTACCAAGAGATAGAGCAGAGCCTTATAATCAAGCATCGCGGGTACTGCTACATCAATGGGATGTGGAACGCGCTTTGATAGAAGATCAGAGGTTAGATCCCAAGACGATTGATTATAAAGATAAGCAAGCGATGCTGCCTCAGGTTGCTTATCTTATGCAAACTGGTGATAAAGGTTTGGCAGGTAATTTGATTAATGAAAATGATTTAGTCAAAGTTCTGACTGACTATCTCAAAACCATAGAATTTGATAAACCTAGAGAAGCTGCGCGGGTGATGATTAATCAACTGCGGACTCGCAATTTTATGTTATGTTTACTGGGTGCGGATTATTATGCTTTTGTGCATCGGACATTTTTAGAATATTTCTGTGCTCGGGAGTTTGTCTGTCAGTTTAAAGAAACGCAAACGCTGACTATTGAGGAACTTAAGAATGAAGTTTTTGGCAAACACTGGCGAGATGAAAGTTGGCATGAAGTCTTGCTACTGATTGCGGGAATGATTGAGCCAAGATTTGTTGGTGAGATTCTGGAGTATTTAATAGCGCAAGATGGCGAAGAGGAAAAGTTTGTCAATCTCTTTTTAGCAGCTAAGTGTTTGACAGAAGTAAGAAATCGTCACGTAATTGAGTTCGTTAACAATAAATTACGTGAACAAATAAAATCCTTAACTAAATATGGCAATAAAATTAATTTTTTAGAGGAAAATATAGAAGATTTTGAAAAATATACGGAACAAAATAACTCAGTTTACGAGATTCGCACTAAAGCAATTACAGCAGTTATAACAACTTGGCAAGATTACCCTGACATCTTACCCTGGCTCAAAAAATGTGCGGCATCTGATGAAGATAATGATGTGCGATGTGTAGCAGTGCAAGAGTTAGCTTTGAGATGGAGAGATAAACCCGACATTAAAGCTTTACTTAAAGAACTTGCTACCTCCGACAAAGATGATTATGTTCGACATGCAGCAGTGCATGAGTTAGCCTTGGGTTGGAAATATGATCTCGATATCAAAGCCTTGCTCCAAGCAAGTACTAACGATCGTTGTGAGGAAGTACGAGAATTTACCTTACTAGCCTTAGTGCATTCTTGGAAAGATGACCCAGATACTGTAGCTATCCTAAAACAACACGCAATATCAGATTTGATACCTGTGCGAGAAAGAGTAATTCACGAATTAGCACAGGGGTGGAAACATGATCCTAGTACCTTACCCTTCCTTAAAGAACTTGCTAGCAATGATAAACAAGGTTATGTGCGACAAATAGTCGTGAAAGAAATAGCTCAGGGGTGGAAAGATAATCCTGAAGCTTTACACTGGCTTACAGAATACACTCGGTTCGATCACATGGGCAATCATAATTCTAATGTAGCGTGTGAAGCATTAAGAGAGTTAGCCCGCTCCTTCAAGGATGACACCAATACAAAAGCTTTCTTAGAAAAACACGCTACCTCCAATGAAAATTATTCTGATTTACCAAATGAAGCTGTCAGAGAATTAGCCAGAGGTTGGAAGGATGACCCCGACACTTTAACTTTTCTCAAAGAACTTGCTACCAAAAATAGTAATTCGTTTGTGCAATGTGTAGCAGTGCAAGAGTTAGTGTATGGCTGGAAAGAGAACCCTGACACTCTATCTTTCCTTAAACAACTTGCAACTTCTGATAAATCTAGTATCGATGTACAGCGTTCCGCAGTGCAAGAGTTAGCGCGTGCTTTCAATAATGAACCAGGGATGTTTGAATTTTTGCGTGTTATCGCCGTCACTCAACCTTCCAATAATCTCTCTCGAACAGTAGTACTTAAAATAATTATCAAGCAATTTCCTCAGCATCCCCAGACTTTACCACTGTTGTGCGATCGCGCAGAGAATGACCCAGATGAGCAAGTGCGGGAATTTGCTCAGAAGAAGTTAAAGCAGTGGGAAGGGTAAATGTAAGCTGAGTATATGCCCAAGAAAATCAGAGAACTCAAAAGCTTGTTATTGCAAGCAGGGTTTATTTATAAACCTGCAAAGGGTAGCCACAGTAAATGGATGCATCCGCAATTGCCTAAAGCTATCATTATTGCTGGCAAAGATGGTAGCGATGCCAAACCTTATTTAGAAAAGCAAGTCAATGAAGCACTTGAAGAACTAAATAAAATGAAAGAAGACGAGGAGACAGAAGAATGAAATATACAATCGTGATTCAATGGTCAGAAGAAGACCAATGTTATGTGGTTTTCCTACCTGAGTTTACGCATATAATGCAGCCTTGCACTCACGGAGAGACTTATGAAGAAGCTCTTAAAAATGCTCAGGAAGTTTTAGAAATGCTGATTGAATCATCTTTGGCTGATGGTGAACCTCTACCAGAGCCAAAAACATTAGGAATGTCATTAAAAGTGGCGTTGTAAATCAGTAAAATTAAATAAAAATAGGTAATCTCATGACTACATCTGTAAATACAGCCAAGGTCTACGATGAAATTATAGAGTTTATTGCTGCTGGAACCACTCCCCAAAGCGTTATCGATTTCAAACTCTCGGATGCAGCCAAAGACCGTTTAGAGGATCTTGTTTACCGCGCAAAAACTGAAGGTCTTACAGGAAGTGACCAGCGAGAGTTAGATCATTTCCTCACGCTAGAGCATATTATAAGGTTGGCAAAAGCAAAAGCTCATCAGTACATTAACCCTAAGTAAGTATTCAAAATGTCTCGGCTATATATTAATGCAGAACTGCGGCGTTTAGTTGCCGATCGCGCTGGCTATCTATGCGAGTATTGTTTATATCCAGAATTAGAGGGTTTAAGCTGTCAAGTTGACCATATAATCAGCGTCAAACACGGTGGCGCTACAACAGCAGATAATCTCTGCTATGCCTGTATCTTCTGTAACCTGCAAAAAGGGACGGATTTAGGGTCAATTAATTGGCAAACTGGGGAACTTGTGCGGTTTTTTAACCCACGCAGAGATTTTTGGGGCGATCATTTTCGACTAGATGAGGCTGTAATTGTGCATCAAACAGAGATTGGAGAAGTCACCGCACGCATCCTAGATTTTAACGGCGATGAAAGGATTGTAGAGCGACAAGCTTTGATGGCATCTGGTCAATATCCTTCAGCATCGGCAGTAAAACAGATAAATAAATAGGTTATGATGTGCGTAGGCGTAGCCCGTCGTAGACATCGCATCTACCAATGGGAATTCTATACTTAGCAAGAGTTGCTACTTAACCATTAGAACTAAAAAGGTAGATATACAATGGGCTATCAAAATATTACAGCCTCCCTTTCGCCACAAGATATTCAATAAATTAATTGTATCCTCAGGGAAAAGCCCTAAGAAAATCTATTGACGGTTGCTAGTGGGCAACGGTCAACAGACTTATTTTAAGTTTCTTGAAGAAAAGTAGGTGGTTGTTAATAAACCTTTGTAGGATAAGTGAGAGTAAGAAACAACTAATGGCTCATGTAATTAAGTCCATTAGTTGTTAAGACTGGCGCTAAAGTAACTTAACTTGTCCAAAAAACAGGATAAATTACTTAAAATGCCACACTTTATCCCTGTAGAGACACGATTCGCTGTCGTGTCTTTACATTTAATGATTTCCATCTACTAAACTTCATATGTCTGCATATTCCCCTAACTTAGTGATGGCCCTTGGGTTTCTTGGTATAGTCATAGTAGTTTGCATCACCACCAATTGCAGTATTTGAATTACCGTGAGTGTCACCACCAACCTGACCAATAACAATTATCGTCTTACTATCACCATGTGATTTACTTCCACCACCAGACAAATTGGCTTCTTCGTTGGTGCTTAATGTGGTAAACAATGTACTTTCGCTCATTTGAGTTTTCCTTTGATTGTTAGCAATTTAAGTCATGCCAAATACTTCGATACCTTACTTTTTCCACGATTTGTAGGCAAGTGAGGCTCAGAAGTTCTATAGGTTGTTAACTGCCTGCTGTTTTGGCACAAAATAATCATATCAGGGAAAACGCATTTAAATTAATCTTGATCAGAAAAAAGTTCAAAATAAACAAAAAATCAGCATTTATCTTTCTAGACCCCATCTTACGCACTTCATCCTGTAATACACTATGAATGATTTCTAATATCTGGCTAATGTTGGTTAAATAGCAATTAAAAATCACTAAAAATTCCCAGTATTAATTACTTAATAGGCTATAAAGATTTATTTTCTGGTAGGTGCTTACAGTAAAATTATCCGAAAATGTGCGTAGGCGTAGCCCGTCGTAGACATCACATCGACCAATGGGAATTCTATATTTAGGAAAACTTGCTACTTAACCACTAGAACTCCCAAGGTGATTATACGATGGCCTATCAAAATATTGCAGCCTCCCTTTCGCCACAAGATATCCAAGAAGTTAAAGCCGCGCTACAGAAAGTCCAACAAAAGCTCCCCTTGCTGATTACTCTCAGGACGGAAGAACGGCGGAAGTTGGTAAAAATGGGCGACAAAAGCCTAGCCTTTGTGAACAATAGCATCAGCGTTACTCAGTCTAACCGCGAAATTCTTCCAGCCACTTTTGAATAATAGAATAGTCAATATGAGCTATAACTATATTTTGAAAGGTATATGTACATACAGACAGCAAATCCTAAGAGAAAATAAAGAAACTTGTCTTTCGCCTAACCAAATAATAGGATACTAATAGTAGTAGCATATACAAAAAATTGATTTTTAATATCATCTAACTCATATTTGAGTGCATCTGAGTACAGCTTAATAGATTGCAAAATATATTGATTGAATGTTTGCAAAGGCTTACAGGTAAAGTTTCTTGTAGCGAGTACAGAAATTCTTAAACCCTGCCCCAAAAATACTAGTACCCCCATCGTTAAATACTAGCGCCCCTACCCCAAGACATATTTTAAGTTTATCTTAAGTCGGGGTTTCGGCGTTTGAGTACAACCTTAATCAATCCAATAAATCCAATCAGCATTGGGTTTTCTATGTAGTTGGAAGTCGCCTGATATAAGCATAAAAATAGCACATGGCTCTTTCTACCAGATAGACATTACCGATGCAACAGTCTTTAGACAGTATCAGCAATTCCCAGACTATCAAAACGCAGGATTCTGCACATACATCCCTGCTGAAAAATCTTCTCTCTGGCGTTTTTTTTGAGCCATTATTGAGTGATTTTCGCATTATCTTTGAGCGCGACCCAGCAGCACGTAATTGGCTAGAAGTAGTGTTTTGCTACCCTGGATTGCACGCACTATGTTTGCATCGTCTTGCTCACTGGTTATATTGTCGAGGTGTGGGTTTTATTCCCCGTTTAATTTCTCATTTGGGGCGATTTTTGACCGGAATTGAAATTCACCCAGGTGCAGAGATTGGTCAGGGCGTGTTTATCGACCACGGAATGGGTGTTGTGATTGGCGAAACTGCGATCGTCGGCGACTATACATTAATTTATCAGGGCGTCACCCTTGGCGGAACTGGTAAAGAAACTGGTAAGCGTCATCCCACAGTGGGCAAAAATGCAGTGATTGGGGCGGGTGCAAAAGTTTTAGGTAATCTGCAAATTGGCGATCGCGTCCGTATTGGTGCAGGTTCGATTGTCTTGCGGAATATCCCCAGCGATTGCACAGTTGTGGGAGTTCCCGGCCGAATTATTTCCCTAAATGAAAGCGCTAACCTTTCTCCTTTAGAACATGGAAAGCTACCCGATGTGGAAGCAACCGTGATTTATTCTTTGCTCTCGCGCATTGAACAACTCGAAAAACAACTGCAAACTTTAGAAGTCAACAAACAGCACACAGGAGTTACGAGTTAGTAATTATTCTCCCTGATCTCCACCACTCGCCCACCTCTCCCCCTCTGCCAATATGAGAAAATTAGATGCCTCACAACTTAGTTCCCACCCTTTAGGCGATCAAGTTTTGCAGATTCCTTTGAGCGATCGCTGGCGAATCTATCACCGTTTACAAGAGTTAAAAATTAACAGTTCCTGTCCGCCCGATGGTTCTTTACGAGTGCAAGTGAACAATTTGCTAGAAGTGATTCTAATTCGCAGTGCAGTTATGCAATTTCTTGCTTCTCGTCACGAATTATTGGAGTGGCTAGAGCGTTGCTGGCATTACAGTGATGAAAAATGAAGTGTTTTTGTCAAACCTAATTCAGATACTATTAATCTTGAATTCCTGACGCAAGCACTGCACTTCATACTTTTTGTTCATAGATGCACAAACCTATTTGATGTTTAGAAGTTGAAGCTACTGTACGCTAGCAGATTTTATTGCAGACTGAGAGGTATTAGCCGACTTTTAGATTTTGTTTAGTCTCCTAAATCTGAAATTTCCCTGACATCTAGCGACAATTAATAAGGCGAAACTACCAAATAAAAGTTGGAATTTCTGATTTTTAGTTATTTCCCCAATTAAGAAATTGAAAGTTCGATTATGGCGACTCGTAACAGAGATATAAAATTCCTCAATTTTTTGCACAATGAACTTGAACTTTCAAATGCCGATATTGCTGTAGCTCTGCGACACCGTGAATTAGAAAATGGCCCACTATCGATGCTCCTCTGGCAGTATGGTTTAGTTGACTTGGAGCAGCTAGGAAAGATTTTTGACTGGTTAGCAGAACAAAGTTAGCTAATCTGTACCCATTAGCTTTGAGTACCATTACCTGCCTAAATTACACCCCAATGCTCTAGAAAATCTGAGGTTACCAAGATGATTACATCCTTAATTGCTGGATTTTGCGTATTACTTTGTTCCGGATTTGCTAATAGCTATATCAGTTCATTGCTACTGGAGCAAAATCAAACTGACATCGGTAAAAACGGTTAGAAAATTATACCTGTTTTTAGTTCCCTGCCATACAGATATGATGCTGCTAATTGGACAATAATTAAGGATCATATATCCTACATTATGAATTGTGATATTTTTAGCATTTACCATCGCTAGGGATTGTAGAGAGAAGGGATATTAAGAATACTTCCAAGAGAGGGATATTTGCAATGAATCAAATCATCATTAATGACACTACATTACGTGATGGCGAACAAGCAGCAGGTGTTGCCTTTAACCTACAAGAAAAAGTAGCGATCGCTAAATTTCTCGATGCCATTAATATTCCCGAATTAGAAGTCGGTATACCGGCAATGGGTGACGAAGAAACACGAGCGATCGCAGCAATTTCTGACTTGGGTTTACAAGCAAAACTCCTGGGCTGGAACCGCGCTGTCATCTCAGATATTAAGGCTTCTATCGCCTGCGGTCTGAACAGGGTGCATATTGCCATTCCCGTCTCTGGTATTCAAATCGCCGCCAAATTTCACGGTCAATGGCGGGTAAGTTTGCAAAAACTCAAAGACTGTATCAGCTTCGCAGTCGATCAAGGTCTTTGGGTAGCAGTCGGCGGAGAAGATTCTTCCAGGGCAGATGAAAACTTCCTCTTAGATGTAGCGCTTTATGCCCAAGAATGGGGTGCATCCCGCTTCCGTTTCTGCGACACCGTAGGAGTTCTCGACCCTTTTACCACCTACACAAAGGTCAAAAGGCTGGTTTCAGCTTTGATGATTCCCCTAGAAATCCACACCCACAATGATTTTGGTCTGGCAACTGCCAACGCTCTTGCGGGTATCAAAGCCGGAGCCTTATCAGTGAATACCACAGTTAATGGATTGGGTGAAAGGGCGGGAAATGCGGCTCTAGAAGAAGTTGTCATGGCGATCAAACGCATCTACGGCGTTGATTTGGGCATCAACACTCCGAGTTTGCTGGAACTGTCTCAACTGGTTGCAGCCGCGTCAGGTGCAGATGTACCACCCTGGAAAGCGATCGTCGGCGAAAATACCTTTGCTCACGAATCTGGCATTCATGCTCACGGGGTACTGCAAAACCCCATTACCTACGAACCATTTGCTCCCGAAGAGGTGGGTTGGGAACGGCGTTTAGTAATTGGCAAACATTCTGGACGGCATTTGGTTTCAAACTTGCTAGAGCAGCATGGCATTTTCTTGAACTCACAAGAAACCCAGTCTGTTTTAGATGCAGTGCGTCATCAATCGGTACAGAAAAAACGTAGCCTGACGACAGAAGAATTATTGAATTTGGTCAGAGAACAGAGGTACTCTCATGCAACGTGATGAATTAGAGCTAAACTTGCCACCGGCTTTTGAAATTGGTGAAAAAGTCAGAGTTCGCAAACTGCTCAAGAATGATGGTACTTTTCCTGGTAAAGAAGTCGGGCAAGTTTTAGTGAACAAAGGAGATATCGGCTATATAGCGAGTATAGGCACATATTTGCAGAGTTCATATATCTATGCTGTGCATTTCTTGGAAACAGGATTCGTCGTCGGCTGTATGAAAAAAGAACTAGAATCTGTTGAGGAATCTCATGAAAGTAATGCTACGCATGAATGACGCCGGCACTTTAGTAGTTTACGTTGCTAAGAAAGACCTTGAGGAAGAAGTAGTCAAACAAACCGATGGAAATGATGGCAAGATTCTCACCCTAGCAAATGGTTGGGAATTGGAATTTCGTGATTTGCCAGACACAGCAAATTTACCCCAAACTGTAGAAGCTAAACGCCTCTCGTAAAAAAAAGTTAGGAGTGATGAGTTATGAATAATAATTTATTATTCATAACTCCTGACTTTTAACTCCTAACCGGAGGCGGAGCGTCTCCGGCTTTGCTCCTAACTCTAAACTCCTCACTTCTAACTTTTTATCAATCATGGGTGACAAGTATCTGACATTATCAGAATTGAATCTTGAGGGACAGTTACTAGGTTTTGTTGGTGGTGAACCAGGAAAATATAAATACTTGCAATTGGCAGTTCCATCTGGAAATGTAGAAATTAAACTGCCTAAAGAATTACGCCGTTCTCTAAGTTTATCCTTAGTTCCTGGCCAGCAAATTCGTGTTTGTGGTCATAGTAAGGTAGACTCACGCACAAGTAAAATTAAAATCAAAGCCTATCGGGTGACACCAATTGATGCGTGTCCAAATCAAGATTTACCGCCTGAAACCAAAGCCAGGATTATGGTATGTCAAAAGTCAGGTTGCCTCAAACGTGGTGGTAAAGGGTTTTTATCAGAATTAGAAAAAACTTTGGGCGATCGCGGTTTGTTAGACAAAGTTACCATTGAACATACTGGTTGCCAAAAATGCTGTAGCAGCGCCCCCAACTGTGTTTTAGAACTTGGTAAAAAGAAATACAAGAATATTCAAACTGAAGCGATCGCATCTTTGCTAGAAAGTCACTTAACTCAAGAGTAATAACCTTCTCTAGCTATTCTTAAAATAATACACAACTTTGTAGGGGTAAAATTTTACCCCTATTTTTTGTTGGTATTGTCTGTGTAGCACCCTTGTCAAACTGCGATCGGCTAAGTTATAACTGCTGCACTGCTAGTAATAGCGAATACAAACAAAACTTATAAAAATTTTTTGTAATCTTGTGCAATCAGAACTACAAGCTTAGTCATTGTGTATAACTTTTTTGGAATTACCTTAAATACTTAAAAATAAATGTCTTTATTTACCAATTTACTCAATCTGCATTCAGGAAACAAACCGCGTGAAGATTTTTTTACCGAGATTATTGCCTATTTTTTATCTCTGAATAATCATGTTTTAATTAATTGGTTAAAATATCACTCAATTCTTAGTGATGATAATTATTCCAGCATCAAGATTTCAACCCAACAAGAACACAAACGACTTGAAACCCATACTGAAGATAGTAAATTGGACATTGTAGTTGAACTGTCAAATGGTTTAAATACAGATGCAATATTTATTGAATCAAAAGTTGGCTCTAAGGATGGAAATAATGCTTTAAAAAAATATGCTGAAATTTTGAGTAATTTACCAAATGTTAGACATCGAATTTTAATTTACATCACCCGTGATTATGACTCAAAAGAAGAAATCAAAACTCCAGCATTTAATTTCAAGCCAAAGGTAAATTTTTATCAATTGAGGTGGCATCAATTTTATGCACACTTACAACAACACGCGACTGATATATTAGCCCAAGAAATATTAATTTTCATGAGGAAAAATGGAATGTCTACCACAAATCAATTTTCATCAGTTGACTTATTGACAATGGTTAATTTTAACAAAACTCTCAATCTCATGGAATCGACTCTCAGCGAAGAAGTACAGGAAAAATTCAAGCTAGCTTTTGGAGGTGTTATTAAAGGCGCAGCAAGTAGGACTCAATGGAAATGGGATGAAAGATATATTATCTACACCCACCTTTCTTCCTCCACATGGGACTTCTGGTGTGGTCTTGGATACTTCAATTTAAATCCAAGTAATGTAACTGATTATCCATATTTAGGTATATTTTTGCACGTTTCTCCTGGTTTTCAAGAACGTCCAAAAATTATTGAATCTATGCAGAAAGTAATTAACGATAAACCTAATATTTGGACTCCTGTTAATTTAAAAGTTTTGCCAGCCTGATCAGGTATATTTTATAGAAAAAGCCTACAAGAGTTTTTATCTGAAAAAGACCAGTTGTCTTCTATTAAAGATTTCTTCTTACAATCCATTGATGAACTCAAAAATATTCAGCTAGATTTTGACTTTCCCTGGAAGGGTATAAGTATAGAAACAGTTACAGAACCTGATAAAGAAGAAGATCCAGACACCTCACTATCTTCCATCACATAACTTTAATCAGCTAAAGCTATATTAAGATAAAAATAACTCTGCATTCTCGTAGTTGTTATGAGCCTTACCACTGCTAAACGCTTTACTATAGCTGAATATCACCGTCTAGCTGAACTTGGCTTCTTTGAGGAGAATGACCGAGTTGAGCTAATTAAGGGTGAAATAGTCCAGATGGCAGCAAAAGGTACACCGCACTCTGTTTGTGAAACACGCCTAGAGCGAGAATTATATAGGCTAGTAGGCGATCGCGTAACCCTGCGAGGACAACAACCAATTACTTTGTCTAACAACAGTGAGCCTGAACCAGATAGAGTAATTGCAAAAAATAGAGATGATGACTATCTAGCGAATCATCCCAGCCCATCTGATATTTTACTCTTAATTGAGATTGCCGATTCATCCTTAAAATATGACCAAGAGGAAAAGCTACCTATTTATGCAGAAGCGAGTATCTCTGATTATTGGATATTTAATTTAGTAGATTATTATCTGGAGTGCTACAGCGAACCTTATCAAGGTTTGCAAGGTAAATTTGGTTATCGTCGTAAGGTGATTTTTCTGCCAAATGAATCAGTTAATCTGCCCTGTTTTCCTGATTTAGTTATGGATTTATCTAGGGTATTCCCAGGTTAACGTGTAAGGGGCGATATCAGAAGAATACTGATTGTTTCCTGGTTTGCCACGCTTAAATATTCCGCGCACTCGTTTCAAACGTGGCAACTCTGTCACGGTTTCTTCTGTCACCTCTGCTACTTCAGGGAGTAAATGTGCAACTCCAAATAGTTTTCCCAAAGGAGATATTTTTAGAAAAGCTTGCCTTTGGGCGTGAGTCATCATCTCACTTGATCCTACTCTTATTTCATCACTGCTCATATAGCTTTGCTTCTCCCCATTGACTTTCGTGTAGCTGACAGAATTTTGCTGCTGCTGTTCGTGAAAATCTGAAGCCATATAAATCTTCTCCAGGAGTGCTACGTGCGAACCCAAGATACTCCATCTGCACTTTATCTCTATAGTATGACACAGATGTATCTAGAGCTTCCAGAATAACTAGCGACTCATCTACTTGTGTTTGACAAAATTTTAGACTCACCTTGGTTGCATACCAGATTAACCATTTGCCGATTGGTTCAATTAACCGTTCAGCTACATCTCCTCGACTTGTAGGATGAGCTTCTATATGTTCTATTTCTAGATAACTGGGATATCCAGGATGGGGATAAAGGCCATATTGCACTAATCCCCAAACTTTGCCACCATAAACAAGTTTGACTATGTTTTTACACTCAAAACTGGTATTTTTCCAGAAGTTTAACCAGTTACAAGACCAATCGTTTGTCATATCATTTTCTCTAGCTGGGGAAAGACAAGCTATTTCCTCAGACGTCGGTTGGATTTGGACTTTTACCTGATAGGAGCCAATGCTAGTCAATTATGTTTTACAACCTTTTAAGGGAAACATTTCACGTCCAAACATTATAAAACAACGTAAGGAATATAAGCTAATGAGCATTTAAATTGCACAAAAACAGGGCTAGAGTTGCTTACTACAAGCGAATTATTTTGAAAAATTAATGACGAGTAGCTGATCAATAGGTAAAGCTAATTTTTACACTGCAATAGTGAGGTTTACCCTCATCTTTATTTTCAAATCAATCCTTCCAACGCGTGTTGCAAATCATTTGTCACTTCAGCAACAGCTTGCCTAGCACCTAAACGATTTTCCTTATAAGCTGGGTAATGCTCAGAAATAGATATGGGTTCACCCACAGTAATTTTGACTTTTTGCTTACCCAATTGCGGACGCTGAACAGTTTTATTGCCTTTGATTTTAGCAATCATCTGCCATAAAATTAAAGTTGTCTCAGCAAACCTTTCTACAGTTGGATTTTCACGAATATAATTACCAGAAACTGCTACAAAACTTTCTACTAAACGCATATGCCACATCCGTGCATTCGCTTCTTCCGCAACGCGATCGCCTAAAGCTTTTTCGACAGCAGACACTCCTTTTACATCCTTAAATTCTTCTCTAAATATATAATTCCAACCAGCTTGTTCTACCCGCCGACAACGGTCAGTCAAATTCCCTTTTGGCTGCAAGTCAAAATACTGTTCTGATATTTGTAGCGCTGCATTTAATAAAGCTTGCAAACGAACTGCTAACGCTTCATTTCTATCTTCAATTTCTCCGACTATTTTGGCATCCGGCAGCTTTTGATGATAAAAACGCGTGTAAAATTGTTCCATCAGCAAAAGTAAATGCTCTGCCAAAGTCAACAACCGGGGATAAAGCGACTCCACAGAAGCATGTTCTGATGGATTCACAGGTAAACCACTAGCCGCTTCCAATTCACTTAAAAGATTGGCGATCGCATCCCAAGGAGCATCAACGTAACTATATTTAATCCCAACTGGTACAATTAGAACCTGTTGGTCGCGTCCAGCTTTGTGCAAATCTTCAGCACACCAAAAGCCTAATTGGGCAATACCAGGTTCTAAGGGGCTAATATTCTCTGATAAACCATTGGTAGCACCTTCTGGCGCAGCAGCCATCGGGAATTTCCCATTGGCAAACAAGTCACGCGCCGAACGTAACCCCGTCCAGTCAGCCTTACCCCGCTGAATCGGAGTACCACCTAAATGAGAAGCAATCCAGCCAACGTGGGCACCTGCCCATAGAGGAATGCCGCGATCGTAGATAAAATGAGCGTGAATCGGAAATTCTAGCGCTGTGCCTTGCGATCGTGCTACCTTTGGCGCGAGTTGAGATAGCAAGTAACCTAAACAAAGTGGATCGTCTGTTTTCGGATGGCGAAATGCCAGCATAAAACGGATCTTACCCTCCTGAAACTGGCGATAAACATCCACCAGAACCTCTACGTTGTCTGCTTCAATTTGGGTAATAGCTGTTTGCCAGTTTATCCAACTGGGTAGCAACAGATGAACAACTCGTAGTAATAAGGGGTTAAACGCCGGCGGAATAAATTCTAAGGGTGCTTGTGCTTGATAAATTACATCTGCCAAGGTAGTTCTCTCCTAAAGTTGTGATCAAAAAAGGCGGAAAGCTATAAATAAAAATGAAAAAGAAATAACACTGTATACTTTGTACTTCATCCTTAATACTTCATACTTTAGTTGACATAGAAATTAGTGAGCAAAGAAAGGCTATAAACGATGCGACTGTCACAAATGTTATTCGTTACACTCCGGGATGATCCAGCTGATGCTGAGATTCCTAGCCATAAATTATTACTCCGTGCAGGTTACATTCGTCGCATCGGAAGTGGTCTCTATGCTTATCTCCCACTGATGTGGCGGGTACTGCAAAAAGTTTCCCAGATTGTGCGGGAAGAAATGAACGCTACAGGCGCACAAGAATGTCTTTTACCGCAATTACAACCTGCTGATTTATGGAAGGAATCGGGACGCTGGGACACTTACACCAAAGCTGAGGGGATCATGTTTTCCCTAATCGATCGCCGTGAGCAAGAATTAGGATTAGGCCCAACTCATGAGGAAATAATCACAGCGATCGCTCGTGATATGATTCGCTCATATCGCCAACTACCATTGCACCTCTACCAAATTCAAACCAAATTCCGCGATGAAATTCGTCCCCGTTTTGGTTTGATGCGTGGACGGGAATTTATCATGAAAGACGGTTATTCATTCCATGTCGATGAAGCCAGCCTCAAAGAAACTTACCAGGATATGTATAAAGCCTACAGCAATATCCTGCGGCGTTCTGGTTTAGCTTTTCGGGCAGTGGAAGCTGATTCTGGGGCAATTGGTGGTTCTGGTTCCACAGAATTTATGATTTTGGCAGAAGCTGGTGAAGACGAAGTTCTTTACACTGAGGATGGCAAATACGCCGCTAACGTAGAAAAGGCTGTTTCTTTACCAATTGACGCTGAAACCTCACGGTTTACAACCTATGAGAAACGGGATACACCTGGAACAGAAACGATTGAAAAGGTATGTCAACTGCTCAACTGTTCTCCCACCCAAGTGGTGAAAAACGTCCTTTACGAAGCCGTTTATGCCAATGATAATGTTTTGCTAATACTTGTCAGCATTCGGGGAGACCAAGAAGTTAACGAAATTAAGCTACAAAATGTGTTATCTCAATTTACTGATCAATATGGTAGAACTGCAACGTTTCCATCTGTTGATGAAAATGGTAAAGATTTAGCCATTATACGTTTGAAAATTTCTGACGTTGAATCGCAAAAGCATTGGGCTGTTAAACCACTCCCCTTGGGTTATATTTCTCCTAATTTAGGGGATTATATTAAAGTTAAAGCTTTAACCTACCAAGAATTAGCTACAAGTTTGCAACTAGAAGCAGAGTCTGGTTTATCTTTGCAGGTACTGACAAATATTTTGCAAGATCTGACACCAGACGAAAATGGCAAATATTTAGTGTCAGATGTCAAAAATTCTGCTCAACAGCTTTTGGCAAATCAGGTACTTCCTTTTGCGAGACTCAATAGCCAGCTAAGAAAATTGGAACTAGAATATCCAAAACTTGTACATTTGGTAGACAATACAGCCGTTGATTTAAAAAACTTTGTTACAGGCGCGAATGAAACTGGCTATCACGTAGTTGGTGCTAATTGGGGTGAGCAATTTCAACTACCAGTAAAAGAAAATAGAGTAGATGTGCGGAAGGCCAGACCAGGCGATCGCGCCACCCGTAACTCAGAACAAACCTTACAAAGCGCCCGTGGAATTGAAGCAGGTCACATCTTCCAATTAGGTACTAAATATTCTGAAGCGATGGGAGCAACTTATACCAATGAACAGGGTGAAGAAAAGCCACTAATTATGGGTTGTTTTGGTGTAGGTGTGTCACGACTAGCACAAGCCGCCGTAGAGCAATCTTACGATAAAGATGGGATTATTTGGCCAGTAGCGATCGCACCTTATCACGCGATCGTCACAATTCCTAACATTAAGGATGCTCAACAAATCGAAATCGCCCAAAAACTCTACACAGAACTGAATCAAGCGGGAATTGAAACCCTATTAGATGACCGCGATGAACGGGCGGGAGTGAAATTTAAAGATGCTGACTTGATTGGCATCCCTTATCGGATTGTAACCGGGCGGGCGATCGCTAATGGTAAAGTCGAAGTTGTAGAAAGAGCAACTCGTAAATCTGAAGAAATCGTCATTGATGAAGTTACAACAACACTTCATAAGTGGATTACGGCAGCAATAGAGGGTAAAGATTAAACGCAGAGGGGCGCAAAGGGACTTTTGTGAGAAATACTCAGCGTTCCTGTGCGTTCCTCTGCTTTGTAAATTTAATCTTCAATCATCTCCAAAAAGAATGAGATTTACATAATTTGGTAGGTGACGGACTAGAAGTAAAAATTCTAAAATTGAATCAGGGACTTTGCAGAATTAAAAATAATCGCATTTTGATGCATAAAGTCTTTTCCAGGTTGTGGGAAACTCTGCACTTGTAAGTATCGTCTTTAACCAGGCTGCTCCTCACATAACTACCATATCAGCCCTCAGTTAGGAAGGTTTTGAACATGAAAGACCAACAAGGATCTAATCGTATTTCTTCAGGCGCAATTGCAGCCGTGTCAGCAGTGGTTGTAGCGGTGGGTGGCGGCGTAGCTTGGTTTACTTCCCACTCCAGTAATACTCCCACACCGTCAAACCCCTCTCAACAAATCGCTCAACCAGTACAGCCATCAACTAGGCAGCCAGTTAATGAGCAAACGCCTAACGTTTATTGGCTAAGACCAAAGGACAAAAATATTGCTTTGGTTCCCCAGCCCGTTAAAGTGGCTTCTGTACTACCCAACCAGCCTTTAGAAGCAGCTTTTCAAAGTTTGTTAGCAGGCCCACCAACAGGAGGGACAGATTCAACAACTATCCCCAGAACAACCAAACTTTTGGGGTTGAAGTCAGAAAATAACGAGGTTCACGTTAATTTATCTGAAGATTTTACCAGCGGTGGTGGTAGCACCTCAATGATCGGTCGCGTAGGACAAGTTGTTTATACTGCGACAACTTTAAATCCCAAAGCGAAGGTGTACATTGACGTAAACGGAAAACCGTTGGATGTTTTAGGTGGTGAGGGTCTAGAGTTAGAACAGCCACTAACTCGTGAAAGCTTTCAGAAAAATTATCCGCTTTAAAAAAGTTAGGAGTTAGAAGTTAGGAGTGAGGAGTTTTAACTCATAACTCATAACTCATAACTCATAACTTTTATTAAGCTTAACGATTGCTATTTAACACACGAAAGTTACGGGCTTGCTGTTCTAACCTTGTGGCGAGGCGATCGCAAACCCGATTACACAAATCAAAAATCATTTGATCTTCCACCCGGTAATAGGCGCAAGTTCCTTCACTGCGGCGGCTAAGGATACCTGCTTGCCACATTACCTTCAGGTGTTTTGACACATTTGCCTGAGAAGTTTGTGTTGCCTCTACCAATTCTTGCACGCATTTTTCTTCATCCCGTAGTAAGTGTAGTAGCCGCAGGCGCATCGGCTCACTTAACAGGCTGAAGTATTCAGCTACTTGTTGCACCACTTCTGGTGGTAAAGGCAACGTTTGTTTCATCAGGATTAACCCGCAAGGACTGAAAGTTTTAACGATGACTCATTTGGGATGACTCATTTCATATATAGATTAATACTTAATCAGGGTTAATTCGCATCAAAGGTTGACCATATTCTACGGCGTCACCATTTTGGAGGAGAATTTCCATCACCTGTCCGGAGACTTCGGCTTCGATTTCATTCATCAGCTTCATGGCCTCAATGATACAGACTGTTTGACCCTTGCGGATGCGATCGCCCACTTCCACAAATGCCACTTCACCCGGTGCCGGAGCGCGATAAAACGTTCCCACCATTGGGGAAGGCACTTCTACTAATCTCTGATCAATACTTGAGGGAGGATTTACTGACAACTGCAATTGTGTGCCAGTTCCAGTATTCTCAAACACGCGACCTGTGGACACATCCGTTACCTGACTTGCGGCCACCTGGTTTCCCAAAGATGAACCCGATGTCAAGCCCGAACCTACCACACCGCCTAAGGTCGCTTGACCTGCCGACAACACCTGATTGCTGATGCTCACAGCCTTACGGACTGTTAGTTCAAAGTCATCGCTTTTGAGCGTAACTTCTGCAATATCTGTTTGTGCGATAGTTGCCAGTAGTTGGCGGATTTCATTAAAGTCCAATGGCACAGTTTTTATTACCTCGACCTATCCGTAAATTAGCATCTTAAGTGTGGCAGGGATTTAATCCCTATGTAGGGATTTCAATCGGGAGCAAGCATCTCCGGAGATATGAAAGTTATTCCCTGCTAATATATTTATCTTCCTGAGTATCAACTCGGATGCGTTCTCCTTGGGAAATAAACAAAGGAACCATTACAATTGCACCAGTTTCCAGAGTTGCTGGTTTTGAGCCACCTGTGGCAGTATCACCTTTTAAACCTGGATCTGTTTGGATAATTTCCAGAACCACAGACTTAGGCAATTCTACTCCCAGTACTTGTTCGCCCCACCGGATCACTTCGGCTTCCATACCTTCCTTGAGATATTTGACGCGATCGCCAATTTGTGTGCGGGTCAATCTACCTTCTTCGTAGGTTTCCATATCCATAAAGACGAACTCATCGCCCTCTTTATAGGTATGCTGCATCGTGCTTTTTTCTAGGGTGGCTTGCGGCACTGTTTCCCCGGCTCGGAACGTTTTTTCCATCACGCTCCCACTCTGGACATTTTTTAACTTAGTTCGTACAAAGGCGGAACCTTTGCCTGGCTTGACGTGCAGGAATTCAAGCACTCGCCATACAGACCCATCTAATACAATTGAAACACCGGGTCGAAAGTCGTTACTGGAGATCATGAAACTTTCAAATTTTGGAAGACAATCGGCATTTATTGTACCCTTCTAGGGTCGTCATTGGGCATTTGTCATTAGTTGGTTGTCATTTGTCATTAGTTTCTCCTCTGCTCCCCTGCCCTAGACCTCTGCTCCACTCAGCACCTAACGTGGGAAGATTATTGATGGGTTACGTCCAGTCAACAATTTAATGCTGCATTTGAGTTATCCCATGCTTAACTTATTAAAATCCTGGCTGAAGAACAGCCTAATGGCAATACTGCTGGTAACAATATTTTTAGGCATAACTACAGCTGGGTGGACTCCCTCCAGTAGCGCCGCACTGCCAGCCGGCAACGCAATTACCGACGGCAACTCTCTGTTGCGGTATGCACTCCCGATAGATAACAAACCTGTGCGTCAACTACAAGCTAGTTTAGAGGACATCTCTGCCCAACTGCGGGCCAATCGGCGGTGGGGTGCTATTTCCAAAGACATCAGCAAAGCATCCCGCATTCTCGATAAACCTTCCCAAATATTAACAAGCGTTCCCAAAGAACGCCAACCCCAAGCCGAAGCTTGGATTAGCGAGTTGAAATCTGGGGTGGATAAATTGCAAGAATTGGCGAACAGCAAAGATAAAGAACAAATTCTGCAAGAGAAAGCTAAACTGCTAAATCTCGTCACTCAAGTAGAAGAGTCTATGGTGAAGCAATTCCCCTTTGAAGTGCCTGCCCAGTATAGTAACCTGCCACAACTTAAAGGTCGTGCCACTGTAGAATTCAAAACCAACAAAGGCGATTTGACTCTGGTAGTAGACGGTTACAGCGCCCCTGTCACTGCTGGTAATTTTGTAGATTTGGTACAAAGGGGTTTTTATAATGGCTTAGAATTTACCCGTTCTGAAGAATCTTACTTTCTGCAAACTGGAGATCCAGCCGGCAAAGACGTGGGTTTCATTGATCCAAAGACGGGCAAATATCGCGCCATTCCCTTAGAAGTCTTAGTTCAGGGTGATAAAGCACCTACCTATGGCATTACACTAGAAGAAGCTGGTCGTTATATCGATATGCCAGTTCTGCCTTTCTCTGCTTTTGGTGCAGTAGTGATGGCTCGTCCCGAAAGTGAAGTAAATGGTGGTTCATCACAATTTTTCTTCTTTTTGTTTGAACCAGAACTCACCCCTGCCGGACGCAACCTATTGGATGGTCGTTATGCCGTTTTTGGCTATCTCACTGAAGGCAGAGAAATTTTGGATAAACTGAAAGCGGGTGACAAAATTGAATCGGCAACTGTGGTTCAGGGAATAGAAAATCTAGTTGAGCCGCAAGCAGCATAAGAAGAGAGCAGGGGAAGCAGGAGATGAGACAGATGAGGGAGAATAATTACTAACTCTTAACTTCTAACTCCTAATTTCTAACTTCTAACTCCCCTGACTCAGATTCCCGACGGTGAACACCTGATCAACTGCGATGGCTAATTCTGGAAAAGTCCGTGATCCAATTTGCTCAGTGGCGGTAAAAACTGTTTCTTCATAAAATCCATCTTCCAGTAGTAACACCGTAATCTTCCCTTCTAGCGGGTCTACAATCCAATATTCAGGAACTTCTAAGGCCGCATATTCAGATCGCTTATGGCGATAGTTCCGTTTCACCGATTCTGGACTGACAACCTCTACAATTAGTAACGGCGGTGACTGAAATACTGCTGAGGCATTCAACAATTCTCTGGCTTGTTCCACTGTCACTACACACAGATCAGTCAACCTAGATTTATTTCTACCCGTTCTCACCCCACTTTCTCGAAAACACAGCCAAGGTGAGCTACAACTTTTGATTTCTGCGTCTAGCAATTGCTCAATAAATTTAGCAATCAGGAAATGTTGAATAGTAGGTGGATTCATAAGCTCCAGGTTGCCATTCACCAGTTCGTAATGGAAATCGCTACCATTATCATAGGTTAAGTACTCCTCAAACGTGATGCTGGTTACTGGTGTTGTTACCATCCCAACTGACTCCTAGACGATACCCATATCTTAAACAGTAAAGCAAATCATCAGTTTTCTGATAATTTTGCAACACGGAAAACCGATTGTGAACAGTGAATTATCTTCTCTACAAGTAAAAGATATTGGAGAACAAGGTCTTTTAGAAAGATTGCAGCGCTTCTGTCCTCCAGAAATTATTGGCGATGATGCAGCAGTGCTTGTGACTGCACCAGAGCAATCTTTGGTGGTGACTACAGATATATTGATTGATGGTGTACATTTTAGCAACCTCACCACTTCCCCAGAAGATGCTGGTTGGCGAGCTGCTGCTGCCAATTTATCAGATTTAGCAGCAATGGGCGCTTCTCCATTGGGAATCACTGTCGGGTTAGGACTCCCCGGTGAAGTTAGGGTGAGTTGGGTTGAGCGACTATACCAGGGAATGACAGAATGCCTGCAACAGTACAATACCCCAATTGTCGGGGGTGATATTGTGCGATCGCCTGTGACGACTCTGGCAATTACCGCTTTTGGCCAAGTTCTGCCTAATCAAATTATCCGCCGTTCTGCTGCTGTTGTGGGGTATGCGATCGTTGTTACAGGTGTTCATGGAGCCTCAATAGCTGGCTTAGAACTGCTCTTGCATCCCGAATTGGCAAAAAACCTCAAAGATGCGGAACGCACAGCTTTAATCCGCGCACACCAACGTCCACAACCACGATTAGATGTCCTACCAATCCTCTGGAAAATTTTAACTCCTAACTCCCAACTCTTCGTTGCTGGTATGGATAGCAGCGATGGTTTGGCAGATGCTATTATCCAAATTTGCCGCGCCAGTGGCGTTGGCGCTGTCCTAGAATGCAGACAAATTCCCGTACCAAAAACTTTTAACCATTGGTTGCCACAAGAGCAAGCCCTGGAATATGCTTTATACGGTGGCGAAGACTTTGAATTAGTGCTGTGCCTACCACAAGAGTTAGCATTAGCCTTGGTACAACATCTTAGTGAAGGTGCTGCGATCGTCGGCAATATTACATCGGGATCAACAGTCCTATTACACGACGAACAAAAAAAATTCCCCAGCCAAGTTTTGAATCTTAGCCAGGGATTTCAACACTTTAATAGTTAGTTAGGAGTTAGGAGTTAGCAGTTAGGAATTAGGAGTTAAAAAACTTTTAACTCCTCACTCAGCACTTCTTTACTCCTCACTCTTGATTCCTCACTCCTGATTCCTAACTCTTCACTCCTCACTCCTAACTTTTTAATTAAACCCACTTCTGGGCTACCAATTCTGCCAAATCCAAGACTCGTTGGCTGTAACCCCACTCGTTGTCATACCAGGCCATAACTTTCACTAGGTCATTACCCAAGACAAAAGTCAAGTTGGCATCAACAATCGAAGAAGCATCACTACCTTGATAATCAGACGATACCAGTTCTAGTACGCTATAATCCAAAATGCCTTTAAGTGGGCCTTCGGCAGCATCTTTGAGAGCTTGGTTAACTTCTTCAGTAATAGTACGCTTCTCAACCTGAACTACGAAATCTACCATTGAGACGTTCGGGGTAGGTACGCGCAAAGCAACACCATTTAGCTTACCTTTAAGCTCTGGGATAACCAGCGCCACTGCTTTTGCAGCACCAGTGGAAGTGGGTACAATATTGATTGCTGCTGCCCTCGCCCGTCGCAAATCCCGGTGAGAAGCGTCTAGCAAGCGCTGGTCACCTGTATAGCTGTGGGTGGTGGTCATCGTACCTTTGATGATGCCAAACTTATCATTCAACACCTTGGCGATCGGTGCCAAGCAGTTGGTAGTACAGCTAGCGTTACTGATAATGTGGTGTATGTTGTGGTCATAGTCGTGATCATTCACACCAACCACAAAAGTGCCATCCTCGTTTTTACCAGGAGCGGTAATCAGAACTTTCTTGGCTCCAGCATTCACATGCTTGAGCGCTCCTTCTTTGCTAGTAAATACCCCCGTTGCTTCGATAATTAGGTCAATTCCCCAATCTCTCCAGGGCAACTTTTCTGGGTTGCGGTCAGATACGCACTTAATGGTCTTACCGTTAACGATGATAGAGTTATCATCGGCACTAATCTCAGCACCCTTGATCTTCCCTAGCATTGAGTCATACTTCAGCAGATGAGCATTGGTTCTAGGGTCTGACGTGTCATTAATAGCCACAAGATCGATTTTACTATTCTCTCTACCCACCCAGCAACGCGCAAAGTTACGTCCAATCCGCCCGAAACCGTTGATTGCAACTCTAATCACAGTGTCTTGCCCTCTGTATTTATGCTTATATGTTGATATCGTTGACCCCAATCATATCGCAAAGGGGGGGAGCACTTATAACCATAAAGTGTTATATCAATAAAAAAACACATAATTTATTCAGATTTGTGAGAGTAGAGATTGTTGTTAGTGATATATAATCTCACGGATTCCGGGACTAAATAACGAATTGACTGGCCTTCGCGGCAAAATTTGCGAATTAGACTTGACGAAACTCCTACTAAAGGTATATTCAAGAGTTGCCAGTGAATGGTATACGACTGCTCCCTTAGTTGTTGCTCCACTTGCTTGCAGATTAATTTGCTTTGAGTTATAGTCTCACCACCTAGCAGTCGGGGTGCGATTAACCAATCACACATTTGTGCTAGTTCGTGTCCACGGTACCAACGGGGTAAGGTTTGGAAAGTATCCAAGCCTACAATCCAGTACCAGTGAGTATTTGGGTAACAAGCAGATAAGTCGATCAGGGTGTTAATGGCATAGGAAGTCCCAGAGCGATTTACCTCCACTAGTGAGATAGTAAACGCTGGGTTATCTTTTATGGCTAATTGCAGCATTTCCACACGATGCTCAAACAAAGCTGCTTCTTTGTGAGGAGGATTTAGGGATGGCACCCAAATTACCTTTTCAACGGATACTTGATGCAAAGCTCTCTCGGCTACGAGCAGGTGTCCCGAATGAATTGGATCAAATGTGCCACCAAAAATTGCTAATTGCTGCATCCAGTTATGCCTGGGTTTTATGCAATTGAAAAATAGTTTCATTACCAATGTACTATTGTAGTCAATTCACGCCTAGACTTGATGTAATTTAAAATCAGTTTCACTAAACAATGTATTATGTAGCCAATTCCAGTAAGGTAGCCAAAAATATGTATTTGACATTACAAGAATTTATTTCCCGATGCGGCCAAAATTTTCAGAATAATCTTAAGAACAGTTCAGAAATAGCAAAAACCTCCAACCAAGGTAAAATCATTCTGAACAAGCAAAACCAGAGCGGAAACATCATTCGGACATCAAACATGAACATGATATACGAGCAGTTACGGTAAAAATCAAATTCCTGTTATGATACGCGTGTCATTTGTGATTATGGTGTGGTGTGGTGTAAGAGGAGCAATAAATGACTAATTCTGTAGATTTTAGTGGTAGACCATTTCATTTCATTGGCATCGGTGGTATAGGTATGTCTGCTCTGGCATACGTTCTCGCCAAGCGTCAATTTCCAGTATCAGGTTCGGATCTTCGTCCAAATCACATTACGCACAAGTTGGAATCTATCGGTGCTCATATTTTTGGTAGACAAGAGGCAAGCAATCTCGAATTCTTTCGCCCTCAAGTATTGGCAAATGCAGTAGTATTAAATTCACAAGAACAATTACCTACTGCTACTAACTCAAAACTGCCTCAAGTCATTTGCTCAACAGCAATTAACAGGAATAATTTAGAATATAAAGCAGCACTGGAATTAGGTTGTCCAGTTTTACATCGTTCAGATGTACTGGCAGCTTTGATTGCCGATTATTACAGTGTTGCAGTGGCAGGAACACACGGCAAAACTACAACCAGTAGCATGATCGGCTATATGCTTCTGCAAGCAGGTCTAGACCCAACGATTTTAGTAGGTGGCGAAGTCAATGCTTGGGAAGGTAATGCTAGATTGGGACAAAGCCAATATTTGGTAGCTGAAGCAGATGAATCTGATGGTTCTTTGGTAAAACACGCTCCAGAAATTGGCATCATCACCAATATTGAACTCGATCATCCTGACCATTACGATACATTAGAAGAAGTAATTGACATCTTCCAGACATTTGCTAAGGGTTGTAAAACGTTAATAGGTAGCATTGACTGTGCTACAGTGCGCGATCGCTTACAACCTACAATCAGCTATAGCTTACACTCAGATACCGACGCTGACTACACCGTCACTAATATTGATTATCGTGCTGATGGGACCACCGCTTTAGTTTGGGAAAGAGGCAAAGCTTTGGGTGTGTTGAAGTTGCGGTTGCTAAGTCGGCACAATCTCAGCAATGCCTTAGCAGCAGTGGCTGTTGGTCGCGCCTTGGGCTTAGAATTTGGAGAAATTGCCAAAGGTATCGCCACCTTTGAAGGAGCAAGACGTCGCTTTGAGTTCCGGGGTGAAGTTGATGGTATTACCTTCATCGATGACTATGCTCATCACCCCAGCGAGATTCGCGCTACTCTCGCCGCAGCACGTTTACAGGCAAGACCAGGGCAAAGAGTCGTTGCCATCTTTCAACCCCATCGCTATAGCCGGACACTCACCTTTTTAGAAGAATTTGCTGAGTCCTTTACCCATGCTGATTTGGTTGTGCTGACTGATATTTACAGTGCAGGCGAACCCAATTTAGGGCAAATCAGTGGTGAACATCTAGCCGCGGAAATTGCTAAACAGCATTCGCAGGTAGTTTATCAACCAACTTTACCCTCAGTGTATGAGTTTTTGCTGCAAACACTACGCCCAGGAGACTTGGCGCTGTTTTTGGGAGCTGGGAACTTGAATCAGGTGATTCCTGAGGTAATTACGACACTTTGCGAACCTGCTAAAGCCACATCTTAAGTGGAGACTTTGCAAAGTTTTATTTCTGAGCAAAGTGCCCTTCTAGCAACGGTTCCATAGGTTAACTCTATTACCGTATCTTTGCGGTAAATAAATGTAAAAATTTTACCAATACAAAGTAAAGATGACAATTTACCAGGCAGCTGGAAACGTCTGCACAGTTTCTGCTTTGAATACAAAGAAACACCAAACAACTAATTCGGTGGAGAGTGAAGTAATTTACTTACCCGGTACTGATTGTGTGATCAAGCCCCAGGCTTCCTTGTCAGCGTTTACTTCCTATAGAGTCGGGGGAGCCGCTGATTGGTACGTTGCCCCCCGAAACTTAGAAGCACTGCAAGCAAGTCTTATATACGCAAAAGAACGTGATTTAAAGGTGACAACACTAGGAGCAGGTTCTAACTTGCTGGTGAGCGATCGCGGTATATCAGGCTTAGTCATTGCTACTCGTCATCTCCGCTTCAGCCATTTTGACCCAGATACAGGTCAATTAACTGTTGCTGCCGGAGAATCAATTCCTAGCTTGGCATGGGCGGCAGCAGAGTTAGGGTGGCAAGGATTGGAGTGGGCTGTTGGTATCCCTGGAACAGCAGGAGGTGCCGTAGTGATGAATGCAGGGGCACATAATAGCTGTATCGCAGATATGTTAGTTAGTGCCCAGGTACTTTCACCCGATGGTACGCTGGAAACTATTACCCCGGAACAGTTAGGTTATAGCTACCGGACTTCATTATTGCAAGGTGGCGAGTCTCCTTCCCTGGGGGACGCTACGCGAACACAGAAGCGTTACCAACGCATAGTCACCCAAGCAACCTTACAACTCGCGCCAGGTGCCGACCCAGCACAAGTTGTCGCAATCACCAAACAACACAAAAAGCATCGGTTAAGCACCCAACCATACAACTTCCCCAGCTGTGGTAGTGTGTTCCGCAATCCCAAACCTTACAGTGCTGGCTGGTTAATTGAACAAACTGGTCTCAAAGGCTACCAAATTGGTGGGGCACAAGTAGCACTACTTCATGCTAATTTTATCGTTAACCGTGGTGGGGCAAAAGCTAGTGACATTTTCTGTCTCATTCGCCACATCCAACATCAGGTACAAGAACGTTGGTCTATTCGCTTAGAGCCAGAAGTCAAAATGCTCGGAGAGTTTCAAGGTGCTTGTTAAAACTTTCAATTTAGGAAATGGGGCGTTGGGGATTTGGAACTGGGGAGATCAGGGAGATAGGGTGTAACCAATGCCCAATGCCCAATGCTAGGATGCATTAATTATTAGTAAAAAAAGAGGCAAATTACTTACCGCATCTATAATTGAATTTGATTTGTTATTCAACGCGGACGCGTACAAATAATTATGACAGGAAAAGGACAGGGATTTGGCTTTGGCTTAGGAAAAATGAAGGAACTGGCCGAAGCTTTTAAGAAAGCGCAGCAAGTTCAAGAAGGCGCAAAGCGACTCCAAGAAGAATTGGAGCAAATGGAGATTCAAGGAGAATCTGGCGGTGGTCTAGTAAAGGTGATTGTCAGTGGGAACCAAGAACCCAAACGGGTAGAAATTTCTCCAGATGCTTTAACCGAAGGTGCAGAAGTACTTTCCGATCTTGTGACAGTGGCAATGAAAGAAGCCTACAACAAGTCTACTGCAACAATGCGGGAACGTATGGAAGAATTAACCAGTGGGTTGGAGTTACCTGGATTTTAGTCAAGAGTGGCCAGTGCCGTGGGCGGGTGATGCCCAACTTGTACTCTTACTCTTAAAGCTTGCTAGTAAGAGCCTCTTTGAACAGGAGAAGCACCTAATGTTCAAAAGTCAAGAGTCAAAAAATCAATTACTTTAGATTATTGACTTTGGGCTATGGACTCCGTGAAACGGAATATTTATGCCTTACAAGTTACTGTTTGTCTGCTTAGGTAACATCTGCCGATCGCCATCGGCAGAAAACATTATGAATCATCTAATTGAGCAGGCTGGCTTGAGCAATGGCTGTGCCGACGCCAAAGGTGTACACATCCTCTGTGACTCTGCTGGTACATCTAGTTATCACGTTGGTAGCGCACCTGACAGACGCATGAGTGCTGCGGCTGCTACAAAGTTGGGAATTAAACTGCGTGGTCGAGCACGCCAGTTTCAAAAGTCAGATTTTCAAGACTTTGATTTGATTTTGGCGATGGATCAAGAAAATTATGAGAACATCCTCAGTCTTGATCAAACTAAGCAGTATCAGCAGAAAGTGCGTTTGATCTGCGAGTTTTGCTCTCGACACACTCTAAAGGAAGTTCCAGATCCCTATTACGGTGGTCAACAGGGATTTAATCGGGTTATTGATTTACTGATCGATGCTTGTGAAGGTCTGCTCACATACGTTACCAGCCAAAAACCAATAAGCTAAAGTTAAGAGTTAGGAATTAGGAATTAGGAGTTAGGAATTAGGAGTTAGGAGTTACTTTTTCTCTTGTTAACTCCTCACTCTTGACTCTTAACTTCTCACTTTTTTATTCCACCAGACCATGCTTAATCGCAAAACGCACTAATTCCGCTCGGTTGCTGGTTGAGGTTTTTCTCAATAAACTGCTAACGTACTTTTCCACTGTTCGAGGACTCAGGTGTAGCTGATGACCCATTTCGGCATTAGAAAGACCATGAGTCAATAACTCTAGGACTTCCTGTTCTCTATGAGTTAGGGATGAGTGCAACTGGGATTTCTGAGTTTGAGTGGACAGAGAATTATGGGTGTCCACCGCTTTTGTAGAGGTAGAAATGCCCAAATTTTCTTTATGAGAAAAGCGATACTCCGATTGAATGATTTGCGATCGCTCCAAAAGATTGCGGATTGCTGCTGCTAACTCTTCCAATTCAAAAGGCTTGGGTAAATATAAATCGCACCCTGACTGGTAGCCCATAATTCTTTCTTGCGTCTTAGTTCGGGCTGTTAATAAAATTACAGGCAATAACCTAAACACTGGTTGTTGACGCACCCGGCGCACCAGTTCATAGCCATTCATCTGTGGCATGACGATATCCGTGACAATCAAATCAGGATGATACTCATCCACCATAACCAAAGCCTGTTGACCGTCATTAGCCGTGATCACAGAGTAGCCAGACAGTTCAAGATAGTCGCTAACAGACAGACGAGTGCCCAAATCATCATCCACTACAAGGATCGTCAAGGGCATGAACAATACACCCCTAGCATTTTTTACTCAGAAATTTGCTTCTACGCGCTTTATCAGTGAACACAGGCAAAAATAGTGTTCTTATGTTTCATACTATGACAGGATTACCAGCTCATAAATGCCTTCAGGGTTGATTTACAAAGAAAATCTTAAATCCTTAGGAAGGGTTTACGAAGTTAAACTCACCTTTGCTCCCCTGTGCTTGGGAGGCACAGAGAGCTTTGTAATTTGTAACAACTGCTCAATCTGGCAGAGTAAATGCTCAACATAGTGTAAATTAATATTGACATACATTAATAATTTGCCAAAAGCTAATTGAGATGTGAAAACTGGCGACTCTGGACGTTATCCTTCTCCTGTAGTCGCCGCGCAAGGGATGGGTTACGCTACGCACAGTCGTTAACGCTACGCTAACACCAGTAACCTAGATTGAGAAACCCGCCGACAGCGCTGCTTCACCCTTTGGGTTCGCAAGTGACGCTACCCACAGTCTCTAACGCTGCGCTAACGGACTCGACGGAAACAGCCAGATGCTCTCTACCAGACTCTACGCGTAGCTTGCTTCCCTGTAAGGGTACGCGGACTCGTTGGCGCAGCCTCTCCAAGAGTTAAGGCTGCCCTATCGCCCTTAGTGTCTCACGCCACTTGACGCCAGTCCGCTCAAGTCGGGAAACCCGCCCATGCGACTGGCTCCTCTACTTGGGGAAACCCTAAGACCGCAGTGGCGCTAGCTTTTCCCAAAGGGAAAAGCTAGCGCCTGCCGTAGGATGCCCGTTTGCGAACAGTGTCTCTTTTAGGAGAAGGGCTGTAGGGAGAAGACTCCGACTTTCTCACCGCGTCTCCACTCTTTGTGTCTTCTTTGGTAAGTATCAATATCTTTTATTCTTTGTCTCCGTTCGCGCAGCGTCTTTGAAGGAGAAGTCTGATGGTCGGAAGCCTCCGCTCAGATTTCTCTGTTTGTCATTAGTACTTAGCCAATCACTAATGATTATTGACTCCAGGTAACTTTATGTTGCCAAAAAAGTTTTAATTACGAACTTAGAAAAGTTAAATTAGTGATATACAGTTCAGCATTTATAGCGGTTATAAGATACACCCTATAATTTACAAAGCAATCCAAATAATTTTTTAGGTACATTTAAAGCACACAAAATTATCAATGAACGACAAGAACGAAGGTTACAAAGTTATTAGCGACAACCGTCAAGCCCGTTATTTGTATGAAATTCTGGAAACTTACGAAGCTGGAATTGAATTGACAGGAACCGAGGTGAAGTCGATTCGTGCGGGTAAAGTCAATCTCCAAGATGGCTATGCTTTGCTTCGCAATGGTGAAGCATGGTTGATCAATGTACATATCTCGCCTTATGACGCTAGTGGACAATATTTCAATCATGAACCACGGCGTACACGCAAGCTGCTGTTGCATCGCCAAGAACTCCGCAAGTTAATTGGCAAAGTAGAGCAGCAGGGTTTAACTTTAATCCCTTTGAAAATGTATCTTAAACGAGGCTGGGTAAAAGTGAGTATAGCCCTTGGCAAAGGTAAAAAGCTCCACGATAAGCGAGAAGACCTGAAACGACGCCAAGACCAGCGTGACATTCAACGGGCAATGAAAAACTATTAAGGGTCAATGTCGCCAAACTACCACACCAGAGTGAGAAATAGATTTCTGTAAAAGCATGTTGTATATCCATAGCGTGAGTTATGAAAATGCCTAATTTATAGCCGCAGATTGATTTTGCTAAGGTTGAGACTCGATACAATGGTGAGTAACTTCGGATGGCATAAGAAATTGTCACAACTTATGAAAAGTAATTTCATTAAAGCTGTTGGGGCTGGCGTTCTCACCTTGAGTATGGGAATTTTACCCTTAACTCTATCCGCACAAGCTCAGACTACAACTGACCCCGGAGTCAATACTACTCCAAGAACGACCACTTACGACGATCGCAACGGTTTTGATTGGGGTTGGTTAGGATTAATTGGTCTAGCTGGTTTGGCTGGTTTGGCTGGCAAAAAACTTAATGACGAACCGACCGCTTATCGCGACCCTAATGCTCCAGGTGGCACTACCTACAGGGACTAATACCATTTTGGATTTTGGATTGGGAATCATCTTCTACGTCTAGGTTTTGTGAATCCATCTGTCGGAATAATTTTTTAAATCGTTACAAGCAACTCAAAATACCCTTTGGCAAGTTGCTATCCGTCTACAAAATTCAAAAAATGTCAGTTGTCGGTTGTCATGAGGAAAACAACTGACAACTTACTCATGTTAGTTTACTGCTGGTTCTGAGTTAGATGAATTTGTCTGGTTTTGAGCTAAAGGTGTCCAGTAACTGGCAATTAAGGCAACGATCAGCCACCAGAGGGTATTGACTTCAGGACGATACCAGACAGTATCTACGGTGCCGTGAGCAAGCATACCCAATAAAATAGCGATCGCCCCAATTAACCAAAATCCCTCTACACTTTTGAATTGTCGCAATCGTCGCACTTGCAAAAACGCCGTATTAAATGCGACAATTATTAACCAGAGAAAGCAAGCTAAACCAACAAAGCCAGTTTCTACAGTCACTTCAAACAAAATCGAATAGGCACTCAAAGCAGTATAACGAGGGTGTTGGTAGAGGGGATAAACTTTATTAAAAGAGTTGTGACCGGGGCCAATGCCAAAAATCGGGTGATCGCGAATCATCTCAAAGACAGCATCCCAGACATTTCGGCGAAAATTATTACTGCTATCTTTGCGGTCAGCAAAAATACTGAACACCCGCAGGCGGACTGGCTCTACAAATATCACTGCTAGCATCAATACCCCGATCAAACCACCTAAGACAATCGGTAGCGACCAAGTACGCCAAAAACGAGGCATTTGGTCGCTTTTCCAATAAACTAGCAATGCCATCACAGCCAGAATTGCTACCACTAGTCCAATCCAACCGCCACGACTAAAAGTCAGGATCAGGCAGGCAGTATTGACAATCAACATTGTTAATGCTAAGGCTTTTTTGAGCCAGCTTTGCCATGCAAAAATTGCCACTAAGCTAAAAATTACTGCTGGTAGGAGGTATCCAGCCAATAAGTTGGGATTACCTAAATAACTGTAGACTCTTGTAGTCTTAGACAAAGGAGATTCTGGATCAACCCAAGTTGCCAGTGCTGTGGCTCCAAAAAACCATTGCCGTAACCCATATACACTGACAATTAACGATACGTGCAGGTAAAGGATGATAATCCAAGACCGGAGGCGAGGCGACCTCAGTACCCTGGCACAAAGGGCAAATAGTAGCAAATACAAGGTCAACGTTGCCAAGTCGTTAAGTGCCGCCTTTTTCACTGGTGATAATGCTGTTGCGACAGCGGCAATTCCCCAGTAGAGCAATACCAGCAGGTGAATGGGAGTGACTGACGAGACATTTGCTGATGTTACTTCATCAGATAAAGTCAACAACAGCCAAAATCCCACACAAGCCACCAGCAACAAGCCTACCAATGTACTAGAAGCAAAAGGTGCAAGCGCATATACTAAACTGAGTAAAGCCGCTGCGATCGCATCTCCCCACTGGAGTAAGACGCTTGTTTGCCGCCAAGAACTTAACAGTCCGACCAGAGAACGATGTACGTAACTGGTAGCAAGATATTCTTTGAGCGGTAAAGATGATAAAGTAAATCGTTGCCAGACTAAATTCATAAAAAACATTGCGATCAATTAGCCTGCCGACGCAGAACTTGGAATCGATCATAATACCTATGGCTATAAAAAGGTGATAACGGAGATTGCACATCGCGTGATGGCGCTCTTATTTCCAGCCATCAACCACTACCTTTAATCCGAAACCACTTCAGCCAATACTAAGTTAAGATAGCTCTTCATGTACTTAGTACACAACAAATAGATAGAAAATAACTCTTTTCCAATCCCTACTCCCCAGTTCCAATACACTATCACCTGTTCCCTATAGATTGTGATCAGACATCGCTAATTACTTGTGAGGGAGTCGCCAGTTGCAGTGGCAAAGAAAGCACATAACGATATCCTGATTCTGGTGAACCTTGAATCAAAATTTGTCCACTATGCAACTCTGCCAGTTGACAACTTAGCAATAGACCTAAGCTTTCACGAGAAAGACTTACATGTGATTTAGCTAAATTTATACCTGAACTAGCAGCAAAGAATTTTGACTGGGAATCACTCAAGTTTTTTGAATTGTCCACTGCTACTGATGAAGTCTGTGGTTGCTCCTGGTTTTCTGCATGAGTAGTGTAAGTTGCTACTTCACCTGTCAACTCTAGCAGCGACAAAGAATTGAGACGGAAGTAGGGATCAACTTCAGTTATACCGTCCCCCAACCAGGGATGGGAAACCCAAATAGTAATGTTGAGCGTATCTTCCTTGTAAGAGACATGAATGCGAACAACACTACCTGTAGCCGAAAGTTGAATCACACTGAAAACCAGGTGATAGAGAATTTGCCGCACCTTGTCTTTATCTAAAGACAAAATGCGATTGCGTCCCGGTTCTATAGAGAGGCGAATATCTTGCTCGCGGCGATTAGCCACTTCTTCTAGGCTATTGATAGCTTGTTGGCACAGCATTTCGATATCCACAGGAGCTAGATTCAACACAGTAGAGTTTTCATCCATAGTTCCTAGTTCGGTAATTTCGTTTACTAGGGAAAGTAAGTACCGACCACTGTGTTGGATAATTTCCAAATATTCTCTCTGCTTAGTCGTCAAAGGCCCATAAATTTCACGTCCTAAAACACTAGCCATACCGAGTACAGATGTTAAGGGCGTGCGTAACTCCTGAGTTAGCTGACCCAAAAGTTCCAGTTCCAGTTGCTTGGTAGAAATAGAGTCGCTATCTTTAGTGGGTGGGGTGATTTTAATCTCAGCGTTACGTTGGTCATTGAGTGAAAATATCGGAGCGCTCTTGGAAGTCCTTGAGTCGAGTTTCCCTTGCAGGAGTCGGTTACGTTCAAATTCACTCATGCTCCAACGAGCTATGATTTGTAAAAACTCAATCTCTCGAGGTTTAAAATTGCGCGGCACTAAATCCATCACCGCCAATGCACCCAAACAATGTCCCTCGGCATCAATCAGTGGCGCTCCTAAGTAAGCACGAATACCATAATCCTGCACCAACTTGCTGCTAGCAAGGACTGGATCTGTAAGTTTATGTGTATCATTAATTTCAAATATTTGAGAACTTTCTACTACCTGAGTGCAAAACGATTCCCGGCGTGACAGTTGGCGACTTTGTGCCAAATGATTCATTAGTCCCAGCCTAGATAAGCCCACCGCCGACTTGAACCAGTGACGTTCTTGATCCACAAATCCCAATATAGAAATTGGTGCTTCCAAAAAGTGGGCAGCAGTCTGTGTGGCTTCTTCAAAAACCGGAATCGTTTCTGGTTGCCGCAAACCTAAATCTGACAAAGCTTTGAGGCGTTGTTGTTCTCTTGTTTCAGGAGAATCCCAACCATCCTTTAGGGCAAATAATTTGTTTTCAGGCTCTACCATTGCCACTGCTACCTTAATAATTTCTCGATCCTGTAATTGATACAAGTCCTATTTCTAGGTTATCAATTGCTATTTTTAAGCATTCCCTAATTTTGCCTCTGACAAACAAATTTGGGGCAAAAATTTTTACCCCTTCGATTAAATCGGCAACGTGGTCTTTACCAGTTACTACTTACTGGTGCTGAATGTTCTCTGTTTAGCACTGGTGCAGTCTCTATTGCTTGAGATTTTGCAATCAGACCGCGTTAGATTTTGATTCAGTCAGGGTAACCTAATGCTAAGGATACAATACCAAATGTCTGTCATTCTTTATGTACAGAAGGGGAAATTCCGATTGCAACATATAACGTAATTTTACTTAGATTTAGTTTAATTATGTAATATTCATAGCAATTTTTACTGATAATAGCTAGCACCGATGGCTGACAATCCTAGATAGTTTATATAACTCTCGATTCAATAGGTTGAACCTATTACAATTTCACACTGAAAATGTGTAAGCTTTTCTATTTTTTCCATCCGAGTAATTCTTTTTTTGAGGACAACTAGTAATGAATAAAATGACTATCAGAGTTCCTTTTGTAGACCTGAAGTTACAACACGAACCAATTCAAACGCAATTGCAAGATGCAATCCAATCTGTATTGGAACAAGGAGATTTTATTTTAGGGCAAGCACTCTCAGATTTTGAAGTAGCATTTGCGGCAGTGTCTGGGGCAGAATATGGAGTTGGTGTTGCATCAGGAACAGATGCGATCGCTCTTGGATTGCAAGCGTGTAATATTGGTGCTGGCGATGAAGTGATTTTACCAGCAAACACATTTATCGCAACCTTAATTGGAGTGCTACGCGCTGGCGCCAAGCCTATTCTGGTAGATTGCGATCGCCAAACAGCTTTAATTGACTTAACAGAAGCAGCAAAGGCAGTTACGCCTCATACCAAAGCAATTATCCCTGTGCATCTCTATGGTCAGATAGTATCACCACATGAACTATTGAACTTTGCCGATACCTACAAACTACTAATTTTTGAAGATGCAGCACAAGCACACCTCGCCGAAAGAGACGGATATCACGCTGGTTCAATAGGAATAGCGGCAGCTTTTAGTTTCTATCCCAGCAAAAATTTGGGAGCATTTGGGGATGGAGGAATGCTGCTGACACGAGATTCAGATGTAGCCCAAAAGATGAGGCGCTTGCGAAATTATGGTGCATCGCAAAAGTATTTTCATACTGAAGCAGGTACAAATAGCCGCCTGGATACTTTACAAGCAGCAATTTTGCACCAGAAACTACCATATTTGCCACAGTGGAATCGCGATCGCCTGACTATTGCGCAGCAGTATGATAACGAACTAGCACCCTTGACAGCTGCTGGCATTATCCCTATGGAAAACCAAAGTGGTACAGGACATGTGTATCATCTTTATGTGATTAAAGTAGATGATTCTTGCCCAATAGAACGCCAGGAACTCCAGGAAAAACTAACAGCAGTGGGAATTCAAACTGGCATTCACTACCCAATTCCTTGTCATCTTCAGCCAGCATTCACCAACTTAGGGTATCAGCTTGGAGATTTTCCCCAAGCAGAAAAACTTTCAAAGCAAATATTATCATTACCGATGTATCCTGGTTTGAGTAGTAGCAAAATTAAAGAAGTTGTAGCAGCGATCGCTCATGCAGTTTCAACAATTTCTAAGGCAGATAAACCCTCTCCTGCTGACCTTGGCAGCGTGGTAGCCTGAAGTTAATTCAATAGCAAAACATTTGATCCTTAACTACTAACAGTTTTTGAATTACTTAAAATCATGGCACTTTGGCAACAGGTTAAAAACAGAAACGCGTCAAGCTTGTTAAATCTAGCTATATTAGGCGTTTTGCTGCTGCTTTATGCTCCTATATTGCTACATTGGTTGGATGGTTGGCTGCACAAAAATATCAGTACAGAACACGAATATTTCAGCCACGGGATTATTGGTTTACCATTTGCGGCTTATCTGGGCTGGATGAACCGGAAAAAGTGGAAACGTTTGCCAGATACCATCCATCCTTTGGGCGCTGTTTTCTTGTTATTAGGGGCAGTTTTTTATCTTAGCGGTGTTACAGAGTGGGTTAACCTTTCTTTGCCCATTATATTAGTAGGATTATGCTTGTGGTTTAAGGGAATATCAGGTTTGCGATCGCAAGGATTCCCCCTGCTACTGGTATTTCTAGCAACCCCAACGGCAGTACCCTATCTTATTGCTCCCTATACCTTACCTCTCCAAAGCTTCATCGCTGGCACAGCAGGCTTTATACTGAATCAATTTGGTATGGAAGTAACCGTATATGAGACAAACCTCTACGTGGGAGGACGGATTGTGGAAGTTGCCCCCTATTGTGCAGGGCTGAAAATGTTGTTTACTACTCTCTACGTCGGCTTGATGCTACTTTATTGGACAGACACTTTGTCTTCACGCCGCACAACTATATCGTTTTTATCTCTTGCTGCGATCATTAGTACTACTGCCAATATCATTCGTAATACTTTACTGACTTTCTTTCACGGCACAGGTCAAGAAGCGGCTTTTAACTGGCTACATGAGGGTTGGGGTGGTGACCTCTACTCTGCTTGTATGCTGGTGTCATTAGTGCCCTTACTGAATTGGATTAATGGCTATTTCTCGGCATCTCTAGAAACTCTGCAAGAAGGAGAAAGTTAGAATCACTGGGGATTGGACATTAGACATCTCCAGAAAAGAATGTAGAGACGCGAAATTTCGCGTCTCTACAAGGGTTTGGGTGAACGCATAATTAATTTTCACCAGATGTCTATTGGGTATCGGTGAATAATCAATAAGTTCTTCTTCCCCTGCTCTCTCCATTCCCCACTCCCTTAATTTTTCGTCGCCGATACGTAAGTCATAAATATTACTGAACTCATGGTGTGATTTTATAAAGTAAAATTTTGCCTAAGTATTATAAATTTTACTGATGATTTCCTTCTCAAAATTTTTCAAAGAAAACCAATTGAGTCAGATAGCAGCACTTTTGTTATTGCTACTGCTGCTGGCAATGGGAGGGGTTCCCGGATACCTGACAGGACACTGGCAATGGAAACAGCCGCCACCTGTTAGTACCCTCAACGAGTTAAAACAGATCCGCAAGACTGGGTTAGCCCTTGCTGGTTGGCAAACTATTGAACAAGCAGAACAGCAAATTGGCGAACATAAATGGTCTTTGCAGGTAATTAAAAAAGAAGGTTCCGAATCCCAGGCAATCCTGCTTTTGCTGCCGCAAAATGGGCCTATGGATCAACCAGAGGTAGAGTGGACAGACGTTAACGGCTGGGGAAACTCACGCTGGGGAAAGTGGGATGTAGCTCAATATCGATCTGCTGAATTTACTGTGAAACCGCCTGCAAAGACATCTAATGTCGAAACTAAAGTAGAAGCTAGGTTCTTTCGCGCCTCCACACCACAGCAAACCTTCGCTGTCTTGCAATGGTACGCTATGCCAGACGGCGGAAATCCATCACCTTTACACTGGTTCTTGGCGGATCAATTGGCACAGTGGCACAAGCAACGCACTCCTTGGGTGGGCGTGAGCATCCTAATTCCAATGGAACCTTTGGGGCAGGTAGAAACATCTTGGTCTTTAGCGCAGTCTATCGGAGAAGTAGTGCAAGCTGTATTGATGGCAGGCCCTTTGTAGAGTCTGTTAAAGATACCTTTGTGCAGAGATTCATCAACAGGATCTCTATAAATTGCGTCAGGCTGAAACTCAGCTAAAAGATGTTAACAATATGAAGTTAAAAATTAAATTTAGCAAAATTCTTCTTTTTCTGTTGGTAAATACTTACAGATAAAAGAGGCATTTAGGACATTCTTAGAGTAAAATAACCACTCGGCGCAACTAATTCCTATATCAGTTTTCCTGCACCGATGTTCATAGATCCCAGTTATTATATGCGTGCATTCAGCGCCCTGTGTTTTGTCAGTCTTCAAGTAGGAGTTTTCTTAACAACACCTATCCAACTTGTTGTTGCCCAGCCTTTTCCACCGCAACGACAATTACCAGGGCAACCCCCCTCGCCTGTGCCAGGTACTGAGGTTGTACCTCCAGGTGCGAATGATGAAATTTCCCCCCAACTCAGCCGCTACCTCTTGGGGCCAGGAGATACAATTGGCGTTGTGCTTCAGCGTCCTCCTGGGCCATACCGCTTAGGAATAGGAGATGGAATTAGTGTTGCGGTTGAGCGCTTTCCAGATTTGAGCTTTCAAGCTTTAATCAATCCAGAAGGTAATATTGTGGTGCCGTTACTGGGAACAGTTTCCTTACAAGGTTTAACTTTGGAAGAAGCTAAAGAAAAAATTCGCTTGGGTTTAAATCGTTATGTAGTTGATCCAGTAATAGTTTTAGCCTTAGCAACGCAGCGTCAAGACTTAAGTTTTCAAGCTGCAATTAGTCCAGAAGGTAACATCGTAGTGCCGCAAGTGGGAACGGTGTCATTACAAGGTTTAACCTTGGAAGAAGCTCAAGAAAAAATTCGCTTGGGTTTGAATCGCATTTTACCAGATCCAATCGTGGTAGTATCCTTGGCAGGGACGCGACCAGTTCAAGTTACCATTAGCGGGGAAATATTTCGACCAGGAATTTATCCGATTAATTCATCAACACCCCGCGTTGCTGATGCCTTACTAATATCTGGTGGTTCAACGTTGAATGCAGATCTGCGACAAGTGCAAGTACGCCGGAAGTTAATCGATGGTTCTGTGATTTCACAAACTATTGACTTATATGCAGCACTGCAAAATGGCGGTTCAATTCCTAATTTGCGCTTACAAGACGGAGATGCGATACTCGTGCCCCGTCGTGAAGTTGGTAATGATGACGGTTATGACCGCAATTTGGTAGCACGTTCATCCTTGGCTGTAGCACAGATTAAAGTCCGGGTTTTAAACTACGCCGCAGGAGGTATTTCTACTCAGGCTTTGCCTAATGGCAGTACATTTGTAGATGCTTTGGGAGGAGTAAATCTCGACACCGCTAACCTCCGAGATATCGCTCTGGTTCGCTTTGATCCTGAACAAGGTAAAGCTGTTACCCAAAAACTTGATGCTAAAAAAGCTCTAGGCGGTGATGCGTCTCAAAATGTGGCGCTTCAAGATAATGATGTTATTGTTGTTGGTCGGAACCTCATCGGTAAAATTACTAATTTACTGACTACCATTACCCAACCTTTCTTCAATGTTCAATCCTTTCTCCGGTTTTTTGACGACTTCGGTGGTCGCTAAAATTAGTAACTTTAGAAGAAGGATGCAAACTGGAAATAGTTGGGAGTGGAGTCAGCCATATCTCCAACTTATCTTTGAATTCATTAATGGAAAAATCTTAAAGATATCAACCGAAATATCCAGTAGGAAGTTGATAGCGTTCTTGTATCAAAGCCACTATCTTTAGTTTGGTGCTTCCTAATTTTGAATTTTGAATTTTAAATTTTGAATTGGAGTGAAGCGACCATGACCCCACCAATTGTTAAGCGTTATCTTATTGCTTTTGATAAGTACAAGTGGATTGGACTAGCTAGTTTTGCTTTAGTTGTAGCAGGGTCAACTGTGGTGGCTATGCAACCAGAGCCACCTACTAGCTATATAGCATCTGCCGCACTTACCTATAGTGGCCCACCAGTTTCTTTCTCCACAACTGGTACTGAAATCCAACAGCAAGGAAAGGAACTAAATGAGGAAGTTTTACTATCAAACCAGATAATTACGACAGTGGCAGAAAAAGTCGGTGTCAAACCGGATAAACTCGGTACCAGTGTCGTCCTTTCTGTACCTAAAAAAAACCCTAGAAGTGGAGAATTGGAATCTAGTGTCTTGGAATTGAAATATGTAGATACTGACGCCAAACGAGGTATACAGGTTTTAACGGAATTGATGCAAGCAATGATCAAGTTGAGCAGTGATATCAATACTGGGCGATTACAAGCAATTATTCACAAGATTAACGAGCGCACACCACAAACTAAACGGGAACTGCAAGTTGCTGAAAAGAAGCTGGAACAGTACGATCGCGTAGAGCGAACGGCAATATTGGCAGCAGAGAATGGCAGTTTGTTAAGCGCCATTACTGCCAGCCAAAATCTCCAACGGCAAATTCAATTAACTATTTCTGGGGTTGATGGTCAAGTTCGTAGTTTACAAAATAAGTTAGGCTTAACAGTCGGACAGGCTTATATTTCTTCTGCTTTGAGTGCCGATCCAATTATTGGTAACTTGCGAGCGCAAATTTATCAAAGTGAGTCGCAAATCGCCGTACTCAGAAAAGATTTGCGACCGGAACACCCAACGATGATTCAGTTGCTGCGTCAGAAACAAGCTGCTGAGGAATTGCTGCAACAACGTGCTGCGGAGGTGTTAGGTGGTGAGGGGGCGGCGGCTCCGCTTCAGGGTAACATTACAGGTATCCGCACCCAAAGTAGCTTAGATCCAGCACGCCAGCAGTTGGCAAACCAAATGGTGGCTTTGCAAACCCAACAGGAAACGCTGCAACAACAACTAACTCAAGAAATCCAACAAGAAGCGTTACTACGGCGAGAGTATTCTCTGATACCTAATAAGCAATTAGAGCGATCGCGTCTAGAACAGGAAGTTGGACTCAAAAAAACCATCTATGATCAAATGCAGGCGAAGCTCACTGATGCTAAAACCGCAGAAGCAGAAACTACCAGCAGCCTCAGCATTGCCAGACGCCCCACAGTTGCGATCGATCTCAAATCTCCCAAGAGTGTGCCTATTACCCTTGCTGTAGGTGGTTTCTTAGGTGTGTTGATTGGTGGTGGGGTGATATTTTTGTTGGGAGCGCTGGAAGGTACTTTCAAAACCAGGGAAGATATCCGCGAGAGCCTCAAGCAACGGGAAGTGGCACTGTTGGGAGAATTGCCTTTAATGCTGGTTGATGATTTGGATATTGAAGCAGTGCCGGTGTTACTTTCTGCGGATTCTCCTTATTTAGAATTTTATGAGAAATTCCGCAGTAATTTGCGCCGGATTGGTGGCAAAAACTTAAAGGTGGTGTTGATTACTAGCACCAGTAGCCAAGAGGGTAAAACGGCAAGTGCATATAACTTGGGTATAGCTTCAGCCCGTGCTGGTAAAAGAACCTTGATTATTGAAACAGATTTGCGATCGCCTTCCTGTTGTACATCCCTGAAAGTAATTCCTGATTCCGACGCCACTATTGAACCCCTGCGTTATTACGCTAATTTAAGTGAATGTATTCGTTTAGTTCCTGATGTGCAAAATTTATACATTATTCCGAGTCCTGGGCCTGTGCGGCAATCCGCTGCTATTCTTGAATCCAGTGAAATGCGGCGGCTGATAGAGGATGTCCGCGAACGTTTTGATTTAGTCATTTTAGATACTAGTTCACTCAGCATATCCAATGACCCTTTGTTAATCCAACCCTACAGCGATGGGATCGTACTAGTGGCGCGACCACACTATACACAAGAGAACATGTTAGGTGAGGCTATTGATCAATTGGTTGAATCGGAACTGGGGTTGTTAGGAGCAATTATCAATGGCGCTGATATCATCGTTTCTGTACCTGAACAAGTTGTACGATCATCAACATTTACATCTGAGGTAGAAGAATCAGAAGGAGTTTCAGCGGCTGCCCGCAAAAACTAATAGTTTCCAAATAGTAAGTTGCCAAGTTGGAATTGCTTGTACAGCTTTGGGTCAAACCTTGGCGAATTGAGGGTGGAAATTTCAACACCGAGGATACGCAGAGGTTTGATAGGTAGCAATTTTTTCGCTACGAGTTTTAGAAAATGCTGTACTTAGTCACGTCTAAACAACCCAAATAGGGGAGCGAGAATCATCCCAAAAACAAAACCACCAATGTGGGCCCAGTAAGCAACTCCACCAGTTTGCACAGTCATGTTAGCGCCTGTTTGCAGGGTAGCAAGACCAGATATCACATTTTGCACAATGAAAAGTCCAATTATTACTAATGCTGGAACTCTGATTGTGGTGATGAAAATCCCCAAAAATATTAAGGTCATCACTTTAGCGTGGGGAAAGCGGATAATGTACGCACCTAAAACCCCAGAAATTGCACCACTTGCCCCTAAGGAAGGAATCTCAGAATTCATACCAATAAACCATTGGCACAAGGCAGCTAAAGCACCACACGCCAAATAAAAAATCAGATATTTGATATGACCCAACCGCTCTTCAATATTGTTGCCAAAAATCCAGAGAAACAGCATATTCGAGATTAAGTGCCACCAACCGCCGTGTAAGAATTGCGACGTAAATAACGTTATCCACTCTCCACCCAAATTGGTAGTTAACTCTTGAGGTATTACTGCATACTGATTTAAAAACTGATTCAATTGTGCATGTGACAGGCTCACCTCGTGAATAAAAACTAAGATATTCATGCCAATTAACCCGTAGGTGAAATACGGGGTGATTCGCGTTGGATTTTCGTCGTAAAGGGGAAACACAGGTGTTTTTCCTAAATTATTGACTAACTGCAATATACCCTGTAAGGCTGGCAGTTGCGAAGTTTAGGCAATTTCACCTATTAAATCAATTAGTCTGATTAAAAGTCCCAATCAGATCCGGAAAAATTATTTATACCAAGATTCTTCCTGTGATTTATCGCTAAACAAACCCAACACTGGACCGATAATTGCCCCAAAGATAAACCCGCCTGCATGGGCCCAGTAGGCAATACCGCCGCTTTCCATACCGATGTTGGTAGGTGTTTCGAGACTAGCAAATCCGTAGAAGGCTTGTTCGAGAAACCAGAATCCCAAAAAGAAATATGCCGGGACACGGAAAGTTGGGAAGAAAAACCCTAAAGGCACTATGCCGAGAACTTCGGCGTTGGGAAAGCGGAGAATGTACGCTCCCATAACACCTGCGATCGCACCACTTGCACCCAAAGAAGGAATGCTAGAATCTTGAGCGAAGTACCACTGGGTCAAGGATGCCAAAACACCACAAGATAAATAGAACAGCAAATATTTGGCATGGCCCAACTTATCTTCAACATTATTGCCAAAAATCCAGAGAAACAACATATTGCCGGCTAAATGCAAAAAACCACCGTGCAAAAATTGCGAGGTAATCAAAGTTGCCCACTCTGGCACTGGTTGATGTACAGAGATACCAGCAAAGCTTAAAGTCAGTTCTCGTGGAATTACAGCCGCAAGGTGTAAAAACCCATTTAATGCTCGTGGGGGAAGATTTGCTTCATAAAGAAAAGCGAGGACGTTGGTAGCAATCAGTCCATAAGTCACATAAGGTGTGATTTTTGTAGGAATATTATCTCTAATGGGAACCACGGGCGTTTTTCCTGATATTAAGAAACAAACTCTACAATACTGAATTCTTTTAGTAGTTTCTTCTACCTCGTGGATGGATCTCGCTTTGATACTTAAATAGGACTTACACAAAATCATGAAAAAACGTAGACGCGGAGCGGCTTGCCGTAGGCTACCGCAAAGAAAACAAAGGACACATAGACGCAGCAGCGGCTGACCGCAGGGTAGGAATAAGACTTTCTGAGAGTTATTGCGTAAGTCCTAACTTAAAAACCAAAAGCCAAAAATCCACCATCGACGGTGATACATTGTCCAGTGATGAAAGATGCCGTAGGCAGACAAAGAAATGCCACTAAACCCGCTACTTCTTCTGGTTGACCAACCCGCGCCATAGGTGTTTGTGATAGAACTAATTTGAGAAAATCTTGGTTATCGAGTACAGACTCGGTTAGAGGCGTGCGAATAGCCCAAGGTGCTACGGTATTTACCCTAATATGATCTCAAGCCCATTCAACTGATAGCGATCGCCTCAGTTGATTTATAGCCGCTTTAGTCATACCATAAGGAGCGCCTGTACGGTTCGAGACTAAACCCCCCACAGAACTTATATTCACAATGCTGCTGTTTTCCCCATTTTGAAGCAGAGGATAAAACAGACGGCACATCTCAAAAATTGATATCTAGTTTGTTGATTCTAATTCAATACCTGACCAAACCCATTGACAAACTCATGTTTTTTTCAAATTCTCTGGAGAATCAGCTCAAGCGCTGCAACGAAACCATCCACAATCAACCAAAAAACCCCACTGCTTACATTCGCCGAGGCATGGTTAACTTTCAACTGGCCAAAATTGATCAATCTATTCAAGATTTTGATATGGCAGAGCAATTGGATGCCGATATTAAACCTTACCTCTGGCAACGTGGATTATCGTACTATTATGCAGAAAGATTTGCTGAGGGCGCTCAACAATTTGAAATAGATTTGACAGTGAATGCTCAAGATGTAGAAGAAACAGTATGGCGATATCTCTGCATAGCTTGTTCGTTAGGTGTTGAAGAGGCACGTAATTCTTTACTAACTGTGAAAAATGACCCTCGACGTGTTATGCAGCGTGTATATGATTTGTATGCGGGAGATTGTACACCAGATGATGTTTTAACTATTGGTCAATCAGAAGGAAAGAGCGGCAAATTTTACAGTCATCTTTACTTGGGATTATATTACGAAGCTGAGAATAATGTTGATTTAGCTCAGGAATATCTAGTTAAAGCCGTTGACAATTACAAAATTGATGATTATATGTGGTATCTAGCGCAGGTACATAAAAAATTGCGAGGCTGGATATAGTCGAGTATTAATATCCTAGAGAATGCCTTCTTGAGCTTGGAGTATTATTCATCGCGGTATGCATTTGGGTGTAGCCAATTTAACCATCACAAACCTTGGGTTCTTGCTGCTATCATCCTCATAGATGCAGCGGGTTTTAACTCTAATAAAATCGGGGTTTTTGGGTTATGCCGCGCTTGAGTGTGGGTTACTTTTCTAAGCTCTGTTTCACCGTGGAGGCTCCCCATTAACGCCAGTGTCAGTTCATAACGACTGTCTGATTACTTACTAACTATAGATGCTCAAAAAATGCTCAAAGTGTTTGTAGTCAGTTATCGGATAAGCACTTAAAAAACAAAAAGACCAGCCTCCCACAGCTGGTCTAGAAATCTTTTTTTGCGTTGTCTTCTCAAGAAAGTTAAAACCCAATTGCGCGTTCCCAAAATACAACGGGCAACTTTTCTTAATAATATTGTAACAGCCAACACAGATTTTTCCTGAATATTCATAAAAAAAAGATATGAACAAAGCTTAAAACCCTCTATCTATCAGGATAATTCAGCAGATCGCAGGGTATAGATGGGGGAGGTGAGGAGGATGAGGGGCAGAGGGAGCAGAGGGGAAATAACCAATGCCCAATGATTAATGACTAATGACTAATAACTATTTGTGGTTTTCCCCAGAGGATGCTCTCCTGGTTGTAAATTGCAATTCCCGGTTTTGCTCCTTTGGGTTTGTAGACGTGTTTTAGCTGAGTGTAAACTACTGGCACTTGATCACTCTGACGGGCGCGACTGTAGTATGCAGCAAGATTAGCTACAAATTGTAAATCAGCTTCTTCTGCCACAGCACCCGGTTCTAGACGTAGTAGCACATGGCTCCCTGGAATTTCTTGAGCGTGGAACCATAAGTCATAATCCCCAGCTACACGAAAGGTCAATTGGTCATTCTGGCGATTGTTGCGACCGATTAATACTTCAAAGCCACTGGGGGTAAGGTAACGATGAAAGTTGGTGCTAGGGACTTCATTGGCGCTGCGGCTGCGGTATTCTGGATCTTCTAGATACTTTTGTCCAATCAACTCTTCGCGGATTTCTTCTAAAATTCGCAAATCTTCTGCTGTTTGGTAGTTGTCTATCTGAGCGTTGGCGTAGCCCATCGAAGATATGGCAGCTTCTACTTGCTCTAAATACTCAATTTCTGTCTGCACTGACAACAGTAGTGGTTCGACAGCAGAACGAGCGCGTTTGAGCTTTTGGTGCTGTTTGTAAAGACTTTGGGCATTTTGGACAGCATTTTTATCTGGTTGGAGGGCGATCGCTACTGGCAAATTTGTATCAAAATCAGAAAGAATAATTTCCTTCATCCCCGGTTCCCAGTTTTGCAAGTGAGCCATCAATAAATCAGCTTTTTGTCGATACTCATCAGCTTGATCTGATTGCTGCAAGCGCGTCTTAAAGGTTTGAGCTTTATTTTGTAATTTCGCCAGAATATTATTTAATTTCTGACTTAACTGATGGCGTAATTGGGAAAATAACTGTTCGTTGATCTGATTACTGTAGTAGCGGTTGAGTAACTCCTGGATATCTTTGACGTTTTCAACTGCACCCCAACCCATTACGGTGTAGCCATTTTTTGTCCAAGCGGGTTGAAACTTACTGGAATCTAAGGCTTGCAGCCATTCTTGCCAACGCTCAAACAGCCGTCGCCAATCGTCGGGGTTGAAGCTATCGGTGGATGTTTCTGGTGCGATATTTGCTTCTAGCAGCATTAATTCTAGTAGTGCTGCACTCAAGCCACTATAACTTTTCAGCAATTGCCGCTTGATTGCTCCTGGCACTAAACTTACCCGTTCTTGCCAACGTTGTTGGGATTCGCTCAAACTGGGGACAGTTCCAGTCAGTTTCGGTGGTGTTTCATAAGGTTGTCCGGTTTGGATGGGACGGACACTAGATTGTAGCTGACTGACTTGATGGGCGGCGGTGATAATTATATTGCTGGCGTCGGTGAGAATGACGTTGCTATACTTACCCATGATTTCTGCATACACATGATACAGGGCGCTTTCTCCGGGACGACGGGCAAATTGCAAATCAATAACCCGCTCCCAAGGGGCGATCGCTTCAATAGCCACCAGTGCCAAACCACCCAATTGGTGTATCAGTTGTTGGCTAAAGGTAAAGGTATCTGGTATTCGCGGTGGTGAATCGCCGATACAAATATGTGCAGCTTGAGGATGCCAAGAAATCTCTAGCCAATCTCGCTGTTTGAGAGTGCGTAATGCCATAGCAATAGTGTAGCGATCGCGCTGGTAAACCTGTTCTAAGCGTGATGGTAGCCAGTTAGCGCGGATTTCGCTACAAGCAGCTGTGAGAGTGGTAAAGTCAACTGGTTGCAAAGCGATTAATTGTTAACATTCAAATGGTAGCGATCGCTATGCTTTTATTTTCGTTTAGTCAAAGCATAGCAGACCTCAACTATCATAGCGGTTACTTGGTTTGGTGGTAGCTGCGAATAAAAAAACGCACAAATCTATCATTAAGATAGACTTCTGCGCTGAGAATTTCTTTTTTCCAGCAATAACTGGCTTCTCTTGTAATTTCCACTAATTAAGCCAATAGTGGAAATCACCTACCCTAGAAGAAATGATTGAGTAATAGTAACTGAGAACTAGGAAAAGAAAATTATTGCTTAGTTTCAAGTTACCTACTCACCATTATCTGTTACCCAAGAGAATTATTTAGCAACAAAAACTGGCTGTTTTACTGGTGAGTGTACTAATTCGGCTGTTGACTGCACTAGTTCTTTTGCTGTTGATTGCACTAATTCGGCTGTTGACTGTACTAGTTCTTTTGCTATTGAGGCTACTGATTGTGGCTGCAACAGTTGGGTGTAAAGTTCACTCAGTTGATTTGCTACACCATCCCAGCTAAACTTAGTTTCGACGCGCTTTCTACCAGCTTTACCCAATTCGTCTCGCCATTCTGGATTTAAGAGAATTCGGTCAATGGCAACTGCAAAAGCATCTACATCTTGTGCTGGTGCCAATAAACCAGTTTTTTCATCAACCACCGTAAACTGAAGTCCGCCAACATCACTTGCTACGACTGGTGTACCACTTGCCATCGCTTCGATCGCCACAAGTCCAAAGGGTTCGTAGTGACTGGGAACAACGCAAACATCGGCAGCTGCGTAATAAGTTGGCAGGATGTCTTGACTCAGACGACCTGCAAAAGTGGTAAACTCACTCATCCCCAGTTCGTTGACGATTTGCTCAATGCGATCGCGCTCAATCCCGTCGCTGTTACCTGGAGTACTACCACCACCAATAATTAACTGGAGATTGTTGGAGTCGCGTAACCCAGACTCGTTTACTGCACGCACCAAGGTTTCTATACCTTTGCGTGAGTCAAAACGTCCTACATATAATACAACTTTGGTTTCTTTCTCAATACCCAATTTATCTCTGGCTGCTTCTCGTGCAATTGAACCAAACCGCTGAATATCTGTACCGCAGGGAATGATGTCGATATTGCCTTTAGTGGAAACTAGCGATCGCATATGTTCCTTTTCTTGCGGACTTGTCGCCACAATTCGCTCTGCTATTTCCAACACCTCTTTTTCCACTTTTAATCGCACACTTGCAATCAGAGGAATATTTTCTATTTCTATAGTGTTATACTTTACTTTTCCTAAGGAGTGGTAGGTATGAACCTGTTTACTCTCTTGGATTTTATTTAACTCCATCCCCACCCAACTAGAGAGCCAGTAGTTAGTGTGAACTAACTCATATTTAATGTCATTTTTTACTTGAAATTTAAGGAAATTATCCACAAATTCTGGCAGATATTCAAAAATTTCATCTCGCGGCACAAACTCAAGTGGACCAGCTTTTAAACGAATAGTTCGACAATTGTTACTATGTTCAACAATCGAGTCTTGCTCCAGACTCACCTTACGGGTGAACATATCAACTTGCCATCCAAGCCGCGCTAGTGCTTCACCCACGTGGCGCACATAAACATTTTGTCCCCCAGCTTCTTCTTTCCCTATTTCAATCGCCGGGTCTCCGTGGACGGAAATTAAGGCAATACGTTTTTCGGTGGTAGAGTTCATAGTTTGTGTGTTGCTGATTTTAACAAAGTTTTAGGCTGTTCCAAGTTCGTGTATAGCACACTTGCCTAAATTGTTTCGGAACTTTAATTAATATTTATTTTAATTTAAGATATCTAATATTTTTTTACATCTTCTGCCAGAAGTATACTTTTAGATTAAATATTTCTATTTAATTTCTTTAGATAGAGGAATTGACTCTAGGTTTATCTCATACTTTTGATAGATGAAAATTATGTTTTTTCATTTATGATATAAAAATAAAATTGCATAGTATAGATGCATTAATGTGAGTTCGCCGAAATTACAGTCGGAGTCAGGAGTTAGGAGTTAGGAGTAAAAAAAGTTTTTATCAGGCTTGTAGACCAAAGCACGTACCTCCCTAACTTGCAATCCGTTAAACATCTCCGGAAAAGAATGTAGAGACGCGAAATTTCGCGTCTCTACAAGGGTTCTGGATAACGCATATTTAATTTCTGGAGATGTCTGTTGTAAAAAGCAGCCGTAAACAGAGCAGGTAAGTAGTCGGACAGAATTAATTACACAATGTCACTGCGAGTGTAACCTACTACTAGGTTGAAGCAAGCTACGCCAACGAGAGGCTTCTCTACGAGACGCTGCGCGTAGCTTGCTTCCCCGTAGGGGTACGCCAACGTTCGCAATAACTGTAAATATTTTTCTCCAGCTACTTAAACTTTTTAGGTCAATATCTAAAGAAGGTTTATTTTTCTAGTACACTGTGGCGTCAGTTTGCCTACCTTTAACAAGGGGATTTTGCCCCAAGTCTTGTTGAGATAGTAGCTGGATTTACGCGCCCGCTGTACTAATAGGTGTAAGCAACCAGCCTAGCTAAAAGATTGACCACGTAATTAAGTTTAAAAAAGTAGAAATAATGTTAAAAATTATACTATTTAATTAAGTACACTACATGATTAAGTGCGATCGCCAAAGAGTTTACTGAGAATATTCAATGCTATATTTTTAACTGAAATTAGCATTAACATTTGCTGCCTATAAATCAACCCCGATTAATTCTCCTTGACATTTGATAATCCGGTATAATTTCAAGCTAAAAAATCGCCTATTTTTCAGATTGAAGTTTAAACCAGTTACCACAGTCAACTGACTGCGTTGAACTCACGTTGTATTAAGTAGTAAGAATAACTGTTAAAAATTGATGCAAAATTGGGTGCTTTTTGGAATTTGCTTCGGAAAGTTTCAGATTATATTTTCAATCATTAATAAATTTCAGGAGCAAATCAGGTGTTTACTTCGACCTTACTCGCTGCTGCAACTACACCTCTGCAATGGAGTCCGACAGTTGGACTGATTATCATTATTGCCAATATCATTGCCATTGCCATTGGCAAATCTACCATCAAGTATCCCAACGCAGAACCAAAAATACCCTCAGTCAATTTCTTAGGTAATTTTGGTTTACCAGCCCTTTTAGCAAGTGCCGCCTTTGGTCATATCTTAGGAGTGGGCGCTGTCTTAGGGCTGCATAACCTGGGAAGAATTTAGGTTCTTACCCAAGTTAGCCTTTATTTGATAATTTTTTTGTCTCCAGCTTTGAGCCATAGAGTTAGTTCTCTGGCTCTTTTTTTATCGTAAATTTAAGGGTTTAATATCCAGTTCGGGTGATTACTTATAACGAAATCTATTGCGATCGCCTTTACCCACTTTCTCTGTATATTTGTGTAACTTCCCTGTAAAAAGCTAGCTGTTGAGCGTTTATAATTTGTGGTTTGATTTTAAGAGTCGTGGGGATAACCCAAAATCCAACATTCCAAAATCGCCCATGATTGAAATTGACGGTTCCTACGGAGAGGGAGGCGGACAAGTTCTTCGTTCTTCCTTAAGTCTAGCGGCCATCACTGGCGAACCCATACGAATTACAGGCATTCGCGCTGGACGCAAAAACCCAGGATTAGCAGCACAACACTTAACAGCAGTTCGGGCTGCGGGTAGAATTTGTAATGCCCAATTACGGGGTGATGCTTTGGGTTCAATGCTGCTAGAATTCATCCCAGGTAGTGCTGTGCAAGCCGGAATTTATACCTTTGATGTTAGTAAAGCACAACAAGGTGGTTCTGCGGGTGCGATCGCTCTAGTTTTACAGACAATTCTCTTACCTTTGGCACTAGCATCCGGCAATTCCCAAGTAACACTAAAGGGTGGAACTCATGTAAACTTTAGCCCGACAGTGACGTATATTGAGCAAGTTTATTTGCCGATATTGCAACGCATGGGAGTGGAAGCCCAAGTCAAGTTAGGCGCTTGGGGATGGTTTCCCCAAGGTGGGGGAGAGGTACAGTTGCAGGTGGATGGCGGAGGTAAACTAGGCGGGATCAACTTGCTAGAGCGGGGAGAGTTACAACAGGTGCGGGGAATAGCAGTAGTAACGGAATTACCTTCGCATATTCCGCAACGGATGGCGAATCGTGCCGAAAATTTGTTACGCGAAGCCCATTTGAAAGTTGCTGTACACGCTTTGCGAGAAAGAGGTGTGGCACCTGGGGCGGGAATTTTTTTAACTGCTGAGTATCAGAACAGCTTGACTGGCTTTGGTGGGTTTGGGCGATTACGGATGTCGGCGGAGACAGTTGCAGAGATTGCTTGTCAGCAACTGCTTGAGTTTCATCAAACTGGCGCAGCAGTCGATGAACATTTAGCAGATCAGTTATTATTGCCAGCTGCTTTAGCTTCACAGGAAAGTCAGTACCGTGTGGCTGAGGTGAGTAGGCATTTGACGACAAATGCAGCGGTAATTGAACAGTTTGGGCTAGCGCAGATAACAGTAGATGAAGCTGAGAAAATAGTGTCAGTAATTCCTGTGATTGGTGGATGAGATTAAAGACTAAACACTTTCTTAAGAGCCTTGATTTTTATAGTATCAATGCCACATTCAAGTTTGGAGATAGGATTTAAGCTTTTCCACTTGCCTTTACTAGCACTAAATATAACATCAGATAATTTTTCCAGATCAATAGCTTCAAAGCCATCTATTTGGGATTTTGATAAATAACTCAAACGAGTAAACACTTCATCTCTTGATGCAGATTTAATACTCCTAATTTCTGGTAGTGGTAACGGCGGTGAAGGTGGTAATGGTGAGAAAAAGAATACTTTTGCAAGAGCATCCAACTTTTTGCCTTTAGTAATTCCACATCTTAAGGTAATAATTGGGTTAAAATTAGACCAAGTTTTGCGATTAGACTCTGCAATTCGGTTTGTCGCAACAATAGGATCTACACCCTTTAAAGCACTACTTGGTTCTGATATTAAGTATCTGAGTGCAGCTAGAATAGTATCTCGTGATGCTGTATTCAAATTTACTTTAGGCAAAACTTCTCTAGCTAAAATTTTTGCCTGCTCAATACTTTGAGATTCCGGTGAGATAACTATGCACCATACCCGCTCTAATTCAGCTTGTTGAGCAACCGCATATACAAAATGATTACTAACAACTTGATATTGATAGTCACTAATTTCTTTAACAATAACAGGAATCCAATTTCGCCCATCAGCTTGTAAAACGGTTTCTGCTGCTGCTTTGATGATAAATTCGGATTCGGAAAACTTCTCTCCAGGTTTAATCTCAGTTAACTTCAGATGCATTAGTTTGCCAACATTATCAAAATCACTCATAAAATAAAGTACTCCTTAGCTAGTTCGAGATAATATTTTGCAGCAGTAGAATCCTTAAAAGCTGCTGGAATTCGAGCGAAGGCTGCACCTGCTACAATTGCATAATTTGGCAGACTGAATATTGTTGTATTGGTGTGAGATTTTATATACTTAGGATAAAAATAAGGAAGTAAATTAAACTTCGATGCTTTGATCTCTCTGGTAATAATAGCTTCAATTTCCTGATTTGCTATTTTAAGCTGAGGAGGAGTGATATTTTCACCATTAAAAAATATAGGTAAGGCGATTGGGCCACCATCTCGTCTAGCTGCTTTAACTTTTGGTACTAACTCTTTAATTACTTTAGCTGCATTATCTAGAGATGCTAAATTATTGTGCTTGGTAGGGATCAAAACGACATCACAGGTATAGAGACTACTTTGACTAAAAAACATCCAGTTTGTCGGACAGTCAATGAATATATAATCATATTCATGCACAAAAACTTTCAAAGCATCTTTTAACCTAGCAGACCCCTTTTCAATTCTTGTAGCTAATTCTTGCTCTGTAAAATTTCCCAGTTTGGGATCTGCGGGAATAATGTCAAATTGTAATGATTTTCCAGATTTAAATTTGACTGTAAATGGTTGAACTGTATCGTGAATGTTTAAATTTCTATCGGATAGACAATCATATAAGCTGATTTTTCCTACATGTAGACCAAGAGATTTAGTTAAATCTCCTTGTTGTGGATCAAAGTCAATTACTAAAACTTGCTTTCCTTGTTGTGCAAGAGTTGCTGCTAAATTAGCAGTTGTTGTAGTTTTGCCCACACCTCCTTTATTATTATAAATACAAACAGTTAAGGCTTTAGGCGGATTGTCAATTAAATGTTTGACATGAGAAACAATAGCATTAATATTATCTTTTTTAATTAAAATACTTGGAGTGGCAGGAAATACAACTTGTCCATGTCGCCGGAATAATTGAATATGAACTGAATTAGTAATAATCCCCCATTGAGATGTGTTGCACTTAGAAGCAAGTAGATATCTTTTTATTTGTTCTTTAGTGTTTATGTATTGAGGAGTGCCTTCCGATAAATTAAATTTAGCTCCTGCTCCTGTTGCTGGTGCTTTGACTTCAATCAGTAAATAGGGATTGATTTTAGACAATGCAAAAATATCACTATCAACATTCTTACGCGTAGCAAAATCTACTGTCCCATTCCCTGTCTTAAATTCTGACAAATGCTCTTTCTGATTAAATCCAAGTGCATTTATTAGAGGTCTTACAAAGATATCACTGATGTATGCCTCATTACTCTCATCAGGCAAAATGTTGTCTAAAATCTCGTGCCAGTCTGTAAGTAGCATTACTTAATAAACAAACGGGAACAATGACAAAACCGTTTGTTTTATTAATTGAATCAAATTTGTTACTTAATTGACCTCAGTATTTTTAACTAATTGAACAGACGATCGCACCCATTCAAATTTTCTGCAACTACATCTAAACTAAAGTTTTCAGGCGATGGTGTGGAGCGCCCACTGGAAGCGATCGCAACAAAAAAAGATGAAATGAAACCCATTATCAGATTGAGCGATGGCACTGGAGTATCATCCAAATAAAAGGGCAGTTCTGTAACCACCTTCATGTCTCAACATAGAGATTTCCATTGGCTGTTGGAGATCCGAGCTGTTTTCAAATACCCGCTTTTTATTCCTACTTCAGATGAAAGCGATCGCAGAGCAACTTGAAATCTTGACACTTCCAAGCTGAACAAAACAACAAGCAATTTATACGTGGCATCATCTTCACAACTAAACAGTCTGCCAAGCATCCGGGAGCATCTCATCCAAAAAAGAGATTAAACTATATTGTATTTGCAGTTTATTTCTCGTTCCCAGGTTGGAGTCGAGGAATGCCAGCAACAAGTGTAAGTAGGAGATGTTCATTTATGCCGAGATGGACTGCACAGGACAAACAAGTATATCGAACCGAGGTAATTCGACGAGTTACCGCAGCGATGCCCTTAGTAATGCAAGAATATGCCTCAATTAATTGGGCAGAAGAACTCAAAGGCTACCATACCGACCATGAATATTACCCCGACTACATCCACACTCCCATTCATGGAGCAACCGATGCCTACACCAACCCTCAGTCGTGTTTAGCCTGGGATGCTGCTATGGATGCCATTATTCCCCTCAGCCACAATGTAAGTTGCCAGCAGTTGCGCGATAAAATGGCCGAGCTAATTCCTGAAGACACTCAAATTGAGACGGTGCTAGAGCTTGGTGCAGGTACGGCTGGTGGAGCGCTGGCCCTGGCACGGCGGTTTCCACAGGCGAATTTTCGCGTTACTGATGTTTCGCCTTACATGCTGGTGATCAGTCAGCACAAGTTTAACAAGGTTGGATTTAGTGAGCGGGCTTCGTTCGAGCAGGTAGACGCCCGTCACACTGGCTACCCTGACAACTCCTTTGATATTGTCACGTCATCACTACTCTTGCACGAGACGCCTAAAGAGTGGACGCCTAAGATTCTTAAGGAGATGTACCGGATCACCAAACCCGGAGGTTGGGTACTATACGCTGACACCTATCGTGGTGAATACGCCCTGAGCGCTTCTTTTCAAGAACCGTGGTTGGATGACTTTATCCATTTCAACTTCGAGTACGAGTTTGCGAAAGCAGGTTTTACAGAACTCAATTACATTCCCTATGCCGTGGGTTTGTGGTATATGGTTGGCCGGAAGCTATAAACGTCATTACAAAACAATTACAACAGAAGTTAGCAAAGCCCAAATAGCGGCAACAGTACGTAGCTATCAGAATTTTATTAATGACTACGATTTGTAGAAAAGCTATCAATTAGACGTGAAATTTTTCTAGCTGTGTTCAGGGGGTGTGTAATCAAACAGTATTTGACACGAGGAAGAGAAACTTGTTTGCTTCCAAGACTCGAACCCGTCCAGGTTGTGGTGAGCGATAATGTCACATTACACAAAGGTGGGCGCATTCAACTTGCGTCTTAACCGCCTCCGCGGTTGCCATAACACAAAAAATCTTTTCCCTGCTACCCCTGCCTCCCCACTCCCTTAACTCCCCCTCTTCTCTTGCCGTTCTTTGAGTTTCAACATAATTTCTGCGTGCATTTCGCGGGTAATCGGGTAAAAATACGTTAAAACTAAGCCACAAATCAAACAAACTGTAGGTATAGGCCCAACGGCAATGCGAATAGCAAACAATGCTGATTCCGGTTGGATAGGTGGTGGACTTCCGGCTACAGATTCTTTGAAACCGGCTACTTGCAAAGCATTTCCCACCAAAAACAGCCCGAAAGCTAAACCAAATTTTTGTAGCAAAACCATGAAGCCATAAAAAATGCCTTCTCTGCGTTGTCCGGTTTGGAGTTCATCTAATTCAATCACATCTGGAATCATCGACCAGGGAATTAGATAAGCTGTGGATACACCAATACCTGCCATGACAGCCATCAAATACATCAAAGCTATTTGACCGGGCTGTAAGAAAAATAGTCCGGCAGCAGCTATGATCCATAAACTCATTCCCATAAAATAAACAAGTTTTTTGCCGATTTTTTTACTCAGCGCCCCCCAGACAAATAGCATCAGCAGGGCAGTCCCTTGCACTGCAATCAGCAGTGTGGGCACATCTGATTCTTTGAGACCCATACAATTGACTACAAAATAGGGAATAATGCTGGCTGTAATCTGCACACCTAGCCAAGAAAAAAGATATATACCAATAACAAATAAAAAAGGTCGGTTGCTAAAGACAATTTTTAGCTGTTCTAAGAAGGAGAGAGATGCAGGTTCCTCGGCTTGAATGCGTTTGGACTCAAAAGCCAGGATGCGATCGCGGACTCCAAAAACGCACCAATATAATCCTAAAATCGAAATTACAGTACAAACTGCTGCTAAAACGAGATATCGTTGTTGGCGATCGGCAATTTGAGAAAAAATAATTTGCGCTAAAATCAATGACAGAATGCTACCACCAATGGAAAATGTAAATCGAAAGCTGTTAAGGCTGGTGCGTTCGTCGTAATCTTGAGTTAGTTCTGGAGTCATCGCCGTATAAGGCAAATTCACAATCGTGTAAAAGGACTGAGATAGCACCCCAATCGCTACGTAATACCAGAACATCGGCCAAATGTTCTCACTCTGATTTGCCCTAAATTGCGGTACAATCCACTGCAAGAAAAAGAAAATTCCAAAGGGGATTGCTCCATAAAACATCCAAGGAAGACGACGGCCCCAGCGACGAGATTTCGTTTTATCACTCAGGAACCCGATAACCGGATCATTTACCCCATCCCAGATTTTGCCAATCATCAAAATACTGCCAGCTAAACCCGCAGGGATACCAGCGATATTGGTAAAGAAAAACAGCAGATAAAAGACGGAAATATTTGCAGTAATTGCTGGGCCTAAATCCCCTGCACCGTAAGCCAGTTTTGTTTTAAAGTCGAGTTTTTCACTTTTAGGATCTCGTTGGGCATCGCCATCAGCGGCAGAATCGTTCATAATAACTTGCACTCATACTAAAATATTAAGTTTGCGACGCCGAATAGCCCGCACTTCGACAAGCTCAGTGCATCGCTGCGCTCACCAGCCGCTCAGTGACCATCCATCGTAGACATCGCCTTGAATACTAGCTATCTACCACTCCCGTTAGACTTATGCCAGACCTTTATGTTTCTTGGTCAGATTATCACCAAAAAATTGAACAACTGGCTATTCAGATTTATCAATCCAGTTGGGAATTTAACCAGATTATCTGTCTTGCCAGAGGAGGACTACGAGTAGGAGATATTCTCTCCCGTATATACCAGCAACCACTGGCAATTTTAGCAACCTCATCTTACAGTGGGACTGGTAAGCAAGAAAGAAGTAATTTAATTTTCTCCCGTCACTTGACAATGACTGCCGAAAAGTTAGGTTCGCGCATTCTCCTAGTGGATGACTTAGTAGACTCTGGGATCACACTCCAACAGACTATACCTTGGCTCAAGCAAAATATTGATTTCCCCATTGAAGAAATTCGCACCGCCGTTCTTTGGTATAAAGCCTGTTCAGTTATAGCACCCGATTATTATGTTGATTATCTGCCTGATAATCCTTGGATTCATCAACCTTTTGAACACTACGAGCAGATGAACCTCGCAGAACTTGCAGCTAAGGTAAGTCAAGTGTGTTGATTAATACTTGGTATTGGAATGTCCATACTGGAAAAGCTTGAACAAATCAGAACCTTACCTAACGACTCTAGATTTGGTTAGCAAATGTACTATTGAATTAAGTAAATCGGCGGGAAAATTTTTAACTATGTAACGAAAATTTAACCAATTCGATTATAGTTAAATTTAATACGTTGTGTGCTGTAGTTTCCTT
>NZ_JBALCZ010000015.1:0-44806 GCF_036917615.1 Nostoc sp.
GTTTCAATGGAATCAGCAATCACTTCCCGCGACACTAGGGAATATTTCATCCCTTCAGTTCCCATCGAAATCCCATCGCTAATGGTAATCGTGCCGAACACTTGCGGCATCGCCCCGGCGGTTTTAGTACCAACTTCTGCCCTTTGTGCCAGTTGATTTATCCCCATATTACAGGGAGTGATCGTACTGTAGCCATTGGCAATGCCCACAATCGCTTTGTTGAAATCTTCATCTTTAAAACCAACTGCACGCAGCATAGCTCGATTAGGCGATCGCTGCACCCCTTGCGTTACAATTTGGCTTCTCAAATTCTCTGACATCTTTTTTCCTTCCCTGGCATCATCGCTTGTATTGCGATTGTATTATCTGATTTTCTCATGTATAAGTGGCGCGATCAAACCTTAGCAAGCATTGGTAATTCTCTATTTCTCAGATGTGCTTCTGTTACTAATTAATAGAACAGTATTAAGGAGATTGGCAGCCTTAATACCTTAATATTGAGCGTGCAACCAATATAAGCGACTTTATTACTAAAATATGCTCTGTTGGTATTTAATGTGCTATTAACCTATGCTTAAACAGAAATACCATACTTGACTTATTTAAGCCGAGTGCATTTTGTCAATGCACCTCAGTACAAAAATCAATTTGCATAATAATCACTATAAAAGGGAGAGGCAAGTTAAGCTTACCTCTCCCCGCGACTGTTAAATTATCAGAATTTTACATCCTGCCTTATTTTAAAGGCAGCTCTATGAAATTAAAGGATAATATCGCTTGCCACTAGTTGTGGTGCTCCTAGAAGCGTAATCCCAACATTAGGCGCCAGATTATCATCAGTGTTAGCTTGGAGAATACCATTTGAATAACGAACCTGACCGGGTGCGGAGAATGGGGCAGCCCCAATGAAAGTGAAGGCTTGGTTGCCCTCTATAGTAAAATTAGCATCAATGTTAGATAGATCGATTTTATCACCTGCAAAGACACCGTTTCCAGCAAAGTCAGTGATAATATCCCGTAACAAACCAGTACGACTATCTGAAACTGAGTTGAAATCGAAAATATCGTTACCTAATCCTCCAGTGAGAGAATCAGTCCCAACACCACCAGTGAGGATATCGCTGCCAGCACCTCCATTTAGGCTATCGCTGCCAGCACCCCCATTCAGGACATCGTTACCGGCATTGCCGTTGAGGATATCGCTGCCAGCACCCCCATTTAGGATATCGTTGCCAGCACCCCCATTTAGGATATCGCTGCTACCACGCCCATTTAGGATATCGTCGCCGGCATTGCCATCTAGGATATCGCTGCCAGCACCCCCATTTAGTGCAGGGCGTAAAATAAGTGGAGAACCATTGACGGTATTGTTGTCATTGAAAATGGTACCATTGATAATTGCCATTAGTGAGTTTCTCCTGAATTTAGGGGGTAAAAAAACCAACTTTATCACTTCCCCGTTAGAAAACAGCCTTGCTGATTAAGAGTATGAATTTCGTTTCATACAAAGGAAACAGTTTCAAACATTGAATTTTTTAACTTCACACTTTTATTCATCAAGTCTGAGAAAACAGAATAGGGAAATAACACGTGGCATAAATATAACTGAACTAGACCTAATTAGAACAGGTTTTTACTGTTAAGCCTGAAGACTTGAGAAGATTTGATAAGCACTGGATGTATTGATCATGTTGGCATTAAAATTGTGCCAAGAGTGATGTCATCTTTTTATCTATTCGATAGTTACAGTACTAGGCTGCTAGGAAATAAGCAGATTTCCTCCTACGGAATTGCATAGATTTTAGGACGTTTTTACTGTTTTTATGAATCACAAGACTATGATATAGTCTTCAAGTCTACTTTTTTATATTCATAAGAAATAATAATTAACCCTCTCTTTTTACTTTTGTCAAAATAAAATCTGAAATCTATGTTCAGACAGGGTTAGTTTTGCTCATTGAGATTTATTTGATGGTTTTTTTAGTTATATATAACTAAGTAATTGCCAATAAGTTAAAAGCCTTGTTGAGCGGTGCGATCGCTGCACCCCTTGCGTCACAATTTAGCTTCTCAAATTCTCCGACATCTTTTTTCCTTCCCTGGCATCATCGCTTGTATTGCGATTGTATTATCTGATTTTCTCATGTATAAGTGGCGCGATCAAACCTTAGCAAGCATTGGTAATTCTCTATTTCTCAGATGTGCTTCTGTTACTAATTAATAGAACAGTATTAAGGAGATTGGCAGCCTTAATACCTTAATATTGAGCGTGCAACCAATATAAGCGACTTTATTACTAAAATATGCTCTGTTGGTATTTAATGTGCTATTAACCTATGCTTAAACAGAAATACCATACTTGACTTATTTAAGCCGAGTGCATTTTGTCAATGCACCTCAGTACAAAAATCAATTTGCATAATAATCACTATAAAAGGGAGAGGCAAGTTAAGCTTACCTCTCCCCGCGACTGTTAAATTATCAGAATTTTACATCCTGCCTTATTTTAAAGGCAGCTCTATGAAATTAAAGGATAATATCGCTTGCCACTAGTTGTGGTGCTCCTAGAAGCGTAATCCCAATATTAGTCGTTAGATTCTCATTAGTGGTAGCTTGGAGAACACCATTTGAATAACGAACCTGACCGGGTGCGGAGAATGGGGCAGCCCCAATGAAAGTGAAGGCTTGGTTGCCCGGGATAGTAGAGTTGGCGTCGATAGTATATAGATTGATTTGGTCACCTGGTAAGTCACCGTTTCCAACAAAGTCAGTGATAACATCTCCTGAAAAAACAGAAGGACTCTCATAAATTACCTTTACGAAGAAAGTATCGTTACCTGCTCCTCCAGTGAGAATATCTTTCCCTTTCTCGCCAACGAGTATGTCGTCGCCAGCACCGCCAATAAGGGTGTCGTTGTCTATACCACCAATCAGGGTATCGTTGCCATCACCACCAGTAACTAAATCCTCGCCACGACCAGCCCTAAGGAAATCGTTGCCAGTACCGCCAATAAGGGTGTCGTTGCCAATACCCGAAGTAATGACATCGTTGCCATCACCACCGTCAACGAGATTGTTGCCATTGCCGGCGTTAATCGTATCGTTGCCCAATCCGCCGTAAATGGTGTCGTTGCCACTACCAACAATCAGGCTACCCTTGTTAATACCAGCAGTAATGACATCGTTGCCATCACCACCGTCAACGAGATTGTTGCCATTGCCGACGTTAATCGTATCGTTGCCTAATCCGCCGTTAACCGTATAGTTGGTATAGGTGCCCAATCCGCCGTTAATGATGTCGTCGCTATCAGTGCCGTTAATAATTGGCATAATGAACTTCTCCTGAATTTAGAGGGTAAAAAATTACCTCGTCACTTACCCATCAGAAAAAGGCTTTCCTAATTAAGAGTATGAATTTAGTTTCCCCTAAAGACGCAAAGGAAATACTTTCAAACATTAAATTTTGGAATTTAATGCTTTCATTTAGCAAAGCCGAGAACATAAGATGGAGAAATAACGAGTGGGAAGAGATAACTGAAGCAGACCTGATTGGAATAAGTCTTTACTATTAAGTCTAAAGACTTGAGAAGCACTGGATATATTGATGATGTTGACATTAAAATTTTGCCAAGAATCATGTTATATCCTTGTGCCCTATGTATTCTTTGGTTTCAGTAGTGGGCTGCTAGGGAATAAGCAGATTTCCTCCTACAGAATTGCAATAGAATTGCATAGGTTTTAGGGCGTTTTTACTGTATTTAGAATCACAAGACCATGATATAACCCTCAAGCGTACTTTTTTCTATCTATAAGAAAGAATAATTAACCCTCTTTTTTACTCTCGCCAGAACAAAGTCTAAAACCTTTGTTTAGATAGGGTTGGTTTTACCTATTGAGATTTGTTCGATGATTTTTGTAGTTATGTATAACGAAGTAATTGCCAATGAGTTAAAAGCCTTATGGATCAATGCAATTGCTGTACCCCTTGCGTTACAATTTGGCTTTTTAAATTCTCCGATATCTTTTTTCCTTGCGTAGCATTATCGCTTGTATGGCGATTGTATTACCGAATTTTATCATGCATACGCGGTGCGATCGAGTCTTAGCAAGCATTGGTAATTCTCTATTTTTTAGATGTGCTTTTGTTGCTGATTAATAGTGTTAAAAAGATTACCAACCTTCATATTGAGTGTGCAGCTAATATAAGCCACTTTGTTGATAAAATATGCTCTATTGGTATTTAAAGTGCTATTTATAGAAATTCTCTATGAAAATGTGCCATATATGAAGAATGAACTGCATACTCCTACGCAGAAGCAAGCTATGCGTAGGGTCTGGTTCAAAAAAATTTAGCGCAGGATCACAAAGAAATGGTATTATTTGTGCTTGATTACAGCAACACCATGCTTGACTTGTTTAAGCCGAGTACATTTTATGAATGCGCTTAAGTATAGAAATCAATTTGCATAATAATCATTATAAAAGGGAGAGGTAAGCTAAACTTATCTCTCCCTGCGACTGTTGAATTGGCAGAATTCTGCCTCCTGCCTTATTTTGAAGGCAGGTCTATTAAATTAAAGGATGAAGTCGCTTGCCACTAGTTGTGGTGATCCTACAAGCCGAACCTCAAAGTCAGCCGACAGATTTTTATCAGTGTTAGCTTGAAGAATACCTCCAGAATAACGAACCTGACCAGGTGCGGAGAATGCGCTAGCCCCAATGAAAGTGAAGGCTTGGTTGCCCGCTATAGTGGAGTTGGCGTCGATGCTATGTAGATCGATTTGGTCACCTGCAAACTTACCGTTTCCATAAAAGTCAGTGATCAGATCCCGTCCATTAGGAGGACTATCTGAAACTGAGCTGAACTTGAAAACATCGTTACCTGCTCCTCCAGTGAGAATATCAGCCCCAGTACCACCAGCGAGTGTGTCGTTGCCATAACCGCCATTGAGGAAATCGTTACCACCACCACCGATAAGGACATCGTTGCCATTACCGCCAATGAGGGTATCCTTGCCATAGCCGGCGTTAAGGATATCGTTGCCATTACCACCGTCAAGGCTATTGTTGCCATTGCCGGCGTTAAGGACATCGTTGCCATTACCGCCAACAAGCTTATCGTTGCCATTACCAGTGTTAAAGACATCATTACCATTACCGCCGTAAATGGTTTGGTTACTACTACCACTAGCGTTCACGATCTTGCCGCCGCCATTAGAAACCACGACATTGCTGCCATTGACGTTCACGAGACTACCGACAGTATTCTTGACAAGACTATTTACGTCAACAGGTAAACTTACCATTAACTTCTCCTAAACTTAGAGGGTAAAAAAATTACCTCGCCACTTCTCCATCAGAAAACGACGTTGCTAATTAAGAGTATGAATTTCGTTTCCTTCAAAAGCGCAAAGGAAACCGTTTCAAACATTAAATTTTTGAATTTTCCACTTTTATTCAGCAACGCCGAGAAAACAAGATGGACAAATAACGAGTGGGAAGATATAACTGAACTAGATTTGATTGGAACAGGTCTTTGCTGTTAAGTCTGAAGACTTGAGAAAATTTGAGAAGCACTGGATGTATTGATGATGTTAGCATCAAAATTATGCCAAGAATCATGTTATATCCTTGTGCCTTATGTATTCTATGCTTCCAGTACTAGGCTGCTAGGGAACAAACAGACTTTCTCGTACGGAATTGCATACGTTTTAGGACGTTTTTATTGTATTCAGAATACTACAAGACTATGATATAACCCTGAAGCGTACTTTTTTCTATCTATAAGAAAGAATAATTAACCATAATATTTTACTCTGATGAGAGTAAAATCATAAACCCTTGATTTCGATAGAGTTTTTTAATCTCTATCGGAATAACAAGGTGATGATAGTGAGTAAGTTGGCGGGAAAAAACTAAACCATGTAAAAGTATTTAAACGAGCAAGTAACCTGAATTCAAGCAGATTTCAGAATTTTTATAAAACTTTACATAGTTCATTTTAATAGCACCAACCTACTTACTCTGAGGGGTAATTTGTTTTATTTATAAGAAAAAGTGGCATTCATTTGTAAAGATTGAATACCACTTTGTATTTTCTCAAAATTCCTGATGACGGAAATATTTTACCCAGGTAGAGTTATCCCAGTGACTGCGATCGCACCACCAATCGCACTGGCACAAAGGGAAGCAATAGCTGTTCCAAATATCCACCAGGCAGCATTTGCAACGGTTTTTTTGCTTTCTTCGGCTTGTTTTTTAGCTTGCTTTTGGATCGCTTTCAGGCGTTTTTGTGTTTCTTTCTGGATGCGTTCGGCTCGTTGCAGTACGCCATCACGCGCCGCTTCTATTTGGTCGATGATCCGGTTAGCATCTGCCTCAGAAATATCCTCACGAGAACTGATCACAGCAACTAAGGTGTCGCGATCAAATTCGCTGAGGCGATCGCGCAATGCTTCAAATCCGGCTTGCGGATCGTCGAACACTTTCGCAAAATCTTGCTTAATCCCTTCATAGTTAAGTTCCGAACGATCCAGCGAGTTGAGATAGTTGCGAACTTTTCCAAACACCCCATCCAGCACTGATTGCACCTTTTGCTGAATCTGCTGGAATTGTTCGACAATCGAACTCCGAACAGACTCAATTTGATCGACAATTCGGTTAGCTTCCTCTTCTGAGATATCTTCGCGTTGAGATAACAGCGCCACAATTGTCGAACGGTCAAATTTCGAGGCGCGATCGCTTAAATTCCCAATTCCAGCGCGGGGAGAAGACAGCAGCAATTGCAAATCGCGTTTGATTCCTTCTGGGTTGAGTTCTTCTTTGTTGGTATTACGCAGGTATTCTTCGAGATTGGCTTCAAAATCTTGAGCTACTTGAGTGGTACGTTTTGCTAAACGTCGTGGCGCTCTTACTATATCACCAATCGCATCTTGAGCGCGATCAATGATCTGATTAACCTGCTCTTGGCTCAAGTCTCCTCGCTGACTCACGAGTTTAACCAAGGTTTCTCGATCAACCTGAGACAAGCGATCGCGAAATGCTAAGGCTCCGGCTTTGGGATCATTGAGTAATTTTTCCAAATCGCTCTTGATACCTTCTGGATCAAGTTCTTCTAAGTTGGTATTGCGGAGATATTCTGCAAGCGCTTTTGTAGTTTTTTCGTACTGTTCTTTCGCCTGTTGCGGTGCTTGCAAAATACTGTCTCGGACTGCTTCGAGCTGATCGAGAGTTTGGTTTACCTGTTCTTCGCTCAAATCTTGACGCTGACTGAGCAATTGTACCAGTGTATCGCGGTCAAATTGCGATAAGCGCGATCGCAAAAGGCTAATTCCGGCTTGCGGATCGTCTAGCAAGACTTTAAACTCACGTTTAATACCTTCGGGATTGAGTTCGTCTTTGTTAGTATTCCGCAGATAGTCTTCAACTCTTTGGCGCACTTCATCAGCTTTTGCTTTTGCTTGTTCTTGCACTTCTTTAGCACGATTCAAGATATTATCGCGGGTGCTTTCGATTTGACTAACAATATTATTAGCTTCTTCTTCGCTGATATCTTGACGCTGCTGGAGCAATTGTACAAAAGTATCGCGGTCAAATTCCCCGAAGCGGCTACTTAAATCTTCAAACCCAGCTTCTGGATCTTCCACCAACTTGGCAAAGTCCCGTTCAATTCCTTCAGGATTGAGTTCTTCTTTCCCTGTCGAACGCAGATAATCTTCGATGCGGCCACGGAAATCTTGCCCTTTTTCTCGCCCTTGGGCCTGTTTTACAGTTTCTAAAACTTCCAGGCGATCGCTTTCCATTTGTTCGGCAATTTCTTTCACTCTGGCTTCACTAATATCACCGCGTTGCTTTAGCAAGTTGGTAAAATATTCTTGATTGAGTTCTTCCAACTCCCGTCTTACAGTTGTCGGATCTGCATTCACGTCATAGATGACTTCTTTAAATTCATCTACCAGGGTAATTCGGTTAAAATGCCAAGGAAACGAATTCAATATGTAGTCTTCTACATCTGCTTTAATCGTGTTTTCGGGTGATCTAGGCAATTTTGCAGTTACTTGTTCAGTTGCTTGTTGTGTAAGCTTTTGGAGTTGTTCTGTAATTTGATTAACATCGACATCTTGAACTTTCTCTTTCAGCTTTTGCAACTGAGCTGTAATTTTGTTCACATCTATATTGGAAAGGTTTACATTGGAAAGGTTTAACTGATCCAGCACTGCTGGTGCAGCGGCGCTCAAGCCATATCGAATGGCTTGCTTAATCACACCATTGCTTTGTTTACCATTACCACCTGCGAATGTAACCAGTTGTTGAAGCCGTTCACCTAATTGCTCTGAATTCAGTTCTTCGGGCGTAGCAGAATTGAGCAAATTAATTACTTGTTCTGTGGGATTTTGGCGATTCAAAGCTTGTTTCCAACCACCTTCAAATTCGTCAGCAATCCGATTGATATCTTCTTGAGAGAAGTCTGTGCGATTGCTGATTAAATCAACAAATGTTTGGCGATTAATGTTTTGCAATAGGTCACTATCAGCAACAGATTGCAAATCTGTATCTTTAATAAGCTGGTCAAATTGACTACGAATTTCTTTGATATCCAGCTTTGGTAATTGCAGAGAACCTAAGGAACTTTGGAGCGTATTTTTAATACCTTCAGGATCAAAACCTGAAGTTAATTCCCGCCGGACTGCGGCTGTAATATCTTCAGCGGTAGAAATTAACTCCTTTTTTGCAGTATTAGCACCGATACCAGCAGTTGCTGTACCCATCAGAGCCTGAAAACCAGAAGTTACAGTACTAGCAATTGAACCAATTAAAGAACCTACTGCCGATGAACCCAACCAAATTACCAGTGAGAAATAGGTAGACCAGATGACTACACCGATAATTGCTCCAAGAAATGCACTTTCGATTAAACTAAGTTTTACCGCTAGAAAACAAGCAATAAATAATGCAAAGCTAGCGGTAATCAACGCCCAAGCACCAACTTTGGCTTGAACTTCACGAATTTTACTACCCAAACTTTCATCATCAGAATCTGAGTCAACTTCCCAAGATGAAATTCCGACAGCGACTGAAAAGTTTGTGAATAACAATTGAAAGGCAAATGCCATTAAAACCCCAGCCAGCAATGCTACCAAGAATTTAGGGCCAGAAAAAAGAACTGATGCTTCTTCTGGAGTTAGTACTTCCTGAGCTAAAGTTATCGGCGCTAATCCAAAAGGCAGCCAGTTCCATCCCCAAATAGTTAAAAGACCTTGAAACATAGGATTTCCTCAGTTGCACTCAATTAAATATCCATTTATAAAATGGCTTACTGAGCATTTTAGTTATCAATTATATAAGCTGACACTTTCTTAGGTAATAAGTTTGTTTGCCAAAAGTCGTATTTTACAAAAAATAAATATTTTTATTACTTTTTAACTAAAGAAAATAATGTATGTAAAATTAGAAATTCTGTCACAATCTAATAAAATTAAAATTAAATCTTCTTAATAAAAGTAATTTTTATAAAAATGCATCCACAGATACGGCAGGTTTTAAATGAGCGAGGTAGAGTGCCAGACGGTAGGAAATAATGTTTATTAGTGTTAATCTAAGATAGAAGCCAACCCTGGCAAGCGTTCTCTACTTACCCTCACTTTCTCTACAAAATTGGGTGAGGGCAAAACATTTAAATTAAGCAGATTCTCCCTGAAGTTAAAATCGATATATAACTATGTGTCGCTAATAAAATTACATCTTATAGATTAGATAGTTTTTTTACAGAAATTTTGTTAACTTTAAAACTCCTATTTCAGACAAAACTTTGAAAAATAAAATAGTTAATATCTAAATTTTTTGAAAACATAATTTTTTTGAGATTTCTATTAACTTACTTTAGATAAAAGCACCTATATCTAATGACAGAGATAAAATTATTCCAAACGATTGACGAAAAATAAACATAAACATGTATTAATAATGGTGATTACGAGCTATAAATATAGTGAATAATTAAATTGATTTTTGATGAGGAGAAAAAATAATGGTTGTAGGTGTACATAAACGTGGTGTTGGTGTATTTTCTAATCGTCGAGATGTTGAACATGCCCTACATGAATTGAAAAACACCGGTTTTGACATGGACAGAGTGTCTGTCATTACGCAGGATGGAGACAAAGAAGATATTGCTGGCGCTGATGTGCGCGATCGCGTTGGCGATAAATCTGACGAAGGCGCTAAAGTTGGGGCAGTTACAGGCACTGCTTTGGGCGGATTGACTGGCTTATTAGTTGGTCTTGGGACTTTGGCAATTCCTGGAGTTGGGCCAATCATGCTGGCTGGAGCCGCAGCAACCACCCTAGCTACTACCCTGACTGGAGCTGGTATTGGTGCTGTAGCTGGTGGTTTACTTGGTGGATTGATTGGTTTAGGAATTCCCGAAGAACGAGCCAAAGTTTATGACGAACGCGTAAAGCGAGGACACTATTTAGTCATCCTAGATGGTACAGATGCAGAAATCCTTAGAGCGGAAGCAATTCTAGGTCAGCAGGGTGTGGAAGAGTTTGGCATTTACGATAATCCAGATGCTACAAATGCAACCACTGGTTATGTGACTCCAACCCCTACTGCCACTGATTATGGGACTCCAACTCCTACTAGGGCTGATAGTGGTGTTGCTAAACGGGCAATTGGGGTGTTTTCTCATCGTCGAGATGCAGAAGCAGCACTTACAGAATTACGAGATGGGGGTTTTCCTTTAAATACAGTTTCTATTATTGCCAAAGATACAAACGGTCAAGGGATCGCTGGTGTAGATGTAGATAGAAACGTCGGTGCAGGTAATAAAGCAGACGAGGGTGTAAAAACTGGAGCAGCTACAGGCGGTGTTCTAGGGGGCTTGACTGGCTTATTAGTTGGTCTTGGGACTTTAGCGATTCCTGGAATCGGGCCTGTGATAGCAGGTGGGGCAGTAGCCACAGCTTTGGCGACAACAGCGGCTGGGGGTGCGATCGGTGCAGCAGCTGGGGGTATTGTTGGCGGACTCGCTGGCTTGGGAATCCCTGAAGACAGAGCGCGAGTTTATGGCGATCGCTTCCAAAGAGGCGACTACTTAGTAATTATCGATGGTACGGAAGCTGAAATCCGCCAAGCTGAAGCAATTCTTAGACGTCGAGGTATTGAAGAATTTGCTATATATGATGGCACTGATCTCGGCGCACATCGCCCAGCTTTAGATCGAGCAACCGATTACGGCACACCAGTTGTTGATCCGATTCCCACCAATTACTCAACAGGGTCTGATAGAGACGCTCCTGCTGTAGTTATTGTTGACCGTCGTGATGAAACACTTTAAGCTAAGGTAGTTGTCACTCACACTAATTTCACAAAATTGTAGGAGTAAGAAGTTGAAAACTTTGCTCCTGACTAAAAAAAACTTGCTCCTCACTTGTGCCGTAAATATCAACAAATTTCACTTTCCGATTCCGAATTCAACATATGCAAAAGCTAACTCCTTTGTTAATTAGTGGTCTTTTAGTTTTTGGTGTTGCTGCTTGTGATAACGCTTCTAAAACAAGTGAATCTGCACCCAATAATCCTAATGAAACTCCCCAAACACCGAGCGCACAAACAACACAAGCTGCTCAACAAGACGCACAAAGTGATGTCCGCAGAAGACAACTAAATGAGGATATTCGCGCCCGCGAACAGCGCAATAATGCTGCTGGTGGTGATACACAAAGAGCTTCAGGTGACCTAAAAAGTGAAGTTCGCTCTAAGTTAGAGGCAAACATACCCAAAAGTCAACTAACAGTTGATGCCGCAGATGATGGAACTGTCACTGTTGGAGGAACTGTGAACAATCAGAAGGAGTTGGCCAAAATTGAACCTGAGGCTAAAAAAATTAAAGGTGTCAAAAAGGTAATTGTTAAAGCAACTGTTGCTGCACCAAAAAAATAAGGTAGCTAACAACAAATCCAACTGAGTAGGTAGGCAAAAATAAATTTAGATGCTCTTGCTCAGTCTTAGTGGTCAGTTAGATTTATTACTAACCACTAAGAATAGACAATTGACAACTTTAATAATTATATTTTTTGATGTTCAATTCTGTTATACAAGCTCTTGTAGTCGCCGAAAATAAAAACTATGGAAACCGATCAACAGCAACGTGAATCGATCAATGCTTCCTTATCACAAGGTACGCTAGCACTTGAAGGTACAGATACTGCAAACTTGCCAAAACTACCACCAGCACGTGAACCGGAATCTCAATGGCAGCAAATTAGTAGACAAGTTTCTCAATTTTTGGAGCAACTGCCCCAATACTTAAGTAGCTTTTTTAAGGATTACAAGCAGCCTCTAATAACCGTTGCTTTAATTTTGACGGCGATTGTTACAGCTAAGGTAGTACTAGCAGTACTAAATGCAATCACTAATATTCCACTACTATCACCACTCTTTGAGTTAGTTGGAATTGGTTACGTCAGTTGGTTTATTTTCCGTTATCTACTGAAGGCTTCAAATCGGCAAGAATTAGCCGATGAAATTCAATTACTGAAAAACCAATTTGTGGGCGAATAAATTTACCAACTATTAAACTAGCCTCAGCCCAGTAGTCGATATCGTTCGCTAATTAAAGATATGCAATTCAAAGATTCAGATTCCCGACTTATCTAAAAAGTCGGGAATTTTATAATTATTCTATTTTGGATGAAAAACGCAGTCTGGGCATAATAATGTTCATTGGTGTTAGTGTCAACTTTCAGCCAAAACCCTTGTTTTACGCAATGAACGGAAATTATAAGTATTTAACCGGACTTAATATTAGTCTTTTGAATACACCAAAAGATAGAGGACATAACATTATATTTAATTAAAAATCACTTCTAAAGATAGTAGAGCCAAGATGAAAAATAGCCTAATCTAGTTACTGAAGTTATTTAATACATTCTTTAACGAGGACAAATTTATGGCTAATCAAGAAGTTAACAAAGGTATAGATTCATCTGATAGAGCCGAAGTAAATACATATGATCGCGGCATTATCCCCGCTGAAATAGCTGCTCGAATGGAAAGGGAAGGAGATGAGTACAAAACACTCCCCACAGAAGAAAAGGAGGCAGATGCATCTACCGATGATCAAACTGATTCAGAAAGTATACGCACCACTGATGGCTATACCGTAGACCAAGAAGGTTTGTCTAACAACTATGCAATTGAACCGGAAATGTACTACGAAGAACCGGGTGATGCACGCCAACAAGCAGCAGAAGAAAAGGCAGCACGTATTCAAGAACTTGCAGAAGTTAGTCAAGATGACGAGGAAGGCAAATTGACCGAAAAGGGTGACAAACGCGGTAAAGGTCCAGGAGTAATTTAATTAACACTATCCTTTTTGCTGTGTGTAATTACACGTAATAAGGCTAAATAGGCGATAAGTAGAGACGCAATCATTGCGTCTCTACTTTTATGAGTTAATATTTTCAGAAGTATGTTACTAGATGATCAACGGCTCAAGTTCACGATTATGCCATTGCCGCTGATACCATTCGGCAACTAAAGGACGGACAATAAACTTAGGCTGTCCATCACCTTTAACGTCAATGCGTAAACCTGAGTAAGGTCGTCGCTTCTGAAAACCTTGACCGTTGCGACCAATGAACAGATGCGATCGCGCCACTAATCTATTTTCATTCCCAAAAGTCTCTATCAAATCTGCTCCCTCAACCCGCTGGCGTCGCAAACTAAACCCGCTACCTCCACAAATAATCCAGTGGATATGAGAATCAGCGTGTCCTGTATCCATTGTTTCAAGGTGTTCCAAGCAGTGCGCATGACCGTTTAATACCAAATCGACCAAAGGACGCCCCTGATTTAGGGAACCTATTTCTTTAGCTACCGCATCCAGCACACCACGGAGGCGATCGCGAATTATCAGAGTTTGTCCTTGTTGCCACTTTGTCGCCTCAGTTACATAAGGAGGATGATGGAAATAAATCACCCTTCCCCGAACTTCAGAATTATTCCAAGATTGAATTAATCTTTGCTTGAGCCACTCCAGTTGTTCAGTATCAGTCAGCAGTATTTTATCAGTAGCTAGTTGCTTATCGATATCAACAATAATTTCTTCAATTTGCGACAGCTTGGCGTGCAAGTCGTCTAATTGGTCGGCTTCGGTGGGGTTTTCTGGACGAAGCTTGGCTGAGGTTTCAACGATTTGCAGCTTTTCTTGCTCTAAATCTTCACGACGTTTTTCTAAGACTTTGCGATCGGCGTCACCTTGTTTGGTTTTAGGTAGCGGTGGTGGATCGTTAAATGTATTAGAATCCAAGGCAAAGAAATCTATACCACCATAGCGAAAAGTATAGTAGCGATTGGGAAGGCGGGTGAAGTGCCCAGGTTCATAGCAAAGACAACTACCTGTATCTGTCTTGGCTGTGTAGTACTGATCTAAATGATGATTTAACTCTCCTGGAAGCTGAAACGCCTTAAGATAGTCCAGAAATGCCCGTGCGTAAGCGTCACCGGTTCCTGAGCCATGCAAGCCCACATCTAGGTCTAACCGCGATCGCAACAAGCGACGAATGGGTAATGTTGTTAGGGATGCCAGGCTCAATAAAATCGGCAAGTTATAGTAATCGTGATTTCCTGGTACAGGTAAAATGGGCAGCTTAAAAATCATCTGGTCATAGGCAATCCGTCTGGGATGCTCTCCGCCCAAGATAAACTCTCGGTAAGGCTGGATGAAGTTCTGCTGGTAGTATTCACTCGACCCCACTAAATAGATCACGTCCCCCATGTGCAGCATAAAACGGGATTCGTTGTGATGGGGCAGCATGAGTTCAGCCACCTGTCGCTGGGGATTGTGTCCCCGGTGCTGACCGGAACCACTATCACCTACAACTAAAAATGAAAACTCAGGATTGTCTGTTTGACCATCCTCCAACACCAGCCGAGTTTGGTCGATGTTCCGTTCCACAATTAACGGATCTTGCCACCGTACCCGCTGATTCATTTGACGAATTTTGTTAGCGATCGCTGGATCAGATACAAGTTTCAATGCAACCTACTCCTGAATCTTCAATTGCAGGGGACAGGGGAGCAAGGTTGTAGCAAGTCTTTCCCCTTGTTCCATGCCCCATGCCCCATGCCCCATGCCCTATGCCCCATGCCCCATGCCCTTATTCTCCTACTGTGTCTTTCATCTCAATAGTCAGATTGGGGAGTCCCTCTAGTTTTTCAGTAGGCTCAACTTCTTCTACTAATGGCACAAAAATTCTCAAGCCTGCTGGAACACACTTAATTTCTACTGGTGTTGTGCCCACTAGTTCACCATCTAGAACAACCTTTTGTGGTGGGTTAGTCGTAATTTTAAATTGTTTAGCTCGCAGAAAACCAATATCATCCCGATCTACGGCGTTACCTGTAGAAGCCGTTTGAAATAGATGAAATGTAGCTGCGATCGCTCCTGCCTTATTAACTGGAGCTACAATCGTTAAATCTAGTAGCCCATCATCATAAATCAGACCTGCTGGACCCTGAGCTAAGACTGAAGTGGCAGGTGCAGCATTTGCGACTGTTACTGCACAGGCACTAGTTTTAATGATCTTGTCTTCAGTTTCAATTTCAACATCAAAGTTTTTTAAGTTTCTCAGTTGCTGAATTCCTGCTAAGACATAGGCCATCATCCCAAAGCGGTTCTTGGCGTCCCGGTCTGCCAATTCTACAGTTTCAGCTTCAAAGCCAATACCTGCTAGGAGTACCATTGGTTGATCGTTGCAATAGGCTACGTCTACACTGCGGATTCCTCCCTGCAAAATTGTGTGACACGCAGCTGCGATCGTGTCAGGAATTCCTAAAGCTGTGGCAAAAGCGTTTGCTGTTCCTCGAGAAATGATCCCAAATGGAATCTCAGTATTCACTAAAGCCGCTGCCGCCGCTGAGAGGGTGCCATCTCCTCCCGAAGCAATGATTGCATCTACTCCCCTCGCTACAGCTGCATAGGCCAGTTCGTCAGCGTCGATTTCTTCAGTTGTGAGATAAATATCTAGGTCAATGTCTGGCTCTAATATTGCCCGAATTTCTGCTAGTTCTAAATCTGGGTCACCCTGACCCGCAACTGGATTGAAAATAAGACAGGCGGAACGATTCATAAAATATAAAAGCTAAACTTAGATCACTAAAATACCAAATCCTTTTTAGCATTCTTGGGAAATTTCGACTTCCATCTGACGGCTGGTTTACTTTTTGTAAAAAGTTCAGAAGTATTCTGCGTCGGAATATACCAATTTTGATGTGTATTTTGGGATCTTTTGTCTACACTTAAACAATAAAAATTTTGCCATGCGTCAATTATTACTAGTTTTGGCAAGTATGCTAACTCTCAGCAGTTTAGATACCCCCACCATGACAATAGCAGGCACAACGCCTGATTTACCAATGCGCTTAGTTCAAAAGCTCAACTGCAATAATGCTCAAACTCAAGCAGCAATTAATGAATGCACGGGGTTATCTTATCAGAATGCAGATAAAAAACTGAATCGAGTTTATCAACAATTGCTACCTACCTTAGAAAGCTCTAGAAAACAGAAATTGATTGCTGCACAGGTAGCATGGATCAAGTTTAGAGATACCAACTGTGAGTTTGAGAGAAGCAGATATCAGGGAGGAAGTATTGCCCCTACCATTTATTTTGGTTGTCTAGAAAATATTACAAAACTGCGTACCCAACAATTACAGGAATATCTCAAATCCGACCCTTAAGTAGTGGGAGCATCCCACTTTTTTAAACGTCATTGCGAACGCAACGAAGTGGAGTGAAGCAATCGCAAAATCTCTCACTACGAACAAGTCCATGCGATTACTTGTCTGCGACACGCTACGCGAACGTCGTTCCTCCTCTCTAGGAGACGCTACGCGAACGCAATGACACTTATTCTCTGTTGCAAAATAAAAACTGGGATGCATTCTTAAGTAGTTTAGGAAATGTCTTATATAGCAGTTTTGAATTGTGTAAAGGGGCGTACATTTGTCATTGGTGTCAACTTAAGCCAAAACTCTTTTAAAACCTGGTTTCCAGCCAGACAAGTCAGAGACTGGGAACGAGGCAATCTCTCAAAGCTCTGTCTAGACTGGTTTTTACCTGAAGTTGACAAAAATAAACAGATGTGAATCCCTAGTTTGTATTTCATGGAAATGAGAAGCGCTATAATTAGTCGAGTTGTTTGAGACGGTAGCCAATACCGTGAACTGTTTCAATAAAATCTTCAAAAGCTCCGGCTGCTTTGAGCTTTTGACGCAGGCTTCTGAGATGAACTTTCACAGCATGTTCTTCTGGAGGAGACTCTAGCGACCAAATATGTTCAATAATCACGCTGCGACTAAGCACACGACGACCATTTCGCAGTAATAACTCTAATATCCCGTATTCTTTTGGGGTTAAATGTAGCATATTTTCTCCATAGTTCACTTCATAAGTGCTGGGATTGAGGTGCAGATTGCCCCATTCCAAAATCGGCGGCGATGAAACATTACCCCGACGAAGCAAGGCGCGAATTCGTGCAAATAGTTCTTGCAAATCCACTGGTTTAACGACATAATCATCTGCTCCCGCATCGAGTCCGGTGATTTTATCGCTAACGGTGTCACGGGCAGTGAGCATGAGAACAGGCATACTGTAGCTGTGCGATCGCAACCGATGACATAAACTAATTCCATCGAGTTCTGGTAACATCACATCCAGCAGCAGCAAATCATAATCCAGCATTTTGGCTTGATTCCATCCTGCCTCACCATCTGTCACCACATCAACCATATAACGCTGATCTGTAAGGACTTCTGCTAAAGTTTGGGCAAGGCGTACATCATCTTCAACTAAAAGAATTCGCATAATTTTTTTTTAAACCATACAAGTTATGTTTAAAACAATCTGCGAACTCTGATTGAGAAAATATTGCAAAAAGTAACAATTTCTATATTTTGCTGCTTCTTTCCGATTTCTTTACCATTTCCTGAGCGATTTCCTTACTTTTGGTATGCAATTCTCTATTCTATGTAGGTTTCTAATAACCTCCTTAAGACGTTCCAAAAGAACTCTATCTTTAGCCAGGAGATTTTCAGAAAATGGTTTTTGGACCAAGTTCACGTTTAGGTGTCAGCCTGTTTGAAGACACTGACTCAATTGTAAAAGTGCCTGGTTATTCGGCAGAAGAACTTGAAACTATCATTAGGGTTATATACAGACAGGTTTTAGGAAATGCCTATGTGATGGAAAGTGAGCGGCTCACTGTTCCTGAGTCGCAATTTAAGCGGGGTGAAATTAGCGTCCGCGAATTTGTGCGTTTGGTAGCGAAGTCAGAGTTGTATAGTTCCCGGTTTTTCAGCAATTGCCCTCGTTATCGGGCAATTGAGTTGAACTTTAGGCATTTCCTCGGTCGCGCTCCCATTGACCTAGAAGAAATGCGATCGCACAGTACTATTTTGGATGAAAAAGGCTTTGAGGCTGAAATTGATTCCTATCTCGACAGCGACGAGTACCAAGATACGTTCGGGGAAGATATTGTGCCTTATATTCGAGGCTACAAAACTGAAGGCTGTCAGAACATAGTGCAGTTTACCCATATATTCCAATTAGTCCGAGGTGCTTTTAGTAGCAGTCTCAAAGGCAACTTAGCAGGTAAACAACCTCGGTTGAATCAGATCGCTCAACATATCCATCAGTGCGATCGCACCCGCCTATGGGAATCTTGGGAAGTTGAGTTGATGAAGCAACTTGCAACCCAGGTTGCGATCGCTATTTAACAATCAGAACTTTACAAACAGCTACAAAAACTCAATGCTGAATTAGAACACCGCGTTCAACAACGGACTCAAGAGTTAGCTAAAGCCAATGTTTCTCTGCGAGCCGAAATTGCTGAACGTCAGCGCACGCAAGCCGCGCTGCAAGCTCTAATTACTGCCTCTCCTCGGGCCATCTTCACACTTGATTTAGAAGGTAAAGTGAAAATCTGGAATCCTGCTGCTGAACGGATGTTTGGCTGGACAGAGGCGGAGGTAATTGATCATCCTAACCCAATTTTTTTAGATGACCAATTAGAGGAATACAATATTCTCCAACAAAGTATATTACAAGGAACAACTTATACCAGAGTAGAATTGCGCCGTTCTAGAAAAGATGGCACTGCGATCGATATAGTTTTCTCCGCCGCTCCATTGCATGATAGTGACGATAGTATTAACGGCATGGTAGCAGTGATTGCTGATATCACCCACCAAAAGCAACAGGAAGAACAGGTACGGTTGCTGCAATCTGTAGTTGTAAATACAAATGATGCTGTAGTTATCACTGAAGCAAAACCGATTGGCGAACCTGGGCCGCATATTATTTATGTTAATGAAGCATTTACCCGAATCACAGGTTACAGCCTGGAAGAAGTTTTAGGTAAAACGCCTCGTATCCTTCAAGGAGCGAAAACAAGTCGGGCAGAACTGGATAAAGTCTGGACTGCGCTTTCTCGTTGGGAACCAGTCACTGTTCAGGTAATTAATTACCGCAAAGACGGCTCTGAATTCTGGAATGAATTCAGCATCGTACCCGTAGCTGATCAAATCGGCTGGTATACTCACTGGATATCAGTACAACGTGACATTACCGGGCGCAAGCAAGCTGAACAGGCGTTACGCCAGAGTGAAGAACGCTTCCGCTCGTTGATTGAAAATGCTCTAGATATCGTCAAAATTCTCGATGTAGATGGTTCTATTCGTTATGAAAGTCCTTCCGTTGAAAAGGTTTTGGGTTATCCGGCAGCAGAACTAATTGGCAAAAACTTATTAGATTACATTCACCAAGATGATTTTGCTAATACTTACCATAGCTTTATTGATGCTATCCAAAGTTCCGAAGTTACTGCCCCAATCGAGTTTCGTTGTCGGCACAAAGATGGTTCGTGGCGGATGCTAGAAGCTATTAGCCAGAAATTTCTAGATAATACAGCAGGCACTAGAATTATGGTTAACTGCCGCGACATTACAGAACGCAAGCGGTTAGATGAAATTCGGATGGCACTAGAGCGAGAAAGAGAACTCAGCGTCCTCAAAACACGCTTTTTCTCAATGGCATCTCACGAGTTTCGCACTCCTTTAAGTACTGCTTTAGCAGCGGCCCAATTGCTAGAGAACTGTCAGGATGAATGGGATAACTCTTCTAAGCGATTGAGGAACTTGCAGCGAATTCAACTCTCTGTAAAGAATATGGTTCAGATCCTAGACGATATTTTAACTATCAATCGAGCCGAAACTGGAAAACTAGAATTTAATCCTAAACTCATAGATTTAGAAGGGTTCTGCGGTTATTTTGTGGAAGAAATGCGCCTCAGTACAGATGAGAGGCACATACTTAGCTTTGTTTGTCGAGGAAAAGCTATTTCTGCCTGGGTGGATGAAAGGTTGTTGCGTTCCATTCTGTCTAATTTGCTGTTGAATGCGATTAAATATTCTCCTCAAGGGGGCAATGTTCATTTGGGTTTGGAGTTTAAATCAGATACGGTGATTCTCCAAGTTCAAGATCAGGGTATTGGGATTCCGCTAGCAGATCAAAAGCAGCTATTTGAACCGTTTCATCGTGGCAAGAATGTCAGAAGCATTCCTGGTACAGGGTTAGGATTGGTAGTGGTGAAAAAGTGTGTGGACTTACACCAAGGTGATATTAACATCACCACTGAAGTGAGAATTGGTACAACTTGTGCAGTCACTCTCCCATTAGAAGGTAAGTCTAAGTAGTATTATTTGAGATTCTCTCGTTTCCATGCAGAGTATGGGAATGGCTGATTAGGGGCTGCTGCCTCTAGTCAGATATTGAGTCAACAGCCCACATGAATGCATTCTCATGCAGAACATGGGAACGAGGAAAAGGAAGTCTAAGCAAAGTTTTGCGTAAAAGGGTAGGGTTTTTAATGTCAGGGGACGCATTGGCATTGTCAGCGAACGCATTGGCATTGTCAGGGGACGCATTGGCATTGTCAAGAGATGCATTGGCATTGTCAGGGGACGCATTGGCATTGTCAAGAGATGCATTGGCATTGTCAAGAGATGCATTGGCATTGTCAACGGACGCATTAGCATTGTCAACGGACGCATTAGCATTGTCAGCTGACGCATTGGCATTGGAGGGTATTGCCAAATTTAATTCGCTAAGTAGAGGTACAATTTCCCCACAAGCATTTCCAGATTTGGCTATATCAGTAAGTTCAATTGTTAACATTTAAAAATAGAAACTAAAAAATCTATTAATCCGATTATTTACAGATAACTTTAACAAAGTTTGCTCATTCTGCTTTCATCTTTAACCAGCCAAATACCTGTTCTACTGTCAACTCTAAATCAATACCATCTAGAACAGCCAAGCTATCTGCTTTATGACAAAATTCTGGTTGTTGATGTGGTTTAAATACCAGAACTGAGCGGTCATCAGGATCAATCAACTATCCAAGCTGAGAACCATATTTTAGGCAGTGCAAGATATTGCTTGTAACCCGATTGGAACTCTGATCTGGAGAGAGAATTTCAATTGTCCAGTTGGGAGCAATTAGCACATCATCTACAGGTTCTCCGTTATCGTCAAACTCAATTTGTTGCCAACGAATAACCGCCACATCTGGAACAATTGACCGACCACCAAAAGTACAACGTAACTCTGGAAAAGCATAAGCGATTTGCCTCTCCTCTGTGACTTCATTAATCCCATTAATCAACTTAGCCTGAAGTCGGGAGTGGCGGGTTTTCGGCATTGGTTTCTGGCTAATTTCACCATCAATATAAATACTTGCAGGTTTTGTTTCTGGTAACTTCAGAAACTCCTCTAGGGTTAGGGATGCGGATTTTGCAATACTCATGACTTCTGCTATTCCGAAAGTCCTATATCCAGTTTATCAACGTTCGCTACTAGCTGAATGCAACAAGGCGATCGCCTATAGAGCAATACGCTTGGATTTTTGATAAAAATTGTTAATTTGTTTGATGTTTACCTACTTTTATGGTTGGGTTTATGACGATCAAGTTGAGTGGTGGTAGTAAGCTTTGAATACCTCACCAATATCTTGCGATCATTCGCTACATTTGATCTATCAAGTTGCCCTTTATCAAACATCTAAAATTTTCGCTTGATTATTTGAGACAGTTAGAATAGCTCCTCTAAGCTTCTGCTGCATTCCAAGTGAATCAACTGACCAAGCCAAACCGTAAATCATATCGCCATTGACCTTTGGAATAGCTATTTGAAAGTGAGGATCACCAATTGTAAATCTGACTCCTTGCCAAATAGGCATAGTTCCAGGTATTGAATAGTTATTAGAATACGAATTTACAATAAATGCCATATTACCTATCTGTAAAGTTTGCTCTGAGTTGAACTAAAACCACCGCTGTTGATAATTGTAAGCTGTTTATCAAAGAATAAACGCACTATGTAGTACATTGCTGGAGCTATAGATTCATTTGTTATGGCTGTATACAAGGTAATTGGCTTTGAGAATTCTTTATCTTCTTCAAATTCAATATCAATTACATTACTTTCAAAGGAAAATTGAAGTGATAAGTCAGGAGCATCAGCACGATTCCCAATATCTCGAACTTCATACTCCTCCATTGGCATTGACTGATAGTTTAACCTCTTGTAGAAAATATGATCTTCTGCCATATGAGGGGCACGTTTGCTTTGTGGAATACTTACTACATAGATAACGTGCCCAGAGTTACTCTTCTTAAGCTCAATTTGTTTGATTCTGATATCATCAATACGACGTTGGATAGTTGAATTAATAACCTGTTCAAGCCATTCTCTTGTTATATCTTTGGGATCATAACCACTATCAATCCCTGTCGGCAGGTAATTAGTCTCAATCACGCCATATACAATTACGCCCCCAGCCGAGTTTGCGAACGCTGAAACATCTTTACTCAAATCTTTCTTGCGATTAGGATTGCGTTTATCTAGGGATTCACATCTTTTATAGTCTAGGGTAAGGCTTTCTTGCACTCCGTTTTGGATAAGTAACTCAATATCCTCCTCTTCCCAATCCCAAGCATCTTTCATACTAAATACTTTTGTAAGGATTCAAATTCACTTTAGCAGGCTGATTGCACGAGCAGCCCAACTAGATAGCAAAACACCTACTTTTACCCCTTATCTTTGGGATTTATTGATTGCTCATCAGTACGATCGCACCCGTATATGGAAATCTGGGGAAATTGAGTTGATGATGCAACTTGCAACCCAGGTTGCGATCGCCATCCAACACTCAGAACTTTATAAACAGCTACAAACACTCAACACTGAATTAGAACACCGCATTCAACAGCGGACTCAAGAGTTCGTTTTTAATGTCAAAAGACGCGTTGGCATTGTCAGTAGACACATTGGCATTGTCAAGGGACGCACTGGCATTGCAGAGTATTGCCGTTCTTTAATTCGCTACAAATCCAATCAAATGCTTTACTAAGTAGTAGTGTTGGAGATTCCTCAAACCAGCTTTTGGTAAAGAATTGTAATCCAAAATCCCAAATCCAAAACCCAAAATTAGTATGAGTCCCTGACTACGGTAGTCTAGATGAGAGTGAATTTATCGCCAGCGATATTATATTGTTTTATGACTTCAGTAGTTTATAGTCCCCCACGCACTATTCGGATTGGTTCCCGCAAAAGCCAACTTGCTCTGGTTCAGACCTACTGGGTACAAGAGCAACTCCAGAAAAGCTTTCCTGATATCACTTTTGAAGTCCACACCATGTCTACCCAAGGCGATAAAATCTTGGATGTAGCATTAGCTAAGATTGGCGATAAAGGACTTTTTACTAAAGAACTTGAAGTCGGAATGCTCAATCAGGAGATTGACTTTGCGGTTCATTCCCTCAAGGATCTGCCAACTCACTTACCAGAAGGGTTAACACTGGCAGCAATTACTGAACGGGAAAATCCAGCAGATGCATTAGTGGTGCATGAAAAGCACAAAGATAAACAAATCGATACTTTACCTGAAGGTGTAGTAATCGGTACATCTTCGCTGCGGCGGTTAGCACAGTTACGCCACCACTTCCCCCACTTTTCCTTTAAAGATGTGCGGGGAAACTTGATTACACGGTTGGCAAAACTGGATGCAGGCGAATACGATGCTTTGATTTTGGCAGCAGCAGGGTTAGAGAGATTGGGAATGAGCGATCGCGTTCATCAAATTCTCCCCGCAAGTATCTCTCTCCACGCTGTTGGACAAGGAGCCTTGGGTATAGAATGCCGGGCTGATGATAGTGAATTGCTATCTCTACTCAAAGCGATCGAACATCCCCAAACACGCGATCGTTGTCTCGCCGAACGCTCTTTTTTACGCTCTCTAGAAGGCGGCTGTCAAGTACCTATTGGTGTAAATACAGAAATATCTGGTGATAATTTGACCTTAACAGGGATAGTTGTCAGTGTAGATGGTCAAAAGCTGGTAAAAGATACTGTCACAGGCATTGCCAACAATGCCGAAGCGCTAGGCATAGAACTAGCAGAACTGTTGCGGCAACAGGGAGCGCAAGAAATTTTGTCAGAAATTTTTGCGGTGATTCAGCGTGGTTCCTAAGCAATTGGGCAAGCCGATGTGATTAGATAAGAATTGATCGCCGTTGCACTCTCATATGTGCCAGACGCGACAAATCGCGTTGGTGGGGATCATCGAGTTAATTTGACAATCTCAGGGAAGCAAAAATTACCATGCGGATTCTATTTGTTGCAGCAGAGGCAGCGCCCATTGCGAAAGTAGGAGGAATGGGTGATGTTGTCGGGGCATTACCCAAAGTCCTGAGAGAAATGGGGCATGATGTGCGGATATTCTTGCCTTACTACGGCTTCCTGCCAGACAAAATGGAAATTCCCTATGAACCCATCTGGTGGGGAGATGCCATGTTCCAGCACTTTGCAGTATACGAAAGTGTTCTGCCTGGTACTGATGTTCCTTTGTATTTATTCGGACATCCTGCCTTCATGCCCCGCCGCATTTATTCTGGAGACGATGAAGGTTGGCGGTTCACTTTGTTTGCAAATGGTGCAGCCGAGTTTGCCTGGAATTACTGGAAGCCAGAAATTATCCATTGCCACGATTGGCACACAGGGATGATTCCCGTGTGGATGCACCAAGATCCTGATATCAGCACAGTGTTTACCATTCATAATCTGGCTTATCAAGGGCCGTGGCGTTGGTATTTAGAGAGAATTACTTGGTGTCCCTGGTATATGCAAGGACACAATGTAATGGCAGCGGCGGTGCAATTTGCCAATAAGGTAAATACAGTTTCGCCCACCTATGCCGAACAAATTAAGACACCTACTTACGGTGAAACATTAGAAGGTTTACTGTCCTTTATTAGCGGTAACTTATCTGGGATTATCAACGGTATTGATACCGAAGTTTATAATCCAGAAAATGACAAATATATTGCCCAAACCTTCACTGCTGATAGTTTAGATAAACGCAAGGCCAACAAAATTGCTTTGCAAGAAGAACTAGGGTTAGAAGTCAACTCCAAAGCCTTTTTTATTGGGATTGTGACCCGATTAGTGGAACAAAAAGGCATTGATTTGATATTACAAATCCTCGATCGCTTCCTATCTTATACAGATGCACAGTTTGTGCTGTTAGGAACAGGCGATCGCTACTATGAAACTCAGATGTGGCAATTAGCATCCCGCTTTCCCGGACGCATGGCAACTTACTTACTGTATAACGATGCCCTGTCTCGCCGCATCTACGCTGGCACGGATGCCTTCTTAATGCCCAGTCGTTTTGAACCTTGCGGTATTAGCCAAATGATGGCTTTGCGCTACGGTTCTGTACCCATTGTTCGCCGCACAGGTGGATTAGTTGACACTGTAACCCATCACGACCCCGAAAATGCAGCAGGCACCGGTTATTGCTTTGACCGTTATGAACCGCTAGACCTTTTCACCTCTATGATTCGGGCTTGGGAAGGCTTCCGTTTCAAACCGCAATGGCAAGAACTACAAAAACGCGGTATGAGTCAAGATTTTAGTTGGTATCAATCTGCAAAGCAGTACGTGAAGCTGTATAGGTCAATTTACGGTTTGCCAGAAGAAGAGGAGAAGACACCAGAACCAGAGTTAGTTTTAAACGAAGCAGTTACTAGTAGCAAATCCTAAGCCGCCTAAATAAATACTTTTTGTGACTCGTGAGAGCATTGTTCAGATTAACCTGAAGATGCTACTCATGAGTTTTTTGTTTTAAAAACTTGCCAATTTGACCAAGTTTTAACAAGCTTGTAACTGCTTATAAATACCATACTTGTGGACTTATTTAGTTAATATTTTTAATCACCGTGTTAAATACAGCTACATTTGCTTTAACACAATCAGCAGCGATTCCCCAATTTAGCAAACTCCCATCTTTGCTTCTAACTTTATCTGGCCGACATATTCGCTCAAGCTGTTGATAATTATTTGTATATTTCCTGACGCAGCAACTGAGATACATGGTAGTATACCTCAGTCAGGTAATTGTAACCAAAGTGAATCGACTCAGCAAAGACAATTTAGATCAAATCATCCCGGACTACTTCCAATTTCTAGATTCGCAGAAGTTAGTGGAAGTTGCATAAAGCCTACATGGCTTTGCTGTCGAACGATATTATCTCCTCCTAATTCCTGCTACTTGTGAAGTTGCTGCTTGAGCCAAAAAGTGAACAGTCAGACTACCCTTTCGCATTTACTGATTTAAATCATTTTTTTAGTTACTACAACTAACCCTGCAAATGCTATGAACAAAAAATTAAATTTGCTACAAGTATACCGCGGTGTCGCTGCTGTACTGGTAGTTCTAACCCACGGGAATAGAATACTTTCTCGTGAACTGCACCAAGATGATTTATTGCAAATATTTCATTTTGGTTGGATAGGCGTAGATTTCTTTTTCGTACTCAGTGGATTTATTATATTTTATATTCATCAATTTGATCTAGGCAAACCGAATAAGTTTAAATCTTTCTTTTTTAAAAGATTTATTCGCGTATATCCATTATATTGGACCATCTTAGCCACCAAAATTCTAATTTCTTTATTTAATACTAATAAAGATAGCATTTATCAGCGAAGTGCAGACGAAATTGTCAAGGCTTTTTTGTTGCTCCCCCAAGACCGTTCTATTCTAGAGAGTACTTTTATTGGTGTTAGTTGGACACTTAGCTATGAAGTTTTTTTCTACTGTATATTCGGTCTACTAATATTGAAAAATACAAAAATCACGCAGTCGATAATTTGTGCTTGGATTATTGGCATAACTCTCAATTTATTCCATTTATTACCAATCGGCGAAAATTTTATACTAGGGTTTATATTTGACCAACATAATCTAGAGTTTGTGCTGGGTTGTTTAGCTGCTTATACAATATCTAAATACCAATTCAAGTTTGCATCATCATTAATTTACGCTTCAATTTTTATGTTGCTTATATCAGTTATCAATACAAAATATGGGGAATTTGATGTTTCAGGCGTTTACTCATTAATAGCTTATGGTATCCCATTTACGCTCCTGATTATCGGATCTGTTTATTTAGAAATATCAAAGATAATCAAGATCCCACCAATTCTAGTTTATATAGGGAATGCGTCTTATTCTATATACTTAACACACGGTTTTTTCTTAAGTAATACAAGCAAGATTTTCACTAAATTTACAGAAAAACTAAATATTCTACATCTAATTCAAAATCCCAGTATATATTACAATGTAAGTGCATTTATAATTGTTGTAATAGGAGTAGCTATGGGATGTGTAATTCATTCTTATGTTGAAAAGCCATTAATTACAAATTTAAGGAAAAAGGTATTTGCTCAAATGAACTGAGACTGCTAACTAAGGTTATCTGTTGAGGGTTTTAGATTTCTGCCTTACCAAAGCAATTTATCTTCATAGAACTAGCCCTTTCAAAGTGACTCGTAAAATCTCTTTTTTCTCTTTACGCCACGCACACTTTGACCTCAGGCATCTTAAGTATTTTAACCCGCCGACAGTGCTGTGTTTGGCTTGCTGCAAATCCATCTTTGGCAATCATTTTTAAAATTGGCATAACTCCTAACTCGTGACTCTGCCAATTTTAAATTTTGGATTTTGGATTTAAAGAAAAATATAAAATCCAAAGTTGAATAACTTTTAACTCCTAACTATTGAGTACTCGTCGCTTTCGCCCTAATTAACCAGTCACCATCATCAGCGGAAATTTCCCGACCGGACGAGTCTCCTAAGCGGTCTAGCGCCAATAAACAAGCGTATTTCAAGTCCCAAATCGGTGTATTTAAGCAAATTTTCAGTTCCGGAATTGCTCGTGAATCACCCAATTCACCAAGAGCGATCGCACAAGCCGCACGGGATTTCTGAAACTGGGGTTCGCGGTTGTACAGGTTTTCTACTAACAAATCATAGGCGGGAGCATATTTCAGCCAGCCGAAAAGTTTCATCACATGAAAATGACCGCCATAATCGTTATATGCCTTGTCCGAATAAGTTGCTAGAAGCGCTGCTGGTGCTTCTTGTGGATAGATATCTAGTAAGGTTTTTGTCGCTAAATAGCAGCGTCCAAAATCAGTTTCGTAGAGTTCATTAATTACAAAATCTAGTAGAGGGGTAAGGTCATACTCATGTACTAAATCAAGGTCATTGGGATGATCGTAGAGTACTTGCTCTAGATCAGGTTGAATTTCTCTAAAGGTAATTTCACCACTGGGAACGCCTGCATCCAAGAGCAAGCGTAATCCTCGCAACCGAAACACCAGAGATACAGGACAACGGGCAATTTCTGGGATGGCTTTGTAGTAGCGTGAATCAATTAGGTCTTGAATGCAACCGCGCCGGGCATTAACGCTGGAACTTTGTAGCAGTGCCATTACCTCAGTGATTTGGGAGTAATCACCTGTGAAACGACAAACTGTGGCGATCGCTGCACTACGGGTAGGTTCATCCTCAGCTTGGGTAAATTTCCGAACACGTTCTAGGGACGCCTGATAGTTAGCGTTAGCTAGGGTGTGAATAATCACCCGATAGATTTGACCTGGTTTATCGAGTAGTTGCGCCACCTCTTCGAGGATTTCTGGATCTTTAGTGCCGATTTCGCCGATCGCCCACACGCTATTTTCAACAGTATAAATATCATCATCTTTAAGGCACTGCCGAATTACAGGTAAAGCTGATTCGACCTGCAATCGCCCCAGACTTTCCACAGCCTTGCGTCGGACAATCCGGTGGTCTAACTCCTTGGGGTTACTGGTTTCAATCGCCCGTACCAAAGCCGCGATCGATTGCTCAGTCGGGAAGTTAATTAGATGGGAAACAGCAATATACTTATCAGAAGCGTCTTCGAGTTGTTCTAATGGTGTATCGATAATTGCGATCGCTTGATCTTCTGTTAGCCCAAACATTTTAAAAAAACGTTTATCCATTGATCTGTAAATGGCTTTTGGATAATTGCTCAAAGGTCACTTTTACTATCGTACTAGGGACTGGGTACTGGAAAATAGCGGTAAATAATGTTTATAAATTGAACTATCAAAAAATGTAGTTGCTTTTCACTGGAGTTTAGACCAAGTAGAACGGCTTGAAAAAACTAAACTATGTGAAGATAAGTAAGTGGGCGGGATAATTTATCAGTATGTAATGAAAAGTTAATCAGTTTGATTAGAGTTAAATTTAACACGTTGCGGACTGTAGTTTCCTCTTTCTCCCCTAGCTTGAACACCATATACACTTTGATGTGCAGTTTGTATCTATTGATTTAGAGCCGATAAACTGGTGCGATCGCCTGAAAGAAATATAAGTAATTTGGTTGTAGCATAATAAACATCGCTAACAGGATAATTTTTAAAATTTGTGGAGATAATAATATGAACAACGATCCAAATGACCGAGATTTGGAGTTAGAAGCTTTACGGTGTGAATTACGCGAATTAAAAGAAGAAATTAAGAATAAACAACAGATTACAAGTGGCGATATAGCCGTAGGTGTAGCTGGAGGTATTATGAAAGTAATCGGTACTTTTGTTATGCTGTACTTTGTTTTATTTTTTATTGCTCTCTTCTTTTCAGCATTTACAAGTATTGATAAAGACAATTCGCCTAGTCCAACAATTACCTTACCACCATCTTAATGGGGTGTAATTTAATAAAGGAATATTTCCGGTTTAAACGTTTTTCCGCTTGCTTCGTCGGTGCGCTCGATAAGTATCCGATTCATGGGATATTTGGCAAACAGTTGAAAGTGGAGATCATGCCACAGATGGATGCGTAATTGTTCTAACTTTGAGTCTAGTAAATATAATCGTCAAAATCAAATAAAATTCGCTCACTGAGCTACTGGGTGAGAGTTGCGATGTCTAACGACAAGCTGAAGAAGCGTTTACGCAGCCATTTTAGGATGATAGGAGTCCTATATGAATGATTATTTAGATGACTACGAATTTAATAACCTCGATTTTTACAGAAAAAATCATGGGTTACAGATTTATTACAACTGGTCTGGGGAAATTTGGTGGCAAGAAACACAAGACTTACCAAAGGAAAAATTGTTCTCTATTATTGGGATGAATGCTACCAAAGTATTTCTCAAACCCGATCCTGAACACGGTGAAGTTGGATATCGCATCAATAGAGAGTTAGGTTTATTTTGTGATCCGGATACGCAAGAGATTCTCCACTTTTGGAAATCACCAACAGCAAGTCAAGCAGTACCAGTAGTCCACATTGCTAACCGCATTGTCCAAGGCTCAGTCAAACCAAAGAAATTTGTCATACCCAAAGGCAGCGGATATATTACCTCTGTGATGGAAATTCCTTTAGAATACCCGCATCCCTTAGCAGGAGATAGTAAATATTTAGACTATTGCCCTGGAGAAAAGTTTAAGGGAGTTGAGTACTTTATATCAAATACTTGCCGACCCGATGCAACTGAAGTCCCTCCTGCTAAGTGGGCCAGGGACTGTCCTTGGTTGCCCTGGATGAAGTTAGGATATGCTCATCCAGCTAAATTAAGATTTGAAACAATAATATTTAGAGTAGATTCTTTTGAGGAGCTTCATCCTAGCTTGGTCAAGCTGGTGAGAGAAAAAGTACCAATTTATGAATTCACGCCAACAGAAAGCGATGAACCGAATGTGACCAGCATTCAATACTTTAAGAAAAACTTTGAGTCCTACTTGCGGGGAGATATTTTCCCACTAGAGGAAACCTCTTGAGCAGTTTTTGCAGGATGCTAGACCATGCTAGCGCGATGTCTACGACGGGCGTAGCTGCGGCACTTTCAATCAAAAAAGCCTAAAAGACTTATCATAACTTGGATCGAAAGCTGTAGTTTGGTTCGACTTTTGAAGATTTCCGTCAAAAAGCTTTACCAGTGGTTACCCGATCTGAGAAGATCGGAATATATGCATTTGTCAGCTATTAGTCAGTTGCCTCTTGCCAATTGCTCAATTGTATGTAACAGCTAAGTGCTGGTTTTTAGCGAGTAACCAAATACAAACGATAGTCGAACACTGACCAGATATCATTCATATAAACACACATTTAGGAAACAAAAGTTATGGATGAAGCTTCAGAACTCACAACAACCGATAACATAAACGCTCAAGAAGTAGCAGAAGTTATTGCAGAACTTGAGCAGTATCGGGAACGTCTAGTTCAAGAAACTACGGAAACAGCAAAACGGGCTAAGTTGATGAGAGTAAATGTTATGGCAAAACTAGAGCCTGAGCTTGCCAAGATTGATTCTGCCCTCCAGGAACTCCGTAATCAGCAAGCTGCCCTGAGCGTCAGCAACTAGTAATTCATCTTGATAATTTAAGCTATAAGTCATATGCTCAAATCCGAAACTCAATCCGGGGAGGATTCGTTAAATCTGTCTCAGGCAGAAACAGATGCTTTATTTGCAGCGGTGAGTGAGCAATTAGGCTTAAACACCTTTAACCCTGATGACCAAGACCTACTCAAGCAGATGATTGAGAGTATGGGAGACTCACGGGGGATGGTTAGGTTGAGCTTTGCAGAGGCATTGGGTAAAATCGGTAAACCAGCGACCCCTTTATTGATGGAAGCTGTAGCAAATCACCCAAACCCAGTTGTGCGGCGAGCCAGCACCAAAACCCTGACACTGATCGCTGACCCGATCGCAATTCCAACCTTGGTCAAGGCTCTGTTAAATGATGAAGATACGGTGGTCAAAGCCTCGTCGGTGGGAGCGCTGGCCAAGATAGGTAAGGCCGCTGTGCCAGCATTACTAAAAATCTTAGCGTCAAGCGAGTATCCAGAAAGTTCCAAAGGATTTGCAGTATGGGCGTTGGGATTTATTGGAGCAGAGGCGAAGGAATATTTATATCAAGAGATTAACTCTGACTCGGCTGAGGTTCGCGCTGCGGTAGTGGGAGCGATCGCTAAAATTGCTGAAGAAGATACCCAAGAAGGAGCATTTAATATTTTAGTTAACGCCCTCACCGATTCATCTGAAATTGTGCGGTGTGAAGCAGCAGCTGCTTTGGGCAGCCTGACCTATCGACCAGCGATTCCTAACCTCATTGAGTTACTGGATCATGCCGATTGGGAAACTCGAAAAGCGGCGGCTCTGGCATTGATGAAGATTGGCGATGGGGCTGCCTTAGAACCCCTGCAAGCCGCATTGACCAAGGAAGGGGATGCAGGCGTTCAGGCAGTGTTCAAGTTGGCGATTTCTCAAATTGAGAGACAGTTAGAGGAAGATGCTTGGGAATAGAGCGATGCACATTTACTATCACTAATTTTTGGACTGATTCCTGTAAAATTATTGCTAACTAATAGCATTAATCAGATTATCAGTCGCCAACTATGACTATTTCCCTGGCATTAAAAGATGATTTAGAACTGTGGACAGAAGTTGTTGATTAAGGTTCCAACTTGGGATGACCCAGTTGATTTTGGTGTTCTCCTTTCTGGCTCCATAAGAGATAGTTAGGGACAATATTTTAATGAAAGTTACACATTGATTTATGGTAGTGGTGTGCAACGCTTATGGACAATATAATTTCAAAAAAACGACAGAATTTTGGGATTGAACATCTAAATCTCTCCTAATTTGTAAGCAAGGTTTTTTCTAAGAACAGATGAAGCTATGAAGCAAGATTTAAGTTTTTTAGTCAAGGGTAATGACTGGTAGACGCTGCTTTATTTAAAAATCAACCCAGCATTGCAATTAGTGGCAAGACAAATTATCAACTGTTCTGATTAAGGCACTACAAAGCAAATTTATTTGCAGCGCAAAGCAATTAAATTAATCACATTGCAACTAGCACCCATTTTAATAGAACAAAGTAACTTACAGCGATCGCTAAACTGAAAACTTCAAGCATTAACCGAATTCATCAAGCTAGAGAAATTCTAGAGTCTTGTTAAAAAAATCCGCCGTTATCACTGGAGTTAGCATACATGATAAGGGTTATCCAATTTTGGATTTTGGATTTTAGATTTTGGATTGACCCTCACGGATTAATCTGGGGGCTTAAGAGCTAATTTGTAAACTAGAGTAAAGTCTTTTATATGTTAATTCCCTTTGTCCATAATATCTGATAATTACTTACAATTGCTGAGTCATCTACTGTAAGATTTATTCTCAAGTAGCTCTGATTACTAATCTCAATAAAAAAATAGCAAATAGCTGGTTTTTGAGAGTAATGGTCAGTGGGGATGTAGGTGTTAGGGTGTAGGGGTGAAAAATGGTATTGAAGCAAATATTAAAGATTCTTTTGGTCACAAGCTCTATTTGGTTCGGCCTTACAATCAGTGCAACTGCTCAACAAGTACAAGATAAATCTGCGATGCCTGCGGCAACCCGAAACAGGAACGCAAAAGTACTACGCAATTCCAGGGTGATTAGAGAAATTCCAAGACTTAGTGAAATAGAACTGACTAACACCAGCGCTCAATAATTACTAGTGCAGTCACCAGCACCACCAAATACGCCAACTCCTGAAGTAGTGCAAGTCACAGCAGTTAAGGCAAATCCCACCACCAAAGGTGTGGAGGTGATTTTACAAACAACCAAAGGGGAACAGTTACAAGTTACTAATCGCACTACTGGTAATAACTTTATTGCTGATATTCCCAACGCTCAACTGCGTTTACCTAATGGCGATGGGTTTACGTTCCGTTCTGAAAAGCCACTTACGGGAATTACTGAGATAACAGTTACTAACTTAGATGCCAATACAATCCGAGTGACGGTGACGGGAGAAGCTCTTGTACCAGTTGTCGAGTTGTATGACAGTGCGAACGAGGGTTTAATTTTCAGCGTAGCGAGTACTGCACCAACGCAACAGGCGCAACCTCAAACACAACAGCCCCAAACACAGCAGCCAGAAAACCCGACACAGCCTAGTCTTCCATCAGCATCGGGTGATGAACCGATTGAGTTGGTGGTTACAGGTGAGCAAGATGGATACAATTCATCCGATGCCTCAACTGCAACCAAAACCGATACCCCTTTACGCGACATTCCCCAGTCGATTCAAGTCATCCCCCGCGAAGTGATTCAAGATCAAAATGCGGTTCGTTTGACTGACATTGTACGTAATGTGAGCGGTGTGGCACTCTCACAAACTGCTGGCGATCGCGGAGAAAATTACACAATTCGGGGATTTGATGCCAACGTTTACAAAAATGGTTTTCTTGATGATTACTCCGCTAGTCGCGGCTTTCGAGACAGCGCCAATATCGAGCGAGTTGAAGTCCTTAAAGGGCCAGCATCGGTGTTGTTTGGACGCTTAGAACCTTCGGGTATCATCAACTTGGTAACCAAGAAGCCATTAGCCGATCCATATTACAATTTAAGTTTTACCGCAGGCAGCTATAGTTTTTCTCGTCCCACCTTAGATTTTTCCAGTCCTCTAACCCAAGACGGAAAGTTGGGTTATCGTCTCAATATTGCCTACGAAAATTCTGGAAGTTTCCGCGACTTTGTCCACAAGGAAAGATTTAGGGATCTGCCTATGTCTAATTTACCTCCGACAAAAACCAAATTTTGAGATTTTAGGTTTGTTATTTGATATATCAAAAACTAAAGCTAATTATGCATTTAACTATTGGGTGAAAGTTTTGAGAGATATCTTACCAGCTTCTCAAATGGAAGAGGTAGAAAAAGATAGTCAGAAATATCAAGAACTACGTAAGATTCTGTGTGAACATGAATTGATTGTAGATAGCGCAGAACAAGCTATAGAAAGGCCTGTAGACTATCAAGAACAAAAACAGTACTACTCCGGCAAGAAAAAGATGCATACTCTGAAAAACCAGTTTATTGTGTTACCCAAAGGAGAAGATATTGTTGACATTTATATTGGTCAATTAGGAAAAAAAAGTGATATTAATTGATTCCGAGAAACACGAGGTAAATTTGATTCCGAACAGAAGTTTATTGGGGATAAAGCTTATATAGGAGAGTCAGCAAATACTACACCTTACAAAAAACTGAGAAAAAAAGAAATTTCGGAATTCCAAAAAAAAGAAACCCAGCAGTTATCGTCTAGAAGAATAGGTGTTGAACAAATGATTAAGGAAAGTAAAAATATTTCGAGTTGCCAGTGATAAATTTCGTTTAGCTCGTCAGAAATATAGCCAGGTCATTATGACAATTTGTGGGTTAGTAAGACTACGGCTTAATTGTTTGGTTTTACGAACCATTAATATTTAAATTGTTCGGGAAAAAATAAATTTTATTCACACCAATATTTTACCCCTAAAGTGATAATTGTAGCCATATTTTATGCTCAAAGCCCTATTCTTGCGTATACCTAGTCTAGCGATGTCTACGACGAGTTACGCTAACGCAGATTCCCCTATAATCACTGAAATCCTTTTACTGTATACATTTGCCATTTACGGATAAGTCTAATACATATCCAGTCGGAAATACTCTGGGTGGTATACCCCTACACAGTGGCTCATTGTGGACAACCTATACCTTTCAAAACGGGCCATTAGATGGGTTTGGTTTTGGTGGAGGCATCTTTGCAGCTACCGAAGCTTATGGATATCTGGATGACTTGTACACCGTACCTGGTTTTGTCCGGACTGATGCGGTTATTTTCTACAAAAAGGATCGCTTAAGAGCATCTGTTAACTTCAAAAACTTATTTGATGTCAGATCTTTCGATGGCTCAACTGGGGGTGTAGTTGATCCGGCCGATCCGTTTACAGTTCAAGGAACGATTTCTTGGGAGTTATAAAATCTCTCGGTAACTAACAGCTATTTGTTGCAATGTTTAGAGTTAATGGCAAGTGAGGATGTAAGTGTAGGGATGACACATGGTGTTAAGGCAGATATTGAAGATTGTTTTGCTTACAAGCTGTGTTTATTTGTGCGTTCGATTTTTCCTCCCCTAACTTCACCCAAAGCGTGCAAGCTCCCCAGGGGCATCTACTTGCAATAAATCATTGCTGCTGTACTCTACAGTACATCGGTTTGATTTTGTGAAATTGAGCGATCGCGTTGCTCCTGTCAAAACGCAACTTATAATGTTTGACTCAACCAAAGTTGATCAGAACAATTATGGCTGGAGTAAATTGAAAATACTATCATTAATAGTTTGAGATTTTGAAGATAGCTTTCAATTAACTTAGTACAGTTTTGCGTAAAAGCGTAGCGTTTTTCATGCAGGAGAACGCATTAACATTCTAAGGGAACGCATTGGCATTGCATTAAAATGCATTAACAAGGCGGCCGACGCATTGGCATTGCAGGGTATTGCCTTTCATTAATTCCCTACGAATTAATGAAATGCTGTACTTAGTCCATCAATTGACTGAAATCGCTGTATTTTAATTAAAAACCTATTATCTCTCAATTCTCCTTGTTAAAGAAAGTTGATAATTATTTGCAATTAACTACTCATTTCCTGTAATATTATTCTCAAGTAGCTGATTATTAATCTCAGCAACTAACAGCTATTTACTGCAATGTTTAGAGAAAGTGGTAAGTGGAGGGAGAGTAAGTGTAGGGGTGGCAAATGGTATTAATAAAGCAGATATTGGAGATTGTTTTGCTCATAAGCTCTGTTTGGTTGTGCGTTGCGACAAGCGTAACAGCTATTGAAGTAAATAAACAAGCACAAGCTAAATTTGTTGTATCAGTATTACCAAAGTATTTTTTGTCGATTCACGAGCAAGCGATCTAGACAACTCCTTTGAAGTGTCAAGCTATGCCCGTGTTGATGCGGCTCTCTACTGCACCGCTGACAAATTCAGAGCCGCAATCAATTTCAAGAATTTATTTGACACCACGTATTATGAAGGCGTACAAAACCGCTTTCAAGTGTATCCTGGTGCGCCCTTTATAGTGCAGGGAACGATTTCTTGGCAGTTGTGATCCCACTCTCCACCGCTGACTCACCTCTGGCTTGGCAAACAAGAATATTTTAAGGAACCTGCTATGAACTCTAAAAAACTACGCGACTTGGTATTTACTCTACACCGCTACATCGGTTTAGCGGTGGGACTGATTACAATTATTGTCGGTTTAACCGGTACTTTATTAGTCTTCCACTCCGAAATTAGCAACTTCGATCAGCAGCGCCGAATTGGCACAATTACTCCTCAAGGTGAACCACTACCTATTGAAGTTGTTCTTAACACTGTCAAAAAAACCTCTGCCGATCAACCAGACGCACCAGTGCAAAGAATTTACCTGCCTTCAAAGCCAAATGAGCCGATGAATGTTATTCTGAAAACCAAACAAAACGAATGGACAGAAAACTACGTTAACCCTTACACAGGAAAGATTCTCGGCAATAACTTAAAGCCAACCTTCATCCAAAAGTTTTATGAAATTGTCTACCCACTCCACTATGAGCTTTTAGGCGGTAATATTGGCAATAAGTTTGTGGGCATTATTGGTTTACTGATGTCGTTTATGAGTATTACAGGTATTATCCTTTGGCCTGGTTGGCGCAAGTTAATATCTGGATTCAAAATCAAATGGAATGCCCATATCAAGCGAGTGAACTTTGATGTTCACAAAGGTGCTGGTGTTATTGCAGCAGTATTTCTGATATTTACATTTTTCACGGGATTTTGCTGGAACTTCTCTGATGTAGCCAACCCGATGATCTACACACTCACCTTCTCCAAGCAGCAAGCAGATCCTGTTTCTGTTGTCGTTGCTGGTAAGTCTCCACTCGGACTAAAAGAACAATTAAAAACGGCCCAAACCACTTTACCAGATGGAACACTCAGGAGGATTTATTTTCCAACTAAGCCAGAAGAAGCTTTAACAGTTGCCTTTAAACTTCCCCAAGAAACTGAAGACTATGGTCAAAGCAGTGTTTATCTTGACCAATACAGTGGTAAAGTTTTGCGAGTCGATAATTCTTTGAAGCAGTCATTGGGCGATCGCGTCCTCAATTCTTTTAGTCCTCTACACTATGGTACATTTGGTGGCTGGACTACTCGCATTTTCTACCTATTTGTTGGACTTGCACCGTTAATCTTATCTGTTACTGGCTTTGTGATGTGGTGGTATCGCTACAAAGGAAAAAATCGCTCCCCACAGATTATGGAAATGGTTAAATTAAGAGCAAAAAATTGATTGTAAATCTATATTTCGACTTAGTAGAAATTATCAGTGTTGATACCGCGTTAACTTTTATGCTTGTTCTTCTGGTGTCAAATAGCAATGTCTGATGACAAGCCAATACAGCGTGTACGCCTGACACCAAAATTTGATGAGAAACTATTGCAAATAGTGCAATGATCCCTCAATCCCAAAATGACCATTACCATTTCGCGGAATTCCTTCTGGGAAATCTTTTTTGAAGATGAACCAAGCAAGCAATGCTACGATCCTTCAGACAAATTTGATATTCTTTGGCAGTATCCATCTCAGTTTGGTGAAGGATATAGTCGGGATATTCAATTGCCAGAAGGATTGGGGTTACTAATCAGCAATTATCAACTCCATGAGCGCCTAATTATTAAAGTCCCTGAACGTGAAGGCTATATAACTCCTGGCTTCTGTGTTTCAGCAGGTGGTGAAGGTTGGGATGTGCATACAAAGAATCATTTCACTTGGAACGGGGGACAATACTGATTATCAGGAAATGGCGCATGTCCCAGTGGAGTTAATGCAATTTCGGCAGGGGAACGGTATCTGCGGGTAGATATTTGGATGTCACCAGAGCTATTTCGTTCCTTTACAGGCAATGTAGAAGGAGAAGTTTCCCCACAGCTAAAACATCTAGTCAGGAAATTAACGTAAGAAAGATATATCCGTAGTGGAGCGATCGCACCAGCAATGCAAGAAATTGTACAGCAAATACTGCGCTGTCCTTACTACGGAATGACTAAGCGGATGTATTTGGGAGTAACTTCTCTAGCTTGGGCTGTACCCTAAGTGTAGCTATGCCGCAGGCTCGCATCACGTCAAAAGAGCATAGACGCTGACATCGCTTTTTCAAGATGAAGTGAAGTAGCGATCGCACCTATTTAGAAACTTGCACTAACACCACGATTTCCTCTGGCAGTTAGAAGACAGGCTCCCAAATGTAGTATGACCTGAAACCCTTATCCAGTCTCAAACCTGAACTGTAAATATTTTTGTCCCATTACTTAACAAAAACTCTATCCAAGATAAAATTTTTGAGAAATATTTTTGATTACTCAAATTTTTCTCAATTTCTTGGATGTTAGCTGTGTGGAATGATAACAAATAAATTGCAACAAGTGGTGTTGATGGTAGGCATCCTGTTCGTGTTGGGCATTCAGGCTGGGTTAGCACAAACGCAAACGCAAAAATCTGCTGCTAATATCCCTAGTATCTGCGAAATTAAACTTCCGCTCACTAGCGCCGAAATGTTAGTACAGTCGCTAACATCAGAAGTTGTACAAGTGACTCAAGTTAAAGCAAATCCCACCGATAAAGGTGTATAGTTGATTTTACAGACACTTCAAGGGCAACAGTTATAACTGGTAAATCGTAGCACTGGCAATAACTTTGTCGCTGACATCCCTAAGGCGCAACTGTGTTTACGTTCGGGCGAGGGATTCACGTTCCCGCTCGCAAAAACCAACTGCGGGAATTACTGAAATAACAGTAACAAACTTTGATGCCAATACTATCCGGGTGACGGTAACGGGTGAGGCGGGTATACCAACTGTTGAGTTGTTTGACAGTCCGGAGGAGGGTCTGATCTTCTCTGTTGCAAGTACTGCACCAAGAGGGCAACAGGCGCAACCGCAAACACAACAACCCCAAACTATTCAGCCGCCAAGTCAGACACAGCCAACTCAACCATCAGCACAGGGTGATGAGCCAATTGAGTTAGTGGTGACAGGTGAGCAAGATGGCTATAGCGCATCTAATGCGACAACAGCTACCAGAACCGACACTCCATTGCGCGACATTCCCCAGTCGATTCAGGTAATACCTCAACAGGTAATCAAAGACCAGCAAACTTTCCGTCTCACGGATGCTCTGCGAAATGTATAGCAGTGGACAAAGCCGTTAGGACAAGTTGGCGGTAGATGCTTTCAACAAGCGTACATTGTGAATTGATTTTTGTCCTAAGCTTCCTGTCCGTTGCTATATCTGGGGTTCAATCATGAAGCTCGTTTGGAGGCACACGGGACGTTTTTTCCGTTCGAGGTTTTGGGGCCGTTATTTTCCAAGATGGCTTCAGGCAGAATCGTGATCGAACAATAATCAATGAAACTGCCAATCTGGAGAGAATTGAGGTACTGTTTGGTATCGTCGAACCAGGTGGGATCATTAATCTGGTGACGAAGTAACCCTTATCAGAACCTTTTTATTCTGCTGAACTGCAAGCAGGAAGCTTTGGTCTTGTTTGACCGAGCATTGATTTTTCTAGTCCGTTGAATAGTGATCGAACTTTGCTGTATCGATTGAATGGCGTTTATGAAAGTGGTGGGAACTTTCGCGACTTTGACCAAGGCGTTGATCGGTTTTTTGTCTCGCCTGTATTAAGCTGGAAGATTAGCGATCGCACCGATTTGACGTTTGAATTTTCCTATTTGGATGATACGCGACCGTTCGACATCACAGGAATCCCACCAATTGGTCGAAAGATTGCAGACATTCCATATAGTCGCGTTGTGGATGAGCCAGACAATATCTCTTTCAGGAATGAGTTGAGCGCCAGTTATCGACTAGAACACCGCTTTAGCGAAAATTGGACACTTCGCAATGCTTTCCGCTTCTCTTCGAGCGATCAGAGGTTTATTGGAGCAAGGTATGACACCCTTGATGAAACAACTGGCAACTTGAGCAGGAGTTGGAGCGATAATAGTGGAAATAACCAGAGCTATGGTCTCCAAACCAACTTGATTGGTAAGTTTGCCACAGGCTCAGTCAAACATACCCTCTTATTCGGTGTCGATCTCAATCGCGATATTAACGACTTACATAACTACTTTGCATTTGGTGGTGCTCCCAGCATTAATATTTTCAACCCAGTTTACCGTGTCGCCCCAAGATTTAGACGAGAGGATCTTCCATTTAACGTTACCTTCAATAATAGGCTAGACTTTCTAGGTATTTATCTACAAGATCAGATCGCCCTAGTTGATAATTTGAAACTGTTAATGGGTGGGCGCTTCGACATTGTAGATCAAGAAACCAGCTTTACAAGCAGTGCAGGGGCTAACACTAATACTCAGCTACAACAGAATGCTTTCACACCGAGAATTGGCATTGTCTACCAACCCGTACCGCCACTGTCACTTTATGCCAGTTATAGCCAGTCATTTGCTCCAAATTCTGCCACAACAGTTGATGGTTCACTCTTGGAGCCTGAGCGCGGCACTCAGTACGAGGTGGGGATTAGAGGAGAATTTCTCAACGGTAGACTCTGGGCCAACTTAGCTGCCTATCACTTGACCAAGAGTAATGTTGCCACAACCGATCCAAATAATACAGACTTCAGTATCCCAGTTGGAGAACAAACAAGTCAGGGTATTGAATTGGATGTTGCTGGAGAAATTCTTCCGGGCTGGAATGTTATTGCCAACTACGCCTACACCGATGCTAAAGTCTCAAAAGACAATAGTCCCCTAGAAGGAAATCGATTTGAAGATGTGCCCTATAATGGGGCAAGTCTGTGGACAAGCTACCAAATCCAGCGGGGTGATTTGCAGGGGTTAGGCTTTGGCTTGGGGTTATTTTACGTTGGTGAAAGGGAAGGCGACTTGGAGAACACGTATGAACTAAGCAGCTATCTGCGTACCGATGCCAGCATCTTTTATAAGATAAATAACTGGCGGGCAGGAATTAACTTCAAAAATATTTTCAATGTGGACTACATTGAAAATACCTACAGCAGACAACAAATCACTCCTGGCGCTCCTTTTACTGTTCTGGGGACATTTTCAATTGAATTTTGATTTTCCTGACTAGAAATAATTGTGATGCTTCAGCGTAGCCAGCTTAAACATCGCTATTCTTCGGTTGAGGTGAGCGTTTGTTCATTTTATGTATCTGCCCTACTGGGATTGCTCAAGGTAGTTGTATTTAAGAGCGATCGCTACCCTCTGTTATAATTAATCACCTGATCTAATCGCGGCAAGGCACTCACTGCTGACTCTCGAACATATGGATCGATAGATTCATCATTGGTCAATCCTGTCAGCACTTCTACTCCCCGGATATCACCCATCGAACCGAGTGCATTGACAATCGCCACAGCCACCGCAACATTATCCGTTGTTTTCAGAGCTTCAGTTAAAATTTCAAAGGCAGGGGAACCAATTTCACCCAGAGCCATCACAGATGCAATATAAACAACACCATTTTTGTCACTGAGCGCTGTTTTTAATCCCTGTAAGCCCTCAGTTGGGAAGGGTACGTCTGGATGGTTGGCGGCGACTTGTGCTAGGGCTTTGGCACAGCTGCCCCGAATAGTCCCATTATCGCTGTTCAGCAAAGACTCTACTAGTGGCGGTACAGCATCTATACCAATGGCACCCAGTGCCTTTACCGCAGCTCGACGGTAGGTTACATCTTCTTCATCCAAAATACTCATTAGCCGAGGAATAGTATTTTCATCACGGACATCAGCCAGTTCCCACATGGCTCGTTCCCGCAGATTGGGGTTGGGGTGTTTCAATTGTTCAAATAGAGAATCTATTGTCATAAGAGAAAATTTCGCTGTTGAAATTTCTTGAGTTCAAGATAGAGATAAATGATAAATATCAATCACAACTGAAGGACTCTAAGCCAATTACTCAACCTAATTTAGGCAAAGCAACAGACCGAGAGTCCCTAGTTTTAGAGTATGACGATCGCTCGTCTACGTCTAGTCAATCCCTATTACTATGAAAGGGAGTTGATTACGTAGTCGAGGAGATTGCGGAACTCAACCAACGCTTGAGGAGACAAATCACGAGGAGCGCAAGCGCGATCGCGGGTGTAAGTCATTGCGGTAACGTAGGGAGCAGTGGGCAGATTTAAAGAGCGATACACTTCACGAGCACCTGCAATACCCCACTCATCCAGAGGACCAGTACCACCCACAACTAAGCTGTAGTTGATTAGGCGCAGGTAGTGCTTGATGTCGCGGAGGCACTTGTCTTTCTTACCTTGGGTGTCGCCAGCTTCACCGTCTTGGTTCAAGTAAGGATACTTCTTGAAGGCAGCATCATAACCTTCTTTAGCTACAGCATCGATCCCAGAAGCCAGCTTTTCAGCAGCTTCTAGACGAGCGTTAGCACGTTGAATGCTACCTTGGACGGATTCTAAATCAGAGGTGCTTGGGAAACGACCTGCTGCATCAGCAGATGTAATAACCGTGGTGATAACTGATTTCATTACTTTTTATACTCCAGATGGGATTTGATCGGGTTTAAATTTCAGTTCGTTTGGCTAATAGCCGTTAGCCATGAGCTATTAGCTCAGAGCAGAAATAATGCGATCAAAGTAGCTAGCAGCTTCAGCAGCTAAAGCAGAGCAGTCGCCTTGAATTACTTCTTGCTTGCGGAACCTTTTACCAGCGTTAGCTTCAGTGTTGGTGTTGGTGATGTGAGCGACGCTGATAGCCTTCAGTAGCTGTACAGCACGTACAGAAGAGCCAGTAGGGACGCCCAAAGCTGTGTAGGTTTCTTTCAGCCCATTCAGAGCACGATCATCCAAAACAGAAGAATCACCAGCCAATAGCGCATAGGTCACGTAGCGCAGCATGATTTCGGCATCACGTAGGCAAGCAGCATGGCGACGAGTTGGGTACAGGTTACCACCAGCTTGAATTAAACCTTGGTTTTCACAGGCAATCCCAGCAATGGCATCAGAAACAGCACAGCTAGAGTTGCTAGCGATCGCGTTTACAGCATCAAGGCGCTTGTTGCCATCAGCAATGAAAGACTTGAGGGCTGCTAAATCAGCACCACCGATAGGAGCAGTTTTGGCATCTGCTGTAATTACAGCTTTTGAAAAAGCGTCAAGAACCATGAGTTCTCCTTAATATTCACAAATGGCGGATATTATTTCTGGCGTCTTCTCGATCAGATTAACTGCGAGTAGCCAAACAAAAACATAGGGGATCAATAGTACCCTAGTCTTTACTATGAGAGACAAAGTAATAATCTGTAATATTTCTCTTGGGCATGGGGACAAGAGAATAAGCAGGGAGCAGGGAGCTCTTAGCAGGGAGCAAAGGGGAAAGAGGTAATTTTAATTCTCACTGGAGTTTAGACTAAAAGCGATATGAGAGAACGCAAATCAAAAGGAATTAGAGGTTAAAAATATTATCTTGTCAGCCTTAAAGCATCCT
>NZ_JBALCZ010000016.1:0-14123 GCF_036917615.1 Nostoc sp.
TGCCTGTGAAACTACTTTACACTGCTTTACAATTTTTTATCAAGTTTTATTACTTCAGTAAAGCTGATATAAAGTATTAATTTTTCTTATTTAAAGGCAAATAACAATGTCAGGATACGCCGAAGCTCTCTTTTGTATGACATCACAACATATATAGTTGTAGAAATTCTGGTTCCATTGCCTACTGTGCTGGGAATAATAGCTTTGTAGATTACCGCTATTCCAAAAAAAATTAACCCTCGGCTTACCACTGGGGGCTTTTTTTGTTTGGCAAAATGGCATATCTAAAAATTAGATGGTTGCTATGGTATTTGAGTAGGATACATTCCATGCGAAAAGTACTGACTTGCATTACCCCTGGTAGTTAGCCAGGGGTTTTTATTGGAACTTTACTTTAGTGGAACTCTAAAAAATTTTCGCTTCCTGAAATCTTGCAAGGTGTAGATAAGTCACACTGTACGGTTTCAGGAAAGTACAACTCATCTTCCTGGCAATATCTTCCACAAACGCGGCAAAACTTGTGTTTTGCCGCGTTTGTATTGCTTTGATCCTCCGTTGGTCAAAATCCACATTTTGTCCCATAACACGTACAACCTTCACAGTTGTCTTGTTGCTTGATCTTTGCCTGCTTACAACCACACTAATTAAGCGAAACTTATATATGAAAAAACTGCTTGCTGATGAATTCAAGCGGCTTTCACGCGGCTGCATCCCAGTTTTTATTTTACGACGAGATAATAACTGTCATTGCGTTCGCGTAGCGTCTCGTAGAAAGGAGGAACGAGGTTCGCGCAGCGTGTCGCAGACAAGCAATCGCATGGACACACTCTTAGGTGGAGGATTTTGCGATTGCTTCACTTCACTTCGTTTCGCTCGCAATGACATGCAAAAAAGTGGGATGCTCCCCTTTCACGCTGCATGAATTTGTTGTACTTACAACAGGAGTGTAAATTTATCCCTCATTCCCTACGCTAATTATAATTTCACTAAACTTGGTAACATCTTTAGTGAAGTGCGATCGCACTTTTAGACTTAATAAAGTTTTTACCAAGAGTCTACCGCGACCTGGGGGCTGATTCAAAAAGGCTTGCTGCAACAATATTAAAAATATTTATTCCCGAAAACCAATAACGAGTTATTCAAGACTATTTGGGAAGAAAGCAGCAGGTGAAATATGAAAAAATTCTGCCAGTTCTTCAATGTGTCTGGTTGTTAATTTACGTCGCTTTTTCAATATGGCCGATATAATAGATTCTGTTTTGAAAATAGGTACTAAATCTTTTTGAAGTAGCCCATTTCCTTCTATCAGAACTTGAAGTAAATCTACTCCATAAATATCAGGCACAGGCTCTTGCGTTTGTTCAAACTCGTAAACTAGAGTGCCTAAAACATTAAGATAATCTTCTTCATCTGATGTTAGCGGGGCGCTGTCTATCAGAGAATCAATAATTTTTTGGGTGACAAATAACTCCTCCTCAGTCTTGATAGGACGAGGAGGAAATGCTTGCAGTAGCTCAATGTAGGTAGGGCGTTTATTTAAACCAAGGGTCATTTTTCCATTTCTCGGTATCGTAATCTGTATGGGTTATTATGTTACGAATAAATATTTTTTTGCTTTGATAGTCAATATAAGTAATAAGGCGATACTTGTTTCCTTGAATATTAAAAACTGTAAGTTCACCTACTGGATCGGCAGAGTTAAAACCTTGGCGAACTTCAAGTATATTCTGCCACTTGGCTGATTTTGCAACTTTGTTCCAACCACGTAAACTAGACTCGGCATCGGGATACTTTTGATAAAAAAGTTTCAATATTGTAGTAGATATAATATGCATAATAAATGAATTTTCTTAGGGTAAAGATCATAAACGTTTCCTCGGCTTGTTACAACTGGATATTCCTAAGTTAGCAATTTGCTAAGTCGGTGTCAAGAGCTTAATGATTAGGGTTTCTCGCTTTATCCCCAATCGCGGTAAACTTTCGGTTAAAAGATACTTGTTACCAGGTTTAGCAAGTGCGATCGCTTACCCGCCTGGTGTGGGCGATCGCCAAAAATCTGATTAAAGATAGCGCTTTTGAGCAGCACATCAAACCCTTATAACTTCGTAATAACTCTAATTACCACAGTGGCAATACTGTCTACGCTTAGAGATTCTACTGAGATATTACACCATTCTTAATAACCGTAAGGTTGACAACTTGGTATGAGTAGTGATTCTAAAATTCCCTGCTTTTCCGAATTAATAAGGCATAGCGATTTTAATTCAACTAGGGAAGTGTCAATATAGGCTTATATCGAAGTGAAAAAATCAAGTGCAACGAATTAACAATGACAGAAGCTAAAAACGTAATCGGTGGAAACCTAGAGGCCTGCTGCGCTTCTCCCATAACTGGGTTTTACCGCGACGGTTTTTGTCGCACAGGTGGTCAGGATTTCGGGTCGCACGTCGTATGTGCCGAAGTGACATCAGAATTTCTGGAGTTCACCAAATTGCGGGGAAACGACCTGAGCACACCTGTTCCTGATTCTAATTTTCCTGGACTAAAGCCTGGCGATCGCTGGTGTTTGTGTGCTTCTCGCTGGCAAGAAGCTCTCGATGCTGGCGTTGCTCCACCCGTCATACTTTCAGCAACCCATGCTAGAGCTTTGGAAATGGTTTCCCTAGACGAACTGAAAAAACATGCCCTAACTTCGTCTTGATTGGGCATTGGGATTGGGGATTGGGAAGAGACAAGAAGACAAGGGAGAGTGGGGAGACAAGGAAGAAACTTGTTCAATAATTCTTGCTTGTCCCCCTCATCTCCCCCTGCTCCCCATTCGCAAGTTCCAAATCAACTCACTGAAACTTCCAAAGGTAGTTTCAATACATTAACAACCATACCAATCAATTTAGTGGGGTCAATTGGCTTAGATAAATGCTGCTGAAACCCTGCTCTTAAGGCTTCTAAGCGGTCTTCCTCTCGCGTGTACGCTGTTAAAGCGATCGCCGGGATACGTCCGCCTTTTTCTGGTTCCAAAGAGCGCAGTTTCCGAATCAGCGTATAACCATCTTGCTCTGACATGCCGATGTCGCTAATCAAGATATCTGGTTTTGCTTGTTCAAGTACTGCTAGCGCTTGATCAACTGAAGCTACCGCAGTGGCAAAAGCCCCATACTCCTCAAACATAAAACTGAGAAAGTTACGGGTATCTGCTTCATCATCTACAATTAAAACTCTTAATCCAGCAAGCGGCCTCGCTGCCAGAGGGGAGGAAATTTCTCCTGTGGCTTCTCTACCCCCCCTGCTACCCCTATTGTCTTGTAGCAGTGGCAGTTTCACAGTAAAGGTTGCTCCTTCTCCAGTGCCTAAACTTTGGGCAAAGATTCTGCCTTTGTGCAGTTCCACTAGATGACGGACGATCGCTAGTCCTAGCCCTAGTCCATTGTGCGATCGCGTTGTGGTGCTATCTGCTTGTCGGAAACGCTCAAATACTTTGGGTAAAAACTCGGAACTGATGCCAATGCCCGTATCAGTAACTTGAATTTGGGCGTATTTGTGAATTGTTTGTTGTTCTTCACCACAGATTACTGACAGATTCACTTCTACCCTGCCACCCTTAGGGGTAAACTTAATCGCATTAGTTAGTAGGTTCCAGACAACTTGTTGTAAGCGGGCTGGATCGCCATAAACTGACCCTACCGAAGTATCCAAAACAGTATTTAACTTAATATCTTTTGCTTCTGCTAGGGGACGCACTGCCTCTAAGGCTGCCTCCATCACTAAGATCAGATTCACAGCAGAAACATTTAACCGCAGCTGACCACGGATAATCCGGGATACATCTAAGATATCCTCAATTAGTTGCATCTGAGATGTAGCGTTGCGTTCAATCGCCTCTAGGGCGCGGGAAGTGGCTTTTTCGTCAAGTTTCTTAGAGCGGAGGATTTTTGACCAGCCCAGCATTGAGGTTAGGGGTGTGCGGAGTTCGTGGGAGAGAACGGCGAGAAACTCATCTTTCATCCGATTTGCTGCTTCTGCTTCCTGTCTTGCCGTCTGTTCTCGAATTACTTGAGCGCGGACTTCTTCTGCTTGTTTGCGTTCAGTAATATCTTCGAGGGTGCCTACATATCCCAGCAATTCTCCTTGACCGGAAAGCATCGGTGATGAGCGAACCTGAACCCAACGGACGATACCATAAGCAGTTTGAAAGCGAAACTCTTCAGAGTAGTCGCGACCTTCACGAATGTAGTTAGACCAACTGGTAACTGCTCGTTCTCTATCTTCTGGATGAACAGATTCTAGCCATTTCTTTTCTAAACTCTCTGCGGCTTTCAAGCCACAAATTGTCTGATAGCGGGGATTAGTATACCTAGACCCTCCTTCAGTATCAATTTCAAAAATGCCAACAGGTGAACAGGTGCTCAGCGATCGCAATCGTTCTTCACTTTGCCTGAGTTCTGCATTCACAGTTACCAGCTGCGCTGCTTGTTGCTTGACGGCTTCTGTTTTCTTAAATAGTTCTACGAATACTATGACTTTAGAAGTCAAAATATTCGGGTCTAATGGTTTGAGCAAATAATCAACTGCACCCAAGGCATAGCCTTTAAACAGCATTTGGTCGCTGGTGCTAAAGGCGGTGAGAAAGATAATTGGAGTGTGACGCGATCGCCCCCGATTGCGAATCAAGGTAGCAGTTTCAAAGCCATCCATCCCTGGCATTTGCACATCCAACAAAATCACCGCAAAGTCTTGATGCAGCAGGCACCTCAAAGCTTCTTCGCCAGAAGTAGCTCTCACGAGATTCTCCCCTAGTTTTTCTAGGATTGCCTCTAGTGCCAGCAAATTTTCTAGCTTATCATCCACTAGGAGGATGTTTACTTTGGGTTCCATCTGCATGGGTTTATTTCCGTGATGAGTGACAAAGCTTGACCATCTGAGAAGCAATGTCTGAGAGTGTCAAAATCCAGTCTACTGTAACAGCAGAAATTGCTGCTTCTGGCATAATGTCACTTTCAGCTGTGGCAGGTTCCTGCACAATAGTCAGTCCTCCCCGCGCTTTTATTTTCTTAAGACCTTGCATACCATCTTGGTTTGCTCCTGTCAATATTACACCAATCACTTGCTGGGTGTAGACATCGGCTGCTGACTCAAACAGCACATCGATAGATGGTCTGGCATAAGAAACAGGTTGATCAGTCGAAAGAGCAAAGTAATCTAGTTCAATCAGTAAGTGATAATCTGCTGGAGCTAGGTAAATATGTCCTGGTAGTATTTCGTCTTTGTCTTCCACTTCTCGAATCGGCAACAAAGTGGATTCTTGTAATAACTCCTGGAGTGTGTTGTTAGACTCCTTGTGACGGTGTTGCACGATCGCGATCGGCACTCGGAAGTCTGCTGGTAAGTTCCCCAGGATAATTTTTAATGCTGATAATCCGCCCAAAGAAGTACCAATCACTACAATTTTAAACGACACTTGTTTAGTCCTCACACCTGTAGATGTAACATCAGTAAACCAAAAAGTTTTTCCCCAGAGCGATCACCAAGAAATAGTTACGTAGAATCAAGTGCTTCAAAACACGCAGTACATTAGCAATACTTATCACATTCTGGGATATCCCCAAAAATGGAATGATGAAATTAGTATTTACCATGTTGACTAAAAAAAATTGACTATTTCCCTCAGAGCAATTAGTTCTAACAGACTCAGAAACCCTGGATGACGTTATTGAGTGCTGAAGATAAAATTTCTCCATTAAAACTTAAGAAGCTTATGACCAACAGAGTTTGTTTGAAATTTTGGTAAAAGCTGCAAGTAGTGGAGATAGTATTGAGAACACAGCAAAAATATTAAAGAACATTCCCACTGCAAATAACCTTAGATATCCTTTTGAGAAAATTAATAATTTTGAGTTATTATAAGCACAGATTAATCAAGGTTTAAAAAGTAGAATTACTGCGACAATTCAGAAAGATTATTTAAAACTAGCGATTGATTTAAAGTTTATTCTATATTATGGAAAGGGATCAAATAAATAATTACCTTACAATCGAAGTAAAGCTAAATCTGGCACTTGTTCATTTTATGCTTACGCGACTTTATATGTTTTAATGTTAACAATTTATCAGCCAAACAAATACAAGTAGTCTTATACCATTTCTTTGTGAGGCTGCGCCAAACTTTTTAATTTCTTATTTCTTTCTTTGTGTCCTACCCTGCGGGAAGCCACTTCTCTACGAGACGCTGCGCGAACGTATCTATGTGCCCTTTGCGGTTCGTTCCTCATATAGTTTGGCGCATCTTCATACAGAATTGCTATTAATATATATTACGTCTACTGCTGAAGCTTTTTGGTCAAAAAAGTATCAAAAGAATACAAGATTTTCGATAATCATCCTTTTGGAAAAAACTTTTTGGTTGACTGAATTTAGAAGAAAAAGTGACAACAGAATATTTATAGTGTGGTCGAAATGTTAAAGTAATAGATGGGTCTACGGGATCAATGCCTGACACTGTAGAGAATCAGAAATCTTACCCTCAACCAAGTAGCCAAAAGCCTAGATGTGGTTTCCCATTTGCAAAAATTGGTGTGCTATTTAGTTTAGTAACAAGAGCCGCTGTTGCTTTAGTTATCGACGTTATGAACACTCATGATATTAAGCTTGCTAGAAAACTATATGAGTTTCTTAATCCCTTAGAATCTAAAACTGCTATTTACCAGTACTGAAATTGATCTGCACAATTAGATCGTTGAAGTCGCGATCGCCACCACCTTTGAGGTCTTCAAAGCCAAATAGATTATCGCCTAGTAGACGAATATGGTCTAGTTTATCTGAATTCGCCCTTAAATAAGCAAAATACACATTATCAAAGTTAGGCTGAATATTATTTAGCCCACCATTGACAATTATAAAAGGTGCATAAATAGCACCTCCCATCAGGTTATTCTTCAAGATAGAACTGGACTGATGGGCAACAGAGAGGTTGATGCTGTCCACTTGATTCTTTAGGGCCACATCCGCATAGCGTACCCGATCGCCATCGGGGCTAAAGCGTTCTCCTGTCAATGGGTCAACCACAGTTCCTTTAGCATCAACTACTTTATAGAAGCTAACCGTGTTGTCATAGTTTGCTTCCCGGTGTAGGGTGAAAGTGGTACTGATCGAGCCTGTTTCTTGGCGAAGATCCAGCACTTCTTTGCGAGTCTGGTTTTGTAAGGTAATTCCCTGAGTAAGGGATTGCAGACTGGCTTGAAAGTTCAGGCTGAGTTGATCTTGCCCTTGCCAGTTTAGCCCCAGGTTGCCCATACCGTCGTCTACCAGCTTGATCGTATCTTGAGTAGAGAGGAACACTTGATTAGCCGTTTGTCCTGTGGTTTGTAGATCGGCCAGAACTGCATCAGTACTATTATTCACCACTACGTAAAAACCAATCTGTTGCCCTAGTAGCAAATCCAGCAACCTTTTAGCCCGTGGATTGTAGCCGTTAGGGAGATTAAATAAAGAAGCTAGTAATACCTGCGATCGCTCCAGAGCCGCTTGCAAATAGCCAGGAGCATCGGGGCTGATGCCGTTGATAGTACCATTCTGGTCATCAACCAGGAAAATACCTGATTCATTCACCGTCCGATTATTGGTCAAACCCGTAGCGCCTAGTTGGAACAAAACATCAGAATTTTTCCCTTCCAGAACAGCAACCCCACGATTGCGCTGGGATACAAACAGTCTGGCATCTAGATCCGGAAACTCAATGGTAAAAGGCAGATCCTGCCGTTCCAGCAAAGCACCCGACAGTGATTGGCGGACACTCAAGAGATTACCCATCTGTGGCAGATCCCGTTTAGCCACAAATTCCATACTGATTTGATTGAAATCCAAAAGGGGCGATGCTAGGGGAGTGGAGGCTGTAGCAAAGGGATTAATACCTGCTATGTTTGATTTGCGGTTGAGTTGCAGGATGATTTGCCCTCTAGTATCTTCATAATCCACTTCCCAGTCTTGAGTGAGGTCATCTGGCAGGATGGCTTTATTAAATTGCAAGGCGGAGGTATCGTAATTCAGTACCAGGAAAAACCCATCCGATGCAGTTTTAGTTTGATCCAGTTTCTCAATATTGACATTTAATACAACTGGGACAATTTCACCAATCAGCGCCCGCTTAGTTGCACCCACATTCAGCATGGCGATCGGTTTTGGTGGAGCAATTTGTTTCCTCTGGATTTTGATGTTGTAATCCCCTTCTGTTTCATCAATCGGACTAGATGTTACTGCAACATAATAGTTTCCAGCTTTGGGTGCGACAAACTCCAGATAGCGAGTATTTGACCCAGCATCAAATCCCTCTTGATTAGCCAGCAGTTGTCCTTGGTCGTCGTATAATTCAATCAATGGATCAAGGACTTGGGGATTGACGCTCACCTCAACGGCAATAAAGTTTTTCTCATCCAGTTGCACTTTGTAGTAATCAATATCCTGTGAACCAGGTAAGTTCACACTGTTGCCAATTTCCTCTGTGCCCTCGTAGGTAGTGTCAACAGATAGGTTGGTGTTAATCGCACTGGCGATGGAATCATTATCTTGTGGTTCTAGGGTAGCCGGATCGCGGGGGATGAGGTTGAGAGCGAGTTCGTAATTGTCTGCCACCAACCGTTCAAAGCCAGTGTAGCGATCGAGCAGGTCGGTATTTTGCTGCATTACTACATAGTAAGTACCGCCAAAATCCGCTTCAAACTCTAGCGTCTTACCATTTTTTGTTTGCTGATCTGGTAATAGGAGTGTCCCATCCTGGCTGTGAAGTTCGACTATTAATCCGGCAGTGGTATTGAGATTGACTTGAAGTTGGTCGCCCGATCGCAAAACAACAGTAAACCAATCCTGATCCTCATTAGGGTCATCTTTCTCCAGGGCATCTCCAATTATTCCCGTGTAAGTGTAACTAACATTGTCGGGAGCTAGAGTTGTGGCGATCGCCTCCTCAAGAGTGTCATTGGTAGGAGTTTCAGTCGGAATATCCCGCAAGCTGCGAATCAAGAGATTATACTGCCCTGCCACGTCAAAGGGTAGATCAGATTGTCCGCGATCGACAACGCCACTTTTCTTAAGGAACGGATCGTAGTTGTCATTTTTGGCATGACTCACACCCACGTAGTAAGTACCAGCAGCAGGAGCTTGGAAGTAGGAGAAGCTGTAGTTAGATTCCCCGACATCAGCCGCTAATTCCTTACCACTACTGTCAAATATCCGCACAGCAGTTTGAAATTTTAGGTTACGCCAATCTTGAGTAGCAATTGCGTAGATGACTTCATCGGCTTGCAGGGTAATTTTGTATAAATCAACATCTAACCCCAGTTCATCTAGTTCATAGTTATCGCCGATCGCTCCTTGAATGGAAAACTGACTCACTCCCCCCGGTTGAATTTGAGTATCAGTTGCAGCATTCAGGAAGTCATTGGTATAACCATTTACCAGAGGTTCTTGGGCTAGTTCAGCAGGTGGAGTCAGTTGGAACTGTACGTTGAAACTCGGCTCTGTCGCTGGATCAAATTCCTCCGAAATTAGGCGCACATAGTAAGTGCCTGCCTGACTAGCCATGAAGTCAAAACCCATATCTGCATTCGTTGGTGCATCCTTGCCGAAGATTGATTCTTCCTAAGTAGACAGAATCACAAACCCTTCTGCATCCAACAATTCCAGTACAGCAGGACTATCCAAGGATTGTGTAGTAGCTACCCGAATGACTTCACCAGGAAATAACTCAACGCTCACATACTGGTCAAAAGTGAGAGTTTGGGTCGAGGAAAGCTGAGTTGCTGTTAAACCAGCGTTGATCGCATTTTCCAAAGGATTTGGACGAATATCTAACTCATAAGCACCCGTAAATTCACGGTGGTTAATTTCCGGGACGCCCTTGAACTCTTCTGTTAAACCGTTAGGCAATAAATCCCACTTGGCGGTGTAGTAGCCAGTGCTACCACTATTTAGTCCCCTACCCGCTTGATTGGGGTGATAGTTACTCGCTTCATAAGTACTTAACCCCACATAATAAACCCCGTCTTCTGGAGCGACAAAGGTTAGATAGGGGTCTTGAGGCTGGTAGTCCTCGCCACTATCCTCTGTATTTTCCAATGGAGAGGGGCGATCGTCACTGAAGCCGATGGGGTTGCCTTGGGCATCAAAGACGCGCAGGAAGGGGTCAAAATCTACTGCAAGTTGCTGGTTATCAGTGTCAGTGGTGGTGTCGTCGAAGCCATCTCCGTTGTCATCTTCATAGGTCTGGTTGTCTGAGTCATCAATTGGGTAGCTATCAATATCAACGACTAGCGCCTGACCCTTGAGGAGGGTGATACCCCACAGGTCTACATCCTGCCCAGGTAAGACCGTAAAATTATCACCGATCGCCCCTTCTACGTAGAACTGATTATTCTGGAAGACAACCTGTTGAGCCGTATTTAGAGTATCGCCTTCTACATCTTGATCATCAAAACTATCATCGAACTCCAGATATTCAGCGTAAGGATTATCACTGACTAAAGGATCATTGGGGCTACTGAAGCGTTGTGCGTAGTTGCTGACCGCGAGATAGTAAGTACTTGTGGTGTCGGGGGTAAAAGTGAGATAAGCGTCTCCTTCAGTGACAGCTTTATACTCATAGTCGTTCAGATCATCCAGATTGATTTCAGGGTCAATGTCCGTCGCCACGAGATTGCCCTGGTCATCAAACAGGCGCAAGAAGGCATCAAGTTGGCTACCGATGATACTGGCATCCAGGCGAATCGTGACAGTTTTATCTGCTTGTAAATCCAGCTTGTAATAGTCAACGTCCAAATCTGGATCGTCCAGTGTCGGATTATCCCCGATCGCTCCCTCCAACAGTAGACGATTCTGCCCCACTAAGGGAATTGAAGATGTAATTGCACTAGCAAAGCGATCGTTGACAACCTCTGGAGTTGCCGCCGTGCGGGTCAGACTGAGGTTATAATCCCCCAGAGAACCCAGCAATGGAATGTTGGAGTCTGAGTTTGTAGTTGTGGGGTCGTAGCTATCATTCGTACCCACCCCAATGTAGTAAGTACCAGTGCGGGGAGCGAGGAAATTAAACTGATCATCGTGCAGATCAACCGGAATCTCTTCTCCCTCTTCATCAAAAATCCGCAGAGTCAGATCGGTAATTTCAGTATTGGTGAATTTCAACTGGAGGTTTTCATTCAGTTGTAGAAATACTTGGAGCATATCCACATCCTGATTTTGTGACTCAGCCGGGTTATCTCCCAACGCTCCTTGATAAATGATTGTCTCACCGATATTGAGGGCGATCGCACTTGCCGTCTCCAGGTTATCATTCGTCGTCATCTCCACCGAGTTGGGTACTAGGTTCACATCCAGGGTGTAGTCCCCCGTGATCCCAGCTGCCAAACCACTATCGGGTATCCAGGGCAAATACTTGTCACTGTCCTGATTACTGATGCCAACATAATAGATTCCTGTCTCCGGCACTGCAAAACTGAAGGCACTACCAGTGCTGATTGGCTGAAAAGCTACCTCCCTAGCTTGCTCATTGAAGACACGTACAATCAAATTAGCAACTGTACTACTAACCTGGAAGTTGAGGGTATCTCCCTCATGTACCAGCACTTGAAAGATATCTACATCTTTACCAGGTGCTATCTCACTGGCGATATTGTCACCAATAGCACCCGTGTAGCTATAGGTGCGTTGATTGAAGTCGAGAGATATCTCCTGCGGGGCAAAGATAGTATCACTGACATCGGCAGTGGCGTTGCTCAATGAAACATCCTCAACATTTAAAGCATTGACAGATGGAGTGGCGCTACTCAATGCTGAAACTTCCCCAGCCTCGCCAAAATCCCTAGCATTCAAGGCATTGGTAGACAATAAGACAGCCCGGGAACGTGCAGCCGCAACACCTGATGCAGACGGCTTCACCTCATTGCCCAGGAAGAATAATTTCCGATCTTTGAATTCCAGCAGCTTATATGATAAAGCAGGCTTGGGAAAAGTCTCACTCGTAACAACTAAGTTAGCGAAGAAATTGGCAAAGACCGAGACATCTGCCTTTAAGTCAAAGAGTTTGCCCAGATTGTCGGGAAAGTTCTGAAAGCCATAGCTCACCTCATCCAGTCGAATTTTGCCATCTTTGTCTGGATTTACCCGTGTTCCGGGATTGCGAGCCTCAAATAGCTTTCCGTCTACCAAATCTATATTTGCCGTTGCTTTGATGCCAGCCTGTCCTCCTATATTAGCCACGCTCACCCCAACGTAGGCTCCACCAGCTAAACTGCCTTCAACTTTAATCTCCGGCAGATCTACCTTCGTCAGTGGGTCAACGTCATACAGAAACAGACCACTCAGCAGAGATAAAATTTGATCTAAAGCATAGCCACTCTTAGCCCAGTCTTTAATACCGCGTGTGTCAAAACCTCCGCCCAAGTTCAGGTCTGCAAGTAGCCCCACCCTAAGAAATAGAGCGGCTGGTATAACGCCAATGACAAACGGTATGGGGAAAAGATATTCTGTATCAAAACGCGCTTTCGGCAATAAAAAGTCAATTAGCGTCGCATCTTTGCCATCTAGTAACTTAATTAGTTCACGCGGATCGGTGAGGATGGGCAAACCAAAGCCTTTAATCCGGAAAAGTTGATTAATTTTGTCTTTGAGATAGCGAACGGTTTCGTCATCGCCCAGACCAGCCAACAGACGAGTCGCAATCTGTTTGTTACTGGCTCCTGCTTGGATCGCATTTTTGAGGGAGGTGTTATGGCGATAGTCAATCTTACTCGACTGATTAAAAGCTCCCCCAAAGCCCGGATTTCTTTCAAAAACACTGGAAACATTATCACTAGCTTGGGGTTTTGAATCTGCTGCCAAAATTTTTTCGATTATTTGTGGGAATTGGTTAGCAACTAGATTAACCACAGTAGACAAAAGACTAAGATAGCCTACTGTGTCCACCATCCCCCCATATTTCTGCTTGATATCTTCAGCAGAGATAGATTTACCGTTCTGGATCTTTTCTCTGAAAATGTCTGCTGCTATGAATAATTCCAACGCAGAAATAGCAAAATCTCCATCCACATCAAACTGTTTGGCAATACCCATCCTGGCAAAGGTGGGATAGAGCTTGGTGTCTTGCGTCAGAAAGCTTAAAGCGGGACGGGGATACTTGAGGATTGAATCCAGTCCTTGGAAAAACTTAATCACCCAGCCCAAGGTGCTGCCAGGATAAAACTTGGGTGAGAGAGTGTAGTTAGTGGGGTCACTGAGTTGATCAAAGCCAAAGGCAATATCAGCCCCCAAAGAGGGGAAGTAGTAGCCTAGAGAACCGCTAAAACTCGATTTCCCACTCAGAGAAACCTTAGCCTTACCACTCAAACTGGTAGTAGCTGGGTTAGTTGGATCATTTTGCAATTCAGTCAGACTTAACTGACCGTCTTTGGTAGAACCATCTTGTAGTTGTACATTTACACCCAACTGCACACCAGGATTTTTATCGTTAGTGTTGGTTGGGGTAGATTGGTTGTTTGTCGTCAGGGACACAGTGGTAGGACTACCCAGGGTGTTTACAGGATACACCGGCTGGGGAGAATCACCTAACCCTGGCCCTGACCACAACACTGTCAGACGTGCATTGTCAGCTCTATCTATATATTCAACTTTCAGGGTGTAGGTCTGGCTACTCTGTAAACGCTGGGTGATAGAAACAGGGTCACTGCCAGGGCCAGTATTCCATTTATCGAGCAGAAGTTGATCATTCAGATACAGGCGTACCCCATCATAATTGTCTGCTGTTGTGATGGAGAAGGTATAGTCGCCATCCCGTGGTGGCTGGATTTTCCCCGTCCACCTGGTACTGAAGTCATCAGAGTTAATAATAGATGGGTAGGGAGAGCTACTACCCCAATCCTTCACCAGAGACTCTTCATATTGTTTTAGTGAGGGTAAACCAGACAGATTTGAATTATTGAAATACTCTGCGACAAAGGAGTTGGCACTGCTATTGATGGCAGCAGGCTGCAAGCCAACGGTATCAACACGAATGGCACTAAGAAAAGCTGAAATACTTGTCTGGTAAGGGGTTTAGCAAACTAATAGTTTTAAGGGCGGGAATCAGAATAATCTGCAACTCT
>NZ_JBALCZ010000017.1:0-128142 GCF_036917615.1 Nostoc sp.
TGTTTAATATCAAAGATTGTTCATACTTTTGCTAAGTCTCTGATTCACTCAGCCCTGCTGGGTCTTTTTGCATGGCTTAGTCTAAACTCCAGTTCTCACTCTTGCACCCAGCAAGAACTGCCCCTCTGCCTCTTGTACCCAATGCCCAAAAAATTAAGACTTACGCATTTCACTGGAACTCTGCCACTGCGTAAGTCTTAAGGAAAAAATATTGTTTTTTACTTGATCAAGCTTGTTTTAGTAGATATTTGACCAAATTATCTTTCACCATCATCTGCCGTAAAACTTCTAACAAAAATTCCTGAGCCTCTTGTTGGCTCAAATTTTTTACCTGGTCTTTCAAATTTTTTAAGCGAAACTGTTGCTCTAAGGTTAATTCGACTGGTAAGTCCATGAGCCACTCCTCTGATTGACTGAATCGAAGGGTATTTGTTGTTACTGCTAGTGTGAACGCGTAGGCCTAGCCCATCGTAAACATCGCTTTCCACTATTTTAGCACTGAGATATTAAATAGTCTACCTTGTCAAGCTATATAAAATCATCATAATAAAAGTTTACAATTTTCAAAAAACACATCTGCCTTTCCTTTAGTAGGGAGTTTATTGAAGCTGACCGCTAATGGCTGTAATGTTTAGAATGTTTATATACCAACAACTCTAAAAAGAAAGAACCTCTAAAACATCATCCGCAGGAGTAATTAAGTAGGAGTCAGAAGATTGATAGACGCAATGGAATTTTTTCAGCTAAGTGCTGGTAAGTGGCGATCGCAACGTGCAACTCATCATTTGGCCTTCAAGCGCTCAGAGACTGGAGAATCCGATATACAGGTGGAAACTCTGGATGCCGATCATCCAGAAATCATAGAACTGTGCCAGTATCATCAGATTGACCCCAGCCTTTCCGTAGGAGGGTCGCGTGTACGTTGGCTAGGCACAATGGCTTGGGATAGAGAGGATGAGGAGAACCATCAGGGGAAAACTATATTTGCGATCGTGCCTGATGGCGATAACCCAAGGGTTGGCAAATTACTCCGCGAAAGAGGATACGCCGAAATTGTGCCTGTAGTCGGTCTTTTTCACATGGATGATGAAGATGGACTAGTGTTGACAACCGAATACGAAACAATGAGTTCCATTGAGCGATTCTGGTTCGCCAGCCCAAATATGCGACTGCGAACTAGTACAGTCAAACGGTTTGGTGGCTTCAGCACGGCATCATTTTGTACCGAAACTCGCATTGAGACTTCTGTTGAGGTTTCCAGCACAGAAGAAGTAACATCCACACAAGGGCAGGATGTTCTGGAAAAAAGACAGTTTTATTCAGTTTTGGGCTGGTGAATTATCTTAAGCAGAGCGATGCTTTTACTCGTGGGCGAAATTATCTGCATCTGGTACAGGGACTTGCCCTAGAACCGGGTATGGTGGATGTGTTTGAAAACAAGCGCGATCGCATCCCCATTTGCACTTGGATCGGTGAAAATATTAACACCGTAAACGCTCAGATCAACGCCTACCTAGAAGTTTGTCATGAGTGCTTTCATCCCCAAGAGCGTCGCCACATCCAAATTTTTGCAGTACCCATAGCTCAATCCTTCGGCATAGACGGTTTGTGCAACATTCTCACAAACCCAATCACGATTTTGGTAGATGTCGGTCGAATTGCACCTAGAGACTGGTTTGCTGTGGTCGTCCATGAATACGCCCACGCCCATCTAGGAGACTTTGGTCACAATCGGCAGTTTGCTAACATCCTATCTCATCTATGTTTAGGGCTGGGATTGGAACCACCCTACTGGGAAGTAGGGATGGAAGCAACTTTGCGTAGCTGGCCTCACTGTAAGTCAACCATAGATCCCCTGGAATTTTGGATAGGTCGCTGAAGGGGGCAGGGGGAAATAACCAATACCCCATGCCCCATTAATTTCTTTTGCTAAATGTTAAAAATTATTGCTTCAGTTCAAAAAGGTGAAACTGAATCTTCTAATCTGAACTATGTGAACAAAGTTTTTAGTAATTTACGTAATCATTAAGCTGGAAGCCCCACTGTTTTTATTGAGTAGCTATGGCTTGAATCCAGTAGCCTAATCGTTTTTCCTACGAATACTTAAATTACCCTTAGTTAAGTTTCGTGAAATTTCATCAGAACCTCAGATTCTGATCCCACTACTCCCTTAATATATGATTTAAAGTTGTTAACTTTAATTAAGAATACGGAGGCCTGAGAGTGGCAATTCCTCTATTAACATATGACCCTTCAAGCCAAAACCAGCGTGTAGCTGCATATGAAGTACCGGGTGATGAACAGCCCAGGATTTTTACAACAGACAATATACTGTCCCCGTCAGATTTAGGTGATCTGATCGAAGCAGCATATCGTCAACTTTTCTTTTATGCCTTTGCTGCCGATCGCGAAACATATTTAGAGTCCCAACTCCGTAATGGACAAATTACAGTGCGGGACTTTGTTCGTGGGTTGGTGCTTTCCAATACCTTTAAGAAAAGCTTCTATGACCTCAACAATAATTATCGCTTTGTTGAGCAAGTAATCCAGCGGGTTCTAGGACGCGATCCATACAACGAACGGGAAAAAATCGCCTGGTCAATTGTAGTCGCTACCAAGGGTATTAGAGGCTTTATTGATGAAGTTCTGAATACTGAAGAGTACCTGAGCAATTTTGGATACTCCACAGTCCCTTATCAGCGCCGTCGGATACTGCCATCCCAATCTGAAGGTGAGTTGCCATTTAACATCAAATCTCCGCGATACGAAGATTACCACCGTACCAAACTGGGTTTCCCCCAAATCATTTGGCAGGTAGAAGTACGCAGATTCCTCCCACAAGAGCAAAAGGTCAAGGCTGGAGATCCATCTCTATTCTTGTCTATGGCACAAAGTGTCAATGCAACTGGCAATCCGCCACAAAGGATCTCGTCATTCAACATCGATATCGAAAAGTCTGTACCTTATCGCCAGTTACCTGGAATTAAGTAACGATTTTTGGTCGGCGGCTAGCTAATACATCAATTTGACCATTTTATAGCGTGCATAAGTCTTGGGTTACGTGGAGTTTCATTTAGGTATCACTAGTGAAACAGACTCTATCCCATGTCTAATGCACGCTAGTCGTTTGTTTAGATGAATGTCTTAGAGGTTGTTTGAAAAGTGTTTTGCTGTGACTTTAGCACTTTGCCTAACTTCCTTGCCCGGTCGTAGCTTAGTAGATTTCAAACTAGATAAAGTCAGATTTGAGTAGAATCAAATAGCACCAAGGGTTTCTCATGCTGTGGCTGGATGGGGAAAATGGCTAAGGTTGATATAGAAAATAGTGCGAACGCCGGGAATTATGTATTAGATAGAGCGAACGCCAAGTATGAGTTAGTTCTGTTTCTAGAGTACATACCGCATGTTCTAGAAACATGGCTGCTCTTAAACCCCAACAAACTTCAGAAACCCCTGGATGACCTACGCACGACGATTACCTTTTTGAGGACGAAGGGAATCATCCACTTCGACGCACATTTTCGCAACATCCTCACCGACGGCAAGCAAATATATTTGACCGATTTTGGTTTGGTACTTGACAAAAGTTTTACGTTGACGAAAGATGAAGAGTCTTTCTTTAAGCAGAACACATTTTACGACTATGGTGAAGTCCTGCGGAATCTTAGTCACCTTATTCGCTCGCCGTATGATTTATGTTCAAAGAACGATAAACGCACGATGATGGAAAAATATGGCATAAAAGAAGGCTTAAAACCTTATGAAATGAGGTCTATATTACATTACTCGACAACATCGAGCAGATACATTCTGATGGGGTGATGAAGTTAGATGAGTTCTATGTTGCCAGCATCGTCAAATACCGGAGCATCATTGCGCTGATGCAAGACTTCTTTTCTGATATGTGGGAAAATAAGAAGAAGGACACGAAACTTCATCACGCAGAACTAGAGCTGCTGCTCAAAGAGACGGGGTTTGTTCCTAGTGCTGGAATCCACCGCGGACATGAATTGATATCATGTCCGGTTGAATAGTTATCATTTAGACTGACGCAAAGACACGGGGACGCGGGGACGCGGAGAATTTTTTTTGATAAGTGATTAAGCGGACATGAGACATCTCCAGAAAAGAATGTAGAGACGCGAAATTTCGCGTCTCTACAAGGGTTTGAGTGAACGCATAATTAATTTTCACCAGATGTGTATGATATGAGAGATTAACCCTCTTTTGTCACTTTGGGAGAAACCAACCGCTGAAAGCCTTTCGGAGCTTTAATCTCCATGTTTTGGCTAGAAATTTTAGTTCCTGTTAGATAATATTGGCTCAAACCTTGATTAAATAAAAGTTTCAGAATCAAGCTTCAATTGTTGTTTTCCGAGACTGACAAAAGAGGGTTAAGGTAAGTGCATTTTTGTCAACAGGGCGACCTCAAATCCCCTACAAAAGTGCGATCGCCTTTGAATAAAAAAAGGTTAAGATGCAATTCGTCTTTTTAGCATCTCCAAAAGTTTTGTAAATTGGGTGGGAGGGGTAGCTGTCACCTCAATCATCTCGCCAGATAGGGGATGCTGTAATTTGAGTCGCCAGGCGTGCAATGCTTGACCAGGCAAATTTACCCCCACTGAATGACCAGAACTATAAACTGGGTCGCCGACAATGGGATGACCCATTTTGGCGCTATGGACACGAATTTGATGGGTGCGTCCGGTTTCTAGTTGGAAGTGAATTAATGTATAGTTACCAAGGCGTTCTAGTACTTGCCAATGAGTGACGGCGGATCGTCCTCCTTGTTCAACAGACATAATAGCCATTTTCTTGCGGTCTTGGGGATGGCGACCAATAGGCAAGTCAATTGTGCCACTTTCGACTTTTGGCGCTCCGTAAACCACGCCCAAGTATTCTCGCCGTGCTGTTTTAGCTTTGAGTTGCGCTTGTAGATGATGATGGGCAATATCTGTTTTAGCGATCGCAATCGCCCCCGTTGTATCCTTATCCAATCGATGGACGATTCCCGGACGTTGGACTCCGCCAATTCCTGGTAAATTAGGACAGTGTGCCAACAGAGCATTTACCAACGTGCCATCTGGATGACCGGGCGCAGGATGGACAACTAAGCCTGCGGGTTTGTTAAGAATAAGTAACTGATCGTCTTCGTAGAGGATATCTAAGGGGATATCTTCTGCTTGCAGTTCTAAAGGTTGCGCTTCTGGTATTTCGAGAGTGATGCGATCGCCTACCTTGACATTGATCTTCTTAGATGTGCAAACTTTGTCGTTAAGTTGGACATTACCCTGTTCGATTAACTGTTGGATGCGGGAACGGGATAAATCTGGTAATTCTTGGGAAAGATAACGGTCAAGACGATCGCTTTTAGTGTTGACGCAGTGTATCGTACTCCTAAGGGGAAGCAAACTAGACGTAGCATCCTCCATAACAGAAGACAAGCGATCGCTATTTTCTTGGATTTGTAAATTAAATTCGGTCACAATTGCTCTAAATTAATTCCCCATTCTTTAAGTAAAGCGCGGAATGCTTTTAGTTGGGCTTCTGAACTTGCTAAGTCAATTAATACAGTAGAATTCAGGAGTCAGGGTCAAACAGGCTTTAATATCTGACTTTGATACCTAGTTTGTAGTACTGAACCAAGCTGAAATCTACTGTAAACTTTACACTCCCCTGTCTTGTATTTGTTCTTTCACCCATTGTCGAAACGCTCTAAGTGCTGAACTCGTTCCTGTGGTTCGCGCCATTTCCACAAACCGGGGAATGAGTTCCGTGATAGAAAAAGTAGGAAATGTGGGGCTGATGAGAGACTTCACATATTGCTCACCTTGCAGCAAGCTAATTTCTAGGTTTTTGCTTTCATATCGCCAGATTTCAGGTACTCTCAACGCCTCATAGGCACTAATTTGGGTTTTAGAGGTGACATCAATTTCAATTGCCAAATCAGGAGGAGGGTCAACAGTTAAGTCGATCCTGTCTTTCCCAATCATTAGCTTATAGTTTTGAATATAAAAACAATCATCGGGTTCAATACCAGCACTTATATCTTTTCGCTTAAAGGTGGTTGAACCTAAAGACTCCCAATTGAGATCAAGTTCATCTAGCAAAACTTTCACCAAGTCTCCGATGATTACCTTAGCTCGCTCATGTTCTGGTAATGGAGCCATAATTTCTAACGTTCCTTGGCTGTATGCTACTCGACTCCCGCGATGCTCCCCTAACTCGTTGAGAATTGCTTCAAATACTTGCCAACTCACATCTTCCAGGATTATTCTTTGCCCTGGTGGAACTCGAATTTGTCTGAGTTGAAGATTAACCATAGGATGTTAGTTGTTAAATAATTTAATTTTTACTCAAATTTGAGATGAGCGAAAAGGGAATTTTCCGGAATTGGATGTAGCAAACACCCTAGCCAAAAAGCGATCGCTTTAATTTTCTCAAAATTTGCCACCACTCCATCCCGATATTCATCTCTTAACTGCAAATCCTACAATAACGCTATTTGCTCAACATACTCACCCACAACCCCTGACTTCTCATCTCTCCTCCTCAGTGTCCTCTGCGCCTCTGCGGTAGCCTGCGGCAAGCCGCTACGCACGCGTCTACGTTAATTATAAATCTATAACTTCTTGCGGTAACTCAAATAAACCATCTTCCCCAGCTTCAAAATTAATCACCTGATACACAGCATCAATATTTAATTCCCCATAAATATGAGGAAATAATTCGCCTATTTCAGCAGGTTCATAGCGAATTTCAGCTTGTACTTGATCAGAATCAATAAAAAGTAATACCAATTCTTTTTGATTATCAAAAAATCTCTTTGCAACTTTGAGTATTTGCGTTGATTTTGAACAATGGATAAAACCTTCACTGTTTAACGAATCAGCCCGATATCTACCAATTATTTTTGCTTCTTCCCATTGTTGGCGTTTGGTGATGTGGAGGATGGTTTTCATATTGCTTGTCTCAAGGTGATTTTATCTCAATAGGTTCATCTGGATAAAATTCAAGACATACATTATTTTGCTTATGGCTATTAGGATATATAGATATCCTAATTTCTAATTTGCCTTTCTGCAAGTTTTTACCACTTTGAATAAACTGACAATCTTTGACAGCATTTAGTTTAAATTCACTGACTGGAATGGACTCGTCACGAGCACGGATATTGCTAAATAAATTACCAACTGAAGCATCCAAGATTTGAGTTTTGTATTTGCAAACTTCCTGACGCCAATTATTTATAACTTCTCGGATAATTAACTCTCTTAATTTACTTACTTTAAAAGTATCTTTATTAAAAATAATTACATCATCTCCACACTCTAAAGAAATAAATTTATTTTTCATATCAATGCCTTTACTGTCAACTCAGAGTTGGTAGTACTTACTTTTTATTTTATCCCCAACATGAGATTATAACGTAATATTATTGGTACAAATATAGTAAAAATACTGAATCAAAACTATAAATAATATTAAGCGATCGCTCAAAAAACTATCCTTTAAAATCTCACGCAGAGGCACTAATAAAAACTCTGCGTCTATAGGCCTTTGCCTGAGGTAATCATTCTAAACTGTTTGACATTTAAATTGCATATACTGGGCGGGCAAGATGCCCACCCCACAAGAGTTATGTTTAATTCAGTTATGCAAATTAGACGTTTTTTAGCTTATAAATTAGACGGAATACAAACATCTGGCGCACACAAACCAATAAATTCTAGCGTTGTCACCTCAAGAGTATTCAAATCTACACGGCGGATAGCATGATTATTGGTATCGGCAATATATAAAAAAGAAGCGATCGCACTCAATCCCGAAGGTTCAAAAAAGCGGCTATTTTTACCTTGTCCATCTTGTAAACCCGCAGAACCATCTCCTAAAACTGTTTGACAATTCCCACTGGAACTAACTAATTTAATTTTATGGTTATAAGTATCTGCTACCCACAAAAAATTCTGAGCGTATTCCACTCCTAAACAGTGTTGTAGACGGACATCTTCACCCTGTCCATCTACATCGCCAAAACCAAATAAACTCCCACTACCGCAAACAGTTCGCACTTGGTACGGTTCTACAATTCCAACGCTACGAATTGAGCTAACTTCACTGTCAGCGATATATAATTCTTTTCCATCGGTGGTGATACCGCTAGGTTGAGCAAAGGCAGATTCAGCAAGAGAACCATCAATGCAAGCTTCTGCACCAGTACCAGCATAAGTTTTAATGATGCTAGTTTCTAAATCCATTTGCCAAATTTGATGCGGCCCAGCCATTGCAATAAACAAGGTATTTCCCACTTTCACTAAATCCCAAGGGGAATTCAGCGCTGTTTCTAAACCAGCACCTCCATGAGGACGAATATTGCGGCTTTGTTCACCAGTTCCGGCGATCGCTTCTACTACTTGACGCTTCAAGTCAACTCGTCGCAGGGCATGATTTTCTGTGTCAGCAACATAAAGAATTTGATTTTCGGCATCAAATGCCATTCCCTGTGGTGCAAAAAACTGCACTTCGTTAAAAGCACCATCAGTTAAGCCAGATTTTCCAGTACCAATTAAATGCAGAATTTCGCCGTCGAAGCTACTCATAACCAGGCGATGATGTCCAGAGTCAACGATAAACAAACCCGATTGTGTAGCTAGAACTTTACCAGGAAAAGCTAGGGGTGTAATTAATGGTTGGCGCTGTTTTTCTAAAATCAAACTGAGTTCTTGAAAATTAATCGTGCCTTTCTGCTGGTGTTGCTGAATTAACTTTTGAATTAATTCGTCTAAAGCGTCACGATTTCCTTCACCAGAAATCTGGCCAATTACATAACCTTCTGGATCAATAATGATTAACGTAGGCCAAGCACGTACAGCATATTCTTCCCAAACTCGAAAATTGCTGTCAACTAAAACCGGATGTTCAATGTCGTAGCGCAGGATAGCTTGGCGAATGTTTTCTGTTTCCTTTTCGTTGTCAAATTTGGCAGAATGAACGCCGATAACAGTAAGACTATTTTTATATTTCTGTTCTAAATATTTCAGGCTTGGCAGAATATGCAGACAATTAATACAGCAGTATGTCCAAAAATCCAAGATTACGACTCTACCTTTGAATTGTTTAAGAGACAAGGGTTTATCGGTGTTGAGCCAAGAGTAATTTTGTGGTAATTCTGGCGCTCTGACACGGGGAATCATGAGATATACTTTGCTTTTAGAGGATGTTTATACTAAATTTTCTGAAATAGGCCGATGAAAAATAATGATATATTACCGTGTGTTGCTACTAGGGGCTTAGACAAAACCAAATCTAAGTTTAATTGCAGGAAAGTTAGATATTTAACCAGTCAATATGAAGTCAGAAACCCGCAATATATTATTACAAGCTTACGCACAATTACAAGAAATAATTGATGAGTTGTATGAAGCTCATGATAGAGCAATAGCAAACAATGATTTTGATGATGCTAGCTTGCTGGCTAGTAGAGCACATATACTTTATGAAAAAGCCGAAAATTTGGAAATTGTAATTTCAGAACAGGAGCAAAGATGAAAACAATTGAAGAATTAAAGACTCGTATTCAGGAACTCAGTAAACAAGCTGTTGAACTCAGGCAAAAAGCATCTGAAGTATATTTAACTAACCAAGAGCAAGCTAAACAGTTCAGGCAACAGGCAAGAGAAGCTAGTAAGCGCTGCCAAGGATTAATACAAGAGTTAAAACGCCAACAAGTTTAAAGCTAAAAACTGGCTAGTCTTGAGAACTGCCAGTTTCTAACTTTCAGGAACCGCATAAATTAGAAATGTTTTTAGCGTTGCACCCCATCCGTTAATCTCTTAAAAACTTGGTTGCCATCGCCACCTGTGAACCTGATACCGTTTATCCTAAATCCAGATACTTCACCATCAGAAACTACCAATAGCCTACCACTAGCTGTGCTAGGATCTCCAGATACAGCAATGCATTTATCGGATTAAGCAAGGCAGCTTATCTGTAAGTACCCGTTTGCCATATAGGAACATTATCACCTGTATAAATTACCAAGTTTCCATCATCTTGAACTTGGAGACGACAATTAGTACCACGTCCAGATGTTTTACTTTGCCACACAGGGGTTTTCATAAAATTATAACTGACTAAATTGCAGTCGGTTTGCATGACAGTGTAGTAAACTTCTATTTTGTCAGTTTTTGATTCCCACAGAGGAGTGTTGTAGTCATAAAGAACAAAGTTTCCATCAGATTGCTCTATAGCTTTATATTCCCCATTAGGTGAAATCAAGTATTGATTAGCGAATAAGTATTCGCCTGAATTAAGGACAGATGGATCAGTATCCACGAAAACCTTGTTTTGTTGAATAATCACCGTAGCTTGTGATGAAATTGTAAATGTACTAGTACCCGCGAAAGCCTTGTTTTGTTGAATAAGCAACGTAGCTTGTGATGAAATTGCAAATGCTGTTGTTAAACCGAGAATTTTCGAGAGTTTAGATAATTTCACAAATTTACCTCCAATAAAGTTCTGTTATCTATAAACAGTGCTGAGGTACGAAAAGTAGTAGTGGAAAATTAAATATAGGGGTTCCCGACTTCGTGAGGTACGTTTTTAAAGCTACTTATTTTCCGAGAAAAGATTTAGGTGTACCTCAGTTGCTTAGGAAACGCCATATACATTTGTCATTGTGAATGAAGCCAAGCAAAATCAAGCAATTTCCTTGCAGTTTAGGATTGCTTCTCTACTAGATGCTACGGCGATCGCTACATTTCATTTCGCTCACAATTACATAAGTAATTTTGCGTAACCACTTAGCATGAAAGTCAGCCTTGATTACAGAGTACATTGTTAGTTGTTACTAAATAAGTGAACTTATAGAAAATTTACACTTTGAAAGTACTTGAGAAACTACCTACTACGAAGTTGTCAGCTTGGGTGCAACTAGCCAAAACCCAAGCTGAATGAGGACGAGTTATATCATGTTCGGATAATTAGTTATGATTCCCACAGTCATTGCACCCTACACGCCAGATGCTCCACTTGGGGAAACGCCTTGGCGCTAGCCTCTCACGAATGGGAAAAGACCGCACTGGCTCGCCTTAATCCCTTAAAAACTTGGTTGCCACCGCCACCTCTGATCTGATAGCGTTTATCCTAAATCCAGATACTTCACAATCAGAAAGTACCAATGGCGTACCATTAGCTGTGTCAGGATCTCCAGATACAGCAATGCATTTATCGGATTAAGCAAGGCAGCTTATCTGTAAGTACCCGTCTGCCATACAGGAACATTATTATCTGTATAAATTACCAAGTTTCCATCATCTTGAACTCGCAGACGACAACCAGAACCAAGCCCATTTGTACGACTTGCCCAGAGAGGGATTCGATTATATGTATAAGTGACTAAATTACAGTCGGTTTGCATGATGGTGTAGTAAGCTACTTTGTTGTAAGTGTATGATGCCCACAGAGGAGTGTTGTAATTATAAAGACCAAGTCTTCCATCAGATTGCTGTATAGCTTTATATTTCCCATTAGGTGAAATCAAAGATTGATTAACGAATAAGTATTCGCCTGAATTGAGGATAGATGTACCAATACCCGCTAGAGCCTTGTTTTGTTGAATAAGCAACGCAGCTTGTGATGAAATTGCAAATGCTGTTGTTAAACCGAGAATTTTTGAGAGTTTAAATAATTTCACAAAACTATCTCCAATAAAGTTCTGTTGTCTATAATAGAGTGCTGAGGTGCGATAATTAATTAGTAGTGCAAAATTAAATATAGGGGTTCCCTACCTAGTGAGGTAGGTTTTTAAAGCTGCTTATTTTCCGAGAAAAGATTTAGGTGTACCTCAGCTGCTTAGGAAACGCTATATACATTTGTCATTGTGAATGAAGCCAAGCAAAATTAAGCAATTCCCTTGCGTTTAGGATTGCTTTTTTACGAAACGCTACCGCGATCGCTACATTTGCTTTCGCTCACAATTACATAAGTAATTTTGCGTAACCACTTAGCCGTAAAGTCAGTATTGATTAACATCAGACTAGACTGTTAGTTGCTACTGAATAAATGAACTTATAGAAAATTTACACTTTGAAAGGACTTGAGAAAATAACTACTACGAAGTTGTCAGCTTGGGTGCAACTAGCCAAAATCCAAGCTGAAAAAGGACGAGTTAGCGATCGCATTCCGCAATTGGCTTTGGCTGATCCTGGTTGGTTCGCAGTTCATATTTGCTGTGAATCAGGACAAACTATTAGCTTTGGAGATACGGCTTGTGTATTTCCGCTGATGAGCGTTATTAAGACATTTTCACTACTTTATCTACTAGAACATCTAGGAGCAGAAACAGTTTTTGGGTGGGTTGGAGTTGAACCTTCGGATGCACCCTTCAATTCTTTAGAACAACTCATTGCCGATCGCGGTCATCCCCGCAACCCGATGATTAATAGTGGAGCAATTACCCTATCTGATAAATTACCAGGAAAGGACGCAAGCAATCGCACTTTTTTATTTTGTGAATGGCTCAACCAATTAGCAGGTTGCCAACCAACGTTAGATGAGGTAATGCTGGCTTCAGTACGATTAACCCGCTCAACAGCCAATCAAGCGATCGCTAATTATCTCGCCGAAGCCGGTCATCTAGAAAATCTGGAAACAGCACTTGACACCTATGAGCAAATATGCTGTATATCTGGGCGAGTTGAAGATTTAGCCCTGTTAGGAAAACTCCTAGCTTGTGAAAATAGCTGTTTATCATCACAAAACCGCCGAATTGTCAACGCGGTGATGTTAACTTGTGGACTGTACGAAGCTTCTGCCCAGTTTGCAGTCAGGATTGGTCTACCGATGAAATCAGGCATTGGTGGTGGACTTGTAGCAATAGTACCAGGTGAGGGAGCGATCGCTTGTTACAGTCCTGAGTTGGATAATACAGGTAATCCTGTAGCAGCGATCGCATTTGTTGAGGTTTTAGCGCAAGAGTTACAGTTGAGTGTTTTTGGTTAAGCTAATCATTATTTTTTTACTTCTCTTCTGGTGTAGTTTCTGGAACTGCTGGGGTAGGTGTAGCTGGCAAACTGGGAGATGGTGTCGCATTTGGGAACTGACGCGGGTTGAAATATCTTTTTAATTCTGGTTTTTCAGGATCGGGAGCGATTTTTTGAGGTAATAGCGTTGATTCAGGAGTTGGCGTTACCGTTGGCTGTAGTTCTGGTGTTAGCGTAATTGTTTCCGGTGCTGGAGACTCAATAATCTCTGGCAGCGTGGGTGGCAAACTAGGAGATGGTGCAATTGGTGTTTGTGGAGTCAGCATCTTGCCCGCCCGACGGTTAAAAAATCCGCCAAATCTAGGTTTTGTTGGCTGAGGTATAACTTTTTCGGGTAACGGCGTTGATTCAGGAGTTGGTGTTACCTCTGGCTGTGGTTCTGGTGTTGGCGCAATTGTTTCCGGTGCTGGAGACTCAATAATCTCTGGCAGCGTGGGTGGCAAACTAGGAGATGGTGCAACTGGTGCTTGTGGAGTCGGCATCTTGCCCGCCCGACGGTTAAAAAATCCGCCAAATCTAGGTTTTGTTGGCTGAGGTATAACTTTTTCTGGTAACGGCGTTGATTCAGGAGTTGGCGTTACCTCTGGCTGTTGTTCTGGTGCTGGCGTAATTATTTCTGGTGGTGTCGGGGATAAGGTGGGAGATGGTGCACCCGTTGGAACTTCTAACTTTGGTTGTTCTGGCTGTGTTTTGAATTCTTTGGGAATTTCAGTTTCAGGAATGGGCTGTTTTTCTACCTCCGGTTGTATTTGGGGTGTTTTTTCAACAGAAGGCGTGGGTGTAGGTTTAGGTAAAAGTTTATAATTCTGGTCTACAATGGGGCGCACCTCATCTGCTGTAAGTTCTCCTCTGACAATTCTCGACAAGGTGTCTTTCCCCTTTGGCTGGTAGTCAATCAGTCTGACTGTGGTATTAAAGACATTTTTGAGAGAATTTCCCTGGTTATCGAGAAATTCCAGTTTTACCCAGTTTTTTCCTGGACGGAAGCCTTTAAGATAAACTGCTTGCCAGCGATCGAAAATAAAGCTTTCACCATTAATTGTGGAGCGGATACGCCAATCACTGAATTGATCGTTAGCGTTTTCCTTGCCGACGAGGTGCAGAGGAGCGTTAGTTAGGTAAAAGTCGAGTAAGATTGGTTCTGCTCCGTAGCTACTTTGAGGACGGCTGTAAGTTAGCAACGGTAATTTGGGATCTGGGTTGTTGTCGTCGGTTTTAGTAAAGACGTGAAATGTTGTCTGGGCATAGGCGCCTTCATTTTTGAAGCTTTCATGCCAAGGACGGGAGGCAAAGACGCGCAGGGTATGAGTACCTGGGGACAAGTCTGGCAAAACCAAGGGCTGATTCAGATCGTAAACAGGTATATAAGGTTGGTTATCCAGAATTACGTGGAGATGGGGCCCCAGTTGCAATTGTGGATCTTTAAATATTGGTAGATCCTTAACCTGAAAACTGGCTGTGACTTTGTTGTCTTGGAGAACTTCATCAGTTTGTGGACTAACAATTGTCACCTGTGGCTGATAAACTTCCAAAATTGTCCGCAATTCTTGGATAACAGATGGTGGGGAAACTTCCGAAAATTGCTTGGAAATTTGAGAAATCTGTGGAGAGTTTTCTCTATAGCCAGTAGATACTTCCTGGCTACCGACTTTCTCGCCACAACTAATCAAGCTTAATACCAGCACCAATGTCATTACCCACCTGAAAATCGGGAACCTCTTAGGGAGGAGCTTCTCTAACACCCTTTTCTGCCACGAGTTCATGCGTTGCACCCAGTGATAGTCTTCGACAATTGACCATACCAATTTTAGATTTTAGATTTTAGATTTTAGATTATTTTGGTTCATGCTCTGTCCCTAGTGGGCGGAACAAATCCACTCATTCGCTCGATAGCGTAGCTTTAGCGTTAGCGTCCCTTGCGCGTCTCGTAGAGAAGCGGTAGCGATAGCGCAGCGTTAGCGACGTAGGAGCGTCGGAACGAGCGTCCGTAGGAGCGTATAACTAGCTAACGCCTACCAAGATTGGAAATCCAAAATCCTCAGAGCCAAGTATCCTTACTTCGTCTTCCTAGGTTGGCGGAGCGTCTCGTAGAGAAGATTCAGTGGTCGTCGGGGTCAATCCCTTCGGCTTGGTGCAGTCGCTCATGGGGGAAACCCCCTACAGCCCTTCTCCTAAAGGAGACGCTACGCGAACGGGCATCCTACGGCAGGCGCTAGCCTCTCCCTTTGGGAGAAGACCGCGCTGCTGAACCAAAATCCAAAATCCAAAATCCAAAATCCAAAATCCAAAATCCAAAATTGATTGACAGATTATTTTGGCTCAAACTGTCCATAGGGAACTATAGCCCAAAAGCTGAAATCTGCCTCACCTCCCATAAGTTTTTCTGTGGCTCTCAGGAAATTTTAAAATAAGCCATATTCACTACACCTTTTTACTTATAACAATTGAAACATGACACAAATATTCACGAGTAACAGCAGCAAAAGCTGGAACATCCTTTACATACAGTCAAACCCTAAATTTTACGAATTGTTATCCTTTGTAAATTAAATGGATAATCTATTGACTTTTGTACAACTAGTTTGAAGTTAAAAGCTTGCTCAGGCACGAATTCCAGCAATATTTCAGCAAGTTTGAATTATTGTTAAAATATCTCTAACAAAGTACAAGTGAAGACTCTATAATTCAACGAGAAACAACTATCCACATCGGGTCTTCATCGCGGCTTCAGTAAAATTCTGGAGTATGTGGTAATGGTTCATTTTGTGGTATTCATGATTCCTCATTCCTTATCAAGAGAGGAGGTCGAATGACAATAAGTCCTCCGGAGCGAGAGGAAAAAAAGGCAAGAGTAATCGTCGATAACGATCCAGTTCCAACCTCATTCGAGAGATGGGCGCAACCTGGACACTTTGACAAATCCTTAGCCAGAGGTCCCAAAACCACCACATGGATTTGGAACCTGCACGCACTCGCCCATGATTTTGATACACATACAAGCGATTTAGAAGACATATCCCGCAAGATATTCTCAGCCCACTTCGGCCACTTAGCCGTAGTGATGGTTTGGTTAAGCGGAATGATTTTCCACGGCGCGAAGTTTTCTAACTATGAAGCTTGGCTAAGTGACCCGTTAAACGTAAAGCCTAGCGCTCAAGTCGTTTGGCCCATTGTTGGACAAGACATTTTAAACGGTGATGTTGGCGGTGGTTTCCACGGTATTCAAATCACCTCCGGTTTGTTCCAAGTATGGCGTGGTTGGGGGATTACAAACTCCTTCCAGCTTTATGTAACTGCGATCGGTGGCTTGGTACTAGCAGGCTTATTCCTATTTGCTGGCTGGTTCCACTACCACAAACGCGCTCCTAAACTGGAATGGTTCCAGAATGTGGAGTCGATGCTGAATCACCACTTGCAAGTATTGCTAGGTTGTGGTTCCTTGGGATGGGCAGGTCACATAATCCACGTGTCCGCACCGACCAACAAGCTTTTGGATGCAGGCGTTGCTCTCAAAGACATCCCCTTGCCCCATGAGTTCATCTTGAACAAAGACTTGTTGACCGAGTTGTATCCCAGCTTTGCTGCTGGTTTAGCACCTTTCTTCACCTTGAACTGGGGTCAGTATGCTGACTTCCTTACCTTCAAGGGCGGTCTGAACCCAGTAACTGGCGGCTTGTGGATGACTGACATAGCGCATCACCACTTAGCGATCGCAGTTCTGTTTATCGTTGCTGGTCATCAATACCGTACCAACTGGGGTATTGGTCACAGCATTAAAGAGATCCTAGAAAACCACAAAGGGCCTTTCACCGGTGAAGGTCACAAAGGTCTCTACGAAAACCTGACCACATCTTGGCACGCTCAGTTGGCTACTAACCTGGCCTTCTTGGGTTCGTTGACCATCATTATCGCGCATCACATGTACGCGATGCCCCCTTATCCATATTTGGCAACTGACTACGCTACGCAGTTGTGCATATTCACTCACCATATTTGGATCGGTGGCTTCTTAATCGTTGGTGGAGCGGCTCACGCTGCTATCTTCATGGTGCGGGATTACGATCCAGTTGTGAACCAAAACAACTTACTGGATCGGGTAATTCGTCACCGTGACGCGATTATTTCTCACCTAAACTGGGTGTGTATTTTCCTCGGCTTCCATAGCTTTGGACTTTACATCCACAACGACACAATGCGTGCATTGGGTCGTCCACAAGACATGTTTTCTGATACGGCAATTCAGTTGCAGCCAGTATTTGCCCAGTGGATACAAAATATCCACGCCTTGGCTCCTGGTACAACTGCACCCAATGCCCTAGAACCAGTAAGCTATGTCTTTGGTGGCGGTATCTTGGCTGTTGGCGGCAAAGTGGCAGCTGCACCCATTGCTTTGGGTACAGCGGACTTCCTAATTCACCACATTCACGCCTTCACCATTCACGTCACTGTCCTAATTCTGCTCAAAGGTGTGCTATACGCCCGTAGCTCTCGTCTGATTCCAGACAAAGCAAACCTGGGCTTCCGCTTCCCCTGCGACGGTCCTGGTCGTGGCGGTACCTGTCAAGTGTCTGGTTGGGATCACGTATTCCTCGGACTTTTCTGGATGTACAACTCCCTGTCGATTGTAATTTTCCACTTCAGCTGGAAGATGCAATCAGATGTCTGGGGAACCGTAGATGCAGATGGTGTGGTGACTCACATCACTGGTGATAACTTTGCCCAAAGCGCCATCACCATCAACGGTTGGTTGCGGGACTTCTTGTGGGCACAAGCTACACAAGTCATCAATTCCTATGGCAGCGCGCTATCTGCCTATGGTCTACTCTTCTTAGGCGCTCACTTTGTCTGGGCATTCAGCTTGATGTTCCTGTTCAGTGGTCGCGGCTACTGGCAAGAACTGATTGAGTCCATAGTTTGGGCGCATAATAAACTGAAGGTAGCACCAGCAATTCAGCCTCGCGCTCTGAGCATTATTCAGGGTCGGGCTGTAGGGGTAGCTCATTACCTCTTGGGAGGGATTGCCACTACTTGGGCATTCTTCCATGCACACATCCTTTCAGTAGGGTAGCAATCAGCTTGCTAAAAGTTAGGAGTTAGGAGTTAAGAATGAAGTTAGAAGTTAGGAGTTAGAAATAAAAATTTAAAACTCATAACTTACAACTCATAACTCTCAACTCATAACTCCTAACTACCCCAGCTGGTACTTGATGGCTAAAGGTCATGAGGATTTATTAAACCTATGGCGACAAAATTTCCCAAATTTAGCCAGGATCTCGCACAGGACCCGACGACTCGTCGGATATGGTATGCGATCGCTACAGGCAACGACTTTGAAACCCATGATGGCATGACGGAAGAAAATCTTTACCAAAAGATTTTCGCAACTCACTTCGGTCACTTGGCAATCATCTTCCTGTGGGCATCCAGCCTCCTGTTCCACGTAGCCTGGCAAGGTAACTTTGAACAGTGGATTAAAGATCCCCTTCACATCCGTCCCATTGCCCACGCGATTTGGGACCCCCACTTCGGTAAACCAGCGATCGAAGCTTTTACCCAAGCTGGTGCTAGCAATCCGGTAAACATTACCTACTCTGGTCTCTACCATTGGTGGTATACCATCGGAATGCGGACGAACGGCGAACTGTACAACGGTTCAGTGTTCTTGCTGTTATTCGCAGCGATATTATTGTTCGCTGGTTGGCTGCACTTGCAACCCAAGTACCGTCCTAGCCTGGCATGGTTTAAGAGCGCTGAACATCGCCTAAATCACCACCTAGCAGGTTTGTTTGGTGTTAGTTCTTTGGCGTGGGCTGGTCACTTAATTCACGTAGCTGTTCCCGAATCTCGCGGTCAGCACGTAGGTTGGGATAACTTCCTATCCACCCCACCCCACCCAGCCGGTTTGACACCATTCTTTACAGGCAACTGGGGTGTTTACTCTCAAAACCCTGATACTCCTGGACATATATTCGGGACATCGCAAGGTGCAGGGACTGCAATTCTGAGTTTCTTGGGTGGCTTCCATCCTCAGACAGAAGCTTTGTGGCTGACTGACATAGCTCACCACCACCTAGCGATCGCAGTTTTATTCATCGTTGCCGGTCATATGTACCGGACAAACTTTGGGATTGGTCACAGTCTCAAAGAAGCCTTGAATGCCAAGAATTTCTTTGGTATTCCTGTTGAAGGTCCGTTCAACCTACCTCACCAAGGTATCTACGACACCTACAACAACTCCCTGCACTTCCAGTTGGGGTGGCACTTAGCAGCGTTAGGTGTTGTTACTTCCCTGGTAGCGCAGCACATGTACTCCATGCCTTCCTACGCATTTATTGCCAAGGACTATACAACCCAGGCAGCGTTGTACACGCATCACCAGTATATTGCTGGATTCCTGATGCTTGGTGCTTTTGCTCACGGAGCAATATTCTGGGTACGTGATTACGACCCAGAGCAAAATAAAGGCAACGTCCTTGAGCGCGTGTTGAAGCACAAAGAAGCGATTATTTCCCACCTCAGCTGGGTATCCCTTTTCTTAGGCTTCCACACTCTTGGTCTGTACGTCCACAACGATGTAGTAGTTGCTTTCGGCACTCCTGAAAAGCAAATCTTGATTGAGCCAGTATTTGCTCAATTCGTCCAAGCTGCTAACGGTAAAGTACTGTACGGTTTAGACACCTTGCTATCTAACCCAGATAGTATTGCTTACACAGCATGGCCCAACTACGCTAACGTCTGGTTACCAGGCTGGCTAGATGCGATCAATGCTGGTACTAACTCCCTGTTCTTAACAATTGGCCCTGGCGACTTCTTGGTACACCATGCGATCGCCTTAGGTCTGCACACCACCACCTTGATCTTGGTCAAAGGTGCTTTGGATGCCCGTGGTTCTAAGCTGATGCCCGATAAAAAGGACTTCGGCTATGCCTTCCCTTGCGACGGCCCCGGTCGTGGCGGTACTTGCGACATCTCAGCTTGGGATTCCTTCTACCTCGCTACATTCTGGATGCTCAACACCCTTGGTTGGGTCACGTTCTACTGGCATTGGAAGCATTTAGGTATTTGGCAAGGCAACGTAGCTCAGTTCAATGAGAACTCTACATATCTCATGGGCTGGTTCCGCGATTACCTTTGGGCTAACTCTGCTCAGTTGATTAACGGTTACAACCCCTACGGCGTGAATAACTTGTCTGTCTGGGCTTGGATGTTCCTGTTTGGACACCTAGTTTGGGCTACTGGCTTCATGTTCTTAATCTCCTGGAGAGGTTACTGGCAAGAGTTGATTGAAACCCTTGTTTGGGCACACGAACGCACTCCTCTGGCTAACCTAGTTCGCTGGAAAGATAAGCCCGTGGCTCTGTCAATTGTTCAAGCTCGTGTAGTTGGTCTAGCTCACTTCACTGTTGGCTACATCGTGACTTACGCAGCATTCTTGATTGCTTCTACGGCTGGTAAATTCGGTTAATTCGGCTGCTAGTTTTGTAGGTAAGTAATAAAAATCCCCTGCCGAAAGGTGGGGGATTTTTATATCAATATATCAATACGGTTTTTTAACAAACCTTAGAGGCGCAGAGAGAAGAAGAAAATGCTTAACTGAACTGTAGGCTTATAAATAATCTCTAGAGGTGGGAGCAATAGATTTGATAGAATTACAGTAATTCGCCTAAATAAAGTTTTGTTAAAAAATACTATATAAGTTTTGACCTGATTTATGGCCGGTATTACACAGTTTTGCAGTCTTTTTCAACTTATTTTTTCATCTAGCAAGAATCTTAGGTTATTGTAGTGGGGCATAAGTAATATGGCAGAACTGGAAATACCAGAAAAATATAAGCCTGGGTTCAAACAACTTGTAACCGTAGACGTTAGAACTGTAGATGAATTAATTGATGCTTTGAAGCAAGCCCCCCCTTCACTACTTATCGAGGATTTGGCATCAATAGTAGCTTCACAGGTTCAAGCCTTGACTCTAGAAGAAGTAGAAGATTTGATAGAAGCATTAATTTCTCTTTACAATTTTCGAGATTCTTTTGACGCACCCACAAATAAGATTGTAGAAGGAATTAGTCAGGCTGTTCAGGATGATGAAGACCTTCCCAATCTTTCTGGAGGAGAAAAGCAAGAATTTGAGCGACGATTAGCTGCTTTATTAGAATTTGACAGTGTTCTTGGTGTTACATCCAAAGCAATTGATGTGATGCGTGACCATGAACGTATATTCACACGCTCTCGTGTTCTTACCGATATGCGTCCTATCTTTGAAGTGGATTTAGAAAAAGGGCCAGCTGCTGTCGTAATAGTTCATATGCTGAAAATTCAGTATGCAGATTTAGATGGTACACATGAGTTTTTTGTAGCTTTGGATTCAATAGATTTAGAAGAATTACGCCAACAGTTAGATAGAGCAGAAAAAAAAGGAAAATCTATCAAATTGATGCTAGACAGAGCAAATATTCCATACTTGAATTATCTGAATGTAGAGTAAAGGTTATAAAAATGCAAGTTGCGTTAGAAAAGTGTAATCCTTGGGTTAAGAAAAACCAACATAATTTAAAGCGATCTCAGCTTGATTCATCAAATAATCAAGCCAAGTTAAAAGCTCGATTTGACTGGAATCGTCCGGAAGATAAACGAAAAATACGTGATGAGAATAACGGTGACAATTTACTCTTCTTCAAAAGTGCTAAAGATCGTAAATATGGATTGGAACGCTCTCGATATAGCTTTGTATCTAAACAGATAAAATTACAAGTAACTTTTACAGCGCTCGTTAACCAATGGCGTGAAGAAAATCGTGGTGTGTCATCTAGTAACCAAATGTCAATGCATCCTGCATACCAACAGATTATAGGAATGGGTGAAGCTGCAATCCCATTCCTATTAAGAGAGCTAGAAAAGAAAACTGGACGCTGGTTCTGGGCATTAAAGTCTATTACAAGAGAAGATCCTGTGCCTCCAGAACATCGAGGAAACACGAAGGAGATGACTAAAATTTGGCTAGATTGGGGTAGACAGAGGGGCTATAAGTGGTAAGCAATAACGCTTGGGGTAGCTATGTAAAATCATTTATTGAACGTGATTATCCCAATCTAGTTACCCACGGATATAAGCTCACAAGTCCAGATACAACTGAGTACAACTGTGTTGCTTGGGCAGCAGAAAATGCTCAAAATTGGTGGTGGCCAGATACTCAATATGAAGAGTATTGGCCTCCAGGTGTTCCTAGAGAGGAAACTCTTGAAGCTTTCCAGCAGGCATTTGCCACACTTGGCTATGAAATCTGTCAAAATGATGTATTGGAAGAAGGATTTCAAAAAATAGCTATATATGTTGATTCAAATAAAGTACCAAGACACGTTGCTAGACAACTACCTAATGGTCAATGGACAAGTAAGTTGGGTCAAGATGAAGATATAGAACATAATAATTTACAAGGTTTAACAGGACAGCCTGGGTATGGTGAAATTGCTTGCATTATGAAAAGACTGTTGACTGCAAGATGACATAACACTACCAAGGTAAAATTTTAAACAAAAAGCTATTGTATAAAACAAGTAATCATTAATTCGCTAGAGGAGTTATCAGGTGTCCATTCCCGAAATTACTCAAAAGCTGTTAGTAGCAAAACGAGACAAAGGACTAAGCTTTGCCGATTTGGAAAAAATTCTCGGACGTGACGCGTTAACCAAAATACGTCCTAGTGGACATGAGATTTCGGATAAATTCCAAAAGAATAACCACGGTGCAATCCCGCCAAATTTGCTAGAAATTGCTAATACTGAATCTAATATAGGACTCATATCTGATTTTTGAACAATATTTAAGATAAAACCCTGATAAAACAAGCTTTTCAGTCTCAGTATGTTTTCAGAAATCAAATCGGAGCCCTATAGCGCTTATTTACAATACTGCAAAACAGCATAAATTAGACCCCATCCAGCACGTTTTCCTCAAGGATTCGCCGAGTTATTCATCAAATTCTTCACTGATGAAGGTGATATGGTTTTAGCTCCATTTACAGGTTCTAAGACAACGGGCTTTGTTGCACAGACTCTGCAAAGCTGATGGATATCTTTGAAAATTAATGAAAATTATGTAATGAGAAGTCGTTATTGATTTAGCCAATAACCAAATTAAGTAAAGAGTCAGGAGTCAGGAGTCAGGAGTTAAAATTTATAACTCATAACTCGTAACTCATAACTACTCAATTAAATTTCTCCATTCACCTGCATTTGATGAACTTGATCTGCTAGCTCTTGACGACCTTGATCATCTAGTTTGTCAATAGCTAACATTCCCATAAGAATAACTTCTTTCAGGGTTAAACGTGTAGAATGTGCCTGTTTTTGCACAATCTCCTTAATAATGGGACTGACACCAATTGCTGTACTCGCTCTTGCCACAGAAGAAAAGGAAACACTAATGATTCAGCCTAAATCTTAGCACTTCCAATGAGGTTATTTTCTAGAGTTAAAACTTAATTTAAATGTGTTTCAACTCATACTTCAATAAGTAAACATAAATTTTAAATTACGTATATAGAGAACAACTGTTCTAAGTGCAGGGCATTGTCATATTACTGGATAATCTATATCAAACCCTCAATCATGGCATCAAACGTAAGAGCCTAGTTTTGGATGAAAATAAATTTAACTTTTGTCATTCCACCATACAGATATAGTGTGTAACAGTGCTATAAATGAGTCCATAGTTATCCTAAACCTATTTGATTGAGGTTATAACCTCTTTTTTGAGTGAGTTCTAAAATTCTCAGTATGGCAAACTTAATGCTTGCTGATTGAGGACATACCATCGTATGATATCAATATTCTCAACAGTTAAACTTTTGCCTATTCCTCTAGAATTTCTACTAAGTCTTCAATCATCACATCAAAGGTGCGATCTAATTTGTGGATAGCAGTAAAGTCAACTGTTGTCATTTCGGGACGACAGGCATAACTTATAACTGTGCTGTAAATTATTCCAGAACGGTCAAAAACTTCTTTTAGTGTCCATCCTTTCTCTTATGCTAGTTCTCGAATCTTTAATTTGACTAATTCCATATTTGATAATTGATGCATTTGCACCTATCAATTTCATATGAGAAATTAAAAAGCGTAGACGTGTACTCCTGCAAAGAAGCAAGCTACGCAAAGCGTATCGTACAGAAACGGCTTGTCGTCAGACATCGCCTCTCGCTCTAGCAAACTCTCATGCGATCGCCACAATTTACTGAAATCTGGAAACCTTAAATCAAATGGTTATTTATTATATTAGCAACATCAAAAGCAAAAACCTCTGTCCTAAGATACTCAAAAATCACTCACTAATCGCCGAGTTTGCAAACACTTGCAATATTTATGACAACTGAGTTATGGAAAGTGGACGACTGATGAAAACAGTACTTTCAGTAGAAGTATTCTCACAAATAAGACTTGTATACCATCGGTAAAACCGTACTTTAAAGAGATCGTGAATTGTCAAATATAATCTCGTCAACACGCTTTACAGAACTATACAGTGTAAATAAGAATAATAACTTAACCGAAGTAAAATTTTCCTGAATACAGGCAACTAATGCTGTCATAGGGAAAAGCAGTGAGTAGAGGAGAGAGAAAGCGATGAGGGATCCTTATCTGTTGGCAGCATGGTTGTTAACAGGATTAGCAATACCAGCATCGGCTCTTCCACATCTGTCGATTGTCCTGCCAGAAAGTTCTAAATTCCTGTGGGATTTAAAACAGGGTTCGCAGACAATAGTCAGTACAAAAATTATCAAGAGCGTTGATCTCTCTTTACCAGAACTCAGCGGCCAAGCGTTCCAACCCCTAAAAAGTTCGCAGCCAACAGTAGGTGAGAAAAACGTCCCTAGCGTACCAGAATTCAGCAGTCAGGGATTACCAGCCCCAACAGAGTCATCACTCAACCCCAGCACCCAAGCAACTAGCCTCTTATTGACATCTGGGAATCAACTTTACTACCAAAGATTGGCGGCTCTGAAAACAGGTCAGATTTATACACGCGTAGATAGTGATAATTTGCAATCATTGTGGGAGTCGATCAAGAAACGTCAACTAACTTATGACGATTGGAAAAGTTTATTAGCTTTAGAAGCTAGAGCGATCGCTCAAGGTCAAGGTGCAAATCATCTGAGTATCCTAGTTGGTGATTCTTTGAGCATGTGGTTTCCTAGAGAAAAACTGCCTGCTGGTAAATTGTGGCTCAATCAAGGCATATCTGGAGATACTTCCAGTGGCGTTTTAAAAAGATTGGGGGCATTTTCGGCGACGCGTCCGGATGTGATTTACATCATGGCTGGGATTAACGACTTACGAAAAGGCGCTAGTGATGACACAATTTTGCGTAATTATCGCCGAATTGTCCGTCGTTTACGACAGACTCACCCACAAGCTCAAATTATTGTCCAATCAATTTTGCCTACTCGGCTACCAAAACTTTCCAATAGCCGCATTCGTCACATCAACACACAACTAACCCTGATTGCCAAACAAGAAGGCGCTAATTATCTAAATATCTATAGCTGGTTTACGGATATGGAAGGCAATTTGCGCCCAGAGTTGACCACAGATGGGTTGCACCTGTCTCAACAGGGGTACGATGTGTGGCGATCGGCACTACAGCAGATAGAATACAAGTTCACTCAGCGCCAGAATTGAATGATCGCTCAATTCTGATGCCGATGCTTCTTGTGATCGCGATTGCCATTTTTAGATTTATGGAAGTTACTGATAGCGATTCCATCAATATACGTTCTCTAATTGAACAGCAATTGGCAGCCTTTAAAAAGGATGATGCTGAAGACGCTTTTACCTTTGCTAGTCCGGCAATTCAGGCGCAATTCGGAACCCCAGAAAATTTTATCCAGATGGTGAAGACAACCTATCCAGCAGTATACCGTCCTCGTTCTGTCTTTTTTGAGAAGATAACAACCATCCAAAGAAACATAACTCAACCAGTGCTGCTACTTGCTCCTGATGGAGTTCCCTTGAGGGCTTTATATTTTATGGAAAAACAGCCGGATAATATCTGGAGGATTAACGGTTGCTTTCTAGTTTCTATAGAAGGTAAATAAATATATAACTGTATGTCTATACAACTAAAATCCTATAGTTTAACGCCCAAGGCTTGCTGATTCAAAACCTGATTCAACTTACCACTGCGATACCCTTCTAAATCTAGGGTTACGTAGATAAATCCAAAATCTTGAAATGCAGAAACTAATGATTGTAAATCCGTAGTCAGCACAAACTCTTTGATTTGTTCTGGTGGTAATTCAATGCGTGCTGTATCAGCTTCTGAACGCACACGCAAATTCTGCCAACCTAGCTTTCTTAAGAAAATTTCTCCTCTGCCAACTCGTTGCAACTTAGCGACAGTAATCTCTTCACCATAAGGAAAGCGGGAACTGAGGCAAGGTTGAGCAGGTTTATCCCACCAAGGTAAACCGAGTTGTTGCGACAGTTGGCGGACTTCAACTTTGGTGACACTAATTTCTGCTAAAGGCGATCGCGCACCTCTTTCCTTAGCCGCCTGAATTCCTGGGCGATAATCATGCAAATCATCAGCATTCACCCCATCCACTACATAGGGATAACCTAACTGTAAAGCTAAAGGTTTGAGAGTGTCGTGCAACTCACTTTTGCAAAAATAACAGCGGTTAACAGGGTTAGAGGTGTAACTGGGATTTTCCATCTCATGAGTCTGGACAATTTTATGAGGAATCCCAATAGTTGCGGCTTGAATTTTGGCATCTTCCAACTCTTCTGGCAATAGCGAAGGAGAAACAGCAGTGACAGCCAAAGCGCGATCGCCCAAAGCATCATAAGCAATTTTGGCAACCAAAGTGCTATCAACGCCCCCAGAGTAGGCAATCAACGCCTGCTCCATTTCTCTAAATAAGGCTCTTAATTGCTCAAATTTTTCTGTCAGCATCATTTCCCAATCCTGCCAAAACCCTATAGCACCCAACAATTTCTATTGTAGTCATTTCCCTGTGCTCGACGGCAGTTGCTCCTGGGGGAAACCCCCAAGACCGCACTGCCTCCCCTACTCCCCTGTTTTCCCCGTTATTGATGGTTTGCTGTACTTGGCTACTAGACTGGCTAAAAGTGGTAAATCAATCGGTTTAGAAATATAGTCATCTACTCCAGCTGCTAAACAAGTTTCGCGATCGCCTTTCATCGCCATTGCTGTTTGAACAATTACCGGAATCGTCCGATATTGCCCATTTTCTCGGAGTTGTTGCACCAAGTTAAGACCATTTCCATCTGCCAGATAAACATCCATTAAAATCACCGCCGGGTCTAACTGTGTTAGAGCTTCCCACATCTCGGCAGCATTCTCAACCCAAGTCACCTGATAGCCCAATTTACGTAGATAAATTTGCATCAAATCAGCATTGGGTAAGTCATTTTCTACCAGCAAAATATCTACAGAGGAACTAGGAGTCAAAGGCAGAGGAGATGAGGAAAATTTTGCTTCCCCTGCTCCCTCATCTCCCTGATCTCCCCCCAATCCCTCCTCTTGCTTAAGGGGAAGTACGAGGGTAAAACGAGAGCCGCAATCTACTTCAGATTCCACTTTCACAGAACCACCGTGAATTTGGGCGAGTTTTTGAGTCAGTGCTAAACCCAAACCAGTACCTTCAGCACGACCAGCGACAGTGTTGGCAATTTGGATATAGGGTTCAAATAGTTGAGTCTGGTCTTCTTGGGAAATGCCAGTGCCAGTATCCCAAACTGTAAAATGTACAAATACACCTTCGGGAACAACCTCTAAGCCAACACTTCCTTTGCTGGTGAACTTTAGGGCATTCAAGAGTAAATTCAACAGCATTTGCTTGAGTCGCAAATCATCAGCTACTAGGGTTGTGATATCGGGGTCAATTTCTAGACGCAGGTTTAAACCCTTATCAGCGGCTTTCTCTTTCACCAGTGCGAAAACACTGTCACATACGAATCGCACATCTAGTATTTCCCCCTTCACTTCTAGCTGATTTGCTTCAATTTTAGAAAGATCCAAAATATCATTAATCAGAGCTAGCAAGTGCTTGCCACTAGACTGAATGATATTTAAATAGTTTCGCTGGCTTTCTCTAGTTGGTTCAAATCCTGGGGTTAAAAGCATGTAAACCGGTACAGTAATACAATTAAGCAGTGTGCGAATTTCGTGGCTGGTGTTTGCCAGAAACTGATTTTTAAGTTGATTGGTGCGCTCCAATTCTTGATTAGAGTTACTTAATTGTTGATACCGTTGCTGCCAAGATAGGATATGTCTAAGTTGTACTAAGGCTGTAGTACAGTGCTTGGCAGACCTTGCCATCAATTGTGATCTGAGTTGAGCTTGTGATTCTATGAGCAACTCACGATCAGAGCTTAGGGGTGCTGCGGCAATAATTAGCCAGCCCATAACGCTGCCAGAATCATCAGCTAACCGCCAAGCGCTCGGTGGTTGTTGATTCTCAAGCTGCTCCAAATCTTCGAGTTCTATAACCTCTTGCAATCTCAACAGCAGCTCTTTTTCTGCTGTTAGCACTTCTAGAAATAGAGGTTGTGGGTTTGGGGATGGAGAACAAACATAGCAAACTGTGGTAACAGTTTCTTGTGGTTGAGACAGAGCAATGCCTACGGCACAATCTGTAAGCGCCAGATTACTGCTGTGAACAGCACTGTTAATCTCGTTAACTACAGTTTGGAAAATTTCCGCTTGTGCGGCTCCTGTCTGTGGGACAGTGTTACAAGCAGAGAGCAGGCAATCATTAAGGCGACTTTGCAACTGGTTCAAGCTGCTCTCCAGCCACAGCTGTGCGTGAAGTTGCTCAATTGTTGTCAAAAGTTTTGGCGTTGCATCTATCTGTGAGTTCTGGTTTGGTAAGCTTGAATACTGCTGCATGGTCAACTAGACCGCTGAACAAGTTTAGCTTCGCATAAAAATCCGAACAGGATTCTATGTATATTAACGGACAATTCTTTTTTATTTATAAACCATAACTTACGTTGTTATTAACCATAACTTATGATGTCGAATTTAGCAGCTAGACCAAAAAAATTATTATATGAATTACTGACCTAAAATTTTTAAAAGTAACTGTAAGACTTATGGATACACAATTCGCCCAACTAATCGTTAATGGGATTGCGGTGGGGAGCATTATTGCTCTAGCGGCAGTCGGACTCACTCTTACCTATGGAATTTTACGGCTATCTAACTTTGCTCATGGTGACTTTTTAACTTTAGGAGCCTATCTGACCTGGCTGATAAACACTATTGGAGTCAATATTTGGCTGTCGATGATCCTGGCGGCGGCGGGAACAGTAGCAGCAATGCTGTTATCGGAAAAATTATTGTGGTCAAAGATGCGCTCTATCCGTGCTACTTCCACTACGCTGATTATAGTTTCTATCGGACTTGCCTTATTTCTTCGCAATGGCATTATTTTTATCTGGGGTGGCAAGAACCAAAATTATAATTTACCTGTTACCCCAGCTTTAGATATTTTGGGTTTAAAGGTGCCGCAAAATCAATTATTAGTATTGGGATTGGCGGTGCTAGCAATTTTGGCGCTGCATTACCTGCTGCAAAATACCAAAATTGGTAAGGCGATGCGAGCAGTTGCCGACGATCTGGACTTAGCCAGGGTTTCAGGTATCAATGTTGACCGAGTAATTTTCTGGACTTGGCTAATTGCTGGCACTCTTACGTCATTGGGTGGCAGTATGTATGGGTTAATTACAGCCGTGCGCCCGAATATGGGATGGTTCTTAATTTTACCATTATTTGCCTCAGTGATTCTTGGTGGAATTGGTAACCCTTATGGTGCGATCGCAGCAGCTTTTATCATTGGCATCGTCCAAGAAGTCAGCACTCCTTGGCTGGGTTCACAGTATAAACAAGGTGTAGCACTATTGATAATGATTTTGGTGCTGCTCATTCGTCCCAAAGGTTTATTCAAAGGAACGATTTGAGCAGCACCACTCCACTTCTAACTATTGAATAATGTGGAAATAGTAGGCTGCAACCAGGAAGTTGATAGCTAATAAGAACAGTGCCCAGCCTGTGCGATAGGCGTAGGGAGGTTTAGCTCCACTGTCGGCAACTGGGGAATTCTTAGCTTTAGCAGTCATAATGCGGTTCTCCTAATGTCAGGACTTTTTAAGAAATACCAAACTGGTGTACCAAATATCCAAATTCTTTAAGAATATTTGTGTGAAGTTGGAAATTGGCCAAACAGGGGATTGGGAATTGGGCATGGGGCATTGGAGATTGGGCATTGGTTATTTATTTCTTCCCCTGCTCCCCTTGCTCTCCCTGCTCCCCCTGCTCCTCTGCTCCCCCACTGCCTACTCCCTACTCTCCAGCATGATAGGAACTGCGAACCAGAGGTCCAGAACGAACATGGTTAAATCCCATATCCCATGCTAATCTGCCGAGTTGATCGAATTCCTCTGGAGTCCAATATTTTTGGACTGGCAGATGTTCTAGAGAAGGACGCATATACTGCCCGATAGTCAAGCGATCGCACCCCACAGCCCTTAGATCAGCCATTGCTTCAACGACTTCATCAAGTGTTTCTCCGTGTCCCAGCATCAAACCTGATTTGGTGGGAATTGTCGGATCGATTTCTTTGACCATAGCCAGTACCGAGAGCGAGCGATCGTACTTGGCTCCCCGGCGCACTGGCCCAGTTAACCGTTGCACTGTCTCGATATTGTGATTGAAACAAGCTGGTTTGGCTTTTACAATCATGGCTATCCGCTGGCGTTGACCTGACTTACCTACACCAGCACCACCCCAAAAATCTGGGGTCAGCACTTCAATTTGAGTTTCTGAGTTTAACTGGCGGATAGTCGCGATCGTCTTCACAAAATGCCCTGCACCCTGATCGGGCAAGTCATCACGGGCTACAGAAGTCAGCACCACATAACGCAATCCCAAAAGCTGCACCGCCTGTGCTACCTTTTGGGGTTCCTCTAAATCAAGAGGCATTGGTGCATAACCTTTATCTACTTGACAGAAAGCACAAGAGCGTGTACATCTAGGCCCCATTAGTAAGAAAGTTACAGTTTTTTGGGCATAGCACTCTCCCCGGTTGGGACAGCGGCCTTCTTCGCAAATCGTGTGAATTTGGCGCTGCTTAATAATGCGTTGTACGCTAGAGATTTCACTGGCTTTGCCAATAGGGCGACGTAACCAGCTAGGCATTGCCGTAATTTCAGACTTGAGTTCGGCTTGTTGTGACGAAATCATAGACATTCAAGCTAGATCCAAAGGAACTGTGGGGCAAGTTTTAAGCTTTAAATATCACCATGACATAAATTGCCTATAACAGAAATAGAAGTTTTGCAAAACACCTCTAGCAAGGTCATTTATACCGAAATATACTATCCCCCAATTGCGAGAAATTTTGTATATAGTGGGAGAATTCTCAAGGACAATCGGCAAAGCCGCTATTTACACTTAAAGTTTCTGTAAGAGCAAACAGTCGTGGCAAGCAACAAGATTTTAGTTATCGATGACACTACAGTTGTCAGGGTAAAAGTACGAGAAATGTTGCCTCCGGGCAATTTTGAGGTACTGGAAGCAAAAGACGGTGTGGAAGGACTAAATTTCATCCTTCAGGAAAAACTCAGCCTGATTATGCTGGATTTCCTGTTGCCTAAAATGAGTGGCTGGGAGGTTTTCCAGCAAGTTCAAGCCCACCCAGAGTTAAGGAAAATTCCTTTGGTGATCATGTCTGGTCGCAAGGAAGAGGTGACCGAGAAAATCACAGAACCCTTTGAATATTTTGAATTTCTGGGCAAGCCTTTTGATCAGAAGCAACTAATTGGCGCAATTAAGTTAGCTATGACCAAGGCGAAACAGCCACGCCCAGAACTAGTTTCAGTAGCATCTGGGGTTGGTGTCAAAAATGGCACAATTGCAACTTCTGGTGTCGCCAATGGTACGGTAGTAGCTCCTAGCGTCGCCAATGCTGCGATGCCTACGGCGGCAAGCAACGCAACCCCTAGTGCTGCAAATACTCCGATTGCAACTCCTAGTGCCAGAGGAGCCTCTGACACAGAAATTAATGCGTTGAATGAGAAAATTGTCAAAATGCAAGCAGAAATTGATGGTTTGAAGAAACAGCTAACTCAGGTTGTGACTTTTATTAAACAAAAAATTAAGTAGCATTTGTGCTCGTTATTATTATCGCAGCTGAAAATACACCGTCTCTAATAATGGGTGTCCGATTGAAAGCGGGTAAAAATAGTTAGTTCAAAAACACTTATGTTCACAAATCAGGGTTGACAACAAGATTCAAAAATGGGAAAAAATAACTAGCGATTATCTGCACCTCTAGAATTTTTGAATTTTGAATTTTCAATTTCCCGTACTCCTATGGAAAAGCAAGTTACGCATAGCGTCTTTGAAGGAAAAGGGGTTGAACTCAGTTGTTAGTCTAGCAAAGCAGCTCTAGACCCACTAAACCTGCCGCTGTTTGCTCTTAAGCTAAGGAGAACGGCAGGCTTTTTTATTATTTGGTCTGCTACATATAAAATCTACGTGAAAACGTGATAAATAGTCCACATCTCGAAAGCAGCAAGAGCAAATATTTACCAGAGAAATTTGGTAGCAATATCCTTGGAAACCTTATGCCTTTATACCAAAATTAGCATTCCCAGAATTACATAGTTTAATATCAGATATTTACTAAAAAATTGTCTTCTTTTTCAGAATAGATAGAACAGATACGTGAAACTAAGGGGGGTTTATTATTAGTTGGTTTATATCCAGATAATGAAGTTTCCAAGTTTCTCTGTATATAGATTTGAGGCTTTTTTCTGAGTGTTTTTTGTTTAAGTCCCACTAAGCTCGACTTTATCCATTTTTTGGCAACGCGGAAGCTGACGCTGAAACCTTTGTGGGACGGTAGTTTTACTTTTTCGATTTCACCGAGAATCAGTGACATGGAAAAAGTTTTTGCCAAAAAGCTAGGGTCTTTGCCGTATCAAGAGAACCAAGTTCTTAATTTTGGATAAAGTCAAGCTTAGAGGTTGTTTTAAAAGTCTTAAAGTATACTAAAAACCCCACTTCCATTACTCTCCCCAAAGGTCGAGAGGCTTTGAAACCCCCTTCTCTAGAAGGGAAAACTTACTCGGTGGTTTAAGTATGAAAACCTTTATGTTAGCAATAATACTTTTAAAACATCCTCTAGGACTCATCAAAACAACTCTGACAAGCTACTAGGATATGGGTGTAGTTGTCATATTAACTAAAGACTGTTGACGCGCACGTTGTTAAACTCTAGTGAAAGTGAAGATTCGTGGTTAATTTCCACCCTGTAGCGATCCGCCCAGCGAAAAGCTGTGGGCAATTTAGTGTGAGAATGTTGCTGTTATCAGAATTTTTGGGAACTATAAGATTGTCAGACTAGAAATTTGTCAGTCAGTGTGCCAATAAAATAGAGGTGACTTAGCTGCGATCGCAGGGCGAATAGGGAACAAGTAACAAGGAGTCATATTAATTTAAATACATGAATTACAAGCCAGATATAAAAATGCTTAATGTCCCAGAAGATAGTTTAATTTTAGTAGTAGATGATACTACTACAAATTTAAAAATTGTCTTTGAAATATTAACTAATGTCGGCTTTAAAGTGATTACAGAAAATGATGGAGAGAGGGCACTTATGCAAGTTGAATCTAGACTGCCTGATTTGATATTATTAGATGTAATGATGCCGGGGATAGATGGATTTGAAACCTGTAAAAGGCTGAAAGAAAATTTAGCGACATGTGATATACCAGTAATTTTTATGACGGCTTATTCTGATACTAATAGTAAAGTAAAGGGTCTAAATATAGGGGCAGTTGATTACATTACCAAACCCTTTCATCAAGAAGAATTATTAGCTAGAATTAAAACCCATCTTCAATTACGAAATCTCACAAAAACTTTAGAAAAACGAGTTGCAGAAAGGACAGCAGCGTTATCTAGGGCATTAAAAGACTTACAAGAGTCTCAACTTCAGCTTGTACAGACAGAAAAAATGTCTGCTCTTGGTCAATTAGTAGCAGGAGTTGCTCATGAAATTAATAATCCAGTTGGTTTCATTCATGGCAATCTCGGACACGCTTCAGTGTATTTCCAAGAGATGATTAAACTCATTGATCTCTATCAGCAGCACTATCCTAATCCGGTTCCAGAAATTCAAGAGGAAATTGCAGCGATAGATTTGAAGTATATGCTCTCTGATCTACCTAACTTAATTTCCTCAATGAAAGAGGGTGTTCAGCGCATTCGCAACATTAGTACCAGTCTGAGAACCTTTTCTCGAGCAGATAGCGATCGCAAAGTTTGTTGCAACATTCATGATGGCATCGACAGTACAATCATGATCCTAAAACACCGCTTAAAAGCATCCGAGGATCGACCCGAAATTCAAGTAATTAGAGATTACGATAATTTGCCAGAATTAGAATGCTTTATCGGGCAACTAAATCAGGTATTTATGAATTTATTAGCTAATGCTATTGATGCTTTAGAGGAGTCTAATATAGGATGCACCTATATTGAAATTGAAGCAGATCCCAATCAAGTTTTGATTCAGACTACTCTTACTGAAGATAAAAATCACATCTTGATTCGGATTAAAGATAATGGCGTCGGAATGTCAGCTGATGTCCAGCAAAAAATCTTTGACCATTTATTCACCACCAAGGCTGTGGGCCAAGGCACAGGATTAGGATTATCAATTGCCCGTCAAATTGTTGTCGAAAAACATGGAGGAACTTTGGAGGTTAATTCAGCACTAGGACAAGGTTCAGAGTTTATTATTAAGCTTCCCATTTAATAATCATAGCAAGTCGCGTTCATAAACATAATAGATAAATGTATGTTCAAGGCAGTAGTAGGTCACAGTAACGATCCAGATTCTCTATCAGCAGTTGAAGAAGTTCTTCAGCAATGTGCTAATTCTCTTGCAGGAGATATACCAAAAGCTGGGATTATTTTTGCTGCAATTGACTTTGAACATTCTCTGATTTTGCAGCAAATTCATCAAGCTTTTCCAGGGATTGAGTTGATTGGTGGAACAACAGATGGAGAAATTTCTTCCGTCTTAGAGTTTCAGCAGGACTCAATCACCTTAATGTTGTTTTGCTCAGACGAAGTTGAAATTCATGCAGGAGTTGGACGCAAAGTTTCAAGCGATCCAATTGCTGTCATTAAACAAGCTGTGGAGCAAGCTAAAGCAAAAAGTACCGTAGCCCCAAAGTTATGCTTAACTCATCCAGAGAGTCTTACAACTAGTGGTGTCTCTATATTGAATGGCTTAAAGCTAGCTCTGGGGCAAGATATGCCGATATTTGGTGGTTTGGCAGCCGATCAGTCAAGATATCAAAATACATATCAATTTTTTCAAACAGAAGTATTAAGTGATTCTGTACCAATTCTGCTTTTTTCAGGCACAATATTATTTTCCCACGGTGTTGCAAGTGGTTGGCATCCCATCGGTCAAATAAGCAAAGTTACTAAAGTAGATAAGAACATAGTTTATGAAATAGATGGTAAGCCAGCTTTAGATTTTTATCATCATTATTTAGGTTTGCTTCCTCCTTCAATTGAATACCCACTAGCAGTGTTTAATCAGAATGGAGACAATTTTTATATAAGAGCACCTATTGCTTACAATCAGGAATCTGGTAGCATTACCTTTTTTGGAGATATTCCCGATCAAGCAGTTATTCAAATTGCAGAAACAACTTATGAAGATATTCTGGCAGCTTCTAAAACATCATTCATGAATGCCTTATATAACTATCCAGGTGCAGAGCCAAGTGCTATTTTATTTTTTTCATGTGTAGCTCGTCGGCAAATACTTGGTACAAGAGCAAAAGAAGAGTACCAGAATATAAAACTTTGTCTTACTGACTATTTATCTGCCTGTGAATTTTATTCTTATGGAGAGATTGCTCCTATAGATGGAATTAGCCAGATGCAATTTCATAATGAAAGTTTTGTAACTTTAATTCTGGGAAATCGGTAGCATCTCATGGAAATTGAGGATTATGAACAAGAAATTAAGGAACTAAAAAAAGCGAATAGAATAATCCAAAAGCAATTGGCTCGTTCTGAATCAGACCGGATAAAACTCGAGGAGACGAATCAAAAAAAAGAATGTTTACTCAGGAGAGTAATTGATGAATTAAAGGAATATCAAAACAAGTTAGAAGAAAAAAGCCATGAACTAGAAATGATGCTTCTTAATCTTCAGATAATGCAGAATAAAATGTCTACTTTGGGAAGTTTTGTTGCAGATGTAGCTCACGAGATTAACAACCCAGTTGGGTTTATAGCAGGTAATCTGACTCCGGCTCAAGAGTATATTCAGAATTTGTTACATCTCATCGACCTTTATCAGCAAACTTATCCCAAAGCATCTCAGGAAATTCAAGAAACAATCCAAGTGATTGACCTGGAGTATGTGCGTGAGGATCTACCTAAACTCATTTACTCAATGAAAGAAGGGACAGATCGCATTTCCAATATTAGCAACAGCTTGCGAACTTTCTCTAGAGCAGACACAGAGCAAAAAATTCTATTTAATCTTCATGAAGGTATTAACAGCACTCTCCTCATTCTCAAGCACCGTTTGAAATCTAATAAGATTCGTCCTGCTATTCAAGTAGTTCAAGATTATGGAGAAATTCCTCTAGTAGAATGTTTTCCAGGACAACTTAATCAGGTATTTATGAATTTATTGGCAAATGCCATTGATGCTTTAGAAGAGTCTAATTCTGGACTGAATTTTAATGAGATTAAGGCAAATCCCAATCAACTTACAATTCTTACTGCCCTAATTAAAGATACAAATCACGCATTGATTCGGATTAAAGATAATGGTGTGGGAATATCGGCTGAGGTTCAGCAAAAAATGTTTGACCATTTATTCACAACCAAACCTGTGGGAAAAGGAACAGGATTAGGATTATCAATCGCCTATCAAATAATTGTCCAAAAACATAGCGGAACTCTAGAAGTAAACTCTGTGTTAAAAGAAGGTTCTGAGTTTATTATTACCATTCCAATTTATTAAAGTAGCAAATATCCAAATTATTAAAATTAATATTAGGAAAAAGAAATGTTCAATGTGGTAGCAGGTGAAAAGAATTCGTAATTGATAATGACACTCTCTACGAAACACGCAAGGGACGCGGACTCGTTAACGCCAAGGACGAACAGAACTTTGTAAGAGAATGATGCTACGCGCTTTTATGTCTCTATTGATGAATCAAGGGGTTTGTATCGTTTAATTACAAATTACGGTTTCAAAGCAACAAAGTTTATTTATGGAAAACAGGAAACTTTTATCCTGATTGCGAGCAAGCGGATTTATACGTGGGGTAATAATGAGGACGTAAGCTAGAAGAGACTTTGCAAAACCGGGAACTGTCGCAACGACAAGGTTTAGAATTTGTAATCACCATTCCCATGCATTAGAAACAAAAGCAAGCATCAAGTTTTCTGAAGAAACAGGTTAAGCAGTTACTTTAGAGGCATTTTGGGGAACTCTAGAACTGTAGTTGCAAGATTGTGTTCTCAAAATTTATGACCAATGCACTTAACCATTCATTACCTAGGCTTAATCTTTCTTTAGAACGCGATATATTTTTACGTACATTAATCAGAGAATTATCTGGCACTTTGCAGGACGTAGTTGGCTTAGAAGAAGCTTCTGGATTTATTAGCGTAGTTGGTGAAAGGATGGGTAGGCAGCTCAACCAAGATTACAAATCTGCCCTGGAAGTCTCCAACCTTTCTCGTAAGCAGGTAGCTGATGTCTTAGTTGATTTAAAAAGACGAATCCAGGGGGATTTTTATATCATTGAACAGAATGATCAAAAAATTGTCTTTGGCAATCGCGTCTGCCCATTTGGCGACAAAGTGCTTAATTGCCCTGCCATGTGCATGATGACTTCAAACGTCTTTGGGACGATCGCAGCTAATAATCTAGGGTATGCGAAAGTAGAATTGCAAGAGACAATAGCAGAGGGTGCTTCTGGATGTAGAGTTATTATCTACTTAAAAATTACAGAAGAGGCAGAAGATGCAGAAGGTCGAGAATACTTTAGGGGACTAGAATCTGTGTAAACCCTTCAGCACTAAACCAATCCCAGAATACAAGCTTAGTGCAGATATGTAAAGTATAGTTTAACTCTGAAATTGGAAGCCCCATGACTCCTGAACAATTTCTTGAACTTGCCAGAGTTTTACCAGAACCTTTACTCCTAGTGAGTGGAGAGGGTCAGTTGTTAACTACCAATCAACCAGTAGCAGATATGCTGGGGTTACGCCGTCAAGAACTGCGGGGAAGAATGCTCTTTGAACTTGTAACTGAGTCTGCTAACGATGTTGTAAAGTACTTGCAAGCTTGTTCAAGTAGCAGGGCAATGGTTATTGGCTCCTTGACTTTACGAAAGAATGATGGACAAACGTTAATATGTCGTAGTCAAGGAGCAGTTATTCAACCTTGGTCTCCTGAATCTTCAGCTTTAATTCTCTTACGCTTGGAAAATAGAACTTTAGCCACCAGTAATTTCGTTCTCTTGAACGAGAAAATCGATCAGTTAGCAAAAGAAGTTCAGAGACGGAAACAGGCAGAGGAAGCGCTCAAGAAAGCGAATCAAGAGCTAGAAATTCGGGTTAAGGAACGTACAACTGCTTTACAAGAAACACTTCTGGAACTACAACTTACCCAAACTCAACTTATCCTAGCTGAGAAAATGTCTAGTTTAGGTCAGATGGTCGCTGGTATTGCCCATGAAATTAATAACCCCGTGAGTTTTATTCATGGGAACCTTCACCACGCCCATCAATACACTCAGGATTTACTGAAATTGGTGCAAATTTATCAACAACTTTGTCCAAATCCTCCTCCAGAAATCCAAGAGCAAGTAGAAGAAATAGACTTAGAGTTTCTGATTCAAGATATAGCTAAACTCTTCCAGTCAATGAAAGTAGGAACAGAACGCATTCAGGAAATCGTTAAATCACTACGTAACTTTTCCCGACTTGATGAAGCAGAACTTAAGCAAGTTAATATCCATGAAGGAATTGATAGTACTTTAATGATTTTGGAGCATCGCCTGCAAGCTACACATGAGTATTCAGAAATCAAAATCATCAAAAAATATAGTCAACTGCCGAATGTAACTTGCTACCCAGGTCAACTCAACCAAGTGTTTATGAATATTCTTGCTAATGCGATTGATGCACTAGAGGCATCGGCGATCAATGACAATCAAAAATTCACAAAAAATAATCCCCAAATTCAAATTCAAACTGAGGTAATCGATGAAAAATGGATAGTAGTTAGTATTGCTGATAATGGTTTGGGGATAAATGAACAAGTTCGCTCAAAGCTATTTGATCCGTTTTTCACCACTAAAGCTGTGGGCAAAGGTACTGGACTAGGGCTATATATAAGCTATCAGATTATAGTTGAAAAACATAACGGACAACTTAACTGTTTTTCTGTTCCAGGAAAAGGTGCAGAATTTGTAATTAAGATACCTGTTAGCTCAATCTAATAGAAGTTAATTACTGCTTTAGGATTTTTGCGAGAAATCAAGATAACGCTCATCTATTAATAATAATTTTATTTCAAACAATACGCTTGGTGTTAGTGAGATTTTGCCCCGGAAGATCCCCCCAACCACCCTTAAAAAGCAGGGTGGTTTTATACAAGCAGAGAAAAAAATAAAACTGGGTTTCAAAGCCAACGCCTGTCTGCTGATTAGCAAACAGGCGTGTCTTTGAGTACAAAGTTTAGTTGAGACTCGGGTTATTAAATCTTAGTAGTAGAATCAACTGAGGGTTGAGACTGACTAACCGAATCTAACTTGGGCAAAAGCAGTAGATTTTGTGCTTTTACATTACTGTTGATTGTTGCTTGCAAAATTGGGGTATGGGAGATGGAATTGTTAGCCAATGTAAACAGTGGATTTGACAAAATACCTGCTATGGTAGTGGCAATTAAAGTGACCACCAACCCGACCTGCAAAGGTCTTAGCCCAGGCAAATCCCAACGCACTTGTGGATAATTCTTTACCGCGTCGGACATTTCATGGGGTTCTTTAACTACCATCATCTTGACTACGCGAATGTAGTAGTAGATGGAGACGACGCTGGTAACTAAGCCCAGCAAAACTAACCAATAAAGACCTGCTTGCCAACCAGCCCAGAATAAGTAAATCTTGCCGAAAAACCCAGCTAATGGTGGAATACCACCCAAGGAAAGCAGGGCGATACTCAAGCCCAATGTTAGGAGTGGGTCTTTTTGATATAACCCAGAGTATTCGGCAATCTGGTCGGTTCCCGTCCGTAGTGAGAATAGGATGATGCAGGTAAAGCCGCACAGATTCATGAACAAGTAAACCAGTAAGTAAAATATCATACTGGCATACCCTGCCTGTGTACCAGCAATCAAGCCAATCATCACAAACCCAGCTTGAGCAATGGATGAATAAGCAAGCATCCGTTTCATGCTGGTTTGGGCTAGGGCGACTACGTTACCTAAGATCATACTGAGAACGGCCAGAGCAGTGAAGACAAACCTCCACTCGTCAGCAACAAGGGGGAAGGCTGTTGTCAGCAAGCGGATGGCTAGGGCAAACCCAGCTGCTTTGGAACCGACAGATAAAAAGGCGATTACTGGGGTGGGAGCGCCTTCGTAAACGTCTGGTGTCCACTGGTGGAAGGGTGCAGCGGAGATTTTGAAGCCAATACCTGCGATCGCAAAAACCAGGGCAATCACTAAACCTAAAGATTGACCGACTTTAGCTGTGGCAATGCCATTAGCGATCGCACTTAGTTCAGTTTGTCCTCCCGATAGTCCATACAGCAGTGATACACCGTACAAAAATATTGCCGTACTGGAAGCCCCAATTAACAAGTATTTCAGCGCCGCTTCATTGGAGCGTGGGTCACGCTTGGTATAACCTGTTAATAAGTAAGAGGAAATACTCAGGGTTTCTAGGGAGATGAAAATCATCACCAACTCACTAGCCCCGGATAAAAACATCCCTCCTAAAGTAGCACTCAGCAAAATAGCGATGAATTCGGCTAAAGCGGTGCCGCTCTGCTCAACGTAGCGAATTGACATCAGTATAGTCGCAACCGCAGACAAGGCAATAATACCGCGAAAGACGATACTAAGGTCATCACCAATGAAAGCACCAGTAAAGGAGATGGGATTTGGCGCATCCCATTGGAAGTATAGGGCGATGATCGAAGCAAATAAACCTGCGATCGCTAGATATCCAATCCAGCGTGCAGATGTACGCCCCAAAATCAAATCAACAATCAAAACCCCCAAGAGGGTGAGAATAACAATCCCCTCTGGCAAAATAGTTCCAGCGTTTAGCTGGGATGCAATATTAGCAAAATCCATGATATGTATAGGTTTTGGCGATTAGACATTAAGGCTAACTCTGTTCACTCTAGCAAGTTTTCTAATTAAGAGACTAGCTTTTTTGTTCAAGAGCTTAACAGTTTGGGCACAGATCGCGATCGCCTACGGCACGCTACGCGAACGCACCAACTTCACTAGCTTACCAGCAACTTTCTCAGTATCTAGGAATTCACCTAAAAACTTTCCTATCTCGTTTTTTAGGCGTGACCTTCAGCGAATATCTTGATTACATAAAATTAACGTGAGTTCGACAGCTCATGTGTAACCGCCTAATTTGCGTAAATCTTGAAATCTCTAATCTAAGAGGTTTTACTACACAAAAGTCCCTCTCCGACTCGGAGAGGGACTGACTTGAACGAAAGTTCAAGGCAGGGAGAGGTTTATCGAACTTAGATTAAAATTAATAAGGGCACAGCATTGCTGTGCCCCTACAATATTCATAACTCCCAACTTTATTAAAAATCGGCAGATGGCAGTTTACCTTGTAGCGACTGAAATTTAGGCTGAACACAGTTTGCACAATTGCAACCAAGTTGATCAATAATCGGATTAGATGTTTGAGTCAACTTTGGTGTTGCTAAATCAGGAATTTGTTGTGTAGATGCTACCGGAATAATTTGTGTAACATATGCAGATTTCAGGCTGGATGCGTGTGCTGGATTGACTACCAGCAGCATAAATGCCAGAAGCGCAGGACAGGCAAGTAAAATCAGTTTGGCTATTTTCATAATTTACACAAACATACCTTTGCTGATACAGCATAGCCAATAAATTGCCCAGCTTCAACTTCAAGTGCTGAGTATTGCTTAACTGCGCCCGAATCCTTGACCCCGTAAAACTTTTGACCATACTAGTAATTCGCCCTTCTCACCGCCTGCGGCCAGTAACTTGCCTTGGGGATGCCAAGCTAGGGTGGAAAATCCTCCTGAGACACCTGTGATAATTTGGGATACTTCCTTGGCTTGGTTCCACAAACACAACCAGCCGTCAGCAGCAGCAGAAGCGAGAAGGAAGCTTTTAGGTGCAAACGCGATCGCATTGATCACATCTACATGATTAGTTAAGACTCGCGCTTCCCAACCTAAGGAATCATCCTCTAGCTTTTCCCAGACCACAATACCTTCAACGCTAGAAGATGCCAGTATTGGCGCACCGACTTTCGTGGTAGCTTCTGACCATGCCAATTGGCGAATTTTACCAGGGAAGCCACGCATCACCCAAGGGTCAGGGTTGTTCCATTCCAATACGGTGACACTACGATCCATATTGCCAGAAGCCAGGAATTTGCCATCGGGCGACCAAGCCATAGCTAAACTGACAGTAGTCATATCTAAGATGTATGGTTCTTCATCCCAGTTTTGACTATGCCAAATCTTGACTCCTTTATAACCACTAATGGCTAAGTATTGTCCGTCAATGCGCCAATCTATACCCAATACTGAAGAGTTGTCGAAATTCAGCGTCACGACAATTTCATGAGTATCTGCATTCCAAACTTGGACGTAACGTCCTAAACTAAAAGCCAGTTGGTTACTGGTGTAATTCCAAGCTAGCTTGTCAACCCATGCAGGGGCATTTTCCAACGTGGCGATTAATTCAGTGTCGCGCCAAATTTTGACCTGTCCATCCTGTCCGCCAACGGCTAAAAATTTCCCATCTGGCGAAAAGGCCAGACAGTCTACTGATTTCCCGTTACCAGTTTGTAAGGTTGTGAGTTCGCCATCATTCCACAGAATTACTTCCCCGGCGGCAGAAGTTGCTGCTAAAGTTTTACCTTGTGGCGACCAAGCGATCGCAGTTACATAATCTGAAAGTGTCCCCGAATAATGTTGTTCAAATTCCTTAGATTTGCTGATTGTGGTGTTCATAGTTATGTAGAGAAGTTAGGAGTTAGGAGTTAGAAGTTAGGAGTTAGGAGTTAAGAATTTTTAACTCATCACTGATCACTCATAACTCCTAACTCGCTTTTTAAGCTAGACAGGCGAGAAAATCTTGCTTGAGTTGGGCTGCATCAAGATTACGACCGATGAAGACTAGTTCGTTTTTGGGGGTTTCGCTTGGTTTCCAGGGGCGATCGGGTTTGCCATCAAATATCATGTGTACTCCTTGGAATACAAATCGATTATCTTCTCCTGCAATATTTAAAATGCCTTTCATCCGAAAAATATCTGGGCCTTGGGTACGCAGTAACTCCGAAAGCCAAGCGTTTAATTTTTCTCCATCAACTGCACCTGCTTCTACTAAAGCCACAGAAAAGACACTTTCATCGTGTACATGGGCATCTTCGCCTAAGAAATCAGGATCAATTTCTAATGCCCGGTCTAAATCAAAGGCTTTTACACCCAACAAAGCATCCATTCCTAGTTCAGAGTTGCGGGTACGGTAGATTTTTGCGATCGCATTCATCGCCCGAATCCGTTTTTCTAATTCATCTAACTCTTCTGGCGCTACTAAATCTGTTTTATTAAGTAAAATTACATCAGCAAAAGCAATCTGTTCTTGTGCTTCGTCTGCATCCCAGTGCTGCCAGATATGCTTGGCATCTACGACTGTCACCACTGCATCTAAAGACAGTTGGCTTTGCAAATCTTCATCAACAAAAAATGTCTGAATCACTGGTGCCGGATCGGCTAATCCAGTTGTTTCAATTACTAAATGGTCAAATTTATCGCGCCGCTTCATCAAATTACCAATGATCCGAATTAAATCGCCGCGCACTGTACAACAGATACAGCCATTGTTCATTTCAAAAATTTCTTCATCTGCATCGATAATCAATTGATTATCAATACCCACTTCCCCAAATTCATTGACAATCACAGCAACTTTTTTGCCATGTTCGTAGGTGAGGATGTGATTAAGTAGAGTCGTTTTACCTGCTCCCAAATAGCCTGTAAGAACAGTAACGGGAACTGAATTGTTGATTACGTCAGCCACCATACTCTAAATTCCTCTTGTCTCACCTTATGGATAATCATTATCACCCATGATAAGACTTTTTATATTTTTGTGTGAACTTGCTGTTTTTTGGTGTTTCAGCAAAATCATCACATAATTTAATCAAGAAATATTTTTTTTTACGCATCTGTAATAAGTAATAAATATTCACAATTTGGCGCAGCCTAGTATAAATATTGCATACAAGCCGCTAAGACCTCAACTGTTCTTGGCTTTGATTTAGTCTATCTATTAGCGATTTTCATTGTTTTATTCGGGTTACTTTTCTGCAATAACAAGCATTTCGTAATCTTCAGTGGTTAGTTTATTATTACGGCTAAAAGCCCCTAAATGGCAGCCAAAAATTTCTGTTCTGGTAAAACCAATCGATTTCAGTAGCCAGCTAATTTCCGGGGGAGTATAATATCTTTCATTACATTTCAGAACTTTTTTATTACCTGAATCATCAGTTATTTCATAAACGGAATGATCGCGGAAAGTCATCAAATCAAAAGAACTTTCCAGGCTTTTTGCTTCACCTGGATTGGAGTTAAGAAAATCCTTAATAGAATTAAACAGAGGATATAAACCATTGCAGGTAGTCAATATCAGCTTACCTGAAGATTTTAAGGAGGCATAAATATTTTTTAAAATAGAAAAATTCATTTCATCTGTTTCCATTAAAGGAAAAGCTCCCTCACAAATCATAATTGAAAGATCAAATTGTGTTTCAAAATAAAAATTTCGGGCATCTTTTATGATAAAACGAATTTTTAGTTTTTCTTCAGCAGCAGTTTTTATGGCTTTTTCGAGCATAGATTCTGATAAATCGATCCCTGTAACACTGTAACCACGCCTGGCCAGTTCTAGTGAATGTCTCCCGGTTCCACAGCCAACATCAAGGATTAACTTATTTTTATCATAATCAAGTTCTTTTTCAATAAAATCAACTTCACCCAAGGTTCCAGAGGTATACCCCTCCTGATCATACTTATCTGCATAATTATCAAATAATTCTTCATACCACTGTTTCATTATCTTCTTACCAGTTTCAATTGATACTCTATTTATAGCGAGTTTAACGCTTTCTCTTTCTTGCTTGCAAAAACTCACTCGCAGTAGCTTGAACTAATCTTAATCTCGCACCAAGGGGCAAAATGATTCTTTGCATCTTGGTGTGAGTATTTAATTTTTTAGGGAGAACAAAAAATCTTGAACTGCTTCTAAAACAAGTGCTGGGTATTCTTCATGCAATCCCAGAGAACCAGGAATGACAACGCTTCTCACTCCTGATAAGGCTACCAAAGCGTTCATTTCTTCTCGTGATTTGGGAGGGCTGGATTCCCCAATTACTACCATCAGGGGTACAGTTAAAGACTGCACAAGTTCCAGAAAATCAGATTGTTTGTGTACAGCATCAAGATTACCAGTTACAAAGGCAGCAGATGCAAATCGCGCTCCTGGTTGTTGAGTCGTTTGCCATTTATTCTCAATGAAACTGGGTGTAATTTTAGCCGCGTCAGTAAAGACATGACGACGGTACATAAAACTTAAGAAAGATTGGGTAGTGTTGAGTTTGTAGAGAGCTTGACCAAGTATAGGCGATCGCACCAATTCTCTCACCATGCCAGCTATTTGCTGACTTGCTCCCATTGTCGGCAAAGGCCCACGCCAAGTAGGAGCTAACAACACAATTCGTGAGAAAGCAGCCTGCTTCACAGCTAATTGTAAAACGTAACTTGCAGCATGGCCAGCCGCCACCACAGTAATGGGATTATTAAAAACAGCTTTGACAAAATCTTCCAGAAATTGCTGATATATTTCCGGTCTATAATTCAAACTAGGGCGAGAAGATTCACCAAATCCAGGCCAGTCTACGGCTACAACTTGAAAATTTGGAGCTAGTAACTTAGCAAGTTCACCCATTTCCAAGCGCGTCGAAACAGTACTGAAAGATGGTAGTAGCAATAGCGGTGAACCTTTACCGAGAGTTTCATAAACAACGCGCAATTGCTGATTTTCCCAATTCCAGAGATATTCTTGAACTACTCCACCAAAGCCAATAGCAGCCGAGGTAGATAATAAATTTGTTGACATGAGAATAAATTTATTATTAAGAGTTAGGAGTTAGGAGTTAGGAGTTAGGAGTTTAGAGTTAGGAGTTTGAAGTTAGGAGTTTGAAGTTAGGAGTTAGGAATTCAAAACTCATGACTCTTAACTTTTGATATTTATTTGCAATTATCTGTTTAGCTAGGCATATCTAACTTACATTCCAATGCTTTTTTTTGCATGGTTTTAAAAATGTTGTAAAACCCATTAGCACGGGAAGGTGTCAGACTAACGTTTAAACCTGTTGCTTGAATAAAATCTGGAGTAAGTTGGACAATCTCAGTTGGCGTTAGTCCATCCAATCCTTCAACCAGAAGCCCTACTAATCCTTTGGTTAACTGGGAATCGGAATCGCCCTGAAACACAACTTTACCGTCATCCAAGGCTGCTGTGATATAAACTTGAGACACGCAACCAGGAACTTTATTTTCGGGTAATTTTTCAGCTTCTGGGAACTCATTGAGCTTCTGAGCATACCAGATTAGCTGTTCGTAGCGTCGCTTCGGTTCGGAAGCGCGTTGAAAGCGCTGGACAATTTTAGCGAGCGCAGGTGGCAAAGAATCTAGAGTTGAGGACATAACAGAAGCTGCAAATGATCGGTATCACCTTGAGTGTAGATTATCTTTAGAGCGATCGCGCCTCCGGTTAACCTTGGCATATGGAGCTAGCCATTACTGACTATAACTTGTCAAATCCAGATAATTACTGCGTAGGCGCAGCCCACTGTAGGCATCGCATTCACAACCGTCAGGTTTTTTAATCCGCCTAATCACAAAAACTTAATTTTTTTATAAGCAGGCTTTAACAGCAACTCTATTAAAGTTACTGTTGTATCAGTATAGACTTCTTGCTATTACGTAAGTATGGGGAATGCGTGAAATTTATGTGTCGTTTGATTTGATTATGCGATACCTACGGCGGTAAACTACGCACTTACAAAATTAGCTGCAAGTAGCTGTTAACTAAGCAGCTACATAATAATCGACAATTAAAAATTAAAAATCAAAAAAAAATTCTGATTTTTAATTTTTAATTTCTCTCCCTTAGGGATTAATTCGTAGTTTGTGCAGCTAGCATCTGCTTCAGCTTTTCTAATTCCGAAGCCCAACGAGGATCTGGACGAATAGCGTCTGAATCGGTAGTCGTGGTACTTTCACGAGAACCACCGCCACCGCTACCGCCACCGCCACGACGAGGCTTCTTAGAGCTTTTCTCCCGACGGCTACCTTCTCTATTAGGGGTAGGAGTGGGGGTACTACTAGCAGCAAGATTAACTGGTTTAGGAGCTTGCTCCTCGCCCTCATCACCCTTTGTACGAGGTAATGCCTTCTCTAGCTTAATGGCAGTGTCTTTGAACATCTGACCATTATACTTTTCAATGATTTCGTCAGCTTGTTCGTCGTTGTTGACTGTAAGAAAACCGAAGCCACGGCATTTGCCAGTTTTGCGGTCTTTAATTAATTTAGTAGTTACAGCATCACCTTCTGCTGCAAAAACTGCTTGCAGATCTTGACGATCTATTTCTTCTTTAGGCAAATTACCTATATATAGGCGAACGGACATGAACTATACCTCCAGAGTTGAATGAACATGGCAAGGCGAGAAAACAATCACTTGGCTTTGGCTTTTAAATAGATGCTATTGACCAAGACTGCCATCAACCAATTTTTTTCCTCGAAACTGTCAACCTATACAACAATACAGTTTTTCGTCGGGATCAAGCTTGTTTAATCCAAAGGCTCACACTATGGTGAGCTAATAACACCTTAATTCTAAGAATTGTAAATTTAATAGCCTACTGCCTGCTAAAGTACACGCTTTCTTCCATGCCCTTTTTCGCAGAATCAAATACCATTCCTTACATTACCACGGTATTTTCTACGTAGCTAGTTTAGCGCGTACATTTCCGACGTTACTATTACTGTATCGTAACATAAAACACATTTTTTTATTTAAGGGAGCATATTTTGAAACAAAAACCAGCCACTGGCTGGTTAATTTGCTGCTGTGTTAGGAGAAGAAAAGGTATGGAGCAGGGGAAAAAGCATCCGAATTCACGACTAAGCGGTGATGCTGAGTTGCGTTGGCTGCTCTGGTTTATGTAAATAAATGTAACACTTTGAAAGAAAATCTGCAACATTTGTTTACATTCCGATTTGTCCTTTGTCCTTTGCTAATGCCCAATGCCCAATGACCAATGACCAATGACCAATGACCAATGACCAATGACCAATGACCAATGACCAATGACCAATAGATTAACCAGTGAGAAAAACGTATGCGCCCCAAGCCTGTGCTGCAACTGCCAAAAAAGTAGACCAAATGGGATGAGGGCTATGAATGGTTTTACCACTTTGAGTTTCTAGGGTTTGGATATCGATCCAAGGTGTTGCTCCTCGCCGGAACCAACCTGTGACGATAATTTGCCGACCGATCAAATCCTGGTGATTGACTGACTGTCCTAGCCAAGAAATGTGGTGTAACTTCACTAAGCCCGCACTGGATTGGAGGATTAAATCTTGCGCTAGGGAGTTGCTAGTGCCTTGACGACCTAATAGTTTGCCCACAATCCGCACACTGATGCTGTCAATCGGTAAGGCAGAAGGGTCAGCTAAAAGGTTGGGTAGGCAGTCGTCAGTTTGCACGGTAGCAGGTTTAATATCGGGGAAGAAAGAATTAATCCGCATCACTGTACCGATGCTAAAGCCAATTAGAAGGCAGCCTGTAATGAAAGACCAATCTTCATATATCCACTTTAGATTTAAAAACTTGAGTGCAAATGCTAGTTGCCAGGTTAGCCAGACCAAAGCTGCAAACAGAACCCCTAGAGGAATTCCCAACCAGGGAGCAATTTGTAATAAGAAAGACTGACGCTTAACCTTTGATGGTTCGCTAACAAAATGTAGTTCGGTGTCTAGATGCCAGTGACGGGCTATTTGGCAGAGGCGTTCAATGCGATCGCCCATTAAGGGATGACTATTATTAATCGTAAACCATCGGCGATAGGGATTGGCAGTATCCCACTTTAAAAAGGATTCAAAAGATAAATTACTGGCAATAGTGCCCAAAGATAAGCTCTGTTGGTGGCTAACTGGTGTCAGGAGATTTAAGCTTTCTAATTGCCAACTGGTGTGTTCTTGTTTTTGGATATCAGCTGCAATTCCAATAGCAATTTTGAGTAAAGCGCGAATTAGCGCATTGGGATTACCAGTAATTTCAGCGGCGACGCGATCGCTATAATAAAGCCGCAACCGCGATAACCACAATGCAGTCCCAGTCAGTAAACACCAAATTCCATAAACGAGACTAGCCAGAATTGTCAGCGGCCAGCGCCAAATCCCTGATATTTTGTTACCCCATTGCGACACTTGCTGATATAGCTTATAAGTTGGTAGTGTCACCAGCAGCAACAAAGACATCACAGCAAAATCCCAGTGAGCAACATGCCCTAGCTGCGTGGCGTAGATAGTGGCGATTTCATCATCTGCCAGTTGCTCTAATAGCCCCTGACTCACAACAATCCTGGCATTACGTGGTAAACTACCATAGGTCAGGATAATTGGTCCAGCCATTGGTAAAATCCGCAGTTTAGGTAAGGGCCAGTGCCGCTGTTGGCAACAACGTTGTAGCACGCGAACTGCTTCACGGCTATGGGCATTCAATACATCTTTAGAAAATTCTCGCTGACCATACAAGTTCGTCAGTAGCAAATCCAGCAACCAAGGTGATACTCCGATCAAAATCACCAATACTATTAGCAACAATTGAGTAGGGTCGCGGTATAAAAGCTGCAACGGCTCCAAGTAGGGAAGTTTTACTAAAGTCTGGTTGATAAATCCCATTGCTAACTTGAGCATTTCTCGCATCACCCAAAACAGGGCGATGAATGTTCCTGCTGTCAGCAGCCGTAAGGGAATTAATTTTGGTTTACGTAGTGGTTGCCATGCTCTGGCGCGTTGTGCTTGCCGCCAATAAATAACGCCGAATAATTTGGCTTGGGTGCGGGTAACAGACCCCATGAAGCCGCTTAGGGGCGTAGCAGGTGGTGGTGGTGTTGCGACTGTAGCTTTGAGTCTACCTAGTGGCACCATCGCCGGGGTGTCGTCGCTCTTGGTTTCTATTACTTGATCTTTTGGCTTTTCCTCTAATGTAGGAGTTACCGGGGGAGTAACTGCGGGAGAATCTGGGGTTGAATTCTCAAAGGCAACAAATCCAGTTTCGACATTTTTTGATTCTTGATCAGGTTTTTTACGTTTTGTCAGGTGTTCGAGAGCGCGTGTTGCCCACTCTTGAACTTGCGGATTATTACTCTCAATGAGATTCTGGGAAATAGCGATCGCTTTGGAGGCTTCGCCAATACGTGCATAAGCCATCACTAAACCAACCTGGGCTTGTAAACTAGCAGTCGCATTGCTTTGGCTGCTAGCAATCGGTTCTAGTTGAGCGATCGCTGTTTGGTAATTTCCCTGCTTGAGGGCAACTAAACCAGCCTCCAAAGACGATTTGGCATGTGAAGGCATACAAATTCTGGCACTCCAATCTCTTCTAAGTGATCCACGTTTGTGCAAAAGCGCGAACCTCGGATGCCGTGGAACTCAACCGCGCCCAGTTAGAGCCACATCAAGTGAATTATTCCTCCACTGGTTGTTGACTAGAAAATACTGGAGCGATCGCGCTTAATTTTAACTCTGGATGGTCACCCAGTAACTGTTGACAATTCCATTCATTTCGGAATAGCAACACTGGGCGTCCCATACTGTCTTTAACTGTAGTGGTATTGAATATCCGTCCCACCTGTTCTAATGCTTCCCAACCACCCTCAACCCAACGGGCGACACTGTAGGGTAATACCTCTAGTAGGGTTTCTACGCCATACTCGTTTTGTAAGCGAAACTGCACCACCTCGAATTGCAACTGACCCACCGCCGCCAAAATTGGATCGCGCTTGGCTTCATCAGTTGAATACATAATTTGCACAGCACCTTCTTCTCGCAATTCCGCAACGCCTTTTTGGAATTGTTTAGACTTCGAGGGGTTGGGATTCCTGAGAGTCGCAAACAGTTCCGGCGAGAAATACGGAATCCCCTCATATTCCAGCTTTTGTCCCGTGTAAATTGTATCCCCGATCGCAAAAACACCGGGATTGTTCAAACCGATCACATCGCCAGGATAAGCCACATCAATTGATTCCCGCTCTTGGGCAAAGAGCTTTTGCGGGCGAGACAGACGGATGAGTTTACCGATGCGGGCGTGATTCACCATCATATCTTTTTCAAACTTGCCAGTGCAGACCCGGATAAATGCGACGCGATCGCGGTGCTTCGGGTCCATGTTCGCTTGCAGTTTGAAGACAAACCCCGAAAACTCCGGGTATGTAGGAGGAACTTCGCCAACACTGCTATAGTGAGAACCGGGTTTGAGGGCATAGTCGAGGAAGTACTTGAGGAATAACTCTACCCCAAAGTTAGTCATGGCGCTCCCAAAGAACACAGGCGTCATTTTACCTTCGTGTACCAACTGTAAATCTAGCTCTGGTCCAACTCCTTCTAACAGTTCTAAATCATTTTTCAGTTGGTAGTAGAGTTCTTGTTCTAGCTGCTCTTCTATTCTCGGATCACCTAATTCCACTATTGTATCAAGGGCTTCTCGGCTGCCGTGGGCGCTACGTTCAAACAGGTGAATTTGTTGCTTGTGTCGGTCAAAAACACCTTTAAAGCGATCGCCCATACCAATTGGCCAGTTTACCGCATAGGTTTGCAATCCCAGTTCTTGTTCAATTTCATCCAACAGTTCCAGAGGTTCCCTACCTGGACGGTCGAGCTTGTTGACAAATGTAAAGATCGGGATACCCCGCAACTTACACACTTCAAACAATTTGCGGGTTTGGGGTTCCAAACCTTTTGCTGCATCAATCAGCATCACTGCATTATCGGCGGCGGCAAGGGTGCGATAAGTATCTTCACTGAAGTCTTGGTGTCCAGGAGTATCTAATAAATTTATTTGACAGTCCCGGTATTCAAATTGCAACACTGTGGACGTAATGGAAATACCCCGTTGTTGTTCCATCGCCATCCAGTCAGAGGTAGCTTTGCGCTGTGCCCGTCGTGCTTTGACCGCTCCAGCTTCGTGAATTGCACCTCCGTACAGGAGTAGCTTTTCTGTTAGTGTAGTCTTACCCGCATCGGGGTGAGATATAATCGCAAAGTTGCGGCGAAGTTCAACTGCTTGAATAAGTTCAGACTGAAGTTCAGTAGACATAAGTGTATTTGTTTGTTAGTTAGCTTAATTTTTTTTGACTCTGGCAAGTCTTTTAATCTTAAGACAACGATGCTCGTGATAGGGTCGTAATATAATCAACAATCTGACTAAATAGGAGAAAGCAATGTACGACACAGACAAGCGAAAGCTTTTATCTGCCTTGTCTCATGGAGCCATTTTTTTTAGTACAACAGTGGTATCTGTAGGTATACCTATTGCCATACTGCTGGTATCTGATGATCCTATTGTTAAAGAAAACGCCAGAGAATCCATTAATTTCCACTTTAATGTCTGGCTTTATGGAGGGATTCTGGGAGCGCTGTTTTTTCTATTCGGTTGGTTAGTGTTACCTCTATTATTGCTGGGACCACTAGCCGGTTTGGGATATCTATTGCACTGGGGATTAACAATTTGGGCACTCATCGGAGTTTTCAACAATCCTGATATACCCTTCCGTTATCCCTACATTTTCCGAGTTTTTTAACAGAAATTATGGTATTCGGTAATTAAAAATTACCAACTTCAGAAAAATGTTTCCCCATTAGCCAATTTTTGTAATTGATTTGGTGGAATTTGCTATCTATGTTGTTTTTTTTCTAGTCCGTCGGATAGATGCAACCAAGCTGTAAAATACAAAATTGCCCCACAGCTTGATTAAGAGTAGGGCAAAGGACAGTTAAGCACTGTTTGTAGTCTGTCTGACGGCAGGAAAGTTTTAGCCTGCTTTTGTGACGCTTTGTTTTGTGTCCATTTGCGTTGTTTTTTGTTATAAAATTTTATGTTTCCTATACATCGCCCCCGTCGTCTGCGTACTCATCCCCAACTGCGCCGGATGGTTCGTGAAACTGTTTTGACAACAAGCGATTTAATCTACCCACTATTTGCCGTACCAGGTGAGGGAATCGCTAATGAGGTGAAATCGATGCCCGGAGTCTACCAACTTTCGGTAGATAAAATTGTCGAAGAGGCAAAAGAAGTTTACGACTTAGGAATTCCCTCGATTATTTTATTTGGTATTCCGGCTGATAAAGATGTGGATGCCACTGGTGCTTGGCATGATTGCGGTATCGTCCAAAAAGCAGCGACTGCGGTAAAAGCAGCAGTGCCAGATTTGATTGTAATTGCTGATACTTGTTTGTGTGAGTACACTAGCCACGGTCATTGTGGTTATCTGCAAGTTGGTGATTTAACAGGACGAGTTTTAAATGACCCGACTCTGGAATTGTTGAAAAAAACAGCGGTTTCTCAAGCGAAAGCCGGTGCCGATATCATCGCCCCTTCGGGAATGATGGATGGCTTTGTCCAGGCAATTCGTGTGGGTTTGGATGAAGCAGGATTTCAAGACACACCGATTTTGTCTTATGCTGCTAAGTATGCTTCGGGTTATTATGGGCCCTTTCGGGATGCAGCAGACTCGACACCGCAATTTGGGGACAGAAGAACTTATCAAATGGACCCAGGTAACGCGCGTGAAGCCCTTAAAGAAATTGAACTGGATATTGCTGAAGGTGCTGATATGCTTATGGTGAAGCCAGCTTTGGCATACATGGACATTATCTGGCGTGTGAAGGAAGCGAGTAACTTACCAGTAGCGGCTTACAATGTTTCTGGTGAGTATGCGATGGTGAAAGCTGCGGCTCTGAATGGTTGGATTGATGAGGAGCGGGTGGTTATGGAAACTTTAACAGGGTTTAAACGGGCTGGTGCAGACTTAATTTTGACTTATCATGCCAAAGATGCGGCGCGATGGTTAAAGTAGGCTAGGCTTATTAAATAATAATTTAGTGGGAAATCTCACACAGAGGCGTAAAGATACAAAGTTGTGTTTTGGTGTCTGGGTGTGAGATTCTTTGTTTATGGCTATTGCTATGTTTGCGGTTTTTGCTCGCCTACCAAGTTCAATATAAGGCTAAAAAGACTTTTTCGGTTTAAGTAACTTCAAATAAAACACGAGGTAATCCTGACTGACGAATAATAGATCGCAAAGTACCGATGCGTAACTCTTCGTAATTAGGGACAGGAACAGTAATTGTTGAGTCTTCGGTTTGCATCTGCATAATAATATGACTACCACGCTGGCGCACTTGTACAAAGCCGTTCTCCTCTAGAATGCGGCAGACTTCTCTAGCAGAAAGAACACGCAGTTTACCCAATATTTATCTCTAAGCGTGTAACAAAAACTTCTGTGTGCAGCCTTTGCTGAATTTCAGAAGGATCTGCTGTCTCAAAGAATAATTCTAATGCCTCAATTAGGTTATTCCGTGCTTCTTCAATTGTGTCACCTTGGCTGGCGATATCGAGTTCGGGACAGAGGGATACATAGCCATCCCTTTCGCGCTCAATGATAGCAGTGAATTGTGTTGTTTGCTTCATTTTTGTCTTGAGTACAGTAGGTCTATCAATCTTGATAGTAACTGCGATGCTTGCGGTTTTTCGAGTGGGTGTTATGGGGATAGCGAGGATAATTCGATAACTTGTGTGTACAGCGTAGCCTCCCGTTAAGAAGCGTGAGAACGAGAAAATCAAGGTTTAATGAAGAAGTTCGTTGCAAAAACAGAAACCACGACCGTAAACTCTGACCACACCCATAAAATCAACATAAAGTTTCAGCAAGATCCCTGAGGACAATTAAATAATTTACTAATAAGCGGGATTGGTTCCGGCAGGAATAGGGCTGTCAATAATCACTGATTGAGGTTAAAAATGATGGGGAGTGCAAAATCTCAGTGGGTTTTCTGGTGCTTGCTACCAAAATTTACCCGCTACAGTTTAACTTTGTTGCTGAGTACGGTTTTGTTGTCTGAGTCGATGGGGGTAACAGCAAGCACTCATAGATCAACATCTATGACCAGCAAGAATGCGGTTACACAAACAAAAAAAGATATCGCCGCAAGACCTTTGAGTAGAAGTTTGTTAATAGCACAACAGCCACAAGCCCCTACTAAACCTAACTCCCCAAAGGATCAGGGACTAGGATTGTCGTCAGAAGAGCAACAAAAACTAGAGCAAGCAACACCCTATGTAAAGGCTAAGGTGAATACAGCCTTTGCTCGAAATCATCAACTGTTTGATGAAGCTATGAAATTGTTTAATCAAGAAACAGGAAAATCTCGGCGACAAGCAATTGCTAAATGGGAAGAATTACTCAAAATCTGGCGGCAAAAAGATATAAGAGCTACTATCCCAAAGTATGCTGGCTTTATAGAAGCTGCAATACTGCACAATATAGGCTCAGATTACAGTCTTCTGGGTGAAAACCAAAAAGCACTGGAATATTTTAACCAAGGGTTAGTTATTCAACTTCAACCTAAACACCGCATTATAAAAGGTAATATACTCTCGGGTATCGCTAGTGTTTACTCTGGTTTTGGCGACAAGCAAAAAGCAGTAGACTATTACAACCAAGCACTATCAGTGTTTCAGGCTGAAAAACAAGACTCTTCAGCTGCTAGGACATTTAACTCAATTGCTCAAAACTATAAGGATTTGGGTCAGGCACAAAAGGCAATTGACTTTTACAACAAAGCGTTGGAGATTCATAAGAGGAACAAAGAGCTAGAGCAGCAAGCAAGTATACTTCAGCTTATTGGTGTAACATACTATGATTCATTAGGTGATTACCAGAATGCACTTAAGTTTTTTAATCAGGCACTAGAGATCCAGCGTCAAAGGAAGGATTTACTTGGGCAAGCTGAGATTCTCAGCCAGATAGCCTCAATCTACAACTTCTCAGGCGACAAGCGAAATGCATTAGCATCCTTAGAAGAAGCACTACAGCTACAAAAAACAGCACTGGTAAAACTGTCTGAAGCTAATAATGGCTTGCTCACACAAAGCAGTGTTCTTTCAAGTATTGCTGCCACCTACGTTTCTTTATATGATTTTCAGGAAGCACTGAACTACTTAAATCAAGCGCGAACGCTCAGTCAAAAAATAGGGGATCGGAGTTTGGAAGCGTTGGCACTTTCCTCAATCGCATATGTCTATAGTTCATTGGGTGAGAAACAAAAAGAGCTAGACTCTCTCAACGAAGCTTTGGCACTAAACCATGCCATTGAAAATTCAGCAGCAGAAGCTAAAACGCTCAATGATATTGCCGGAACTTATCTTTCAACGGGTAAACCACAGCAAGCACTGGACTATCACCACAAAGCACTAGATATTCAAAGACGGCTAAAACTTCTCCCTGAAGAAGCGAAAACCCTCAAAGATATGGCTCTAGTTTACAGTTCATTAGGCGACTATAAGCAAAGTCTTAAAACAAGTGAGCAGGCGTTAAAAATATTTGAGCGGTTAGGCGATCGCAATACGGAAGCCATAACTCTTAATGATATGTGTAATGTCTCCCGCAAAGCTCAAGATTATAAGCAGGCGTTGGATCATTGTAACTCCGCACTGAATTTGAGCCATGAACAAAAGTATTTCTCGTCGGAACAGAACGCACTGGTTGGGTTAGTTAAGGTTTACGAGTTATCGAAGCATTATCCTCAGGCGTTAGATAATGCCAAGAAGCTTGAGGTATTAGCTAGCCAACAAAATGACAACTTTCACAAAGGTGTAGCCTCATTCTTTTTGAGCAGAGTATATCTGGCATCGGGTGAATATCAAAAAGCCCTCGAATCATCCAAAGAAGGGCTATCAGCGTGGCACAATATGGGGTTTCGCTTGGGAGAAGCAAACTCACTTGACTACTTGGGTAAGATTTACAATGCTTTGAAGCAACCGCAGCAGGCAATTGATATCTACAATCAAGCACTAGCGCTGCGGCATAAATTAGCGGATAAGGTAGGCGAAGCTGACACACGATACAATCTTGCTGTGACAGAGCGCGATAGAGGTAATCTTCAAGATGCCCTGACTCAAATTCAAACCACAATTAAGATAGTAGAAGATATACGCACCAAAGTTAGTAACGAGGACTTGCGTACTTCCTACTTCGCCACAGTGCAAGATTATTACAAGTTTTACATCGACTTGCTGATGCAGTTGCACAAAAAAGACCCATCCAAAGGATACGATGCATTGGCACTGCACATTAGCGAGCGATCGCGCGCCCGGGGTTTGGTAGAATTATTAACCCAAGCTAACGTAGATATCCGTAAAGGTATTGACCCCAAACTCTTGGCAGAAGAACGCCAATTGCAATGGCGAATTGATGCCAGAGACAAGCAGTTATCAGAACTATTGAGTAAAAAAGAATCTCCAGTCCAACTGGTAGCAACCACAAAACAACAAATCGAAGACTTACTAAAGCAACAGCAAGATTTAAAGGCCAACATCCGCGCTAATAACTTTGAGTATGCCGCACTGAAGTATCCTCAACCGCTCACTTTGCCCCAAATTCAACAACAATTAGATCAAGGTTCTCTATTATTGCAGTATTCTTTAGGTAAAGAACGCAGCTATTTGTGGGTAGTTACGCCCAATTCTCTCAAGAGTTATGAACTTGCTAACTCAGAAAAGATAAACAAGGCGGCAACAAATTTAAAGCAACAGTTAACACGTCCACTCATCGCTGGCGCATCCCCAGAGGAACAAGCCCAAGCTGTGACGGATACTACTAAAGCTGCTCAAGAACTCAGCCAACTCATCATTGCGCCTGTAGCAGGTCAGTTAGGTCAAAAACGCTTGGTGATTGTCGCTGATGGGATTTTGCATCAAATTCCATTTGCGGTGTTGAGTGACCAAAATAGGCAAGGGAGCGGGGAGCAGGGAGCAGGGGGAGGGGTCAATTATCAACCTTTACTGATGAATCATGAAATCGTCAATCTGCCTTCTGTCACCAGTCTGGCGACCCAAAGACACCAACTCAAAGGGCGGAAAATGGCACCTAAAACTATAGCTGTCCTCGCTGACCCAGTATTCAGCGCTGATGATAAACGAGTCACAGGCAAAGCACCACAAACTTCTTCATCTCTTGATATTGAAGAAAATTCTGCCCTGCAACGGTCTTTGAAAAACATTAATCGTAGTGGTTTAGATAGACTTCCAGGTACGCGCCAAGAAGCTGAGGTGATTCTAAAAATGGTGTCACCTTCCGAGAGTTTCCGGGCTTTTGATTTTAATGCTAACTACAATTTGGCAACTAGCAAACAACTCAATCAATATCGTCTGCTGCTGTTTGCCACTCACGGCATTTTCGATGACATGAACCCGGAATTATCAGGAATAGTCACATCACTGGTAGACAAACAAGGTAAAGCCCAAAAAGGTTTCTTGCGCCTCAACGATATTTTTAACCTTGACCTTCCCGCAGAGTTAATAGTGTTAAGTGCCTGTGAAACTGGTCTGGGTCAAGAAGTAAAAGGAGAAGGATTAGTGGGGTTGACAAGAGGATTAATGTATGCAGGTTCACCACGAGTGATTGTTTCTTTGTGGAATGTCAATGACCAAGCCACATCATTATTAATGGAAGAGTTGTACAAACAAATTTTGCAACAAGATAAATCACCTGCTGTTGCTCTGAGGGAAGCGCAATTGAAATTATGGCAACAGAAAGATTGGCAAAATCCCCGCTATTGGGCTGCTTTTAGTCTGCAAGGCGAATGGCGAAATAATTCCTAATTCGTAATACTCGCTTTAGAAGCGAGAAGCAAGCTACGTAATTCGTAATTAATGATGAATTTGGAAGTATCAATTAAGTAAGGAGTTTTATCAATGATTAAAAAGCAAACTTTTGCTTTGTTTTTCGCTCTCTTTATCGCTGGAATGTTGGGTTTTACAACATTGGGTGGTTGGGTATCTGTCCAAGCGAAAGAACAGACGCAAACGCCAGAAAGTAAGCCACCAAAATTTACTAAATTTGAAGATGCTGGTCAATTGCAACTGTCAGGAGATGGCAAGCCTTTTAAACCTTCTGGGTTGAACCAATCTGAAAAACCCTATGATAAAGACCGAGCTATTATTAACTGGGATGATCGTATTCCTATGATTAGTAGAGAATATCCTTGGTCAACCATTGGGCGGGTGCAAGGAACAACTGCTGATGCTAGAAGCTATCATTGCACGGGAACTTTAATTTCTGAAAATCTGGTTTTAACAAATTCTCACTGCGTTATTGATCCCGAAACTCACCAATTAAGTAAAAAAATTCTGTTTCTGCCAAACCTCATTAATGGTGTTGTACCAAGTAAAAACGATATAGCCTTCGTAGAGCAAGTTACTTATGGTACAGACTTCACTACTAAGGACAAGATCAAAAATCAAATTAATGACTGGGCTGTTATGAAAATTAATAAGCCTCTCGGTCGGAAGTACGGTTATTTAGGATGGGATTCTCTACCTTCTTCAACTCTAATCAAAAACAAGAAAGAATTCTTCTTTGTAGGCTATTCTGGTGACTTCCCTAACCCTGATAAAAAAGGCTATGAGTTTCTCTCTGCTGGTCAAGGTATGACTGCAAGCTTCCAGGAAGAATGTAGTATTGTCCAGGAGCAGCAAGAAGTACTGTTACATGATTGTGACACTACAGGTGGTTCTTCTGGTGGCCCAATTATTGGTTTAGTTGGAGGTGAACCATATATTATGGCCCTGAACAATGCTGAAATAACAGACGCTGCTACAAATCGAGGGATAATCAACCTGGCGGTAAAAATCGATTTCTTGGATCGTTTGTTTGCGAAAAATTAATTCTTAGTGAATTGGTGGGTTATGACTCCACCTAACCCACCCTACAAAAACCTAAACTGAATGCCCAGATACCCGACTTATCACCAAAAGTCGGGTATCTATATTGATAAGGTTCGTTTGTCTTGTTGGAGAAGGTTTAAGCTTGCTTTCGTAGTCTTTCTAAGTTTTGTTGATGCAACTCTGGGAAGTTTTCTAAATCATCTATTGACTGTGGTGCAGGAAAGATTACAGCGTCTTCAGAGGTGAATCTATCTAGATAAGTTTGAAAAGCTTCATCATCTTCTCTATGGTCAAGGATATATTGACGCAATTGGGCACGGGGCATTGTCATAAAATCTAGCTTACTCATACATATCTCCACTTCCCGTCTAGGTAAATTATAATTTCATTTTCTTCACCAGCGAGAATTACAACATTTTTTGTTCGTTCATCGATTCGCACTAAAAACACAGGTAAATACATTTTGGTAGCCCAAAAAGTTAAGATGAACAACGTTTTCAATTGTTCTACAGTAGGCATATTTAAATTATTGCCATAACAGATTTTTTCCTCTAGCGTGACTTCAGTCAGGTTGGGATCTTTAAACTGTGAAGTTTTAATGTATTTTATACATTATCTCTAAATTTTATTACATAGATAAATCAGCAGCATTTGGCAGAGTGGAGGCGATCGCTCATAAAACCTCTAAAATCTAAATTAAATAGCTTTGATATAGTTATGGCAATTCCTCGCTCTATGCTTGGGGCGGCTCGTTTAAAAAACCAATCTCTAACTAGTGCGATCGCTCACGGTATTTGCGACAGCAGCACGATAAAATTCTAAAACCATAATCGTACTAAAGGTCTAAATGGCAGAAACACTATTCTTCAACGCCTTGCGGGAAGCCATTGATGAAGAAATGGCACGTGACGCCAGCGTATTCGTTCTCGGTGAAGATGTAGGACACTACGGCGGTTCCTATAAAGTTACCAAAGACCTGTACCAAAAATATGGCGAACTCCGCATTCTAGACACCCCCATTGCCGAAAATAGCTTTACCGGCATGGCAGTGGGAGCAGCGATGACTGGGTTGCGCCCCATAATCGAAGGCATGAATATGGGCTTTTTATTGCTGGCCTTCAACCAAATAGCCAACAACGCTGGGATGCTGCGCTATACTTCTGGCGGTAACTTTAAAATTCCGATGGTAATTCGCGGTCCTGGGGGTGTGGGACGGCAGCTAGGTGCGGAACATTCTCAGCGACTGGAAACTTACTTTCAAGCTGTGCCAGGGTTGAAGATTGTTGCCTGCTCCACACCTAGAAACGCCAAAGGACTACTCAAATCAGCTATCCGCGATGATAACCCGGTGTTGTTCTTTGAACACGTTCTACTTTACAACTTGAAAGAAGATTTACCAGAAGAAGAATATTTACTACCCCTAGATAAAGCAGAAGTTGTACGTCAAGGAAAAGATGTCACAATTATCACTTATTCGCGGATGCGGCATCATGTGCTGCAAGCGGTAAAAACTTTGGAAAAACAAGGTTATGATCCAGAAGTTATTGATTTAATCTCCCTTAAGCCATTAGATTTTGATACAATTGGTGCATCAGTACGTAAAACCCATAAAGTGATTGTTGTGGAAGAATCCATGCGAACGGCAGGCATTGGAGCAGAAGTCATCGCCTCAATTAACGATCGCTTATTTGATGAATTGGATGCGCCAGTACTACGACTTTCTTCCCAAGATATCCCCACGCCTTACAACGGCAATCTGGAACGACTAACAATCGTCCAACCAGAGCAAATAGTGGAAGCTGTGGAAAAAATGGTAGCATTGCGGGTTTAAAAGTTAGGAGTTAAAAGTTAGGAGTGAGGAGTTAAGAATTTTAAAGCATGAGTCTTAACTCCCAATTCTGCCAATTTTAGATTTTTCCTTCAATCCAAAATTCAAAATCTAAAATTGAATGACTCTCAACTCATAACTCATAACTCATAACTCATAACTCCATAAAAGAGCGCTATTATAGCCTTTGTCAGTTGCGAGTTATGGTATGCAAAGACAGCGATCGCTATTAATCTTGATTTTAGTCTTGGTAATTGCCGCCATTGCGGTGATTACCACAATTTCGATTCCATTAGGACTGGACTTGCGCGGAGGTTCACAGCTCACAATTCAAGTGAAAACAACACCGGAGATTAAGCAAATCACCGAACGCGAATTGGAAGCCGTGAAAAAAGTAGTTGAAGGTCGCATTAACGGTCTTGGCGTTTCTGAACCAGTGGTGCAAACTGTTGGAAACAACCAAATCCTAGTGCAGTTACCGGGAGTGAGCGATCCACAGCAAGCTGAACGGGTTCTAGGGGGTACAGCGCAGTTAGAATTTCGCACGCAAAAGCCTGGTACGGAAACCCAACTGTTTGCTTTCCAAACATCACGAGCTGAATTGAAAGTAAAGCAACAAGATTTGAGAAAGAGTAACGATCAAGCAGCAATTGTCAAAAATCAGCAAGAATTGCAGAAAAATAATCAAGCGATCGCCGAATTGTTTGAAAGCACAAACCCCCCACTCACAGGGAAATTCCTCAAAGATGCAGCCGGTGAACCCACTCAAGGCAACAATTGGAATGTTGCGATTCGCTTCGACCAAAAGGGTGGTGAACTATTTGCCGAACTGACGAAAAAACTTGCCGGTACAGGACGCACCATTGGCATTTTTCTAGACAATGAACTGATCAGCGCTCCGAGTGTAGGGCCAGAATTTGCTGCTAGTGGTATTAGTGGTGGTGCTGCTGTGATTACAGGTAGGTTTACCGCACAAGAAGCTAACAACTTAGGTGTGCAGCTACGGGGAGGTGCTTTACCCGTACCAGTGCAAATCGTCGAAAACCGTACTGTTGGGGCAACCTTAGGTAAAGATAGTATTCAACGCAGTATTTATGCTGGTACTGGCGGATTGCTGTTAGTATTGATTTTCATGTTAGTTTACTACCGACTACCAGGGTTAATTGCCGACTTTGCTTTGATTATCTATGCGCTATTGACCTATGCCACCTTCGCTTTGCTAGGCGTTACATTAACTCTCCCCGGTATTGCTGGGTTTATCCTCAGTATCGGCATGGCAGTTGATGCTAACGTATTGATTTTTGAGCGCACCCGTGAAGAACTACGCGCTGGTAAAACTTTATATCGTTCTGTAGAGGCAGGATTCTACCGAGCTTGGTCTAGCATTTTAGACAGTCATGTCACATCATTAATTTCTTGTGCAGCACTGTTTTTCTTAGGAGCAGGTTTAGTTAAAGGCTTTGCTTTGACATTGGCGCTAGGGTTATTGGTGAATTTGTTTACTGCCATTACTTGTAGTCGCACACTGCTATTCCTATCATTGCAATTTCCCAACTTGCGTAAGCCAGAGTTGTTTTGTCCCAATCTCTCAACGTCAATTAAGTCTGGTGCAGAGGTGCAGTCATGAAATTTAGTGTCGTCAAACAGCGGGGACTTTGGTGGGCAATTTCTGCCACCCTAATGATCATTGGCATCGTGGCGATGGTGATTTCTTGGCAACAACTAGGCGCACCGCTACGTCCCAGTTTAGATTTTATTGGTGGTACGCGACTACAATTTGAACGCGATTGTACACAACCAAACAACTGCACTCAACCGATTGAAACCTCTGACGTCAGGGAAGTAGTTGACGCTCAGAAGCTAAATAATAGTAGCATCCAAGTTGTTGGTAAAAACCAACAGGGAATATCTATTCGCACAAAGACATTAGATGTCGAGCAACGCACTCAGTTGCAAACAGCTTTGAGTCAAAAAGTTGGAGCCTTTGACCCGAAAGCCACCCAAATTGACACCGTTGGCCCGACACTTGGTCGTCAACTATTTTCTCAAGGGTTATTAGCTCTGGTTGTCTCCTTCGCTGCGATCGTTATTTATTTGAGTGTGCGGTTCCAGCTGGACTATGCCGTAATCGCAATTATTGCCTTGTTCCATGATGTTTTGATTACGCTGGGTGTTTTCTCCATCTTGGGATTAGTAGCAGGTATTGAAGTTGATAGCCTTTTCGTCGTTGCGATTTTGACTATTACTGGTTTCTCGGTAACAGATACCGTGGTCATTTACGATCGCATTCGGGAAATACTGAAACTACATCCTAATGATCGCATTGATAAAGTTGTCGATGATGCAATCAATCAAACTTTAACGCGATCAATTAATACCACGTTTACTGTTTTGCTAACATTATTTTCCCTATTCCTATTTGGCGGCGAAACCCTGAGAAACTTTTCTCTAGCTTTGATTATTGGCTTCACGATGGGCGCTTATTCAAGTATTTTCATTGCCGGTTCTCTTTTAGCTTGGTGGCGAGAGCGCAAGGCTCAATCCCAGGTGGGAAACACCGCTGAACCGATTGATACATCTGCCAGTTCCCAGGATAGTTAAACTTGTGTGTATTTCACAATTGGGTTAAAGCATTTTGAATTGCTCATCTATACTTGGCAATTTTATTCCCCTATGGATCAACCGGAAGAACCATTAACTACTGTCCCAGACTTTGAGAAATCTGACCCATCGTTTGCTCAACAAGTACAAAGGCTACATCAGCTGACAGTATATGGCAGGTGGCTATTTGTGGGCTGTTTGTGGCTCACAATTGCACCTGTTTCCTTATGGGGTCTACATGCAGAAATTTCTCTGTGGCAACAATATTTTACCTGGGTAGCAGTGAGATATGGACTCTTCTACCATCCACTGTCTACCTTCGGTTTAGCTTTTTGTCTGGGGATGACCGCTGCTGTTTTAGTTTGGCAAAGTCGGAATATTCTACTCGGACTACCACAGCAGGAAAAACAACGTTTAGAAAAACAAGTTTATCGGATACGTCAACAGGGAGCAACTCATCCTCTGTGGAAGTGGGTTTGTGATTAATTTTTCTTTATCGTTGCATATACATATACACGTACAGCAATTTCTAGCAAAATATGAATTAACCATACAAAGATATTGCCAAAAGTGGATGCCATACATGAACGAGTCTCAAATTCAATTTAGCGAACAGCTTCGCGGCGCCGGAGGCGAAGGCAAGTCTGAAATTGACCTTTACCAACTCCAAGAACTGTTAAACGTTTCAGCTTTCTGGGCAAAAGGCCGCAGTATTGAAGATTTAGGTATAGCCATTGCCAATAGTGAGCCAGTAATTTTCGTCAGCGATCGCGATCAACTCATTGGCTTTGCGAGGGCAACATCTGATGGGATATATCGCGCCACGATTTGGGATGTTGTGATTCATCCAGAATATCAAAATACTGGGCTGGGAAGCAAATTAGTGGAAACAGTTTTAAGTCATCCCCGCATGAGGTGGGTTGAGCGCGTTTACCTGATGACTACTCACCAGCAGGGTTTCTACGAAAAGATTGGTTTTCAACCCAACACCACCACTACGATGGTGTTACACAACCTAGCTAACCTTGCTTTCGTTCCTGCTACAGAAGATCAGCTTCAGGAATCACTAGGGGGATAGAGATTTGTAGTCTGGTAAGCTGCTGAGGTAGTTCCTTTGCGATGGTCGAGGGCAGGATTTCCAGCTTTCCCCCCATAACTTCCACTAAAGTCTGATTGATTAATAGCCTCATTCCTGGAGAAAGAGCAGTCTTCTTTTGGTCAATCTGGGTCGGCTGGTCTTCAGATTTGATCAAATCAATCGGCTCGCTCCAGGGTATGGCATGGGTTGGTATATCCAGCCAAATGTTTACAAAATTATTTGTAGGTAGAGTGCTGGTGGAAATACAGATGCTGCCTTCCTGCATTTGAGTAATGGCAGTGTCTATTAAACTTATCAATATTTGGCGGAGCCAGAGGTAATCTGCCAAAACATAAATTTCTGGGTCGGCGGGTAATAATTGCAAGGGAAAATTGCGATTTGCCGCCAGCATATAAGTTAAGTTATGAACCTCTTCCAAAACTTCGGCTAACGGTCTGGGCTGAATATCTAATTTATTCGTACCATGTTCAGTTTTAGCAACGCTGAGAATTTCATCCATCAGCTTGAGCAACTTCAGCGTTCGCTCTTGAGCTTGGGCAATAAATTCTCGCTCTTCAGCTGGATCTTCACACAAATCTGACAAAATTAACTGATGTAAGCCAATCAGACCATTGAGGGGCGATCGCAATTCATGGCTAGTCCGTGCCAAAAAACCAGCTTTAAACTGGCTCATTTCCCTTGCCATTTGGTATGCCAGCTGCGTTTGCTGTAGCTGTTGCGATATTGGTAGCATATCCTCTTGAACTAATGGCGCTACTGGGGATGAGCTAGATGAAACCTTTGACGAGCGCACAAATAACTGACGGAAAACCATACCTAGTGCTATTCCTGCTCCTAGATATATCCAGTTGCTCCAATTCATAATCTGGTAATTATTAACTTGTTAATTGACCACAACAGCGCAAACTAAAGTTCCAAATTTCTCTGTTGTTCAAATCAGGAAAACAATATTATAGCTACCTATATCTGGTTATCACTTGATAAATCTAACTTGATCGCACCTTGCCGCAAAATTTGCCAATTTATCCCTGTCCATTTAGCAACGGTAGAAGGTACACCCACTCCTGGTATTTCACCCTGGTATTCTGTCGTTGCTAGAGTCAGAACCTTGGGAAACTGATTCTCAATTTCTGTCATCGTTTGCAAAGGCGGCTGACCAGAAAAATTGGCGCTAGTAGTAGCAAGAGGGCCTGTTTGCGTCAAAATAGTTTGGGCGATCGCACTGTTTGGTACTCGGATGCCAATTGTTGTCGGATCAATGGGGTTCATAACTTTGGGGAGGCGTTCACTCGCTGGCAAAACTAACGTCAGCCCTCCTGGCCAATATTTATCTGCTAGTTTTTGCCAAACTTTATACTCGTTCTCACTACCTTTGACATACAGCCACAAATCTTCAGCACTAGCAGCCATCAAAATCAAAGGTTTGTCTTGACTGCGTTGCTTCGCCGCAAAAATTAATCCTGCTTTTTCTGGTATAGCTGCAAGTGCAGGAACAGTATCCGTGGGAAAACTCACCAAAAGGCCAGTGCGTGCGCCAGCTATTAGATTTACTAGAGAAACTTGGGTCATGTTTACAGAATTAGGAGTTGGCAATTAAGAGTTAGGAGTGAGTAATTTCATAACTCATAACTCATCACTCATCACTCCTAACTTTTATAGGCCAGGGCGAAGCGTTCAATTCCCGCTAAGTCCGCGTGAATTTGAATCTTACAATAGTTACCTTGATTTTGCAAAAGTTCTCGCACTGCATCCGCCTGTCCTGCCATCATCTCAATTAACCACACGCCACCCGATCGCAAATAACTAGGAGAGATTTCTATCAAATGGCGAATGCAATCTAAGCCATCAGCGCCACCATCCAAAGCTAGATGTGGTTCATGGTTAACTACTTCTGGTTGCAGGGTAGGTAAGGTACTGGTGGGTATGTAAGGGGGATTCGACACCATACCACTGAACTGACCTTTTAAGAATGCCAGTGGCTCCCACCAGAAACCTTGATAAAATTTAATCCGGTCAGCAAGACTCAAATTATCGGCGTTGGCTTGGGCGATCGCCAGAGCTTCTAAACTGTAATCAACTGCATGAATTGTTGCTTTTGGCAAGACATCTGCTAGTCCCAAAGCGATCACTCCACTCCCAGTCCCTAAATCCGCCCAGTGTCCTGAAGGATTGCTAGCATTTGCTGCTACAGCTAAATCAATTAAGCACTCTGTCTCTGGTCTGGGAATCAAAACCGCACTCGACACCGCGATTTGAAAGTTACGCCAAGGTGTAACTCCCGCAATGTACTGCACTGGTAAGCGATCATTTAATCGTCTCTGCCACAGTTGGTCTAACTCTTCTAGAGGCAATTGCAGCTGAATTTGCGGCCAGTTTTTAAAAGACTCCAAACGCAGTGCCAAGCGGTCTAACCCAGCTACCTCTTGGAGCAGCCAATCTACCTCCATTGGTGGGACATCAGTGGCTCCTGCTGCTTGGTGAGCAGCATTCCGCCACTGCCAAAGTTGTAAACCAGAAACTATCAGATGTTTCTCCCCCATGCCTCAACCTCGGAGTGTATATCCGTTATTTTTTCCGAGCGGGCGCAGCACCTGATGATTGATTCGGCGCAAGCGAGCGAATAAAATTGATGGACTCTCTTGATGGATACAGAACAATTTTATTTATACCAGGATCGTTGCTGCTATTCAGAGCCTCCATAACACCGTACAAATCCACCACCTGAATTTCAGTATTGGCTGCTTCCTTTGGCACGGCTTTTTTGAATTCGTCTAACAGAGCCACTGCTTGCTCTTTCTCAAAAAAGAAAGGGATGTACCGCTCATTGCTTTTGGGAACGGGAATGGTCAAATAGCTATTATCTTTCTTAAATTTGGGTACAAATAAGGGAATACCATTGAATTGCTCCCCTTTTTTACCATTTTGACTCAGCATATTTGTTGCTGAAGCTACCTGTTGTTGCGTCGGTACTAAAGTATAAATTACAGAGTCTGATTTCTTTTTGCTTTCTTGGACTATTTTATAGTAGTCCGCCAAGGACAAAGGTCTAACCTGTAGGGTGCTTGCTAACTGGGGGTTTTCTTTTTTGAGCCGATTGTCAAGAAATTTTTGAGCATCTTGCTTGCTAATAAAAAATCCCACTTGAGAGACAGGCTTGGATGCGTTGTTCCTCGAAAGAACTACGAATTCGCCTTTAGGATTGGTGAGCGTGAATACAGGTACTTCTTGGAGCTTTTTCACTACCTGATCTTGTGGCAACGCCATCGCCTCTAGATTGCTTATTCCTGGTAGATTGCCTATTCCTGAAAGTCCCCCTAAAAATACACTGCCAGCTATACCCAATGTTGCGCCCAAGCGAATAAATGATTTCATGACTGCTCCTCGCATCAATAATCCAATTAAATTAAACAAATGGTTGGATTTGCAAAGCACCAACTAGCTTTAGTTATATAGCAATTTATTTCAGTTGTAAAAAATTCATTGTGCGTGTTGAGGTTGAGTGTTAAACGTCAACGATCAAAATTGAATCTTACCCAACTATTTAGGATTGCTATAGTATCGTTTTCACAAATTGATTGTGCTAACGTTGTGTTTTTCTCGGTTTCGCTTCGCTATTCACCGTGAAATGCCGTAGATGCCTATTATATGTCTTCTTAAGCAGTGAAAAGTCTCTCCATCTCTGAGACCTTGGAGATGATAAATGCGATTTTATCGGCTTTTTATAATATCGGGTGACGCTATTACTTAATCAATCGTTCCATGTGCGATTGGTTTGATATCTTCTCAAATCTATCCAAAGCTCAATATCAGGAATATCTTACTGCTTGAGGGCGAAATTTGCCTGTTAGGCTTTAACAGCCAACCCAACAGTAAAACAGGCAATTTCTTCATATGTGTAAAAATGTACAATTTAATTGCACATCTTAGCAATAAAAAGTTAATCCGCCTTAGCAGTTAAGTATATTACTTAAATCGGGATGACAGGATTTGAACCTGCGGCATCCTGCTCCCAAAGCAGGCGCGCTACCAAGCTGCGCTACATCCCGGTTAGACTTATCTACTTTTTGCGGTTTGCTTTTAACTTACCATTAAAGCGATCGCGCTTTACCAAAAGTATTAAATTTATTATATCAGATCATACGGCTTATCCCTAATCTTTTTCATCCTTTGCAAAGACAAGATACATTACATAGTTACACTGGTAAAGGTTTTTTGCCGACTTAGTTTTACAAGATATATACCTGCGTGTTCGTCGGCTGAACCTTGCAAAACCACTTCAAAATAATAGGTTTTAACTATTATACCTGATTTTATTGTGCAAATCGGGTTTTATTTTGATTTAGGGCTAGTGAGGATACCAGAACATGCCTTTGATGCCTTCTGGATCAGCCATAAACCCCATAGTTCGGTAGAAATCTACAACATGGGGGTCGGCGAAGAGAGTGACATTACTAATTTCTTCACTCCGAAGTTTTTTGAGAACGTATTTCATCAGCGCCTTGCCCAGTCCTTGACTTTGAAAGTCTGGGTGAACCACCACATCCCAAATAGTGGCATTAAACGCGTGATCTGAGGTAGCGCGGGCAAAACCAATGAGCCGCTTTTGGTTTCCTCTCACCTGCCACATTGAGGCGACAAGAAAACTATGCTCAATAGCTTTTTTCACTTTTCTTAGAGGACGACGCGACCAACCAACTGCATCACAGAGTTCTTCTAGCTCATACAGGTCAATGTCTCGCTCCGTGCTGAAGACGATGCGAGCCTCCTTTGAAGAAGCTTCACTAATGCTGCTAGGGTTTGAGTTGCCCGCAGTTTCCGTTGTATGCTCTTCAAAGGGGTTTGTCCTAGTTGTCGCTACAGATTCAGGAGTACTAAACCAAGTTTTCCAAAAACCCATGCCAACGTGGTTCGGGTAATATAACTGAAATGGTTTCCACTCTCAGGAGTGTTGATTCACGTTTAGCATAACTACCCCCATTTACTACCCCTTACACTCAAATTTTTTCGGTTGTTTTCGGGATTTGCAATGGCAACAGCCAGTTAGAGCGTGTTTCACACCAATCATTTTCAACTTTAGCATTTTGTTGTAAAGGCTAGGAGAAATTCATCAAAAGGGTAAGGATATAAACAATTTAAAATTCACGCATTCAAAATTCAAAATGGAAAACCTAATCCTGGCAATTGCTCGTATAGAGCTTAAATGCACGTTAGCTTAGGAGTGAATTGTATACAAGTGATTGGGCATGGGGCATGGAACATTGGACAAGAGGGACAAGAGAAGAGTGTTCTCTTGTCCCTCTTGTCCCCATTGCCCCTTATCCCCAGAAGGGGCCCCGAGTTCCCCATTGCCCATTATCCGCAGAGGGGGCCCCGAGTTCCCCCTTGTCCCCAGTCCCCCTTGTCCCCAGGTGACGAAAGCAAGCGAGTCTTACCCTTAACAATGGCTTCTGGTTTAAAATCTTCAACACTGGAACTCCTAAAGCGCTTTAACCGAGCGTTTCCCCAGTTTTATGAGCAATTTGTCAGCAGTGAGATTCAACTGCAAAATTTACGGCTAGCCTACCGTCTCTATAAAACTAGACGCGCTGTTATTGAGCTGAAACCGGAAGGTAGCAAAAGTGCCTTGCATTTTGCTTACCGCAACCAGTCTTTTCTCCTCAGCGATATTTTTGGTGTACTAGCAGCTTATGGGTTGACTATTCACGGTCTGAGTCTATATGGTCAGATCCGTCCGCCGATGTTAGTTTTTATCAAACTGTTGGTGTCTCGTGGTAGTAAAGCCTTGACCGACAAAACCGCAGAAAATGTCTGTCGCGCCATTCGCGAGGCTTTAGGAGGTCGGTTTGAGGTAGAAGAGATGCTGGCAGTGGAATTCAATCTTGACACTGGCTTAGAGCAGGTACAAACTGAGTTCTATGTCGATCCGGTTTTTCATCTCCCTGCCCTAGTGATTGAAGCCGATAATCAACCAGGATTATTCTACAAAGTGATGTACGCCATCTGGCAGGAAGATTTGCTGGTAGTCAATGCCAATTTATTGGTTTGGCGTGGACGTACACGGCTAATTCTTTACTTGTTGGGGCCGAATGAAAGCCTCATTCCTGAATATCTCGGTCACAAAATTGCTGAAGGGGTGCGACACCGATTGCTGGGTAAATGAAAAAAGTCAGGAGTGAGGAGTTATGAGTTAAAAATTAACAATTTCTCACTCCTAACCGGAGGCGGAGCGTCTCCGGCTTTGTCCTAACTCTTTTGTTATTCCGTATTTAGTCGCACCCGCCCTTAGGGGTACGATATAAGTATGGCAACTATCGAAATCTTGGGCGTTCCACACGCATACGAGCTAACGGCTCCCACTTCCTGCCCCCATGCTTTAGTATTTATCCACGGTTGGCTCAATAGCCGTGGATATTGGCAACCTGTGATTTCCCGCCTATCAGATGATTTGCAGTGCCTTTCCTATGATTTGCGGGGTTTTGGTGAATCCCAGTCTCAGGTAAAAACCGATTTTAGTCGGGCACAAACGTCTCTGAATCTTACGCCCATCTCCAGTAGTGCGGTTGGCTCACCTTTCGATTCTCTTTATACTCCTGCTGCCTATGCTCATGATTTAGCAGTTCTTCTAAAACAGCTGAATATTACCAGTGCTTGGCTAATTGGTCACTCCTTGGGTGGGACGATCGCTCTCTGGGGAGCAGATCAAATACCTGAGTGTGTTAAAGGAGTTATCTGTATCAACGCTGGCGGTGGTATTTACCTCAAAGAAGCCTTTGAGCAGTTTCGCTCGGCGGGTCAGAAATTTTTGCAAGTCCGCCCGCGCTGGCTGTCCCAAGTGCCTTTGATTGATTTGCTGTTTACCAGAGCCAGTGTGGCTCGTCCTTTGGAGCGCTATTGGGCACGTCAGCGGGTAATAGATTTCGTGGTGGCTGACCCAGAAGCGGCTCTGGGAAGTCTGTTAGACTCCACAACGGAAGAAGAAATCAATCGTTTACCTGAGCTAGTATCCCAACTGAAGCAGCCAGTTTATTTTTTGGCTGGCGCGGAAGACAAGGTTATGGAACCTAAGTATGTGCGCCATTTAGCTAGCTTTCACAGACTGTTCCAATATAGTGGTGACAATGTTTTAGAAATTCCTGATTGTGGACACCTAGCTATGTTGGAACAGCCGGATGCAGTGGCTGATCACATCCGGTCAATAGTTAAAAGTCATTAGTCATCGGGCATCATTATTCTTTCTTCCCCTGCTCCCCCTGCTCCACTGCCCCTCTCCTCCTCACGACTCAGAGTGATACAACTTCATCACCTGGGTAAGCGCTAACCTCGACTCAACGCCCAGTGTCAGGGGGGATGTATGACCACGGCATAGATGGTCAGCGGCGGCACAACCAATCATGGCGGCGTTATCAGTACAGAATTTTAAAGGTGGGAATAGGACGTATAGGTTATGTTCAACGGCGGCAGCTTGGAGGTTTTTTCTCAACCCGCTATTAGCTGCAACACCGCCACCAACAACAATTGTGTCTAGACCATAGTCTAGGGCACAGGCGATCGCTCTTTTGCTCAGCGATCGCGCTACAGTTTCCTGAAAGCTAGCTGCTACATCTGCCACTGGAACTTGTCCACCATCTTTCTCTAACTGCTGCAATAAACGTAATACAGCCGTTTTTAACCCACTAAAACTCGCATCATAACGATGAAATCCCCCGCCCGGTAGAGAAACTTTTCCTTCTGGTAGGACAAAGGCTTGAGGATTGCCCTCTTGTGCCAGTTTGTCAATCACTGGGCCACCGGGATAACCCAGCTTTAACAATCGCGCCACTTTATCAAAGGCTTCACCTGCTGCATCATCACGGGTTTGTCCCAGTGTTTCGTATATACCACAATCCTTGACATAAATCAAGCTTGTATGTCCGCCAGAAACTAATAAACTCAAGAAAGGGGGATTTAAAGTTGGTTCGCTCAAATAAGTGGCGTAAATGTGACCTTCAAGGTGATGAACTCCCAAAAATGGTTTGTTGTGTATCATCGCTAGGGTTTTGGCAGCAGTTAACCCCACCAACAGCGCTCCTACGAGTCCAGGGGCACAAGTGGCAGCAATTGCGTCAATTTTGTCCCAGTCTAGTTGGGCTTGCTCTAGGGCTTGAGCGATCGCTTCATTGATTGTTTCTAAGTGCTGGCGAGACGCTACTTCTGGCACTACCCCGCCATACTGCTGATGGACTGGAATTTGTGAGGCTACGATACTACTGCAAACTTTACGATTGTTAACAATTGCGACGGCTGTTTCATCACAACTGGTTTCTATTGCTAAAACGGTTACCATTGAGAGTGCTGAGTGCTGAGTGCTGGGTTTTGAGTAATAGAGACAAAATCTTGCTTCTTTACTACCCTACTACAATAATTCTTATACTTAGGACTCGTTACTCACTACTTAGGACTGAATCGGAAACTTCTTTGAGAAGCTTTAACTTTTATTTACTTAAACTTTACTCGGTTCCCACCCAAGAGTATGATGACTTCCTAGTTATGCAAATAAACAACTGTACAAGCCGCTTCGTTTTGTACAAAGAACTTTTTGTTTTGTAATAAAAGGAAACAACTCTATGCGACGATTGTTTGCTTTGATTTTAGCGATTTGTCTTTGGTTCAATTTTGCCTCCCCAGCAAAAGCTCTAGGGGCTAATTTGACACCGTGCAAGGACAATCCCGCTTTTCAACAGCTAGCAGCTAATGCCCGTAATACCACCGCTGACCCCAATTCAGGGATAAAGCGATTTGAGCGTTATTCTCAAGAACTGTGTGGTCCTGAGGGTTACCCCCACTTGATTGTTGATGGGAGTCTAAATCATGCTGGTGACTTCCTGATCCCTAGCATTCTGTTTCTATATATTGCTGGTTGGATTGGTTGGGTAGGTCGTGCCTATCTGCAAGCGATTAAAAAGCAATCTGACACGGAATTAAAAGAAATCCAAATCGATCTTGGTTTGGCACTACCTATAATGGCGTCAGGCTTTACTTGGCCAGTAGCAGCAGTCCAAGAACTCCTCTCTGGCAAATTAGCAGCCAAGGATACAGAAATCCCCATTTCTCCACGCTAAATCAGCTTAACTAATTCATTTGTTTTGGAGACTAAATTCATGGCAGACAAAGGCGACCAATCATCCTATTTGGTTAAGTTTATTTCCACAGCGCCCGTGGCAGCTACGATATGGCTGACCATCACAGCAGGTATCTTGATTGAATTTAACCGCTTTTTCCCCGATCTACTTTTCCATCCACTCCCATAAGTGTCAAACGATTTTGGATTTTAAATTTGTGATAGCCTAGCGTAAAGCCTTCTCTACGAGAGGCTTGTCTAAGACACGCTGTTCGCGTTCGCCAACGGCATGGCAACTCTTAGAGACGCTCTTCGCGTTCGCTTAGAGTGAGTCTTGCCTACGGTACATCAAGGCGAACGAGCATCTTTTAAATTGGTTCCGCCTAAAAGGGACGGGGCATGAACCAAAAAATTCTTTTAATCCAAAATCCGTCATTAGAAAGTCTGAGCGCTGGAAATCGGCGCTCAGACTTTCGCAAAATCAAAAATCTAAAATTGCTAGTCAAATGGGATTTAGGACAGTTGAATCAATGTCTTGTTTTTTGTCTAATATTGTGTAGTTGATGTATTCAGCTTAGTTAGGCAGAATTCTCACCAAAATACGCAGCAAAAATAGTTTTTTGAAACTCGTGATCCTGTTTACAGATCGCGAGTTTCATAGTTTTAAAAGAAGCTAAATTAATTTTTCTAAACTTCCTAAACAAAAAGCAACTTTAGCTACAATTATTATTAATATAAAAATGCCACCATTTTAATTTAGAGGCGAACATAAAAATATGGCGCAAGCAGTAGATGCATCAAAAAATCTCCCCAGCGATCCGAGAAATCGCGAAGTTGTTTTTCCCGCATTCCGCGATCCGCAGAAGGGCAACCTAGAAACCCCAGTAAATGCTTCTCCTTTGGTCAAGTGGTTCATTAATAACTTACCTGCCTATCGCCCAGATCTCTCTCCTGCCAGACGCGGTTTAGAAGTTGGCATGGCTCATGGTTACTGGCTATTTGGCCCCTTTGCTAAATTGGGGCCACTGCGGGACACAGTTAATGCTAACTTAGCTGGGTTACTAGCAGCCATCGCTTTAGTTGTTCTTCTTACCGGTGCCCTATCTCTGTATGCTAATAGCAATCCACCCAAAGCACTTCCTAGCGTTACCGTACCTAACCCTCCGATAGATGCTTTTAACTCTAAAGAAAGCTGGAACAACTTCGCCAGTTCTTTCTTGATTGGTGGTATTGGTGGTGCAGTAGTCGCTTACTTCTTGACTAGTAATTTGGCAGTAATTCAAGGTCTATTTGGTTAATTATTAGGAGTTAGAAGGAGGCAAGCGCTAATAGCGGGTTTCCCCACTTGTTCGCGCAGCGTCTTTGACAGGAGAATTAACTGCCGTTTAAGAGTTAGGAGTTTAAATTCATAACTTCTAACTCTTAACAGGAGGCGGAGCTTTCCTTGCTTTGCTCCTAACTTATTTAAAAAAAACAGCTTCAATATCATTTAAAGCAGTTTCAAAATCGTCATTAACGATTTGAATATCAAATTCATCTACGGCTTGAATTTCTTGTCGGGCGCGGAACAAACGACGGCCGATCGCTTCTTGGGAGTCTTGGGCGCGAGAACGTATCCGTTTCTCCAATTCATCAAAAGAAGGCGGTAAAATAAAAATGCTGAGGGCACTGGGGAAGGAAGCACGAATTTGTCTTGCCCCTTCTAGCTCAATTTCCAGCACCACCAACTTACCAAAATGAATTTGGTTAAGCACAGCTTCACGGGGAGTGCCGTAATAGTTACCAGCAAATTCTGCCCATTCCAAAAATTCACCTTCAGCAACTAATTGTTCAAACTTATTGCGGCTGATAAAGTAATAATCTTTGCCATCGATTTCTCCTGGACGGGGAGAACGAGTTGTCACGGATACGGAATAATATAGTTCCGGATGACGTTGTAGGAGCGATCGCATTAAAGTGCCTTTACCGACCCCACTGGGGCCAGTTAAAACAATTAACCTGCCTAAATGTAAGCATTCTTCGGTAGTAGCACTACTCTGGATGGGTAAAACTGGCATCATTTCTTCAACCTGTGAATCAATCAATAGATATTATTCATTAGTCTTGTGTTTCTGGCCTAGTCCACTAGTGACTAAAGAATTTGTAGTAAGGGTGACAGAAAACTTGTTTAATTCACATGGCACTGCCGATATGGTGCAAAGAAGAGTGGGAATAATCCACTGATAGTCAATTATCTACAGTCTGATGATCGCGGGAAATCACAAAGCGATTCGCTACCGTTTCCGGCTGAATCGCTGACAGAATTACGTGGCTGGAATCGGTGATAATTACAGCTCTAGTCCGACGACCATAAGTTGCATCAATCAGTTGACCTCTATCCCGTGCATCGGTAATAATCCGTTTAATCGGGGCAGATTCTGGACTGACAATGGCAACTACTCGGTTGGCAGACACGATGTTACCAAAGCCGATGTTGATTAACTGAATGTCCATAAAAAAAACTGACGCTAAACGCGGTTTGAGAAGCTTGAAATAAACTTATTTCCATGTTATCGTCAAAAAACGGGAGTTACAACGCTCAAATTCAAGCCAGCATTCGTTTTTAAATAAGGTCTGCTTTTTTTTTGCTGTTTATCAGCTATACTCCCTGAAAATCTTCCCAAAGACATAGGCGCAATTCCACTGATACAGGCTAGTTGGGTGATGTATCTTTATAAAAGGGACTAGTAGACTGTGGCGTCAGTTTGCCTACCTTTAAAAGTGGGCTATGCCGCGTCAGAGCATTTCCAAGTAATGGCTCTTAAAACTCTTATCAATAAAGCGTTTGAGCTTGATCATCAAAACTTTTCTTACTTTTTTTCTTACTTGTGCATTTTATCAATAAATAAATGGTGGTAAATAATCCACATCTAAAATTTGCTCAATGCGATCAGGACAATTTTGCAAAAAACAATTCAAGCCACTTTTCTTTTTTGCTTGTCGTAGCACATCAATGTAGACTTCTTCAAGCACTGTAAGCAGATAGTTGTAGATATTTTTAGATTTGGTTCATTTCCTGAGTTCCACCCGAAAATTATCAATTTCTACTTCCCAATGATTTTTACATTCAGGAAGACTGCAATATTGATACAAAAGCAGATGTTTGAGAAGTTGCAGTAAAGAACTTTCGAGCTTGTGTTTGTGTTCATTAGCCAATCTTTCAATCTCCTCAATCAAATGCTCCTAATCAAGATCCTCTAAATTTCGTTCTTGTAATTGTTTCAACGTAGTTTCTAACCACAAGTGATAATCCTGTTCATAGAGAATTTGAGTGAGTATTTTAGCTCGACTTTATCCATTTTTTGGAAACACCAACGCTGAAGGTGAAACCTTTGTGGGATGGTAGTTTTACTTTATGAAGTTCAACGATTACTAGTGACATGCAAAAAGTTTGTGCTAAAAAGTTAGGGTTTTTGCCGGATAAAGAAAACTTAGGTGCTCATTTTGGATAAAGTCGAGCATAGACATTATTTAATGTTCTCCTAATTTACAAAGATTTGGAATTAGGTTTTATTGACGTACACTTCCAGCTTGACAATCGCGTAACCAAGCTTCAACCGCTTGGGCAACAGTGCCGTTACTACTATCGCGTGGCGGGGATAGTGGCTGCTGTGCTGAATGGGAACCAGTTTGAGAAAACATCATCACTAGACGCCAACCAGTTTTCGTTTTAGTCAACAACAGCCAGTGGAATTCTTCCAATTCTACCGCTTTCTTTCCTATATACTGGCGCTCCAAGGTAGTAAAGAAAACTTGCTCAACTCCTGATGCAGAGCTTTTAGACGCATCTGCACTATATTCTTCAAGGTTAAGGGGCAGAGGAGTAAACTCAGGTCTTCCTGCCACTAGCATATAACTGTAAACATCACTGCTTCTACTGAGGCGGCGGGCGCGTTGGCTGACGCGATTAGTATAACTAGGCAAATCTTCCAGTAGCTTTATAGTTAATATTTCTAAATTTTGCTCAGAACACAAAGACCTCGCTCCACCCTTGATATTTTCCCTTTCTACTAGCGCAGAGGTTTTAAGGGTGAGGTTTGTCGAAAACGCTGGGTAAGCAAGGTTATTTGATACTAAAACCCAGAAGCCACAAGCTAAAAGCGAACTATAATTTTTCTTTCTGAGCGAAGAGGCAAGATTGTTCTTTCCTAGACCCTGCACCCTATCCCCCAGCTTCTGACTGACTCTTAGCTTCATGCCACCGTAGTTAACTCCTCAGAAATCCTCTTCCAGGCTAACTCAGGCTCAGTAGCAGTAGTGATGGGACGCCCAATCACTAGATAATCAGCACCAGCAATGATTGCTTGTGCTGGGGTGAGCGATCGCTTTTGATCGCCTTTATCTGCCCAAGTTGGTCTAACCCCCGGACAAACTAGCAAAAAGTCATCTCCACAAGTTTGCCGTAGCTGTGCCACTTCTTGAGGCGAACAAACTGCCCCATCCAATCCCGCCTTTTGAGCCAGCAGTGCCATTTCTAGGGCGTATTCTGGTAATTCTAGGGGAATTTTTAAATCAAACGCCAACTGCCTAGTAGAAATACTCGTTAACAAAGTAATAGCAATTAATTTAGGCGGTTTTACACCCGCTTGGGTAGCCCCTTCTTGTGCCGCCTCTGTTGCAGCTTTCAGAGCATCTACACCAGATGTAGCATGAATTGTCAATAAATCCACCCCGTAACTAGCTGCCCTACGACAAGCACCAGCAACTGTGTTAGGGATATCGTGAAACTTTAAATCCAGGAAAATGCGCTTTTGCTGGGACTTTAGCACTTCCAGAATTTTCGGGCCAGTGCTGGTAAACAACTCTAAACCCACCTTCCAGCAAACCACTTGCGGAAGTTGATCCACAAGAGCGATCGCACTTTCCATATCTGGCACATCTAGGGGAACAATAATCCGCTCATCTGTATTCATCAGTATTTATCCGTGGTTCCTTAACATTAAGGCACTAAACGCACAAACTTCTTTTTCCCAACTTGTAAAACCTTACCTTGTAACTCAGCAGGATCAGCAAAAGTGGTATCGACATCGGTAATGCGATCGCTATCTAAGCGCACTCCACCCTCTTGAATTTTCCGCTTTCCTTCCCCGGTACTTTTGCACAAGCCACTAAGATTGAGAATATAAGCTAACTTAGTAGGAAACTGTTGCACACCAGCTAGAGAGAATTCTGGAACTGCACCTTCCTTTCCGCCGCTTTGTGCTGCTTCTTTCGCCTCTTGGGCTGCTGTTTGGCCGTGGTATTGTTTGACAATTTCCCATGCTAGGAGTGTTTGGCGATCGCGGGGATTTTCTGGGAGTTTGTCCAAAGGTAAATCTGTCAAAAGTTCAAAATACTGTGAGAGCAGATGATCTGGGACTCCTTGTAACTTCTGATACTTTTGTCCTGGATGTTCCGACAATCCGATATAATTACCTAAAGACTTGGACATTTTTTGCACGCCATCGGTGCCAATCAAAATTGGCAGCAGCATCCCAAACTGGGGCTTTTGACCAAAATGGCGCTGCAAATCTCTGCCCACAGCAATGTTAAATTTTTGATCAGTGCCACCTAATTCTACATCTGCCTCAACTGCAACCGAATCAAAACCTTGCATTAACGGGTACAGGAACTCATGGATAAAAATCGGATTCTCTTTTCTATAGCGATCGGCAAATCCTTCCTTAGCCAACATCTGCCCTACCGTCATCGTGGAGAGTAACTCCAAAATTTTCTCTAAGTTTAGTCCAGAGAGCCATTCGGAGTTATAGCGCACCTCTAACCTTCCGGGTGTGTCAAAATCCAAGATAGGACGTACTTGGTCAAGATAAGTCTGAGCATTTTGCGCTACCTCTGCTTCTGTAAGCTGACGACGCACTTCAGATTTCCCAGTCGGATCGCCAATGCGTGCTGTAAAATCGCCAATAATCAGAACTGCTATATGACCTGCATCTTGAAACGCTCGCAATTTCCGTACTGGTATGCTATGACCGAGATGAATGTCAGTACCTGTCGGGTCAATCCCCAATTTGATCCTCAAAGGTTGATTTGTAGTTACCAAGCGCTTTTCTAGACTTTCGCTGTTAGCATCAACTGGTTGTGGGAAAACTTCTACTACACCACGACGCAGCCAAGCAAAATCTTGCGTCATACTATAAAATTCACTGTTAGCTATGTTTTGCACACTAGAAGTTAAGTTGGTTATAAACACTTGCAATTTATCCGCTTTCTCATCTGCCAAACTACTATAATTGCAAAAAATTAACCGCCTTGCTTCGCCCAATCAATTACAGTTAAATTTACAAGTGAGGAAGTGAAATCGCCGTGTCGTCGTCTAGGACTTTTGAAGATAAACAGCCACAGCGTCGGGCTTCATCAGGTTTTGAGTTTTTGAAAGGAGTCGGTCAGGTAACTGGCGGTACTCTCCTGTCAATTACCATGCTGGCAAGTTCCATTGTAGCCGGAGGACTGGTTGGTTTAGCGATTAGTTTCCGTAATTTGCCAGATGTGAGACAGCTACGTAACTTCTTTCCCTCAGAAACGACTTACATCTATGACGTTAAGGGTAAACTCTTAGCCAGTGTCCACGGAGAAGCCAACCGAGAAGTAGTTCCCTTAGATAGGATTTCCCCGAATCTAAAACGGGCGGTATTGGCAAGTGAAGATAGCCACTTTTACGATCACCACGGTATTAACCCCGTCGGCGTTGGGCGTGCTGTTGTAGTTAACTGGGCAGCAGGTGGAGTCCGAGAGGGTGGCTCTACTGTTACCATGCAATTGGTAAAAAACCTATTTTTGTCTCACAAGCGTGCCTTTACCCGGAAGTTAGCTGAAGGAGTGCTGGCAATTCGGTTAGAGCAAATTCTCAATAAAGACCAAATTTTAGAAATGTACCTCAATCAAGTTTATTGGGGTCATAACAATTATGGTGTACAAACGGCGGCCCGCAGTTACTTTAATAAGTCAGCAGAATATTTAAGCTTGGGTGAGTCAGCAATGATGGCGGGTTTGATCCAAGCACCAGAAGAATTCAGCCCGTTTGTGAGCATGAAGCTGGCAAAACAGAAACAAAAAGAAGTGCTGGGACGGATGCTGGAATTAAACTGGATCACCCAGTCAGAGTACGACGATGCCCTCAAGCAAGAAATCAAGCTTGGTAGAATCAAATCCTTTCAAGGTAGTGCCCTACCTTATGTAACCAATACTGTAGCGCAGGAGTTGGCTAAGAAGTTTGGGCGTGAAGCACTACTCAAAGGTGGGATGCGGGTGCAAACTACAGTTGATGCCGATTTCCAAATGATGGCAGAAGAAACTATCAGTAAATGGCATAAATCACTCCTGGGACAAGGATTATCTAAGAATCAAATGGCCTTGGTGGCAATTGACCCGCGCACGCATTTTATCAAAGCACTAGTGGGTGGTATAGATCCTAAGACCAGTGAATTCAATCGTGCAACTCAAGCTCAACGGCAGCCCGGATCTTCTTTTAAACCGTTTGTATACTATACTGCTTTTGCTACCGGTAAATATGGGCCAGACTCAACGGTCGTAGATGCTCCAGTTAGCTATCGAGATGGTAACGGTTGGTACTTTCCTAGAAATTATGATGGCACTTTTAGGGGAGCGATGCCAATCCGTACAGCTATAGCCCAATCGCGGAACATTCCCGTGATCAAGGTTGGTAAGGCTGTGGGGATGAATAGAGTTATAGAAACCTGCCGTACCTTGGGGATTATGAGTCCGATGGAACCTGTAAGTTCCTTGCCACTTGGTGCAATTGGTGTCACTCCTCTGGAAATGGCTAGTGCCTATGCTACCTTTGCTAATTATGGCTGGCAATCTCCACCAACTGTAATTGCCCGCGTCACCGATAGTAGTGGTAACGTGCTGCTAGACAATACCCCTAAACCCCAGCTAGTTCTCGATCCTTGGGCCTCAGCAGCAATTATAGATGTGATGCGATCGGTAATCACTGAAGGTACAGGTAAAGGTGCTGCTATCGGTCGCCCAGCTGCCGGAAAGACGGGAACAACATCATCAGAAAAGGATATTTGGTTTGTTGGTACTGTACCACAGTTAACAACTGCTGTCTGGGTAGGGAGAGACGACAACAGACAATTAGCTGACCATGCGACAGGTGGTGTTCTGGTTGCTCCCATTTGGAAAGATTTTATGGAGAAGGCACTTAAGAACGTACCAGTAGAAAACTTCAAGCCACCTTCGCAGTTTTCTCGCCCCAAGTCACAATAATTTGGGATTTGGAATTTCGGATTTGGGATTGGCAATTAATCCAAAATCTGTCTTGGAAAGTGACGCTCCTGGATCGAAGAGCCTGCGCTAACAAATTGCCGCAAGTCGACGCTCCATGCCAGAACATTCCGACGCAAGGCGACAGGAATGCACTGGCTCGACTTTCTGCAAAATCTAAAATTGACTAGACCTGTTTTTCTAGCTCGGCTTTCATCCGTTCTAAAGTGAGGTGCATTTGGTCAAACATTTGTTGCGGGGTGACACCGAACTGACCTAATTGCGTTTTCAGTTGTTCTACTGTCATTTGCGCCATGAAATCTTCTGATAGCTCGAAGCGCTTCATAAAGATGCGATACCGATCCATCATGGCTTCCATTTGCTCAATAAACAGCTTTTTGCCATCGCGGTCAAATTTGCCGTAACCGTTGCCAAGCTTGATCAGCGCTTGATAATCCTCAAACAGCTGTTTTGCTTCTTGCTGAACTATCTCAGAATCGAAGAATCCCATATTGCTTATATTAAACTGAGCGCCCAGACTCAGCAGCTTAATAGTTTTACTTCTATTTATTATTTTAGTCTAGGTGAGTAATTTAATGACGAAGCTTCGGTTTTAGTACGGTTTGTTAGCGAAATTTCAACACTTGACTTGAGAACCTTTCCCGACTGTAAACCGACTTAATAAAGCCACAATATTCAGAGCTTTAGCCATTGATTTAGGATTGGTGTTTTCATGCGGTTGAATTTTCAGTCCGGGAGCGTATTTCAATGCTAGTGAATTTTCCGGGTTCAGTTTTAATGCTTGACGGATGTAAACCCTGGCCATGCCGATAAATTTCTGTTGGAGATGTACCAAACCTAATAAGGCATAATAGTCGCTGTTATTTGGCTCTAACTTGATGGCATCGCGCAGTTCTTGCACAGCTAGCGTCCATTTTGCTAGCCTGACGTACTCAATAGCTCGCTGGTAGTGACGTTGAGCGTAGTTTGTCAAAACTGGTTTGACATTAGTTTTTTCATCTAATGTCAATTCAACTGGCTTGACTTCTACCTCAGGGATGATGCTAACAGCTTTTTGTGGCAAGAACAGGTCAGGTTTATGCAACTGTAAGTAAACTAAATTCAGTATACTAATTTGTTTCGTCACCTGATAAAACTGATGTAGTGATTTGTATTGAGCTTCTGCATAACAGGCGATCGCTTCTTCGTAAAACAATTCTGCCTGGGGTGCAGACATTTCCATAATTTCCTCAGCTATGGCACTTTGAGAAGACAAAGCTTGCTGCTCCAAAACTCTTGCGTCTGAGCGCAGCATAGCTATGGCAATAAAGCGCTTATCTCGATGTTTTAGTTGTTCATAAGCTGGATTAATTAAATGGCTCAATATTGCCGTTGCTAATTTTTGGTCTGGATTGCCGTTTTTGGTATTGCGATCGGGATGTAGCAGCTTCGCTAAAGTGTGATAGCGTTTAAAAATCTGACGCTCATCAGCAGTCACAGAAATTCCAAGCACAGCGTAAGGATCACAAAGCTGTTTAAGCCATTCTGGTGGTAGGAAGGTCTGTGACATCGTAGTAATATGAGGCCTTAAAAACTCAAATTTAGCATCAAAGCTCAATGCACAATCATGTGAAACCTACTCAAATTTACTTAAACAGTCAGTGTCCTATAGAAGTATTTGCAGACTTTACCTTTGAAGGTAAAACTAGAATAAAGCGTCTTCAGATTGCAAAAAGGCGATCGCTTTTTGTTGATTACTGGCGAGAAAGCTTATAATGCTGGCGTTCTAATAGGTAGATAGTTATTATTAGTAAGGCTAATATTTCCGCCCTAGTCTGAGAGAATGTTTTAAAAGTGGTGGCTGATGTATGAAAAACATGTGATATTTAAAGCGTGTTGTGCGAGGATTTTGTAGAAACAATATTTCAACCAGAGGCTGAAAATAAATTCTGTACTGCGGCGCTACATCTGATTAATTAGAGAACATTAAGATAAACGTAAGCTCCTTTGAGTAAGTGATAACCTAATATTCAGTGAATTGTAAAAGCAAGCATCTACTGAATTAAAAAATCAAACTTTATAAAGTTAATCCTATACCTTCTATCTCTTCTTAATAAGTAATAGAGATTTTAGCTCTATCTGAGAATTAAATCTGCAAAGGATGAGATAAGTTTCCCTGTACAAAATCCATCAATTTCAGTCCATCCTTCTTGTAATGTAAGCATTTCCTTCTTGGCTAGTTGATTTTTATAGGTGAACCTAACTTGATATTTCCCAGGCTGAATGTACCAGAAAATCCAAATACCTCCATAAATGGCATTGCCTAAAAGCCGTAGACAATTTTCGCTGTACCAATTAAATTTGGCATCCATTAAAAATTCTAAACTTTCTCCAGGCATGATTAGCGGGATATCTGATTTTTTTACCTTCCTTGTTGCATTTTTATTTAAAGACCTTTGCATAGCGTTGCCATAAGGCTCTAAGATTTATGGCAAAACATAAGGCAAGTCAAAGCGATAGGGTATTGATGCTTGATTAGTAATACGAACTCCAACTTGAACAGGGATTTCTTCCCCATATTTAGGGAGGCATACCATTGCTTCAGGTATGAAATTTTCAAAGCAGATTTCATCTACTTCAATAGTATTAGGATTGTTTGATTCACAAGATGACATGTTGGCTATCCTCTCAGCCTCTACTTTTTTATGCGCCATTACTTAGCATATCAATTAATCCTTATATCCTAAGTATTCTCCGCTACTTGAGATTTTCATACTGCTCACAGATGAACTTAATTGATAAATTCACTAGTACCGCTACGCATAATTCGTAATGGTCTACGCCCCGCTACGCTAACAGAATTTGTAATTCAGAATTCTTCTACCGCAAGCGTTTCATTGATTAGGAATGGGTGGTTTATTTCCGCCGTACCGTACTAGTTACCGAATCTAGCTTTTGCACATAGTTCCCCTTAGCACTGCGATTTAGTAGCAGTTCGACATAGCCATTACTATAAATCGAAGCTGTCTTACGATTTAGTTGACTAGAATAGATTCATATAATTGCTGGTAAGTAAAAATTCTGTAATGCTTAATTTATCAAGGTGCTTTGCTACTATGGCTGTCTTATTGTAGGAACTGTGGTACTGGTAGATTTATTAGAAATATGTTGACTAAGCGCAAAAGCCGAAGTGTTGCCGCTGTTCTAGCTTTTTCTGGCACGCTGACAATTTCAGGATTACATAAATTCTATCTGGGACAGCCGCTCTGGGGTGTTTTGTATGTGTTGCTTTCCTGGACGCCTATCCCCAAGGTAGCTAGTGCCATTGAGGGAGTTTGGTATTTAGCCCAAGATGAAGAAGCTTTTGATCGTAATTTTAATCTAGGCAAGTCAGCGACAAGGAACTCCCAACGGGTGAGTAATCAGGTAGGAGTGATCGCTGAGGCAATGCGAGAATTAGATGCTCTGCGCCAGGATGGACTGATTTCAGAGTATGAATTTGAGCAAAAGCGCCGCCAACTGCTAGACCAGATTTCTTGAGGTGAGCAACAATCATGAATAACTGGCTACCTTTGAACCCCAAGCTGCAAAAACTCCGTGCCAAGCTCCTCAACGATCCCTACTATCGCCTACAATCTGGGGAAGAAATTCAGATAGCGGCAAAATTAGGTATTCGCATTGATGCTAATCAAGCCACTATAGATGATTGGTTACGCCTACCAGGTTTGTCAATTCACCAAGCGCGATCGCTTGTGGAACTTTCGCGTTCGGGTGTGAAATTTTACTGTATTGAAGATATCGCTGCGGCTTTGGGTATGCCAGCGCAGCGGCTAGAGCCATTAACACCTCTGCTGAATTTTATTTACTATGACCACGAATCTTTAGAAAATCCTCTGCATTTAGTCAATCCGAATACAGCAACAGTTGAAAAGTTAGCACAAATTCCATTTATAGATTTGTCTGTCGCGCAAGCAGTGGTTCAAAATCGGCAATCAGCCGGGCCTTACCGTAACCTGGCTGATTTCCAGCGACGGCTGGAGTTAACTGGTGATGCGATCGCTCAACTGATGTATTATTTAAGGTTTTAAGTTAAAAGTTAGAAGTTTTAAAATAACTCCTAACTCTGCCAATTTTAGATTTTGGGTCGCACCAAAGGTGCCCTTCCAGCGCAACTTGGATTTTGGTGAAGCAGCACGGTCTTCTCCCTTTGGGAGAGGCTACGCCAACGCAGAGCGTCTCGTAGAGAAAGGGGTTTCCCCCATGAGTGACTGCACCAAGCCGAAGGGATTGAAGGAAAAATCTAAAATCTAAAATCCAAAATTGATTAAATGAACCCAATACGGTCGAGAGGCCAAAAGCGAAACGTTGCCCGACCGATAATATTTTTTCTGGGTAAAAAACCCCAATAGCGAGAGTCATTACTATCGTTGCGGTTATCGCCCATGACAAAAAATTCGTCTTCTGGAACTTTCACTGGTTGATATGGCTGATTTGGGGGTTCAGCGATGTAGTCTTCTACCAAGGGTTGACCGTTGAGGTAGACTTTGCCAGAAGCAACACTAATTACCTCACCAGATTTGCCAATAACTCGCTTGATGAAGGCTTGGTCTTTGGGATATCCTCGACGTTGTAGTTCTGCGGGTGGCTGAAAAACAATAATATCCCCAGTTATGGGAGGGTGAAAATGGTAAGAGATTTTTTCAACTACCAAGCGATCGCCAGTATGTAAGGTGGGCAACATTGAATCAGAAGGTATATAGCGGGGTTCGGCGATAAAAGTCCGGATCAGGAATGCCAAACACAATGCGATCGCAATTAAAATCAGATTTTCTTGCCAACTACGCCATACTTTTAACGACGCACGCTCTTGTTTTGCATCACTTTCGTGAGGAATCATAAAAGTTTCTAGCCAGTTTCAGAAGTGGGACAAATACCTTGATTATTTTGACTCAAAAGGTATACTGATAGGCAAGCTGGTTTCTGTACGAATCCATATAAGTATCAAATAATACAGTTATTGCATCTATCAAAGATAAGCAAAAGTACTGTAAATAAACTATGACCTGTCTAAGGCAATATAAGCTGATAATTAGGATTCCTAAATAGATAATTAAAAATCTTAATTCTAATTGCTGTAATTATAAGGCAAGTTATTAAATGATTTTCAGTTTTGCTTACTCCTACTAAAAAAGCTAGTGGCCGACTGGTAAAGCAATACAGCCAGTCGGTTTTTTCTCTGAGCAGAAAATTGGTCGTTGAGTGGCAAAACAGTTTACCGAATATCTGAGAATATCTGCTTCACTTTACCGAAAAAAGGCAGAGGGCAGTCTTGCTGGAGGCTGAGTTGAAAGAAAATATATTTTTATAGGTATTCTTAAGTGATATTACATAAAATAAACTGCAATTTAAATGTATTTTTAAATACAAAATTTTCGGTTAATCGGTGTTTTTAGTAAAAAATATTACATTTAAATGGAGAATTTAATGGTTTAATAGATAGATGTCATACTATTGCAATTTTAACAACTTGCCTATATATTATATATGCGATTAAATGCCGTAATTACACGGTGACAGTACATATTAAATTGTACTATTAATAAGATATAGATATCTTCAATTATCGAGAAAAACATTAACAGACAGAAAGCTACTAGCAATTTCGGCTCAAGTATCAGCATCAAAAATAGAAGTAAACTGCCAATAAAATTATTTTTGCTGAATGAGTCAAAAGTATCTAGATTAACGAATAAGTGCCCCTTGGCAATGAGAAACTATATTGAATCAATTTTCGTCTGTCTATTTCATAGAAAGTACAAGGCAACATTCTGTCAGTTAAAAATTTAACTTTTTCTTAAAAAGGAAGCAATGACAGCAGGCAGTAGAATATATCTTATTAAGAATAGAACTAATAGTTGATTATACTGTTCTTTGAAAGATACTCCGTCTCTTGTAAGTAGTTTTGTATGTTAATAAAATAATTCACTAAGCTGTAAATTATACAACTTTCCTCTCAGAAAGTCTTGCTATAAAAACTTCAGCCCGTGAAAAGTGGAAATTGTCGGCGCAACAGCTTGGCTCATCTTATTTGCAAAGCTATAAAACTTGAAAGCATAATACTGCCTTAGCGGTGAAGTGAAAGACAGTAACTAATTCAGAATTCCTATTAAGAGGATTTTGGGGTGTGGTTAATTATCTGATTGCGCTCCTTCTTAGAGCTAGCGATAAGAATGTGGAAGTGCAGACCTTGCCTTTTATGAGTGGGTTGACATTAAACAGTACCAAGTATTGTATAAGCGTTCGTCCAAATATAGAGCATCTAGAATTCAGTTAAAGCCATATAGTCTGTCTTCTCGATTGTAAATTTCCGTTAGTCCCAATTCCAATTTTCAGGATTACCAGAAAGCAACTGGTCTCTAAGATATCTAAAAAAATGTGCTATAACGTACCGTCATAATCGTGGTGGATGGTTCGATCTTTGAAGGAGCTATGAGGTGGAAAACAATAAGTCGTTTTTGTGGCCAGAAGGAATATTAATTGCGTTGCTTGCCTTATGTGGTGTTTTTAGCCTTGCTTTCATGATGCTTCTAAGACCAAATACTTCGGAGGCTCAGAGTAGACAAAGTATAAATGTCAAGGATGTAACTGCAAACGTAGGAACTCAGCAGCGCATTGAGAAATTAAAGGCGGCGATGCTTACAAGTTGGCAGCAAGAAGCACAAGTAAAGGGACTAGCCTACGCTATACCGTCACGTTTTCAAGGGGCAATAATTAGCGCTGCAAAACTTACTCAGGGTGAGAAAGTGATTGCTCTCACCTTTGATGATGGTCCTTGGCCTCAGACCACAGAGCAAGTACTAGATATCCTGAAATCAAATAATATCAAAGGGACGTTTTTTGTCGTCGGGCAGAATCTAAAAAATTATCCAGAAATAGGAAAGCAAATTGTCGCTCAAGGTCACGTAATTGCCAACCATACTTGGCATCACTGGTATCACTTCTTTAATCCACAAGCAGCTGCTTTTGAAATTGATCGCACAGAAGACCTAATTTATCAAATTACAGGTGCTAAAGCAAATCTGTTCCGACCGCCTGGGGGTATCCTGCATAATGGATTAGCTGCTTATGCTAAAGGAGAGAAATATGCTGTGGTGATGTGGTCAGCTGACTCTACAGACTACAAGTTGCCAGCTGTACCAAAGTTGATCAATAACGTGATTAAAGATTCAAAACCTGGTGGTATTGTGCTAATGCATGATGGTGGTGGTAACCGTTCCAGAACCGTGCAAGCTTTACCAGAAATTATTAGCCACTTTAGAAAGCAAGGGTATCGCTTTGTTACTATTCCAGAACTTTTAGAAATGGAAGATACAGACCAAAAGTTGCTCGATCACAAAAAGCAATAATTATTAATTATCGGTGATTAGTTAATAGCAATTGGCTAAAAACTCAAATTATGTTTTTTGGTTAAGATGCATTATTTGTGACTGGAGTTTAGACTAGTTACCAATGCAAAACTAAAGAACAAATCAACTTAAAATCTGATGAATAATCTTGGTTATTTAGATGACGGTTTAACTCAGCGATTGAGAGGCAATAAATAAGTATTCCTTTGTGAGGACGAATAATAATAAAGTCAGGTTCTCTATAGCAGTCCTTAATGAATTGTAAAACACCTCTCCCTTGTCTATCCTTTTTCACTTACTCTGTTTTTTAATAGGATTGAGCGATCGCTCCCAGCGACTAAATGCTTGGGAAAAAAGCAGCGTCAGAAATAAATAAACCAAGGCAACAGTGGCGTAAACCTCAAACGAGCGATAGTTTTCTGCTACAATCAGCTGCCCCTTGCGGAACAACTCTTCAAAGCCGATGACAGCAACTAAGCTCGTGTCTTTGAGCAGGCTAATGAACTGATTGCCAAGGGGTGGCAGCATCCGCCGCAGGGCTTGAGGAAAGATTACATAGCGCATCGTTTGCACTGAACTCAAGCCTAGTGATTGCGAGGCTTCTGCTTGCCCCGGCTCAATTGATTGGATACCTGCGCGGACAATTTCCGCGATGTAGGCAGCGCTATTGAGACTTAATGCAATCACCGCTGCCACCAGACGATTTAAGTTGAAGTTGAAATCAAAAGTTTGGGCTAAAGCAGGCAACCCAAAGTAAATCATAAAAATCTGCACCAGCAACGGCGTTCCCCTGAAAAAATCCACATATGCTCCGGCACAAAAACGCAAAGGCAAAGCAGGAGAAAGGCGAACAATCCCAATCAGTGAACCACCGAGTATTCCCAGCAATACTGAAAGTGTAGTGAGTTCAAGAGTCACCAAAGCCCCACCCAGCAGGGCGGGTAGTGACTTGAAAATAATACTTAGTGAGGTAAATAGCTCAGATACGCCTTTTTTGCTAGTCTGGTTTTCAATGGGCGATTTTTCTGGTAATTGTGGCGGCTGAGTACCAAACCACTTTTGGTAAATTTGGGCGTAAGTGCCATTTTTCAGCACTGTTGCCAGGCCTTGATTAATCAGGTCTAGGTTAGGCGATCCTTTGGGTGTAGGAATGCCATAAAATTCTTCTGTAAGCAGACTGCTGACTACTTTGAGTCGGTTGAGGTTGCCACTCTTTATGCCGTATAAGATAACGACTTGATCGTTAAGAACGGCATCGACATTACCGTTGATTAATGCCTGAAGAGTTAAAGGTGAATCATTAAAAGTGCGAATTTCAGATCCAGGAAGATTTTTAGCCTTGAGTGCGCCGGTGGTTCCAATTTGCACACCAATAATCTTGTTTTTAAGGCTGTCGAAATTGGTAATATTTTGATTGTCTATGCGGGTGGCGATCGCTATACCAGATTTGAAGTAAGGACGCGAGAAGGAAATTATCTTCACCCGTTGGGCAGTAATTGCCATAGCCGCAACTGCCGCATCTACAGTTTGCGTCTGCAATCCTGGAATCATACCAGCAAAAGGCATATTTTGGTACTTAACTTGAAAGCCAGCAGATTGCGCGATCGCATTCATCAAGTCAACGTCAAAACCCTGCAACTCACTAGTTGCAGATTGAAACTCGAAAGGCGGAAACGTAGGTTCTACTGCCACCGTAAGTGTTTTACCAGCAGTGGAACCGTTTGTAAAACTACAACCTGAAAGCAGAAATAGACAGATGAAGCAAAGAATTAGCCAACGGATAACAGTCAATCGAGCCATATTTTTTAGATTTTTATCATCTCTCCATTTCATTCAAAGGATAATTGCTCATTCCTTCAGGTGATGAATTTCGAGACAACAAATCGTATACAAAGAAACTAGGTTAAAGAAACCGAGTTTTTGACTAGTTAAGCATAATTCCTGCGATCGCAATCAAATTTTATCAACTATTTTTAACCTGTCACACATAAGGGAGAGGCAATAAATGTCCAACTTGCCCAATATGTTCCAACGAACTTACTTGAATAGTCAGTAGAGGCATCCGGAACAAACCACTCAGGAATCGCTTTTTGCTGTGCAATTTTTTCTTCCAAGCCAATCTGTAGGCACAGATTTTCGTAAACAATGTTTGCCTTCGTAGTTTCCAGCATTTTTTCTACTAACTTTTGTAGCCATTCCGCTCGAACAAACAGATTATGATCTGGATGGTTGCCATAATTAAGTCCGACAATTATCACCACATATCCTTTGTCGCTTATTATCTTGTCCAGACAAAATTGAATAATTTCCTGCTCATCCTTGTGTTGTTGGCTTTCCTTATCAACGGTATGATATATCATCCCGCATAGTACCACTGCATCAAACTTTTTATCTTCTATAGCAAGTTGACGCAGAAATACCCATAAGTCTTCGCACACAAAGGTTCTGTTGGGGTATAGGTTTAAACAGTATTTAATGGCATATTCACTGTGATCTACGCCAACGTAGTTGCATTGAGAAGGTAGATATTTGAGCAAAGCCCCATTTCCACAGCCCAGATCCAATAAAGAGAATGACCTTTCTTTAAAAGCATCCTTTAGAAAATGAACTGGTAGTGTATAGCGGGTAGCATTTTCCGGCTGTTCCAAGTAGGAATAACAGTCTGATTGAAAACGTTCTTCTTCAGACATTTTGTATTCAAGGTAATTATCTTCCATTTTGTAAGAATGTCAAATGAATGGTGTGAAGAGCGGAAACTTGTAAACTACCTTCTCGCTAAGGTTCTAGTGGTGGGTAAATTTCTCGCCTGCTTGACTATTTTACAAGTAATTCTACTTATTTAGCGGTTGGGCACATCGGATTGTTGGCATTTTTGGCGGCATTAACAGCTACCTAACGCACTCAATGCCAACCATAGGCGCATAGTCAAGGAAATTCTACTAAAACTATTGACCGTCCAAAGTTCAGTTGTGAATCAGTTGGTGAATATTCTCCCTTTTTTAGGGAGAATATTTTTTTCTCTCTAGGCTCTTTTTAAAGAGTAAATTCAGGCGACTACTTTGGGCATCCAAAGGGTTTTCGCACAGTACCTGTTTATCCAGCTTCTTTGACGGGAGAATGGCTTAAGGCAGAGGATGAGAATGGTTACAGCTACTAATGAGTAGTTACTAAACTGAACTCAGTTGTTTTTTTTTCAGGATCAGCTTCTAGACTATCAGCTTCAGAAGGTGGAACCAACTGCCAGAATTTCGGTAAGAATTCTTGCCAATTTTGCAGAATTTTCTTCGCCTTTGGTGAACCAGTGCGTTCTGCATGAGTTTGGATTAACTCTTGCAGTTGTTTTGCACCTGCTTCTGTAATCACCCGCTGGATTTTGACAATTTCCGGGTTGACTAACTCACCAAATGAGTCGTCTTCATCCAAGAAGTATGCCAATCCACCAGTCATTCCAGCTGCGACGTTACGTCCTACTTTACCGAGGACGACAATCACACCACCAGTCATATATTCGCAGCAGTGATCCCCAGCGCCTTCAATCACTGCTATGGCTTTGGAGTTTCTTACAGCAAAACGCTCTCCTGCTAAACCGTTGGCAAATAACATGCCACCAGTAGCACCATAGAGGCAAGTATTGCCAACTATCACGTTTTGTGATGCGTTATAGGTAGCATCAGTTGGAGGTTTGATGATGATTTCACCACCATGCATCCCTTTACCTACGTAGTCGTTCGCCTCTCCTTCCAAGCTGAGGATTATACCAGGGAGGTTGAACGCACCAAAGCTTTGCCCAACACTACCTGTAAAGTTGAGATTAATTTGTCCCTCAAAGCCGCTGTCACCATATTGAGAAGCGATCGCTCCCGCTAATCTTGTGCCCACTGTTCTGTCAGTATTGACAATAGGGTAAGTCTTAGTAACGGTGGATTGATCCCTAATGGCAGCTTGAATGTCGGGATCGGCAAGCAAGTTGTCATCCAAAACCACGCCGTTGCTGTGGACTTCTTCATGCACCAACCAATTACGATTTTCTCTGGTATCTGGTAGCTGAAGTAAACAGTTGAGATTGAGTGATTGCGTTTTGCTGAGTTTTGCCTCTTGGCGCAGTTTCAACAAATCTGCACGTCCAATGATTTCTGACAAAGAACGGTAACCTAGTCGTGCTAACAGACTACGCACTTCTTCGGCGATGAAGTAGAAGAAGTTGACAACCTGTTCCGGTATTCCCGTAAACCGCTTGCGGAGTTCTTCTTTTTGAGTAGCAACACCCACAGGGCAGGTGTTCAAGTGGCAAATTCGTGCCATAATACAGCCTTCAGCAATCATGGCGATGGAGCCGAAACCGAATTCTTCACCGCCCATCAATGCACCTATTACCACATCCCAGCCACTTTTCAGACCGCCATCCACGCGTAAAATCACGCGATCGCGCAGGCTATTTTCCATCAAGACGCGATGCACTTCACTTAAACCCAATTCCCACGGGGAACCAGCATGTTTAATCGAACTTAGTGGCGATGCACCTGTACCACCATCATGACCAGAAATCTGGATGATATCAGCGTTTGCCTTGGCTACACCAGCAGCAATCGTGCCAATGCCAACTTCTGCAACTAGCTTCACCGATACCTTTGCTTTCGGATTAATTTGGTGCAAATCAAAAATCAGTTGTGCTAGGTCTTCAATGGAATATATATCATGGTGCGGTGGCGGTGAAATCAGCGTCACACCTGGCTTGGAGCGTCTTAACATTGCAATATATTTGCTCACCTTGGGCCCTGGTAGTTGTCCACCTTCCCCAGGCTTGGCACCTTGGGCGATTTTGATTTCAATTTGTTTGGCGCTGCTTAAATACGCTGGCGTGACACCAAAGCGTCCTGATGCGACTTGCTTAATAGCACTAGAGGCAGTGTCGCCATTCCGCAATCCTTTCAAATGCGGTAGGGTTGGCGAGTGACCATCGTTTACATCATCTAGAACTGTATAGCGCACTGGGTCTTCGCCGCCTTCCCCAGAGTTTGATTTACCGCCAATGCGGTTCATGGCGATCGCTAAAGTTTCATGGGCTTCTCTTGACAAAGCACCTAAAGACATACCACCAGTGCAGAAGCGCTTGACAATTTCAGATACCGACTCCACTTCTTCTATGGGAATCGGTGTGTGGCCTTGGAAGTCTAGCAAGTCCCGCAAGGCTGTTACTGGTCTGCCTTCGAGGTGCTTTTTGTAAACTTCGTAGTGGTCATAGTTTTCGCCATCTAGAGCCTTATGCAGCGCGTCAACCATTTCTGGATTATTCATGTGATACTCGCCGCCACGATGGTACTGCACAAAGCCGAGATTTTCTAACTTCTTGATCGTCATTTCTGGGAAAGCCTTGCTGTGGAAGGAAAGTACTTCATCAGCGAGTTCGCTAACACTCAAACCACCAATGCGGGAAGTCGTACCTTGAAATCCTAGTTCTATTAAATCCCCACCGATGCCAATAGCTTCAAAGATTTGGGCTGCTTGATAGCTGGACAGTAGAGAAATTCCCATTTTGGAGAGAATTTTTAGCAAGCCTAACTCTACCGCTTTGCGATAGTTTCCTAAAGCTTGTTCTACGGTGAGGGTAGGAATTTCCTCCACAGCCGTTAACTTTTGGGTTTTGGGAATGCACCAATCACGCACCGTGTCCAAAGCCATATACGGGCAAACTGCACCAGCACCGTAGCCAATCAGACAAGCGAAGTGATGAGTACTCCAGCATTGGGCAGTATTGACAATCAGGGATGTTTTCATTCGCAACCCTTCACGAATCAGGTGGTGATGCACTGCACCCACTGCTAACAGGGGAGGAATGTAGGTGTATTCTGTGCTGATTCCCGCATTATTAAGAGAGCTTGGGGGGATTTGGTCACTTAATATTAAAATCTTTGCACCTGCCCGGACTGATTCAGCTGCTTGTGCTTGTAAACACTGGACTGCGGTTTTCAATCCTTCGGGACCAGTGGTGATCGCAAATAGGGTTGACAACTCGGCTGTGGCAAATCCTGACAGCTTAATTGCCTCTAATTCAGCATCCGTTAACACTGGCGATTCCAGCTTCAATCTCCGAGCATATTCTGGCTTAGGTTCTAATAAGTTACCCCGTTCACCCAGTTCAACTTTCAAAGACATCACTAGCTTTTCCCGTAGGGGATCGATCGCCGGGTTCGTCACCTGAGCAAAGCGCTGTTTGAAATAGTCATAAAGCAGGTGGGGTTTTGTTGACAGCACCGCTAAAGGAATATCATCCCCCATGCAGAAAGTCGGCTCTGAACCTGTCTCCGCCATTTTATGAATCACCATTTTTACATCTTCTTTGGTGTAGCCAAAGGCAGTTTGAAGTTGAAGCAAGGTTTGTTTGTCAATTTTCTCAGTTGTACTATGCCCTTTACCATTTTCAGCAGCCAGATGTCCATTTCCATTCACATCTGACGACTGACTACTGACAATTTGTTTAAGTTCTTGACGGTGCTGTTGCAGCCATTTTCCATATGGATGCTGTTTGGCGATGCGCTGCTTAATCTCCCAATTCTTCAGCACTTCATGGTTTTCTAAATCTACGGCAATCATTTGCCCTGGCCCAAGTCTACCTTTCTCAACAATATTGGCTTCTGGAAAGTCCACTACACCAGCTTCCGAAGCTACAACAATATAGTCATCTTTGGTGATCAGGTAGCGAGCTGGTCTTAAGCCATTACGATCTAGTGTTGCACCAACTTTTTTGCCATCGCTGAATACTAAAAGTGCTGGCCCATCCCACGCTTCTTGCAGACCACTGTAATATTCGTAGAAATCGACAATTTCTGGAGAGTCACGTAAAGAAGGCTGATTTTGGTAAGCCTCTGGAACCATAATCATTAAAGCTTCCAAGGGGCTGCGTCCAGAACACACCAGCAATTCCAGTACGTTGTCTAGGGTAGCTGAGTCGCTGTTATCAATATGAACTAATGGCTTGAGTTCATCGATGCGATCGCCCCATACAGGATGATTCAGGCTAGCTTCTCGTGCCATCATCCAGTTGATGTTACCCAACAAAGTATTGATTTCGCCATTGTGACCCAAAAGCCGCATTGGTTGAGCTAGGGGCCACTTGGGCATAGTGTTGGTACTAAAGCGGCGATGATAGACAGCAAAGGCGCTTTTGTAAACCGGATTTTGTAAATCTTTATAAAATTCTCCCAATACAGCAGAACGCACCATGCCTTTGTAGACAATTGTGCGATTTGACAAGGAGCAGATATAAAATTCTTCTGAGATGTTGTTTGCTGTTTTGCTAATTCGGCGGCGCGTAATATACAACTGTCGTTCCAATTCATCGCCACTTTTATCAACAGAAGCTAGCAAAACTTGTTCAATCTGGGGTTGATTTTCTCTTGCTTGTACACCGAGTAAATCAGGTTGTACTGGGACTACTCGCCAACCCAGTACAATCAATTTTTCTTCAGCAGCTACTTGTTCAACTGTCGTCCTCGCTTTTTGTGCTGCTTCTTGATCTTGTGGTAGAAAGATCATCCCCACAGCTATATTATTAGTGGATGAAAATTCCTTCCCTATTTGGGCAAAGTCTTGTTGGAACAACTCCCAAGGGATAGCTGTCAATACTCCTGCACCATCACCAGAGTCTCGATCAGCGCTACAACCTCCCCGGTGCTCTAAGCAGGTTAAAGCAGCTAAGGCTTTTTCTACAATTTCATGGCTGGTATGATTTTGACGATGAGCAATAAAACCGACACCACAGGCATCTCGTTCCTCTACTAACCACTTTTGCCCCTGATAGGTATCTCTTGAGATTATATCCGCCGTGATTTTCTGGTCTTGATTTATCGGTTTATTATTCATACCCTGTTCCTGAAGTATTGAGTTACCAATTTTGCCACTAATTATCGGAAAAATTTCTAAATTCAGCGATGGAGAAATATATAAGCACCGAAATTTAGGGAAAAAAAATTTTAACTTCGGTTTTACTTTAGTTAGTTCATCCGTGTTAAAATTATTACTTGTTTTTATGTATTAATGCGGTGTTAGACAAGTTAACTCAGCCAAGACATTATTTTTGCCCTGACAGTTTCTTTTTTATATTGTGAAGCTAAGTATTTTTTCAATCCCCTTTTTCCAGATGCACGCTAGCTACTCATAGAGCCTATTTCGGCTCACCTGAAACAAAATTAAAACTGAACGCTGTCCTATGTTTTAAAGCCAAACTCATCCTGATCCGGCAATAAAATCAGCGTATTACAATATATACCCATTTGACAATTCCCAAATATTTCTGTTGTTGTCTGGAGTTTTGCTGCTTATCAGTTGCCTCATGTCTTATTATTTACTTGATCTTACTTAAAAATCAACACTAGCAACGTTCAGCGAGGATTGAATATCTTAATCCAGTTTTGATAACCAAGACTACCGTGTATAGTGCGATTATAATTAGTGCTAGTTAAAACACTTGATTGCAATGGCTTTGGCGTCTAAATTGTTTTTTGTCTAAAAGAGATAGCTAGCCAATATATAAAATATCATGTTTTTTAAAAAATAAAGTCATGTTTTTTTAGAGTTCCAAATAATTAGTTAGTTTATACCTTGGGTGATAGTTTTCAAAAGTACCTAGTAAATTATGGTAAAAATGCCGAATTGTTGGCAATCAGGGATTACCAAACGCAGATTTTTCCGGGCTACTGTCTCACCGATACTTTTGACAGCACTATGCTTAACTACTACCTGTGCTACCAACGCCCAGGAGTCGCCAAAAAGCACCAAATCAACACCCAGGTTAATCTCACAGTCACCTGCACCCCCTTTAACAGGTGTAGCATCCTCTGGTAATCAAATTTCCCTCAATGGTCGTACTTTACCAGGAAGTTGGTTGCAGCGACCTGGAAAATCTGGTCAGATCACAACTCATCTCAGTGACGGGGCATTTAGGCAATTAATTGGAGTTAATTTCTTAAACAGTAGTAATTCAGGTAGGCAACCAGTACAGTGGTTTTCGTCGGTGACAACGCCACTAGTTTTAGCCACCAAGTTACTAGGAGCATATCGCTATCTGGATATTACTAATTTTGCTCAAACATCTGGATGGCAAATCCAAGCCAATGGCAACATTTTGGTGATTGCTACTCCAAAAGCGCAAGTGACAAATATTGTTCCGAGTCAGCAATCTTTAGACACGAGTGTAAATCCTTTGCAACAAGTTCGCATTCTTGTCGATTTAGATCGTCCAACTCCCTGGCAAGTTACACAAGGGTCAACTGTTAAAAAAATTCAACCTCCATCTTCAGATCCAGACACATTAATCCCCAAATCCACTGCACCGCCAAATCGAGAGTGGACAGTCACCCTGGATGGAATAGCCGATCCCGTTTTGATAGAACGCTATACCCCGCAGCCACCAGCACCAACAGCTGCACCAGCAATATTACTGCCAAACCTGCTCAAACAATTATCACCAGTTACACCAACACAACCAATACCACCAACACCAGCCCCTGAACCACTGATTCAACAAGTGGAGGTGGTGAAAAACCAAACCATTATTTCTCTGAGTATTCCCTTTGGTTTATCGCCTCAAGTTAGTACTGTCGGTAGCCCCAATCGCCTGATTATCGATATTCGACCCGATCCTTTAGAAGAACGAGATATTACTTGGGGGCCAGGATTGCGCTGGCGACAGCATTATGTAAACTTAGGCACAGAACGCTTTCCGGTGGTCTGGTTAGAAGTTAATCCTCGTAAATTTGGGCTAACACTGAAACCCATGTGGGCTAGTCTTGATGGGCTTGCGGGTACTGCTCCCTTAATTCAAACAGCACAACGTTACTTAGCAGTAGCTGGAATTAATGGTGGTTATTTTAACCGCAATAACAGATTGCCATTGGGTGCAATTCGTCGGGATGGTCAGTGGTTATCAGGCCCCATTCTTAACCGGGGTGCGATCGCTTGGAATGATTCTGGCCAATTTTACTTCGGTCGTCTCACCTTAGAAGAAACTTTAATCACGGCAAATGACCAGCGTCTACCAATTCTGTTTCTTAACAGCGGCTACGTCCAGAGTGGCATTGCTCGTTACACCCCAGCTTGGGGATCAACTTACACACCCTTGACGGATAACGAAATCATCCTCGTGGTACAGAAAGACCAAATTACTAATCAGTTACCAGGCGGCAAAGTTGGTGAGACGGCGGTTCCCATTCCTCAAGATGGCTATCTTTTAACCTTACGCGGCAACGCTGCTAGTGCTGCTTCACAGCTATCTATTGGAAGCGCAGTAAGTATTTCCAGCGCCACTGCTCCCAGTGATTTTAGTCGTTATCCCTACATTATCGGAGCTGGACCGCTATTAGTCCAAAATCGTCAAATTGTCCTTGATGCCAAAGGCGAAAAATTCAGCAATGCTTTTATTGCAGAAAAGGCTATTCGTAGCGGTATTTGCACAACGGCAACAGGCACACTGATGATTACTGCCATACATAATCGTGTCGGCGGTTATGGGCCTAATTTGACAGAACATGCCCAATTGATGCAACTCATGGGCTGTGTGGATGCCCTAAATTTGGACGGTGGCAGTTCTACCAGCCTTTACTTAGGAGGGCAACTACTCGATCGCTTACCTAGTACAGCTGCTCGTGTTCATAACGGAATTGGTATTTTCTTGCAACCACGTTAACAATTCCAAATTCACGCATTAAAGACATTTTTAGACAGGAGCAGCGCCTTACGGGGGTCCCAAGAGTTGTGGCGAGTGCGGGGAATTTAAACCCTGACTGTAGCAAGATCCTGCAGGGTAACTGAGCAAAGTCGGAGCCACCGTTTGCCCTTGGCGTCTCCCCTTGGGAGGAGCTCCGAGCTACGTGTAGAGGTAGGGGTCTTAAACCCTTTAATTTCCGATAATCAGGGAATAGGTAGTAGGTGCTAAGGGGACGGTGGCGGCTGAAGGTCTTAACCCTTTAATTTCCGATAATCAGGGAATAGGGAAGTCTCTTAATCACCAATGCCCGATGACGCTAGCCGAGGAAAGGGGAGCCACTCTGTTGCGGGGTTCCAAGAGTTGTACTCCTACGGAGAAGCAAGCTAGCAAGAGCGTCTCCGACAGGAGAAGTAAGTGGCGTGGAAACCCCCTGTAAGAGCGCTGGCTCCCCAATGCCCTATCCTTTTTTTAAAGTTTAGAACAAGCTGCAATTTTGCTTGATGAAGACTTGATGTAGACATCAGAATTTTAGTGGTAATGATTTACACCATCACGTTTGATTTTGCTATGTTTATCAAGGTGCAACAAAATTGCTGATTTTTAACGTTGCAAGATAGCGCCAAATTTTTGATCAATAGTTAAGAGTACCAACGGTTTGTTATGTCTCCAAATGAGGTAACTATGGCTCGATATCAAGAAACTACACAGACTGACACTCTACACCTACCTCCAGGTATCACTTCCAGAGGCGTTGCTGCAACTGAGTTACGTCCTTGGGGTGCTTTTACAGTTTTGGAAGAAGGACGCGGATATAAAATCAAGCGCATTGAGGTTAAGCCCGGACACCGCCTCAGTCTACAAATGCACCACCACCGCAGTGAACATTGGATTGTTGTCTCTGGTACAGCTAGGGTAGTTTGTGGCGAGAAAGAAGTACTACTGAGCAATAATGAGTCAACCTATGTACCCCAATGTACATCTCATCGTTTAGAGAATCCTGGCGTCATCCCCTTGGTGTTGATTGAAGTGCAAAATGGCGAATACTTGGGAGAAGATGATATTATTCGCTACCAAGATGACTATGCCCGTACCAAGGATTAATGCCAAAAAAAAGCTACTAAAGCTTTAATCCCAAAACTGAATACATTTTTGTGCAAACTGTCTTTGGTAATCACCGCACCCCAGAAGTCCCTACCTAGTTAAGGTGGGGATTGAAACATCTTGTGTTATAAATGTAGTAATAGCGATCGCGCTCATGGGTTCGGTGATTTGGCACAGGGAGATAGCAACGGTCAACCCATCTGTAAAATGAAGATGGGGTATTCAATTGCAAAAAATGAGTTCCATGATTCATCTGAGTCAAGCAGCCGCGAGTGAGATTGAGCGCATAAAGTCCAAGCAGCAACCAAATGTATTGTTTCGATTGGCAGTAAGACCAGGTGGTTGTTCCGGGTTCTTTTATGATATGTCCTTCGATAAAGCAATAAAAGTTGGCGACCAGGTTTTCGACTTGGATGAGATTCAAGTAGTTATAGATAAAGCAAGCTTAAATTACCTCAACGGTTTGAGGGTGGATTATTCAGAAGACTTAATGGGTGGTGGTTTTCGCTTCCACAATCCCCAGGCGATCGCTACCTGTAGCTGTGGCAATTCCTTCTCCACAACTAGTTAATAGTCCTTAATTAGTGATCATTTGCCAATAACAAAGGAAAAATGACCAATAATGATTAAGGAAAAATAACGATTGACATAAAACATTAAAAAACGATATAATCAGGATTTGTTAAAACTTAGACCATAAGCAGCTTTACGCGCTGTAACTCATGCCAACAATACAGCAGCTAATACGTACTGAACGCGAACAAGCGCGTCAGAAAACCAAGTCACCTGCTCTGAAACAATGTCCCCAACGTCGGGGAGTTTGTACCAGAGTATACACGACCACACCAAAAAAGCCTAACTCAGCTCTACGCAAAGTAGCAAGAGTAAGACTTACCTCTGGATTTGAAGTCACAGCTTACATTCCAGGCATTGGTCACAACTTACAAGAACACTCAGTTGTGATGATTCGCGGCGGTCGGGTTAAGGATCTACCAGGCGTGAGATACCACATCATCCGTGGCACCTTAGATACAGCCGGAGTTAAAGACCGCAAGCAAGGCCGTTCCAAGTATGGAACCAAGCGTCCCAAAGAAGCCAAAAAATAGGATTAGGCGATTAATCGCATCCAACACGATTAATCGTTTACCTTAGAAGCGCCCAAGGACAAAAAAACGATCAGTATCTGTGTTCTAACAGCAGTCATGAAGGCTGCTAAAGTCCGTTTAAATAAATCAAGCAAACTACACCCTACACTAAGCGAGCAAGTGTAGAAGTTCTGAGGAGAACGCTGTAACCGACAGCAGAATTCTCATCTGGGCATTAAGGTTTACAATCTTGTCGCCTTAAGTATTTAGTTGCAGGTAGCAAGTCAAACAATTTTAGATTTGTGATTTTGGATTGGTCTAACCCACAAAGGGATGAAGCTTATAGACTCTTGATTTTTGATTTGTTCCAACCCTTGTGGTCTGAACATCTACCGAAAATTCTTAATCCCAAATCCCAAATCCCAAATTGGCACTCAAGAAGTCAGCCTCGCTGCAACGATCGGAAAAATTGAGGAAGTCTGAGGGTTGGGTTCCACCGCTTTTAGTTTCCGGTGTCTGATAGCATATAATTTCGTTGCCAATTCCGAATTAAAGGTGAAGTATGTCTCGTCGTGGTGTTATTCAAAGGCGCCCAGTTCCGTCTGACTCCGTATATAACAGTCGCCTTGTGAGCATGATTATCAGGCGAATCATGCGTCATGGCAAGAAATCACTTGCCGCACGCATTGTTTATGATGCATTGAAAACTATTGAGGAACGCACTGGTAGCGCTGCCTTGGAAACCTTTGAAAGAGCAGTGCGAAATGCCACGCCTTTAGTAGAAGTAAAAGCTCGGCGAGTTGGTGGAGCAACCTACCAAGTACCAATGGAAGTGCGTTCAGAACGGGGCACTACCCTAGCACTGCGTTGGTTAGTGCAATATTCCCGGTCTAGACCAGGTCGGACAATGGCAAGCAAACTGGCAAATGAGTTAATGGATGCTGCCAACGAAACTGGAAATGCCATTCGCAAACGGGAAGAAACGCACCGGATGGCGGAAGCTAACAAAGCATTTGCACACTATCGTTACTAAGTAGAAAAGCGATATATCGCCCTCCCGAAGCGGTATATCGTAGATTTACAAAAAAAGGCGGTTTTCCGTAAAAGTATAGAATCTTAACAAAGAGTAATATACAAGATATCATGAGGCAAAAACTATAGGAGGTAGCTGTGGCACGTACGATCCCGCTAGAGAAAGTACGCAACATTGGTATTGCGGCGCATATAGATGCGGGCAAAACAACAACAACAGAGAGAATATTATTTTACTCTGGGATAATTCATAAAATTGGCGAAGTTCATGAAGGAACTGCCGTTACTGACTGGATGGAGCAGGAGCGGGAGCGGGGAATTACCATTACTGCCGCTGCTATCAGTACCAGTTGGAATGATCATCAAATTAACATTATCGATACTCCAGGTCACGTAGACTTCACAATTGAAGTTGAGCGTTCCATGCGCGTGTTGGATGGTGTAATCGCAGTATTTTGTTCTGTGGGTGGCGTGCAACCGCAGTCTGAGACAGTGTGGCGACAAGCAGACCGCTACAAAGTTCCTCGGATAGCCTTCATCAACAAGATGGATCGCACTGGAGCGAACTTCTATAAAGTTCACGAGCAGATGCGCGATCGCCTGCGAGCAAATGCGATCGCCATTCAATTACCAATTGGTAGTGAAACCGAATTCCAAGGGATCATCGACCTAGTACGGCAACGTGCGTATATTTACGCCAATGACCAAGGAACCGATATCCAGGAAACGGATATCCCCGCCGAATTGCAAGCGCAGGTAGATGAATACCGCGTCAAGCTAGTGGAAGCAGTGGCAGAAACTGATGATAGTCTGATGGCTAAGTACTTCGAGGGCGAAGAACTGACAGAAGACGAAATCGCTACTGGACTGCGTAAAGGCACAGTTGCTGGCACAATCGTACCAGTACTTTGTGGCTCGGCATTCAAAAACAAAGGCGTGCAATTGATGCTGGATGCCGTTGTCGATTACCTGCCAGCGCCAAGTGAAGTGCCGCCAATTCAAGGCATACTGCCGAATGGCGATACTGTTGAGCGGCGGGCTGATGACAACGAACCCCTAGCGGCTCTGGCATTCAAGATTATGGCTGACCCTTACGGTCGCCTCACGTTTGTCCGTGTTTATTCTGGTGTGTTGAAAAAGGGTAGCTACGTCCTCAACGCTAGTAAGAATAAAAAAGAACGGATTTCCCGCTTAGTTCTGATGAAGGCAGATGATCGGCAAGATGTCGATGAACTGCGAGCGGGTGATTTGGGAGCAGCCCTGGGATTGAAAGACACCTTGACAGGTGACACGATCTGTGATGAAGGATCGCCAGTAATTCTGGAATCCCTATTCATTCCTGAGCCTGTAATCTCGGTGGCGGTTGAACCCAAAACCAAGAACGACATGGATAAACTATCCAAGGCTCTGCAATCTCTCTCAGAAGAAGACCCCACATTCCGTGTCCGTGTCGATCCCGAAACAAACCAAACCGTGATCGCGGGGATGGGAGAGCTACACCTAGAAATTCTAGTAGACCGGATGTTACGAGAATTCAAGGTGGAAGCGAATGTAGGTGCGCCGCAAGTAGCTTACCGAGAAACAATTCGGAAAGCTGTGAGCAAAATTGAGGGCAAATTCATCCGCCAAAGTGGTGGTAAAGGTCAATACGGTCACGTTGTGATCAATTTGGAGCCTGGAGAACCCGGTACTGGCTTTGAATTCGTCTCCAAAATTGTCGGTGGTACAGTACCTAAAGAGTACATCAGCCCAGCAGAACAAGGAATGAAAGAAAGCTGCGAATCCGGTGTTCTAGCTGGATATCCGTTGATTGACGTCAAAGCGACGCTAATTGATGGTTCATATCATGATGTAGACTCTTCGGAAATGGCTTTCAAAATCGCTGGCTCAATGGCGATGAAAGAGGCTGTGCTAAAAGCTTCACCCGTCCTCTTAGAGCCTATGATGAAAGTTGAGGTAGAAGTTCCCGAAAACTACCTTGGGGATGTTATGGGCGATCTCAATTCCCGTCGTGGGCAAATTGAAGGCATGGGATCTGAGCAGGGTATTGCCAAAGTGACAGCTAAAGTCCCGTTGGCAGAAATGTTTGGCTACGCCACTGATATCCGGTCGAAGACCCAAGGTCGGGGCATCTTCTCAATGGAGTTTAGCCGCTACGAAGAAGTACCTCGCAACGTGGCTGAGGCAATCATTGCTAAAAGCAAAGGGAACGCTTAGTTAAAATAAGGAAATGAGCATTCATGGCACGCGCAAAGTTTGAAAGGAATAAACCCCACATCAATATCGGTACCATTGGCCACGTTGACCACGGTAAAACTACGTTAACAGCAGCCATCACCATGACCTTGGCAGCTATGGGTCAAGCTATAGCTAAAGGCTACGACCAAATCGATAACGCGCCAGAAGAAAAGGCACGGGGTATTACCATTAATACTGCTCACGTTGAGTATGAAACCGAAAATCGGCACTATGCTCACGTAGACTGTCCAGGACACGCTGACTATGTGAAGAACATGATCACCGGCGCTGCTCAGATGGATGGTGGCATCCTGGTAGTAGCTGCTACCGATGGGCCAATGCCCCAAACCCGTGAACACATCCTACTGGCAAAACAGGTAGGCGTTCCCAGTCTGGTTGTTTTCTTGAACAAAGAAGACTTGATGGATGACCCAGAACTCTTGGAACTAGTAGAACTAGAACTTCGAGAACTGTTAAGCAGCTATGATTTCCCTGGCGATGATATCCCCATTATCAAAGGCTCTGGTCTACAAGCTCTCGAAGCAATGACCAAGAATCCTAAGACTAAAAAAGGTGAAAACCCCTGGGTAGACAAAATCTACGAATTGATGGACGCTGTGGATTCTTTCATCCCCACCCCTGAGCGGGATGTTGATAAGCCCTTCCTGATGGCTGTAGAAGACGTATTTTCAATCACAGGTCGTGGTACTGTCGCCACTGGTCGGATTGAACGGGGTATAGTCAAAGTCGGCGATAACGTTGAACTAGTGGGTATCAGAGATACTCGCGCCACTACCGTAACTGGTATTGAAATGTTCAAGAAGAGTCTTGACCAAGGTATGGCTGGGGACAACGCTGGCGTACTCCTCCGGGGTATCCAGAAGGCTGATATTGAACGGGGCATGGTAATCGCCAAACCAGGTTCAATTAAACCTCACATTCAATTTGAAGGTGAAGTGTACGTTCTAACGGAAAAAGAAGGTGGTCGTAAAACTCCATTTTTCTCCGGCTACCGTCCCCAGTTCTATGTGCGGACAACCGATGTAACCGGTACCATCAAAGCCTTCACCTCCGATGATGGTAGTGAAGCCGAAATGGTGATGCCAGGCGATCGCATCAAGATGACAGTAGAATTGATCAACGCGATCGCTATTGAACAAGGAATGCGCTTCGCTATCCGCGAAGGTGGGCGCACCATCGGTGCTGGTGTCGTCTCCAAAATTCTCAAGTAGCACCTTTTTGCTCATTACAAAGGAGCAGGGATGGTATAATGCCTCTCTGCTCCTTTCTCTTCCCTCTATAAATAAGGTAATAGGTTACAGGGGACAGGTGATAGTTTTCTGTAACCTATAACTTGTAACCTTTACTTTGTAAATACTCCCCTAATTACGCAGAACCTGGACAATTAAAGATGGCAACTCTACAGCAGCAGAAGATTAGAATTCGCTTACAGGCTTTTGACCGACGCCTATTAGATACATCTTGCGAGAAGATTGTAGACACAGCTAACCGCACCAACGCTACAGCCATAGGGCCAATTCCTTTACCAACAAAACGCCGGATCTACTGTGTGCTGCGATCGCCTCACGTAGATAAAGATTCACGGGAACACTTTGAAACCCGAACTCATCGCCGGATTATTGACATTTACCAGCCCTCTTCTAAGACTATTGATGCCCTGATGAAATTGGATCTACCATCGGGTGTAGATATCGAAGTCAAACTTTAATTAGTCATTAGTAATTAGTCATTAGTACTCAGGCAAATGACAAAGGACAAAGCGCAAAGTCTGAGCGGAGGAAACCTCCGCTCAGAAGTTTGTAAGAGAGGACAAATGACATTAGTATGAATTTTGACATAGCCCTGAAGAAATATATCTCAGGGCTTTTATTTAGCTAGGAAACAAATGATAGAATGTAGACAAAGTACGGGAAAAGCAGAGAAAAATAAATTTTAAAGATTAAGTTTATACCAAGGTAACAATGACATCATCTTCTAAAATTGCAGTTCGCGAACTACCTCTGTTCCCGTTACCCGAAGTAGTTCTGTTTCCTACCAGGCCATTGCCCCTGCACATCTTTGAATTTCGCTACCGAATCATGATGAACACGATTTTGGAGAGCGATCGCAGGTTCGGTGTTTTGATGGTCGATCCTGTTAAAGGTACAATTGCAAACACTGGTTGCTGTGCGGAAATTGTTCATCACCAACGGCTGCCAGATGATCGGATCAAGATGTTGACTTTAGGGCAGCAAAGATTTCGTGTATTAGAATATGTTCGTGAAAAGCCATACCGTGTTGGTTTAGTTGAGTGGATTGAAGACCAACCACCGGCTAAAGATTTGCGACCTTTGTCTTCTGAGGTAGAACAACTACTGCGAGATGTTGTGCGTCTGTCAGCCAAATTAACCGAACAAAATATCGAACTGCCAGAAGATTTGCCTGACCTACCAACAGAGCTATCTTATTGGGTAGCCAGTAATCTTTACGGTGTCGCCGCAGAGCAGCAGTTATTGCTAGAAATGCAAGATACTGCAACTCGTCTAGAGCGAGAAGCAGAAATTTTAACTTCTACTAGGAATCACTTGGCAGCTCGCGCTGTTCTCAAAGACACATTTAATGAAAAGTGAGGAGTTAGGAGTGAGGAGTTAGGAGTGGGGAGTGAAGAAGAAATAACAAAAAATAAAAGATTGACAACTTATAATTTATATTGGCTAACTGATAACTGATAATTCTTAACTCCTCACTCCTAACTTTTCAAGTAAGAGCGCTGATCGGCAAAACATTGTAAGCGCCAAGAATTTTTAAAATCTCTGTGTGGATACTTAATTCTACTAAAGCAGATTGCATTTGTGCTTGCTTGGCATCCGCTTCTAAATCGATGAAAAACAAGTATTCGCCTAGCGATCGCTTCGTTGGACGAGATTCAATCCGGCTAAGGTTAATCCCTAACTGAGCAAATATATGCAAAGGTTTGACCAATGCTCCGGGTGTGTTGGCAGGCATACTAAAAGCCAGCGATGTGTGACTGGCACATGTTCTTGATGTCTGGTATCCAGCCTCCGCTTCACCCTGACTTACTACCCAAAAACGAGTAAAGTTTTCTGGATAGTCGTTGATATTACTGGCAAGTATGGGCAGGTTGTAGAGTTGAGCTGCTCTACTAGAAGCGATCGCTGCCGTTGTCGTGTCTTGTTCCAATCCCTGTAGCGCTTCGGTTGTAGAATTGCTGGGAATAATTTGTACAGCCGGCAGAAACCGCTCTAACCATCCCTGGCATTGAGCCAAAGCTTGCGGGTGAGAGTAAACAGTTTTAATCCTATCTAAGCTAGAGGCGCAAGAAATTAACATATGGGCAATGGGTAATACCAAAGCCAACTGAATTCGCAAACTGTCCAACTGCCATAGTGTATCCAGTGTTGTGGTAACACTCCCTTCAATAGAATTTTCCACTGGCACAACAGCCAAATGAGCTTGACCATCAGCAACGGCGTGTAGTGACTGGGAGATGGTGGGATAGGGATATAACGTAGCTTCAAGTCCCGTACTTTTAGCTAGCCAGTTGACATAAAAAACAGCTGCTTGTTCTACGTAAGTGCCGGGAGGTCCTAAATGTGCGATCGATATAGTCATGTGTTTATTAGTTATCTGTTCAATTTATAGACTATATCGTGAGTCAACCCAGCCTTTCTTTATTGACCGAGAATATTGCTTTAATTTGATTCATTTGATTGCGTACCGCTCTTTTAGGTGGCATAATTATACAGTTTATGGCTGTACAACTGTGTGGGTGCTTGACTAGGTAGAGCAAATGTACTAGCTTGATTTCAGTAGTTGTTTCAGTCAGAAATAAAGATTATGAAGTTCTCCTACACAATTCTCTATGTAAAGGATGTTGCCCAATCGGTCGCTTTTTATGAAAAGGCGTTCGGACTCAAACAGCAGTTTATTCACGAGAGCAAACAATACGCCGAGATGCAAACGGGTGGAACAACTCTCGCTTTCGCCTCAAATGAAATTGCAAAATCTAACCTCCCCCAAGGATTTCAAGAAAACAGCCTATTAAATCTACCTGCTGGTATTGAGGTTGGTTTTGTAACAGACGATATAGCAGCAGCTTTGTCGTGTGCCATAGAAGCTGGTGCTGTGGTTATTGTAGATGCCAAAGTTAAGCCTTGGGGACAAACAGTGGCTTATGTCCGTGATTTGGATGGAATTCTTGTTGAAATTGCTAGTCCAATGTAATCTAAATTAAAAAAAATAAACATAATAAATTAATCAATAATAGAAGTATCAAACAATTACTTCCTTCAATTCATGGCTACCAAGTTTACTGCCTCCCAATCAGTGGAAATTGCTGTTCCAGAGCAGCCTATTCCTATTCAGCACTACTTGCGTCAGCCTCAACGTCTGGTTAAGGCTTTAGTTGACAATAGCCGGATTCAGCAGCTTTCTGAGGAGGTATTTCGCTTGAAAATGCGTCCGCTGACTTTTATGTCACTGAGTATTCAACCTACTGTAGACATGAGAGTCTGGGCAGAATCAAATGGAATAATTTATTTGCGATCGCTAAGCTGTGAAATCCTGGGTTTCGAGTATATTAACCAGCGCTTTGCTCTCAATTTAAAAGGGTATTTGTCTCCCAAAGAGTTTAGTACTGGCACTCGCCTCGAAGGAAGAGCTGATTTAGAAGTGCTGGTGGATTTCCCTTTGCCATTTTCCTTGACTCCTAAGCCGATTTTAGAAGCTACTGGCAATGGTTTGCTCAAAAGCGTGCTGTTATCGGTCAAGCAACGGTTATTAAATCAACTTTTGGCGGATTATCGCTACTGGGTGATATCACAAACCAAAGATAGAGGACTTGACGGTGACAGTACTGAATTACCAATCCTGAATGCTGAGTAATTATTTAATCACTCAACACTCAGTCGTTTGATTTGGCAAGGACGAAAAGACTGACGATGTAGGGGCGAGGGCCCGTATTGTTGCAAAGCAAGCTTATGCCGCTGGCTACCATAACCCTTGTTACACTCCAAGTTGTACATAGGGTATTTTATTGCCAGACGCAGTACCAGGTCGTCACGCCAAACCTTAGCGACAATACTAGCAGAGGCAATAACGAGCGATCGCTCGTCCCCTTTGACTATTGTTTGTTGCGGCAGTAACAAGTCTTTGATTGACTGATTGCCATCAACCAAGCAGAGTGCAGGCTGTACCTTGAACTTCAGCACAGCCCGCTTCATTGCTAACAGCGTCGCTTGCAAAATATTTATCTTGTCAATTTCGGCAGTAGAAGCAAACCCAATTTTCCAATCTATAGCCAGCCCACAAATTTGCTGCGCTAGCTGAGTTCTACGAGAACTAGACAACTTTTTACTGTCTTTAATTTTAGCTGCCATCAGTATTGGCAAAGCATGATCTGGTAGGATCACTGCTGCCGCTACCACAGGCCCAAATAGAGCACCTCGCCCTACTTCATCCACACCTGCAACCAACCCTGGAATCCCTGACAAGGTAGAAAACTCCAGCCAACTGGATTTTTCCAAGGGTGCTGGCGACGTTTCTACCATAAGGCAAATTAATTATCCTCGATCGCTGAGGAACGACGGCGGCGACGACGGCTGGCAGTGGCGGCGCTGTTCGCATCACTTTCATCTGCGATCTCGTTGGCGGCTGAGGCTTTCGCAGACAAGCTACCCGTTGGGTTCGCAGTCAACTCCGATGGTTCAGTTGTCTCTTCTATCAAAGATTTTTGTTCTGGCTCAATAAATTTTGGTGTCGGTATCTTGCTTGCGCTTATTTCAGATGTTGCTTTTTGGGCAATAGTTGATTCAGAGGTTGATTCAGTTGGGGTCGTTGGCAGTTGACCAGGCTGAATCACATTAATAATCACAGACTTGGTATTTTTAACCTCTTGCTCTAACTTCACCAAGGGAGATATTCCCATCAAGGCAAACATATCCTGTTCCTGGAGGCTCATTTCTACAGTTCTAATCTCCGGTGGTTCTACCACTGGTTTGACTGGTTCTGCCTTGATAACTTTAGTGCGCTCTACTCTTTCACTCCAACCTGGTTTACCAAGGGTTGGTAAGGGGATCTCTGGTGCAACTCCTAGTTCTGGTTCCACATCAAGGTCTAAGTCTGGCTCGTTGACAAAAGCCAGTGGATTGGCAACAACCCGAGCTTCATCTTTCCCGTTTAACCCATTGATGCCAATTCGACTGCGGCGAGTGCGGGTACGACGCTTATTATCATTAAGTTCTTGATAACTAGGATGATTAATCAAATTAAGATTACTCAATTCCGAGTCGCTGTCAAATGCTTCCCCAAATCCATCATAGGTTTCTCGTGGTTCCGGGATGCGGGCAGATGGCTGACGTGGTTCTCGGTGAGGCAGGGATACAAAACGCTCACGCTCTGGTGTTTCTGCCGGTATTGGCAATCGGTTTTCGATTTCTCCAGGCAGACGCACAGTATGTCCTAAACCGCCACAGGTTGGGCAAGTTTCACCAAACAATTCGTAAATGTTTTGACCCTGACGCTTGCGGGTCAATTCTACTAAACCCAGTTCGGTGAGTTGGGCAATCTGGGGACGAGCTTTATCTGCTTTGAGTGCTTTATTAAAGTGTTCGAGAACTTGCAGTTGGTCACGTCGCGATTCCATATCAATAAAATCAACGACGATTACCCCAGCGATATTCCGCAGACGCAACTGGCGAGCAATTTCTGTTGCAGCTTCGCAGTTTGTCCACAAAACTGTTTCTCTAGCTGTTGCCGATCGCGTGAAGGAACCTGAGTTAACATCGATTACGGTTAAGGCCTCAGTCGGCTCAATGATGACGTAGCCTCCAGAAGGTAGGTCTACTCTTGGTTTAAGGGCTTCTCGAATCGCGGCACTGATGCGGAAGTACTCTAAAATTGGAGAGCGATCGCGATGATGGTCTATTAACAATCCCTGCGGTGTTTGACCTCCACTCCAGTTCTGCAAGTACTGCTTCACGCGCTTCAAACCAGTACTGGAATCCACGACAATCCGATTTACATCCGCGCCGTACATATCCCGCAATACGCGCTGGATAAAGTCATCGTCCCGGTTGAGCAGTGCTGGAGCACGGGTGGAATGCGCTTCCTGCTGGATCGCCTCCCATTGCTTTTGCAGCACCTCCAAATCTTCCATAATCGCTTCTTCTGGTTTGCCTTCAGCTTCTGTACGCACAAGCAAACCCATTCCCGCTGGTTTTACCAAAATTGCCAGCGCCCGTAAGCGGTTGCGCTCACTTTCACTTTTAATCCGTCGGGATAAATTTACGCCCCTACCATAGGGCATCAGTACTACGTAGCGTCCGGGTAAGGTAATATTACCCGTGAGCCTGGGCCCTTTTGTCCCCGTTGGCTCTTTCATTACTTGCACCAAAACTTTCTGCTGTGGTGCTAGGAGTTCTGTAATTGCCGCTGCGGTACGCTTTAGCTTCAATGGCCCCAAGTCGGTGACGTGAATAAAACCGTTGCGCTCTGGGTCGCCAATATTGACAAAAGCCGCATCTATCCCAGGCAATACGTTTTCTACTACTCCTAAGTAGATATCACCTATTTGATGATGACCTGTAGCAACAACGAGTTCCTGTATTTGATCTTCAGAAAAAACCGCAGCAATTTGGTGCTGCTCCGCGATGATAATTTGTTTTGGCATTCAATTTCCTCAAAAACTGGCAGCACCAATAGGTCTGGAGGTTTGTGTTTTCTTTTGTTGTCCCTACAACCCTTAAAAGGCGCTACTGGTAATAAAAATCGCAAACCTGAGCTTCTAAGTTAAATAGCTATTGGCGCTCTTAAGAGCGTTTACACGGCTGATTATTCCAGAACGGCTGCATATTCTCTCAGCAATTAATCAACCGTCCGTGGTTGATTCGTGATGCAATACCCTCAATCAAGAGAGTTCTGAGTTGAAAGTTCTCAATCCTGAGTAAGCATTTTAACTCAGGACGCTTCATTTGAGAGTAACCTACTGAAGTCGTTAAGAAAAAGAAACTATTTCTATTTTCCATTCCCCGGATTTATCCTTAGGGTTATACTCAGCAACGCCAGCTGCTACCCTGCCTTAAGCTGCCCTAGCCTATGGCAAGCCGCCCTTTGCGCGTTTGTGAACCTCTACAAGTCGGCATAACCGACGGCAGTTGCTTCAACTCTAGAAAAGTAACGCACTAGCTCTTGGGCACTACTGTGGATTAGACATTCAGCAGTTGTTTAAAAAGCATGGATTTAGAGAAGCTAACCGAGCCTGCTGTTAGTTACTGATTCACAAGGTAGCTATAGAGAGAGTGTGCGTTCTTTAATCTGCCTTTTGTTTATCTGGGATAAAATCTTAGAAGTTGCACTCTAATATCTTTGCTTTCGCCCCCTGAATACCAGGGTAGTGAACCAGCTAATTCAATGCAGCGCCAGAAAATTTCTCTTCACCCCATTCTAACGCAACCTTGCTAAAAATCAATTCCGACGATGTGCCATGTTAGGACAACTACTAGCAAGCTGCCCTACAGCGATTATACCCCTAAAATTAGCCGATTGCGGTGGATGTGCAGGAGTTGAAATTCTACACTAGCCACTGCCTCTAGCATAAACAGGATTTGTTCGGGACGCAACAGCAAACCCTCCTGGCGATAGCTACCTCGATAACGGATCACAGATGATATAGATTCTGCAATGCTTTTGTGGGTTTTTACTAATTCCAGTTCAAATAAGCGATCGCGCAGATTTATTAACTGGCTCTTACCTGACTTAGTTGTGTGTTCGTACCAGAGTTCTTCTTTGGCTTTGATTGTGTCAATCCAGTTTTGACATTGTATAGGTGTTGCTTCTTCAAGTGCTGCTACATTAATCAAATACTCTGCGGACTCTAGCAGTTGGGTAGCTGCCTTAGCTTTTAAATCTATCTGCTCCACATTATATATAGGTATGTCTGTGGGCATTTCACGAGCCAACTGTTCGCAAAAAGTATCAACTGCCATTGGCACAGTTAACTCAAAATCTGCAATTTCGCCGCTGCTAGTAGCCCCTAAAGCCAAAGCAGTTGCTAGAGAAATTCGCGGCATGGGATGAAACCCACCAGTGAAAGCGATCGGCAAGCCTGCTCGCCGCACAACTCGGTCAAACAGACGGATTAAATCCAGATGGCTGATCAAAGCCATATTACCCTGTTTCCCAAACCAAACTCGCAGTCTTTGTGCCTTAGTTGTGTTAGGGACAAACTCGCCAGCGAATTTTGGGATAGCAGGTGGTTCAATCACGACGTTATGCCCAAAGTCGGTGCCACAGACACCACAGTGAGAACAACCTTCAAAAGAGCAGTCAAGTACAATTGCGGCTTCTAGGGCGCGTTGCAAGTCGTCTTGGAGCCACTTTTTGTCAATTCCGGTATCAATATGATCCCAAGGTAGAGGAATATCGAAGGAGTGGGGAGTGGATAATGAGGAGTTAGGAGTTAGGAATTGGGTATTTTCCGCATCTGCCAATCTCTTCTGCTCTTGTATATGAAACAAATTCCATTCACCATTTTCTACTTGGCGATATTTCCAGTCTAGATCGGCTTGGGCGATCGCAGACCCCCAAGCACTAAAAGCCTGATCTAAATTTTCATACCAGGAATCCATACCTGCACCCAATTCCCAGGCACGGCGCACTACCTTGCCTAAACTGCGATCGCCTCGTCCCACAAAATCCTCCATTGCCGAAATGCGGACATCGGTAAAATTTACCTTCACTCCCTTTATCCGGCGGAATTCTTGCCGCAGCAGGTTTTGTTTGCGCTTAAATTCAGTGGTAGAGACTGAGTGCCACTGGAATGGTGTATGGGGCTTGGGCGTAAAGTTAGAAATTGTCAGGTTAAAGTTTAGGGGTTTTCTGCCTTTACCCTGACATTCACGCTGTAACCAGCTTACTGTTTCCGCAATACCCAAAACATCAGCATCCGTCTCACCCGGCAAGCCAATCATAAAATACAACTTGATTTTATCCCAGCCTTGCTCCCAAGCGGTTTTCACTCCCCGCAACAATTCTTCATTCGTCAAACCCTTATTTACGATGTCTCGCATCCGCTGAGTTCCAGCTTCTGGAGCAAAGGTCAGTCCCCCTTGCCGCGTACCTCCAAGGATGTTGGCAATATTCTGATCAAATCTGTCTACCCGTTGGCTTGGTAGAGTCAGAGAAATGTTTTCATTTTTTAAGCGATTTTTGATTTCCATCCCCACTGCTGGTAGGGACAAATAATCAGAACAACTCAGAGATAGGAGGGAAAACTCATTGTAACCAGTTGCCTGCATACCCTGTTCAATTGCTTCTACAACCTTATCGGGTTCTACATCCCGTGCTGGTCGAGTCAGCATTCCTGGTTGACAGAAGCGACAGCCACGAGTGCAACCACGCCGAATCTCAATGGTCAAGCGGTCATGCACCGTTTCTACGTAGGGAACTAACCCAATGGAATATGCTGGTATGGGAGTTGCAACCCGTCGTAGAATTCGTTTTGGCACGTCTGAGCGACGACGATGAACTGAGCCATCCTCTGCCATGTCGTAAAACTGAGGGACATATACGCCTGGTATCTGTGCCAAATCCAGTAACAGCTGTTCCCGACTCAAGAGTGCTTGTTTGCCTTCTTCCAACACCAAACCAATTTCTGGCAGCAGTTCTTCTCCATCTCCAAGGGCGAAAAAGTCGAAGAAGTCGGCATAAGGCTCAGGATTCGATGTTGCTGTTTGCCCACCAGCGAAAATCAACGGAAACTGGGACTGGAGATTAGTAAATTCTCTCCCTGCTTCCCCTGCTTTTTGGCGTTCTCGCCACGTCAAGGGAATTCCAGCCAAATTCAACATTTCCAAGATATTAGTCGCACCCAGTTCGTAACTGAGGCTAAAGCCTAAAATGTCGAATTCTGTCAGCGATCGCTTTGACTCTACCGCAAACAATGGCGTATTAGTTTCGCGTAGTTTGGCTGCCAGGTCTTGTCCTGGTAGGTAGGCGCGATCGCACAATTGACGCGGTTGGGCATTCAAGATGTTATAGAGGATGATGTGCCCTAAATTGGATGCGCCTACTTCATATACTTCTGGGTAGGTTAAGACCCAGCGTATTGCTGTCGTATCCCAAGCTTTGTGTACAGCTAAAAGCTCGTTACCCAGGTAACGCGCTGGTTTTAAAATATCCGATGTTATTAATTTTTCAACTGCAACAGCCACTGTGCTATCTTCTAGCTACCTTAATTACAGCTACTCAAACCTTACCTTAGCATTAAATCAGGTCTTCTAACATAGTTTATCATTGCAACTTACAACTCCTTTACATAAAGTTCACTTCTTACCCCAACCTTTGTGCTTTTACATTAAGTTATGTTGCAGCCAACTCAACTTCACCATCCAATATTTCAAACACCCTGTCGAGTTGCGTTAGTTCAAAAATAATTCTAATTGACGGAGCGACAGCGCAAAGTCGCAAACCCCGTCCTAAACTAAGAGCCAGCTTGTGTGTAGATAACAATGCCATCAACCCCGCGCTGTCTAACGATTCTACTCCTGCTAAGTCTACTACCAAGATAGAAATACCATTTTGTGCCAACGCTGTAGTAATATCTCGTTCAAATTCCAAGGCGTTTGCAGCATTAAAACAGCATTGGGGACGAATAACTGCAATCTTGGGATAGTTAAGCACTGCTTGCATAGTTACATCCTATTGAGAATTGTTGAAGCGTCAAGCTAAGGATTATTTGAACATAAACTCTTTTTTGTTGCATCGGCCATATGTATTAGGTCTCTTTGCTGAATCTTTATTGCTTTCGTATCTCTGTTTAAAGATTGTCATAATTCCAATTTAAAATGTGTTTATATATACTTTTTTTTTCTCCCAGTTCAAAAACAATCAACATAGACAGCCATAGAACAAACAAATCATCAGTAACTATGCTGAGAAAACTTGCTTCGTCTATAACTAGAGCTAATTTAGCCAAGTATTAACGGTAAGTTAAATCTCCCACTTTCGGGTTGCTGATGGCATCCGACAGAGTCATAGCGAGTTATCTATTTAACTAATTAAAATGTGATCTATATCACTATTAAGTAGTATTTGGATCACGCTTTATACTTAGATGTATCTGGGACAATTAGTATAATATACAGTTGGATTATTACTTATGAGAACTAAGTACGCTATTCGGAAATTGGTAGAAAAAGCTCTTGACATTAAAAAACTAACTCCTGAGATAGAAAATGAAATCAACTCAGAACTGACGGAACTGGGTTACATTTCTGACGTTGACTACGAAGCTCTGGAATTATTAATGGCAGAGATGGATGCTGGTCGAATTCAGTTGGTTCCTAGCTTGGGATATTCCTAATTGCTTAGGCATAGACGTTTGTTGCCTATATCAAGTGAATTTGATTAAGACTAAAGCAATAAAACTTTAAAATAAGTAAAACAAGTTTTAGTAAAGGCAAGGCAGATAACAAGCGCGATATAATTGCTTATATTTTCTCAATCTCTAGGTTGGCCGATTCAGCCTCCTAAAGCTATCCTTTACGTTTGGACACCTGTTCCTCCAGGATGATTCCTCAGCAGAATTTGTGAGGTTGCTACTTGACAAATGTGGCATTCTTGTCCCTCCAGGCAGTGGTTATGGTGCATCTGGAGAAGGCTTTTTCCGCATTGCTTTAACTATCCGTGATGAACGGTTGCAACAAGGAATTCAACGCATGAAAGATGCTGGTATTCGCTACGCCTGATACCCGATGCTGTGGACTGAAGATGCAGGGACGTAAAGACTAATGCCCAATGCCCAATCCCTAATCCCCAATCCCCAATCCCTGTTGATATGCTTGCCAAAGTTGGTGAATAAACTGATTGAGTTGCTGCTTGGCAGCAGAATCAGGTTCAGTTTTTGGTTCTTTTGCTAAAACTTGGCTCAACAAGCTAATTACTTCTGTGTCTAATGCTGGCCGAAATAAATTGGCAGGCCAAAGCAAGTCAGAAGCATCTCGCAAATCGGTAATTAGCGGCGATTCTTGAATCAAAGTAACCATTAATAAAGGACGCACCCAGCACAACTGGCGGGAAACTACAAATTGAATGACTTCTGCATACAGATTCCTGTCGCCATGCTCTAAAGACACAATTTGTCCTGGTTGAAGAAAATTTAGGCTAATGTCCATGATTATGCAGTTTGAGCAGGGGCAAGGATTATCTGGCAACTTCCTTAATCTTAAAAGTGAAAATGCGCTACGTTTAAGGAAAGCTTCTGTAAGATTAGGGTAGCACTCTTATGGCAGCCATGTCTTAGACATCTGCTTCACTTGTGGCTACGCAAAATTAATACGATCAATCCCTGGCAGCAAAAGGTTTTCCTAGCATAGTATCTGAGCAGAAATACTATAGAATAGGTAAATAACTGTTAAGCGATCGCTACACAGACACTTCGTAGTGGTGAATCAACAAGAAAAGAGCAAAGAGCCGTGTCAGTTGAAACTATTGAAAAACCTTCCACAATTCGTAAGCTAGCCCCTCGGTATCGCGTTTTGCTCCATAACGATAACGACAACTCTATGGAGCATGTTGTGCAGTCCCTAATAGCCACTGTACCAAGCCTTACCCAACCCCAGGCTGTTAGCATCATGATGGAAGCCCATACTAACGGGCTAGCTTTAGTTATTACTTGCGCTCTGGAACACGCTGAGTTCTATAGCGAAACATTGAAAAGTCACGGTTTAAGTAGCACGATTGAACCTGACGAATAGTCATTGGTCAATAATCAAGAGTCATAATCTGGAGTATTGACTGCTGATTATTGACCTATTTACTATGAAAAAAAACCTTGTCCGTTTAGCTGAACGCCCTGCCCCCATTAGGCTGGGTTCTTTTATTGTGACTTTATTGCTGCTATGGTTGCCATTGGCTGCACCAATATACTTACTAGTGGATGATTCAAACTTAGAAAGTATATTGACATTGGTATTGTTATATGCAGTATTTATTTTACTTCTGAGACTATGGGGCAAATATCTCTACCAGCAGCCCCGAATTCTACGGCATTATGGCTTAGAATTCACGCGACAAAACGGTGTGGATTTAGTGCGTGGCTTGGCTATGGGGATAATTAATATTCTGATACTTTTTGGGGTAGAAAGTTTGTTGGGTTGGTTGGTGTGGCAACAACCGAAAGTTTTTTTGCTGAAAGTTATTTTAGAGGGTTTACTTGTTGGCTTAGGTATTGGATTTGCTGAGGAATTGTTATTCCGAGGCTGGTTGCTAGATGAATTACAACGAGATTACAGTCCGCGTATGGCACTGTGGACAGATGCAACTGCGTTTGCTACATTGCACTTTATTAAACCCTTGGAGGCAATTATTCATACATTGCCGCAATTTCCAGCTTTAGTACTGCTGGGGTTAACGCAGGTATGGGGAAAGCGCTGGCGGAGGGGACGCTTGGGTTTACCAATTGGGCTACATGGTGGTTTAGTTTGGGGTTACTACATTATTAATGTGGGTAAATTAGTGAAATATTCTGGTCAGGTTCCTGATTGGGTAACTGGTGTGAATAATAATCCCCTACAAGGAGTGATGGGGGTGTTGTTAATGAGTGTACTAGCTTTGTGGATACGGGGGCGAATTGAGCGATCGCTTCATATATGAAAATCAAGATAATGAATTATGTTAAGCCCACTATGCTATGAGCTTTAGTTTAGCTATCTTTCAAATCGGCGATCTCATCACTGGAAAAATCATTAAGCTGGAGCCTACAGGTGTTCTAGTTGATTTTTATACCGATCAACTAGCTTTTGTGCCATTAGTAGAGCTATCATTCGTTGAGATTCAGACCCCAGAAGAAGCCGTACAACTAAATGAAATCCGAGAATTTCTGGTTGTGGCAAATTACGATGGTGAACACGATATTTTCTTCTCGCATTGTTCACCGGAGACACTAAAAGATAGCGATCGCTTGTACGAGACTGGATTGAATCTGGCTTCTGAAAAATGCAATCATCCTATCAATAGAGAAGACCTGCTCGTACACACTAAAGTCCTTGATGTTCATAGACATGGGTTATTAGTAAGGATTTACTGGTTCTTATGTTCTCAAGAGCATCCTCCAACGGTTTCTTTTTCAATTCGCAAACTAGAAATGCGAAAAGCATGGGAACGGCTACGCCAATTGCAGGCTGAAGACATAACAGTATATGGAAAAATTCTTAAAAAAACTTGAAGCGGTGCATTAGTAAAAATTGAGGGTTTGTATGGGGGAATTCATACTTATGTTAATAAGCATAAGGAGCAATTGGTAGTAGGGAAGGAACTTCCACTCAAGATTATAAAGGTGAGAGAGGAGTATAATCAGCTATTACTGATCCATCGTTCTGTTTCAATGAAACTCAGGCAATTGCAGGTTGGTCAAGTTGTTAGCGGCACTATACGGAGCATCAAAGACTATGGTGTGCGCGTTTATATTGGAGATTTATATGCCTTGTTGCCAACTTCAAAAATGTTCCATCCATCTGTTGACCATCCAGACCAATTTTTCAAAATTAATGACCATTTAAAAGCAACGATCGTTAAACTAGATCCTGAAAACGGTCAAGTTGTTCTAGAGATGGGTGTCAGCCACAGCACGCAACATTAAATATCCTGCCGTGCTGTACTAGCCCATTCTTCACTACGGGCTGCATCAATTTCCTCTGCAGAAGGTGCTTTTCCCAAATCCGCACACAGTCCCCACAATGATTTGCGGGGAATTATAGACAATTTATCTGTTAACTCGCGTTCTATATCAGGAGCAATTTGCTGGATCAAACGTACTTTGTCTACAGTCGAAAGCTGCTTTGCTAGTTTGATGATTTATTGTAAACTCACAAATTTCCACCTGCTTCATCTGCAAAAATTTTAACAATAGCTAAGAATACTGCAAAACGGCGAAGGTGTGATCTTCGGATTGGAATAAAAACGATCGCCATAATTCACATTGCGCGATCGCACCTACGCCACATTTTTTACTGATATAATTCCTTTACCACACCACTGGATTAGTAGCCATCTGTCAGAATCTTTATTCAGTGCTGGCTTGAGATGGAAATTAAAAACCTCCTGCCAAACCTGTACTTCATCTCGGATACAAAATCTGCCTCCAGTTCTTTAAACTGTTCCCATTGCCGATTTCCAATAGCAGTCAACATGGGAATCATGGTGGTGATTGAAACTTGGGAGGCGACGGTTGTCATTCTGGATAGTCCTCAAAAATACAAATAATCGGCATAGGTAGTTTTTGGATGCAATATTTACGCCTGTGTCTCAACTACAGTACCCACTAAACACGCCTTATTCAAATTAACGCCGCTCAAATTAGCACCTTCTAACTCTGCACAAAGTAAATTCGCTCCTGTCAAATTCGCCCCCGCCAAATTCGCCCCCCGCAAGTCAGCTTCTTCCAGATTTGCTTCACTCAACAAAGCCCCTTGCAAATCGGCGCGACTCAAATCTGCACCCTTGAGATTTGCTCCAGTCAGGTTTGCACCGCGCAAGTCAGTACCGCGCAAGTCAACACCTTGTAAGTTCACGTTCATCAAATTGGCACCACTCAAGAAAGCACCCGCCAATGACACATCACTGAGTCTTGCTCCCATCAAGTTAGCGCCGCGCAAATTACTACCCCGCAAGTCAGCACCTGTTAAATCTGCTTGCATCAGGTTTGCTCCCATCAAACTCGCCCGTAAGTCAGTTTGTTGAAGGTTGGCTCCCATCAAATTTGCCCCCTCCAAATGCCCACCTTCGAGTTTAGAACTAGCGAAATTAGTGCCGACAAGGGTAGCGCCAGCAAGATTAATCCGGCTTAAATCCAGGCGGGAGAGTTCCTCGTCTTCTAAATTTGCCCCTGGAAGTTGTTTGAGTTTTCCTAATTTAATGGCTTCAATATTCATGTAAAGTAACTACCAATCTCCTCACTTATCTTGCTGTGGCTATCCCATTGGGAATCAAGTATCCAGATGCCGGCGCTGACTTTGGGTGTCATTAAGGGTAAGTCAAGTCCTTGTTGTAAACCCATAACTAACAAAGCTAGGGTATCTACAAGTTTAGGGTCAAAGCGGGTTGATTGTTGCTGTCTGCACTCATCTAAAGCTTGAGTAAATATCTGTTCCCGGCTTTGATTTGACAATTTTCGCTGATTGAGTCGCCACTGAAAGTCTGCCAATAATGCCAAAATTCTCGACTCTAGGGGAATTTCATCTCCAGCTAAACCTGCTGGTTCTCCTGTGCCATTCCACCACTCGGTTTGGTGAGTAATAATTTGGGCAACTGCTCGCAATCGTGGCATGGTTCGCAATACTTGCGCCCCCGGTACTAAGGGACAAGTTAAGGGAGAACTGGGGGCATCTTCTTGGTAGCGTGTGGATATACCGCCAGTCAGAACGCTTTCTGCTTTCTGTAATGGATCTATGCGATGCAACAAACTCGCCAGCCGCAACCGTTTAATCTGCCACGCAGGAAGATCCAAAAGCTGGGCGATCGCTTCAGCAAGTACGACTACTTCCGCAGCTGCCATTGGATTGTTGACATCTGCCATATCCATCAGTTGCGCCATTCGCAAAAAGGCTTGGATTTCGTTGGAAACCAAGTTGCGATCCAGCGTTTGTTTCTGAAGCGCTGTTGGTATGGATAAATTATCTTGCCCAGTTTGGAGATAATCTACTACACGGGAGACAACTGCACCCAAATTTTGGGATCTGGCCATTGACGGTACAATTTGCTGTTTATCGGCTGTGAGTTTTTTCGCCAGTTCTGGGTTGTATTTTTTAATGTGAGCGATCGCTATTTCTGCTGTCTCTTGCACTAACTCTGGCTCAAATGTCCACAAGCCATAGAATTTCCGCTCTAAGTCTGATGTCGGTACTCCAGCGCTGCCATAATCAGCTTCTGATAATTCTTGACAAATTACCATTGCTGTGTATCTAGGCGATAAAATAATTAAGTGCCACTCCTGCGCTACTGGATCAGTTGGATCTAATGCCACTAAGTCTACATTGGGTAAGAGGCTAGTAGGATGTTCAGCAAAGCCGGATTCAGCAGCAGCCATGATGGCAATTTCGCGGCTGCGCTGGGCGATGTCTGCATATCGTTGAGCTTCTTGTAGATACCATTTACCCTGTTGGAAGGCTGTGATAACTAGGGGTGTACCGTCGTCGGTTAAGATATGGTCTTCTAGAGCGTGGCACAGGGCAACTAAGGTATTTTTGTAGTAAACACCGAATCGAATTGGCCTGGTGGTATGGCGATGGGCTGTTTCTAGCTGTTGTAGGATTGAACCTTCTAACATGGGATTTGGTAAAAATAACCGCAGAGGCACAGAGAAGCCAGTGCGTTGGGCGGGTTTCCCGACTTGTTCGCTTTTAGCGTTCCCGCTCTTTAGCAACTGGCGCGACGCAGAGGAAGAGAGGGGGAGAAATTCAGAACTCGTGTTTTTTAGGATACACCTGCTAACTGTTTCTCTTTCGTCTCTATTGGTGCAGAAAGTGCTGCTTCTAAGTCGGCACAACCCAGCTTTTCTTCTAAAATTTTCATGACTTCGCGTCCGAAATCGTTGGGGTTTTGTTGCCAAGCTTGCAAGCAGACTTCTCCAAAAAATGAACCAAGGGGTTCGGGATTCCAAAGGAGTTTTTTGGCTGTCCACGGCATCAAACTCATTGGATCATACCCTGGTTTGAGGATGCCTTCTTTGAAAGCGTATTCTTCTAAATGGGTATGGGGTTGTAGTCCAATAAAGAAGATGGCTGGTTCGACTTTATCAGCACCAAAAATCCGTTCTAGTTCGCGGTGATAGGCGATAGTTTGGCGGATGGTTTCGGGACGTTCGTCAATGACATTAAAGGAGTAATTGACGGAAACTAAGTCGTTGAAACCAGCTGCTTTTAAATCACGGCAGTTTTGCAAGACGGTTCGCAGATTGTACCCCATCCGCATTTTCCGCACAAGTTCTTGAGAACCACTGGTGATCCCAATTTCAAAGTAGTTCATCCCGGTTTTCGCCATCAAGTCGCACAACTCTGGTGTCAAATTGTCGGCTCTAATGTAAGCTGCCCAGTGGATGTCTGTAATACCAGAATCGACGATTTTTTGCAACAGTTCTATGGCATCGTCGATAAATTTTTTCGCTGGGATGAATTGGGCATCGGTAAACCAGAAGTTGCGAATGCCGCGATTATACAATTGTCGCATCTCAGCAACTACTTCATCTGCTGGGTTGATGCGTACTTGTTTGCCTTCGACAACAGTGTAGACGCAATAGCAGCAGTTGTGAGGACAACCACGCTTAGTTTGTACACCTATATAAAAGTCTTGCTCTTGCAAATAAAAGTTAAATTCCGGCCAGATGCTTTCGATATAGTCATAGTTACTAGCTGTTTTTTCGAGTGGGGTGGGTTGTTCGTGAATTAGCCGTTTCCGTGGTTGAGTTTCTCCCACCACGTAACAGCGTTCATCTCGAACATCTTTGCCACTTAAAAGTTTTTCCAGCAGGGTTTCCCCTTCACCCACAGAAATAATTGTCCCTTGGGGTAAGCTTTTACCCAACTGTTCGTAAAATACACTAACTGCACCACCACCTACAACTACACGGGCATTAGAATTATATTTTTGGGCACGCTTTAAACCGCGTTTGATTAAGCCCTGGTTCCGCCATAACTCTACATAGTAAGCGATGAAGATTCGCAAACCGCCCAATCCCCCACGTAATTTCAATAGAGGATTCTTAGCATAGTAAAATTCAAAAGCGTTTTGCAGTGGGTTGCCACCACGTCCACCGACTGGGGCATAAATTTGAATATCCCGCCAAGAAAATACTAGCAGTGTCGGTTTAAATTCATCAATACAGCGATCCAAGGCAAAAGTGTAATCTAAAGGTGGCACTGTTCCCAAATCAAAAATGCGCTGTTCGATATTAGGAAACTGTTTGTGGACGTGATCGCTCAGGTAGACAACCCCAATGGGAAAGATAGGGTTACAAGGAAGGCGAACGTAAAGAATTCGATTTTCCATCATGGGTGTTTTGACTTCCATCTTGCCAATCTTTGGGGAAAGCGAGATAAATTCCAGTTTTAAGGCGTGTTTTTGTTTTGGCTGCTCTTAATCTCTTACAATCTTGCTTGACATTGAAACCGATTATTGATATACAAATGAACTTTTGTTCACAGATGTAAGAATCAATAAAATTACTTTGCATACCAAATGCATGGCATTTTATCAAGAGAGGCTTTATGAAGACATTTTCATATAGCTTTACGATAACATTGAGTTTATTCATTAAGCGATGATCCCAGGCTTTTAATCGTGGGATAGATGAAACACAAAAATACACTCCTGAACTAGGCTCAAGCTAAGGGGATCTTCGCTATACCTACCCGATAATTATCTGCCCTAAAGAAGTTAAAGCTTTTTTGCCAAAGATTAAAAATTCAAAGATGTTCACATAGTGTAAAATTGTAGACAAGGCATAAATATTTACGAAATTTTTATAACCTACGATATATCTTTAGGTAGAAATAATCTAGAAAGAGGTGAGTTGGTAGTCGGAGCTACAGCAACTGGGGATCAGGCAATGCTAGGCTTGGCTAGTGTAATGTAAAATTGTGGCGAAAAGCTCCTCAGCAGTTATGGCTCAAATATTAGATCCTCTACCACCTGAGCAATCGGGAAAAATTCTCTGCTGCTATATTAATGCCACGAGCAAAATACAGGTAGCTCGCATCTCCAATATTCCCAACTGGTACTTTGAAAGAGTTGTTTTCCCTGGACAACGTTTAGTGTTTGAAGCTCCGGAAAAAGGTCAAATGGAGATTCATACAGGGATGATGGCAAGTGCAATTTTATCCGATAATATTCCGTGCGATCGCCTGATGCTCGACGAACCGAGCACTGATGAGTTTGATACAGACTCATCAGATGAAAAAGACCCTTTTAATACCAAACCAATGTTGCAGCAACTTAATACAAAAACCGAAGATACTACAAAACCTTTACAAGTGGCTAGTTTAGCTTCTGTTGATTAAAAAAAACAATTTAGCTCAATTTGAGGGTTGCTGAATTCAGCAGCCCTTTTTGTTTATCATTTATGGGGCATTGGGCATTGGGCATTGGGCATTGGGCATTGGGCATTGGGCATTGGGCATTGGGCATTGGGCATTGGGCATTGGGCATTGGGCATTGGGCATTGGGC